>NZ_JBJQKD010000011.1:0-167365 GCF_046487065.1 Escherichia sp. WS2035
TGTTAGTGGATATAACAAAGATATAAATATTTCATCAAGAAACTTAAGCGTAAAAAACCATGGTGATGACTCTGCAGTTATTAATATATTCGGCGACTCTGGAAATATTGCCATTAAAGGTAATTTTTCACCAATTATTGATAACAGCAAATCTCTTGGTGCACCATCATTTAGATGGGCACAGGTTTATTCTGCGAACGGTTCGATAAACACATCAGATGGTAGAGAAAAAAGTGAACCGATTAGTACAAGTGAGCTCAGCTTGTATATGTCTCGTGGTTATGAAGGTGATGCAATTCTGGATGCATGGGGAGATATCAGGATTGTAGCTTTTCGCTGGCTTGATGCCGTCAGGGAAAAGGGAGATGGTGCCCGCTGGCATTTTGGTGTTATAGCACAACAAGTGAGAGACACTTTCCTCGCGCATGGGATTGATGGAACCAGATTTGGCCTTCTCTGTTACGATGAATGGGATGATAAATACGCGCCAGTGATGGCGGTAAGGATGATCACTAAAGTTGTGGATGGCGTCGAAATTGAGATGGAAGAAGAATACGAAACAGAAGAGCGAACTCTGGTTTGCAAGGCTGGAAATAGGTGGGGTATCCGTACTGACCAGTGTTTATGGCTTGAGTCAGCTTATTTGCGTAGAAGAATCGAAAAAATAGAATCACGTCTTGCAATGCTTGAAAGTAGCTAAATATTGAGGATTAATCTTAGTAGCCGGCTTGCTTATTACGAAGTAAGTTCGGCTTCTTTCTTCTTTAATTGTGACTGAGAGGTACACTAGACCATTTTCTGAACGAAATTTTCATTGCCGTAGAAGGTAGAAATACAGCGTTTTGAGGTAACTATTATCCTTAAATGGTTTATTATGTGTGAATCTTCAATAGTAAGGAGATTGTTATGCGTAATAAACGGTGTTCATTATGTCAGCCCATCTAACTACTGATTCTTTAAATCAATGGCTTAGTGTGAGCTCTCTTGCTGCAGTTATCGTAGGCGTTCCGCCAGAGGTGGCGCTCGGTGCTCTTGCTGGTGCGGTAA
Organism: Escherichia sp. WS2035; assembly: GCF_046487065.1. Taxonomy (NCBI): domain Bacteria; kingdom Pseudomonadati; phylum Pseudomonadota; class Gammaproteobacteria; order Enterobacterales; family Enterobacteriaceae; genus Escherichia; species Escherichia sp. WS2035. Next base: position 1,048 of record NZ_JBJQKD010000011.1, read on the forward strand.
TTTTTGTTACCTCTGCGGTAGAGTACCCAATTCATCGTCGCGTACTCTTATCGATGCTTAGCTTTCTCTGTGGACTTCTTTTCTACAAACCAGCAGCATCAATTCTTATCGGCATAGCCAGCCTGATCCCTACCATCACGCAGGACTCTTTTGAAAAAGGGATTGTTTTCTCTGCTGGCGCATTCGTGTCAGCAATTGTCGCTGTGCGTATTGGTATATGGCTCTACCACCGTTCAGACAATCCACGCGATTTAATTCCGGGGAGAAAAGACGATGGTAACGCATGAGTTTTTTTTGCTTATCACCAATGCAGTTATTTGTACTGGCATAGCAATTCGCGTTGTCACATTCCGGCGTAACGGCTCTCAACATCGAAGATGGGGAGGGTGGCTTGCTTATTTCCTTATTGTTGCTGCGGCCAGTATTCCTGTTCGTGTCGTCTATTCAATCTGGTTACGCACGCCAATGGCTGTGGATTTATCTGAGGTCATTATCAACGCTGTCATGCTTGCCGCGGTTATTAAAACACGCGGTAACGTTGTTCAGATTTTCAAAATATCGAGGTCTAAACATGGAGATTAAACAATTCCAGCGAGCTGCTGGTATTAGCGAGGCGCTGGCCGCACGCTGGTTCTCGCATATAACTTCTGCGATGAAAGAGTTTGGTATCAGCAAAGCAGAAGATCAGGCAATGTTTATTGCTCAAGTCGGGCATGAGTCTGGGGGCTTCACCAGGTTGCAGGAGAATTTCAACTACAGTGTCAGCGGACTGGCTAACTTCGTTCGGGCTGGGCGTCTCACTCAGGGGCAGGCTAATGCACTGGGTCGCCATGCTGGTGAACCACCATTGCCACTCGAGCGCCAGCGAGCGATTGCCAATCTGGTGTACAGCAAACGCATGGGGAACAATGCCCCCGGCGATGGCTGGAATTACCGTGGCCGCGGACTTATCCAGATTACCGGTTTGAATAACTATCGTGATTGCGGAAACGGCCTGAAAGTGGACCTGCTGGAGAATCCTGAACTGTTGGCGCAGGACGAATACGCGGCTCGTAGCGCGGCGTGGTTCTTCTCCAGCAAAGGTTGCATGAAGTATACCGGCGATATTGCACGTGTAACTCTGATTATCAATGGTGGCAGGAATGGCATCGACGACCGGCGCGCGCGGTACGTCACTGCCAGTAAGGTGCTGGCGGTATGATCTGGGCATTCGTAAAAGCATACTGGAAACAGTTGATTATCGTGGCAGTGCTTGCTGTTCTGGTCATATCAGGAGTTGTTGCCTGGAATGTACACGGTAGCCGTCAGTACGACGCCGGGTATGCGCAGGCGAAAGAAGACTGCAAAGCCGAAGAAGAAAAAGTTCGTCAGTACTACGAACAGGAGAAAGTGACCAATGAACGTGAAGCTCAGCAGAGGATCGACCAGGCGCGCAATGATGCTCTTGATGCTGCCGCTCGCGCTGGCCGGTTGCAGCAACAGCTCGTTGCCATCCGTGAGCAGCTCAGGCACTATAACGCCATTGTCGGCGCTGGGTCGTCAGCCGCAGACACCGGAGTTTTGCTTGCCGACGTGTTCAGCAAATCTCTCGAGAGAAATAGACAACTGGCAGAGTATGCTGACCGGGCAGCCGAAGCCGGAAGAGTCTGCGAAAAACAGTACGACACCCTGACCAGATAGCATGGCATTTTTCATGGTACTGATTTCCGGTGACGGTATATAAAACGGTACGAGAAAAATTCATCTTTGGAAAAATGTTATCACTCAATTGGTTATGGTATCCGTAAATAATTGAGTGGGAATGATTTGACCCTGCACTATGAATGAACAAAACCCTCTGTTACTACAGAGGGTTTTTTATCCTAAAGAATTATAGGTTTGAAGTTACTAACATCGTTTAGTTAAACCAGCTATCTGATTTATTCTCTTCTGCTTTACCCACGCTTTTCATCAGATCGCGACCGCCTTCAGTCATATTTCTGTTTGCGTCAGCTTCAGATTGCACCACATCGGTTTGCGCAGCTTTGTGCTTCAGTTCCTGATCGATAAATTCGTTTTCGCGCTTAACGCGGGCTTCTTCTTTCGCCAGCGCCAGTTTTTGTTTCTGAATCTCTAAGCTACGTAGCTCATCTTCATAACTTTGATCGCGTTTTTTGTCCGCAGTGGCTTCGGCGTCCAGTTTATCCTGACGAGCTTTCTTATTCGCTGCTGCCGTTGCCGCTCTTTTATTAGCCGCGGCCTGGGCGTTTGCGCGACGTTGCTTCTCTTGCTGGATTTCCCTGTTGCGCTCCGCGACCCATTCGTCATGCTGCCTTTGCTCTTCATTTTTACCTTGCTGTTCCGCTTCTGCGACAGCCGAGAGTTGATCCTGCAATGATGAGGCGATAGCCGGATAGCTTAAGGAGGCTAAGATGGCGCAAAGAAAAACTTTCTTCATGACTCCTCCTGATTATTAGCTCTTTTCAGGACATTTGGTATTTGGCTGAATACGCGTTTCGTTATACGTCGTGGTAATAACAACGGCTAAACCTGTCGTAAACTGGCACTCTTTACCCACTTGGGTGGAGGTATACACTTTGGTGCCTTCCTTATATGTTAAAGAAACACCTTCCACTAAGGTTTTATCATTCACCATAGAACCCGCTGCCGCGCCTACAGCTCCGCCGCCAACTGCACCTGCCGTCGTTCCGGAATTGCTGCCAGACCCGACGTTGTGGCCGATAACACCGCCAGCGACAGCGCCAATAAGCGCGCCGAAGGCTTGTGCGTTCCGTTTATTTTGGGCGTTGTCTACGGCAACTTTTGCGGGAAGAATGGAAATAATATTAACGGTTTTAGTTTCTTGTTTGGTATTCAGTTGATCGGTTTGATAAACATCGGCGGCATGATCATCAGCATTTGACTGGCATCCTGCCAGAGTGAATGACGCTAACATTGCCACAGGCAGAAGACATTTTTTAAATTTCATCACTATTCCTTGTTATACACATTACGAAAAATAAGACATTTAAGATCATCAAAAGAGGAAAGTAAATGTATTGCGTATAAAGGAATAGATTAAATTTATTAAAATTCATGTGGGGAATAATTTATAAAAATACATCATCACAACATATGTATTAATGATGTATTTATTTCGCAGCCGAACTGCAGTCAGAACAAAGACGTAAAATTTAAGATGAAAGAATATCTGCCGCTTTGATAATCTCAAAGAGCAAAAGCATCCGACAGCGAGGTGCCGTTATGTTCTGTGAGAGTGGAGAAGGTAACCGCTAACGTTGTACCGGTGATTCGACGGAGAGTGTGGATTGCTGAGCTTCTTTTTTGCTCTGATGGTGCTGCCAGGCACCGACGGACGAGTAGATAAAACGGCCAAAGAAGAAGATAAAGCTGATGAGCAGTACGATACGGGTCATGCGACTGTTAAATCGGTGTCGTTTTCGCATACTGGTTGCCTGACTCACAAAAGGTTCCTTGAAGTATGTCCCACGCCGTGGACGGTACTTACATTAAGGCACAACAGGACAAAATGGTCAATTCTTCGTTATGTAAAGAAGCGTCAGTGAATACATATTTTAATGTTATGGAAGTTAATTTAATTATTTACAATGATGATGTAATAATGATGAGTTAACATGATAAACGTAATAATTCATTAATCAGGGTTATTTTGTTTGATATATATCAATTGGAACTTTCATATGACACTTAGAATCATTGCTCTCTATAGTGATGAATAATCATCATTCGAAGTCAGGTGGGATGCCTGTCTGAATACACCTCCTTCAGGATGTGGGGGATTCTGCTGAGCATCTATGAAACTGAATGCAACTTATATAAAAATACGTGATAAATGGTGGGGGCTTCCGCTGTTCCTGCCTTCTTTAATCTTGCCCATTTTCGCCCACATTAATACTTTCGCGCATATTTCTTCCGGTGAAGTTTTTCTCTTTTATCTGCCACTGGCACTGATGATCAGCATGATGATGTTTTTCAGCTGGGCGGCATTGCCAGGGATCGCCTTAGGGATTTTTGTCCGCAAATATGCAGAGCTGGGTTTTTACGAAACGCTCTCATTAACGGCTAATTTTATTATCATTATCATTCTCTGTTGGGGCGGTTACAGGGTTTTTACCCCCCGGCGTAACAACGTTTCACATGGTGATAGCCGTTTAATTTCCCAGCGACTATTCTGGCAGATTGTGTTTCCTGCAACGCTGTTTCTGATACTTTTCCAGTTTGCTGCGTTTGTAGGGTTACTGGCGAGCAGAGAAAATCTGGTCGGCGTCATGCCCTTTAACCTCGGGACCTTAATCAATTATCAGGCCTTGCTGGTGGGTAATCTGATTGGTGTCCCGCTGTGCTACTTTATCATTCGGGTGGTGCGAAATCCGTTTTATTTACGTAGCTATTATTCGCAATTAAAACAGCAGGTTGATGCCAAAGTTACCAAAAAAGAGTTCGCAATCTGGCTACTGGCATTAGGTGCCTTATTGTTGCTGTTATGCATGCCGTTAAATGAAAAAAGCACGATTTTTAGCACCAATTACACCTTGTCATTATTGCTGCCCCTGATGATGTGGGGAGCGATGCGCTATGGTTATAAGTTGATTTCATTGCTCTGGGCGGTCGTGTTGATGATCAGCATCCATAGCTATCAAAATTACATTCCCATTTATCCTGGCTATACCACGCAGCTGACCATAACCTCCTCCAGTTATCTGGTATTCTCTTTTATTGTCAATTATATGGCTGTACTGGCAACCCGTCAGCGAGCTGTAGTCAGACGCATTCAGCGGCTTGCGTATGTGGACCCGGTGGTTCATCTGCCAAATGTTCGCGCCCTGAATCGCGCGTTGCGTGATGCCCCCTGGTCTGCGCTATGCTATTTACACATCCCTGGCATGGAAATGCTGGTTAAGAACTATGGCATCATGCTGCGGATTCAATACAAGCAAAAACTTTCTCACTGGCTGTCACCATTGCTGGAACCGGGTGAAGATGTTTATCAGCTTTCGGGTAACGATCTCGCGCTGCGGCTGAATACAGAATCGCACCAGGAGCGCATTACCGCACTGGATAGCCATCTCAAGCAATTTCGTTTCTTTTGGGATGGAATGCCGATGCAACCGCAGATTGGCGTCAGTTACTGCTATGTGCGCTCGCCAGTGAATCATATCTACCTGCTGCTGGGAGAGCTAAATACGGTGGCCGAACTTTCCATCGTGACCAACGTCCCGGAAAATATGCAGCGTCGCGGAGCAATGTATTTGCAACGCGAATTGAAAGATAAAGTCGCGATGATGAATCGACTACAGCAGGCGCTGGAACACAACCATTTTTTCCTGATGGCCCAGCCGATTACCGGTATGCGTGGTGATGTTTACCATGAAATTCTTCTGCGCATGAAGGGTGAGAATGATGAGCTGATCAGCCCCGATAGCTTCTTACCGGTCGCGCACGAATTTGGTTTATCGTCGAGTATCGACATGTGGGTCATTGAGCATACGCTGCAATTTATGGCTGAAAACAGAGCGAAGATGCCCGCTCACCGTTTTGCTATTAATCTGTCTCCAACCTCGGTATGTCAGGCTCGTTTTCCTGTTGAAGTCAGTCAGCTGCTGGCTAAATATCAGATTGAAGCGTGGCAACTTATTTTTGAAGTCACCGAAAGTAATGCTCTGACCAATGTTAAGCAGGCGCAAATCACCTTGCAGCATCTTCAGGAATTAGGCTGCCAGATTGCGATTGATGATTTCGGCACCGGCTACGCCAGCTATGCGCGGCTTAAAAATGTGAATGCCGATCTGCTTAAAATTGACGGCAGTTTTATCCGCAATATTGTGTCAAATAGTCTGGATTATCAGATAGTGGCGTCGATTTGCCACCTGGCGCGAATGAAGAAAATGCGGGTAGTGGCAGAGTACGTTGAAAACGAAGAGATCCGCGAGGCGGTGCTCTCTTTGGGGATCGATTATATGCAGGGTTATCTTATTGGTAAGCCGCAACCGTTAATTGATACGCTGAATGAAATCGAACCCATTCGCGAAAGTGCCTGAATAATGCGGGCCGACATTTCTCGTCGGCCCGCAAAGCATTAAGCGGCGATTTCTGGTGTACTTTCTTCTTCAATTTTCAACCGCCAGCCAGCCACGCCTTCCCAGTATTCTTGCTCCTTTTCCAGATCAAGCAGTACCAGCGCATTCTGACTAAACCAGTCATGCGGGAAACGCAGTGTCCAGTGACTGTCATCAGTAATCAGCGTCAATGTTGGCGGTGTGGTGGTTGCCTGACGTTGATTATTGAGTAATACGCCAAGGCGCAATAGCTGAATCAGTGGCAGGAACTGTTTCTTCTTAAACAAGGTAAAGCGCGGCAGATCGTCGAGTTTAATCGCTTTACGGTGATAGCGCACCAGTGTCGCCATCATCAGCTGCTGTTCCTGATTAAAACCCGGCAAGTCGCTGTTTTGCAGAATATAAGCGGAGTGGCGATGCAAACCGCTGTGGTTGATATTCAACCCGACCTCATGCAGCATGGCGGCCCATCGCAGTAGCGCCTCCAGTTGTGGATGCGCCAGCTTCGGTTGCTGTTCCCGCCACTGTTCGTACATTTGCATAGTGGTATCCAGCACCCGTCGGGCCTGTTCGCTGTCGATGTGATACTGGTTGGCGAGGCTGCTGGCAGTGCGACTACGCACATCCTGATGACGGAAACGTCCTTCCATTTCATACAGTACGCCTTCGCGTAACGCCCCGTCAGAAAGGCGCAGTTCACGGATGGCTAAAGCATCAAACACACCGCATAAAATCGCCAGTCCCGGAACGAAGACTGTTTTCCGTTCTTCGGAAAGACCCGGTAAACTCAGCGATGCGAAATTACGGTGACGTAAAACTTCTTTTACCAGTTTTTCCAGACGTTCCGGGGTAATTATCCCGTCTTTCTCGCCCATTTCCATTAACACTTCATGGGCGGCTTTTATGGTACCGGAAGCGCCCATTGCCACGTTCCAGCCCTGAATTCGAAATTGCCAGGTTAACGTTTCCAGTTTTTGTGCTGCCGCCATGCGAGCGCGCTGAAAATTCTCTTTATTGATGACCCCGCCAGGGAAATAAAGCTGGGCAAAGCTGACACAACCCATCCGGCGGCTTTCAACGAGAATCGGTTCGAAATTTTCACCAATCACCAGTTCTGTAGAACCGCCGCCAATATCAATAACCAGTTTGCGACCTTTTTCCGGTTGGGTATGTTCCACGCCCATAAAAATCAGACGGGCTTCTTCATTACCGGAAATAATTTCGATCGGGTAGGGAATGACTTTTTCCGCGCGTTTCAGAAAGTCAGTGGCGTTCAGCGCCTGACGCAGCGTATGGGTACCAACTATACAGACGCTGGCAGGGGAAAACCCTTGTAGCCTTTCGGCAAATAGCGACAGACAGTTCAAACCGCGCGTCATTGCCTCTTCACTCAACATATTATCTGGCCCCAGGCCGTCCGCCAGATGCACCCGCTGTTTCAGGCGGCCAATAATCTGCATGGCACCATCTACCACACGGGCTATGACCATGTGAAAACTGTTTGAACCAAGATCGACCGCAGCAAACTCCTGCGGACGAGGGGATTTATCGTGTATTGGCATAGGGTTATTCAGATTGTTCGAGTGATTTGATGTAGTCGTAAATCGCCAACTGCGCCCGTACTTTGCGGCGATTGCCGCGGGGAACGTAGCGATTACTGAGTTCTTTATCGATATAACGTGCTTTGACCGTATCGCTGAACAATATGTCGATGATGTCCAGCACCCGCTGCTTCAGGCGCGGATCGAGCAGCGGCGTTGCCACTTCAATACGATAATCAATATTGCGCGTCATCCAGTCGGCGGAAGAAAGGTAGACCTTTTTATCGCCGCCATTTTCAAAAATATAAACCCGGTCATGTTCAAGGTAACGGTCAACAATACTGATGGCACGAATGTTGTCGCTAATGCCTTCCAGATTGGGGATCAGAGAACACATTCCGCGCACCAGCAGATTAACCGGTACGCCGGAGCTGGAGGCCGCATACAGACGATCAACCAGACCTTTATCGACAAGGTTATTTAGCTTCAGGGTGATACCACTGGGCAGCCCTTGCTGCGCGTTGGCGATCTCGCGGTCCACCATTTCATACAACAGACGGCGAGAGTTTTGCGGCGACACCATTAAATAATCAAATGTCACCGGACGGTATGGGTTTTCAATAAAGTTGAACACCCGCCGTACTTCGTTAGTGATGCGCGCATCGGCGGTCAGCAACGAATAGTCAGTATAAAGACGCGCGGTTTTTTCGTTAAAGTTCCCGGTCCCGATGTGTGCGTAACGCACCACTTCACCGTTTTCTTTACGTGAAATCAGGAACAGTTTGGCGTGAATTTTCAGCCCCGGCGCAGAGAAGATAACGTGCACGCCTGCTTCGGTCAGGCGCTTCGCCCAGTGAATGTTGGCTTCTTCGTCGAAACGTGCCTGTAACTCAACCACCACGGTGACTTTCTTACCGTTGTGTGCGGCGTGGATCATCGAGTCGATGATGCGTGAATCTTTCGCCACGCGGTAAATGTTAATTTTAATCGCCAGTACGCTCGGGTCGAACGAAGCCTGACGCAGCAGTTCCAGTACATGCTCAAAGGTATGATAAGGATAATAGAGCAGCACATCGCGCTCACGAATGGCATCAAAACCGTTGCGGAACTGGGCTTTATCAAACCAAATGTGGCGTAAACGTGGCAGTGGTTTGTTCACCAGATTGGCTTTGCCGACATTGGGGAAATTAATAAAGTCTTTAAAATTATGATAACGACCGCCGGGGACGATGGAGTCGTAGCGGGAAATAGTCAGTTTTTCGCGTAACACTTCAACCAGCGCATTGGGCATATCGCGCTGATAAACAAAACGCACCGGCTCAGCAGTTAAACGCTGCTTGAGACTGGAAGACATCAACTCCATCAGGCTGGCTTCCATCTCATGCACTAAATCGTATTCGGCATCGCGGGTCATCTTCATTGAATAGGCATTCAGCGCGTCATAATCAAAGAAGCCTTTGAAAATATCATCAAGGCAGTAACGCAGAATGTTATCCAGAAGAATCATCGGCTTGCGTCGACGCGGCGCTTCTGGCGGTAAATTCACAAAGCGCGGCACTTTATCTGATGGGATCTCCAGCAGCGCGTAACGGATGGTATCGCCACGGATAATTTCCACCGCCAGATAGGTGTAATCATCTTTCAGGAACTGCACTAAATCAGTGTCAGGATTGATTAAAATCGGCGTAATGTGCTGACGCAGATACTGCTTAAAATAATGACGCAGCCAGTTTTGTTGATTGACGGAGAGCTGGCGTTCATTAATCAGGAAGATCTGGTTGCGCGCCATCTCTAGCAACAACTCGTTGTAGAGGCCGTCGAATTCCTGATCGGCTTTCAGCACCCGGGACTGAATTTTGCCCAGTAAATGGCGGGAATGAGAGTTGGAACCTTGTTCTTCGCTAATAATGATGCGTCGCTTCAGTTCAGCGAAGCGGACTTTATAGAACTCATCAAGGTTATTGGAATAGATCCCCAGGAAACGCATCCTTTCAATCAGCGGGTTAGATTTGTCCGCCGCTTCCTGAAGCACGCGTTCATTGAACGATAACCAACTGAGCTCTTTTTCGATGTATAGCTTTTCCTGACCCATTACCACTTTTACTCCGTTTTATTCACGGGACACTGCCTGGATATTATGGCGAGCAATATTGGCAGATGTCCAACTATGCCAGAAAAGGGGGAAAAAAACTGCTGGAGCTTGCGATTTACAGGTGAATTGAAAAACGCCAGCGGCAGAGCTGGCGCTTTAACTACGGGGGCATTACTCGTCGGCAGCGTAGCCCTGCGGCGGCAGACGTTGACCATCCAGCCACGCGGCGTTTTCGTGCATTTTCAGACGACCATCGGCAAACCAGCTAATCACCAGTGGATAAATAGCGTGTTCCTGGGTTTGCACGCGGGCGGTGATGTCATCTTCCGTATCACCAGCAAATACCGGGACTTTCGCCTGTAAAATAACCGGGCCACCGTCCAGTTCATCGGTGACGAAATGCACCGATGTACCGTGCTCTTCATCGCCATTTTCCAGCGCCTGACGATGGGTGTGTAATCCGGGATATTTCGGCAGCAGAGAAGGGTGAATGTTCAGCAAACGCCCAGCATAGTGGGAGACAAACGCCGGGCTGAGAATGCGCATAAAACCAGCCAGCACGACCACATCGGGTGCGTACATGTCGATTTCATGAATCAACTCCCGGTCATAGGCTTCACGACTGTCAAACGCGCTGGTGATGAGCGTATGCGTTGCAATACCCGCCTGGCGGGCGCGTTCAAGGCCGAACGCGTCGGCCTTATTGCTGAAAACTGCCCGTACGGTGCCTTTAATTTTGTTGGTTTTGCAGGCGTCAATAATTGCCTGCAAATTACTTCCGTTGCCGGAAATAAGCACCACAATATTCATTATTCGATAACCACGCGTTGTTCGGAATCAGAGGCTTTGATGATACCGATTTTCCACGCGTTTTCACCGTTGGCATTGAGCAGGGCGAGGGCTTTGTCCACTTCCGGAGCAGGCAGGGCAATAATCATACCGACGCCGCAGTTGAAGGTGCGATACATTTCATGGCGCTCAACGTTACCTGCCGTTTGCAGCCAGTTGAACACTTCCGGCCACTGCCAGGAAGATTCATCAATCACTGCCTGGGTATTATCTGGCAATACGCGCGGAATGTTTTCCCAGAAGCCGCCGCCGGTCAGGTGCGCAATGGCATGCACATCGACCTTTTCAATCAATTTCAGCACTGACTTCACGTAAATGCGGGTCGGTGCCAGCAGATGATCGGCTAATGGCTTACCATCAAGTTCGGTGGTTTGCGGATCACAACCGCTGACTTCAAGAATTTTGCGCACCAGCGAATAGCCGTTCGAGTGCGGGCCGCTGGAGCCGAGTGCAATCAGCACATCGCCGTCGCTGACTTTAGATCCGTCGATGATTTCTGATTTTTCTACCACGCCAACGCAGAAACCAGCGACATCGTAATCTTCACCGTGATACATCCCCGGCATTTCCGCCGTTTCGCCACCCACCAGTGAACAGCCCGATTGCAGACAACCTTCCGCAATGCCGCTGATCACCGCTGAAGCGGTATCAACATCCAGTTTTCCGGTTGCGTAATAGTCGAGGAAAAACAGCGGTTCCGCACCTTGCACCACCAGGTCATTAACGCACATGGCGACCAGATCAATACCAATGGTGTCGTGACGTTTTAAGTCCATCGCCAGACGCAGCTTGGTACCTACGCCGTCAGTGCCGGAAACCAGCACAGGTTCACGATATTTTTGCGGCAATGCACACAGCGCACCGAAGCCGCCCAGACCGCCCATCACTTCCGGACGACGCGTTTTCTTCACTACGCCTTTGATTCTTCCAACCAGAGCATTACCCGCGTCAATATCAACACCGGCATCTTTGTAGCTAAGAGAGGTTTTATCGGTCACTGCTTGGGTCCCCACGCGTTACTTGCGGTAGAAAAATAAAATTCGGCGCAATTCTAACAGGGAAAGCAAACGTTTGCGAGACTGCTTTACACAACCTTTTTGCACGTCTTTTCCCCAGGCGCGCGGCGAAAGAATACTTGTACCAGGGCAAAGGATCGTTTTCGGATGGAATAATCTTCTTTCATAACTATTTGAATATAAAATAACTTTATCTCAAACCGTTATCATTTTGACTAAAGTCAACGAAAATAATATTGCCGCCTTGAAGAAAGGAGGTATAATCCGTCGATTTTTTTTGTGGCTGCCCCTCAAAGGAGAAAGAGTATGAAGATCGTGGAAGTCAAACACCCACTCGTCAAACACAAGCTGGGACTGATGCGTGAGCAAGATATCAGCACCAAGCGCTTTCGCGAACTCGCTTCCGAAGTGGGTAGCCTGCTGACTTACGAAGCGACCGCCGACCTCGAAACGGAAAAAGTAACTATCGAAGGCTGGAACGGCCCGGTAGAAATCGACCAGATCAAAGGTAAGAAAATTACCGTTGTGCCAATTCTGCGTGCGGGTCTGGGGATGATGGACGGTGTGCTGGAAAACGTTCCGAGCGCGCGCATCAGCGTCGTCGGTATGTACCGTAATGAAGAAACGCTGGAGCCGGTACCGTACTTCCAGAAACTGGTTTCTAACATCGATGAGCGTATGGCGCTGATCGTTGACCCAATGCTGGCAACCGGTGGTTCCGTTATCGCGACCATCGACCTGCTGAAAAAAGCGGGCTGCAGCAGCATCAAAGTTCTGGTGCTGGTAGCTGCACCAGAAGGTATCGCTGCGCTGGAAAAAGCGCACCCGGACGTCGAACTGTATACTGCATCGATTGACCAGGGACTGAACGAGCACGGATACATTATTCCGGGCCTCGGCGATGCCGGTGACAAAATCTTTGGTACGAAATAAAGAATAAAAATAATTAAAGCCGACTTTAAGAGTCGGCTTTTTTTTGAGTAAAGCGCCTATAACACATAATACAGAGGATAATACTATGACGCGCCGTGCTATCGGGGTGAGTGAAAGACCGCCACTTTTACAGACAATCCCGCTTAGTTTGCAACATTTGTTCGCCATGTTTGGTGCAACCGTCCTGGTGCCCGTCTTATTTCATATTAACCCGGCGACTGTACTGTTATTTAACGGTATAGGAACACTGCTGTATCTCTTCATCTGTAAAGGGAAAATTCCGGCTTATCTTGGTTCCAGCTTTGCCTTTATTTCACCGGTATTGTTACTGTTGCCGTTGGGGTATGAAGTCGCGCTGGGCGGCTTTATTATGTGCGGCGTGCTGTTCTGCCTGGTTTCTTTTATCGTGAAGAAAGCGGGGACCGGCTGGCTGGACGTGCTGTTTCCACCTGCGGCAATGGGCGCAATCGTTGCCGTCATCGGTCTGGAGCTGGCGGGCGTAGCTGCCGGTATGGCGGGTTTACTCCCGGCTGAAGGGCAAACGCCAGACTCCAAAACCATCATCATCTCTATTACCACCCTGGCGGTCACGGTTTTAGGTTCCGTGCTGTTTCGTGGTTTCCTGGCAATTATCCCGATTTTAATTGGCGTGCTGGTGGGGTACGCGCTCTCTTTCGCAATGGGAATTGTCGATACCACGCCGATTATTAATGCTCACTGGTTTGCGCTGCCGACCCTCTATACGCCGCGCTTCGAGTGGTTTGCCATTCTGACTATTCTGCCAGCGGCGTTAGTGGTTATTGCCGAACACGTAGGGCACCTGGTAGTAACGGCTAATATCGTCAAAAAAGATCTGCTGCGCGATCCAGGTCTGCACCGTTCGATGTTTGCTAACGGCTTGTCGACCGTGATCTCCGGCTTCTTTGGCTCCACGCCAAACACCACTTACGGAGAAAACATTGGCGTGATGGCGATCACCCGTGTTTACAGTACCTGGGTTATCGGCGGTGCGGCGATTTTCGCTATCCTGCTTTCCTGCGTCGGTAAACTGGCTGCTGCTATCCAGATGATTCCATTGCCGGTGATGGGCGGCGTTTCGCTGCTGCTTTACGGTGTCATCGGTGCTTCCGGTATTCGTGTGTTGATCGAATCGAAAGTGGATTACAACAAAGCACAGAACCTGATCCTGACTTCCGTGATTTTGATCATCGGCGTCAGTGGCGCGAAGGTAAACATTGGGGCGGCGGAGCTGAAAGGTATGGCGCTGGCGACCATCGTCGGTATCGGCTTAAGTTTGATCTTCAAACTGATTAGTATGCTGCGCCCTGAAGAAGTGGTGCTGGACGCAGAAGACGCGGATATAACAGACAAATAATGTACCGACCGGGCAGTGTTGCTGCCCGGTTCAAACATCATGGGATTCTGTGGTAAACTTCTCGCGATTTTGTGAAATCCTGGTTGAGGTATCTCTGAACACACCGGCACAGCTCTCTTTGCCACTTTATCTTCCTGACGACGAAACCTTTGCAAGTTTCTGGCCGGGGGATAACTCCTCTTTACTGGCCGCGCTGCAAAACGTGCTGCGTCAGGAACATAGCGGTTACATCTATCTCTGGGCACGCGAAGGCGCGGGGCGCAGCCATCTGCTGCACGCGGCTTGCGCGGAATTGTCGCAGCGTGGCGATGCGGTGGGCTATGTCCCGCTGGATAAACGCACCTGGTTTGTTCCGGAAGTGCTCGACGGTATGGAGCATTTGTCGCTGGTCTGTATTGACAACATTGAGTGTATTGCCGGCGATGAGTTGTGGGAGATGGCGATTTTCGATCTCTACAATCGAATTCTGGAATCGGGCAAAACACGGTTGTTGATCACCGGCGATCGTCCACCGCGGCAGTTGAATCTGGGATTACCGGATCTCGCGTCGCGTCTCGACTGGGGGCAGATCTACAAATTGCAGCCACTTTCTGATGAAGATAAGTTGCAGGCGCTACAGTTACGCGCGCGTTTGCGTGGTTTTGAACTGCCGGAAGATGTGGGGCGTTTCTTGCTGAAGCGGCTCGACAGAGAAATGCGCACGTTGTTTATGACGCTGGATCAGCTGGATCGTGCGTCGATTACCGCGCAACGCAAGCTGACCATTCCTTTTGTGAAAGAAATTCTGAAGTTGTAGATAAGGTGTTTATTGTCGGATGCGGCGCGAACGCCTTATCCGACCTACGCGAAGTTAATCCATAGTATTCGTAGGCCGGATAAGACGCGGCAAGCGTCGCATCCGGCAATGTGCTTCAACTAGCGATGGAGCACATCTTAACCCACGATTTCCAGTACCTGCTCCGGTGGACGACCAATCCGTGCTTTGCCATTCGCGACCACAATCGGGCGTTCCATTAGTTTCGGATTATCCACCATCGCCTGAATCAGCGCCTCTTCGCTAAGTGAACTGTCAGCCAGGTTCAGTTCTTTATAAAGATCCTCTTTTTGGCGCATCAATTCACGAGCGCTATTCATCCCCAGCATTTTCAGCAAATCACGCAGCGTTGCCGCATCGGCGGGTGTCTCAAGGTAGAGCACCACTTCTGGCTCCACGCCGTTTTCTTTCAGCAGGTTCAGCGTTTCCCGGCTCTTTGAACAGCGTGGGTTATGGTAGATTTTTACCTGTTTGGTCATTGTTCTTCCTTTAATGCGAATTACATCTTGGTATAAGGCTTAAAGCGTTCCTGCAGCTGGCGCAACTGGTCGATGCGCGCATCGTAACGCGCTTGTTGCAGGCTGCCTAATTTCACCTGCGAACTGGCGCTACTCAACAAGGAAATAGCCTGATCGAGTCGCCCGGCGAGCGCATAACCTTCTGCTCGCGCAGCCAGTTCCTGATCGCGGTTATTTAGTGCGGCTTCCGCCTGTGCCAGTAAATCCCAGCCGTTGCTGTCATCTTTATTGTTAAAAGTGTAGCGATTCAGAATATTGGCCGCTTCCTGTGGTTGCCCCCCTTGCAGATAAGCGTTCGCCAGGTTGAGCTGCAACACCGGATTGGTGCGCAAATCGCGGGCATTTTTCAGGCGATTGATAGCGTCATTGGCTTTGTTTTGCCCAAGATCGATATCGGTAGCCAGATCGAGATACCATGCGTTGCCAGGTTCTGCTGCCAGTAACGGTTGCAGCGTTTTACGCGCTTCGTCGTATTTATTGGCTTCCATCGCCTGTAGAGCACGACCATATTGCGCCGCTCGTTGCTGACGAACGTTTCCTTTCGCCCATTCATCCAGCAAATCACTGGTGAGCTGGTTACGTCCGGAATTATACATCCCCAGTGTGCGCGCTTTCGCCAGATAGAAATCTTCCGACGACTGCACCACCATCGGGCGCATCTGATTAGCACGGTTGCGGGCATCTGCCAGACGACTTTCCGGCAACGGGTGAGTCAATAAAATTTCCGGCGGACGCGAGGAGTAACGCGCCTGATCGAGTAATTTTTCGAGGAAGGTCGGCATCGCCTGCGGATCGAATCCCGAGCGTTGCAGCACCTGAATACCAATGCGGTCCGCTTCCTGTTCATTTTGCTGGGTGAAACTGATCATCCCCTGGCGCGTTCCCGCCAGTGTACCGGTCAGCGCCGCCATCCCCGCCTGCGGACTGGCCATCGCCAGTAAAATAGAACCTAACGCGCCGACCCAGGTCAGCGGCGCGCTGCGCTGCTGATCTTCCATCGCTCGCGCCAGGTGACGTTGGGTGACGTGGGAGATTTCGTGCGCCATAACTGAAGCCAGTTGACTTTCGTTATCGGAATAACGGAACAGGGCAGAGTGCAGCACCACGTTGCCGCCAAAGAAAGCAAAGGCGTTAATTTCGTCGTTGTTGATCAGAAAGAAATGAAACGGTGTCTTAACCGAATTGGCATGCGAAACCAGACGCATTCCTAGCGAATTAATATATTGCGTTAATAGCGGGTCATTAATTAACGGCGCGCTGCCGCGTAACTGGCGGACATAATAGTCGCCCATCTGCATTTCCTGACCAATGGAAAGTGTGCTTCCTGCGGAGGTTCCCATATCCGGCAAGGTGTCTGCGCTGTCGGCAAACGCCGGGGCTACCTGACCAATGGTCATAGCAGCAATGAGGGTTGCAACCAGGTTTTTTTTCAACTGCCTGAACATAACCTCTATCCTGTATTTCTGGAGATAGTCATTTGACCGATACTGTGAAATATCGTTCCCACCGCGCCGCCTTTGAGTGTAACGACGAAGATTAGCCCACTCAAATAACTTTTCAGTTTCCTGAATCCGTCATAAAAAGCGAAGTCTTTTTTGTGACATTTCGATACAATTGCGGATCGCAATCCCGCTCTTGAGGTTCAGGTAAGGTCTGTATGCTCGAAATGTTGATGCAATGGTATCGCCGCCGTTTTAGCGACCCGGAAGCGATTGCCTTGCTGGTTATTTTAGTCGCCGGATTTGGCATTATCTTTTTCTTTAGTGGCCTGCTTGCTCCGTTGCTGGTGGCTATTGTGCTGGCCTATTTGCTGGAGTGGCCAACCGTGCGCCTGCAATCTATTGGCTGTTCCCGCCGCTGGGCGACGTCGATTGTATTGGTGGTTTTCGTCGGTATATTGCTACTGATGGCGTTCGTGGTTCTGCCTATTGCCTGGCAGCAGGGCATCTACTTAATCCGCGATATGCCGGGGATGCTCAATAAGCTTTCTGACTTTGCCGCCACGTTGCCGCGCCGCTATCCGGCGTTAATGGATGCGGGCATTATTGATGCAATGGCCGAAAATATGCGCAGTCGGATGCTGACCATGGGCGATTCGGTGGTGAAAATTTCCCTCGCCTCGTTGGTCGGTTTGCTGACCATTGCCGTCTATCTGGTGCTGGTGCCATTGATGGTCTTCTTCCTGCTGAAAGACAAAGAGCAGATGCTGAACGCCGTTCGCCGGGTGCTGCCGCGCAACCGTGGACTGGCAGGACAGGTGTGGAAGGAGATGAATCAACAAATCACCAACTATATCCGCGGCAAAGTGCTGGAGATGATCGTGGTAGGGATCGCCACCTGGCTGGGGTTCTTGCTCTTTGGGCTGAACTATTCGCTGCTGCTGGCGGTGCTGGTCGGCTTCTCGGTACTTATTCCGTACATTGGCGCATTTGTGGTGACCATTCCGGTGGTTGGCGTGGCGCTATTCCAGTTTGGTGCTGGCACGGAATTCTGGAGCTGCTTCGCGGTGTATCTGATTATTCAGGCGCTGGACGGCAACCTGTTAGTACCGGTGTTGTTCTCCGAAGCGGTTAACCTGCATCCTCTGGTGATTATTTTATCGGTGGTGATCTTCGGTGGTTTGTGGGGATTCTGGGGCGTATTCTTCGCTATTCCATTGGCGACGCTGATCAAAGCCGTGATTCACGCCTGGCCTGATGGGCAAATCGCGCAAGACTGACCTTCAGCGAAAAATTTGAAACGAGTGTTGCAGGGCAGTGAGAAGATTTGAGATGTGCTGGCCGCAAGCGCAGCCAGCACGGAATGGAGCAAAGTAATCAGGCGTGTTCTTTCAGCCAGTTCAGCACAACGTCGTGGTGATTGCTGGTTTTGAAATCGTCAAAGACATGTTCGATTTTGCCATCAGCGTCAATCAGGAAGCTGATGCGATGAATACCATCGTAGGTTTTGCCCATGAAGGACTTTTCACCCCAGACGCCGAATTGTTCGCACACCTGGTGGTCCTCATCAGACAGGAGCGTAAAGTTAAGCAGCTCTTTTTCCGCAAAACGGGAGAGTTTTTCGGGTTTATCGGTGCTGATACCCAGCACATCAACGCCCGCTTTTTTCAACTCATCCATGTTATCGCGTAAGCCGCAGGCCTGTACGGTACAGCCGGGGGTCATGGCTTTCGGGTAGAAATAAACCAGAACACGCTGTCCCTGGAAGTCGGTCAAATTAACTTGTTCTCCGTCTTGATCCGGCAAGCTAAATTTCGGTGCGATATCACCGGCTTTCAGTGGATTCATTACTTAACTCCATCCTGTTCATCATGTTGGGAATAATTGACGACGTTAATACTGCCTTGTGCATTGAGTTCTGTACATAGGGCTTTGAACGCTTGCTCAATATTTGCTGCGTCCGCAGATGCGGGGCTGTGGGCAGTTATCTGAATATGTAACTGCGCAGCCCGTTCATTTTCAGCAGGTTGCGTGCGCGACACCAGCTCCGCAATGTTCATATGATGCGCGTCGAAAAGTGCTGTGAAGCGTTCAATTAAATGCGGGGAGTCTGCCACATCGACCTGAACCCAGACAGATGCTGGCATTGGTGGACGCGGACGCGCCGTCGTGCGCTTCATCACGATTAAAAGATCCAGTTCGGCACCTTTCAACGGTAACGTTGATTCAATCAGGGTGATTGCATTCCATGAACCGGAAAGCAGCATGATAAACGTGAACTCTTCTCCCAGCATCGCCAGGCGACTGTCTTCAATATTACAGCCGCAACTACTGACATGACGGGTGATGGTGTTCACTATTCCAGGGCGATCGGCACCCAACGCAGTGATCACCAGATAATGTTGCGATGACAGTGTCAAACTGGTTATTCCTTCAAGGGGTGAGTTGTTCTTAAGGAAAGCATAAAAAAAACATGCATACAACAATCAGAACGGTTCTGTCTGCTTGCTTTTAATGCCATACCAAACGTACCATTGAGACACTTGTTTGCACAGAGGATGGCCCATGTTCACGGGAAGTATTGTCGCGATTGTTACTCCGATGGATGAAAAAGGTAATGTCTGTCGGGCTAGCTTGAAAAAACTGATTGATTATCATGTCGCCAGCGGTACTTCGGCGATCGTTTCTGTTGGCACCACTGGCGAGTCCGCTACCTTAAATCATGACGAACATGCTGATGTGGTGATGATGACGCTGGAGCTGGCTGACGGGCGCATTCCGGTGATTGCCGGGACCGGTGCTAACGCTACTGCGGAAGCCATTAGCCTGACGCAGCGCTTCAATGACAGCGGTATCGTCGGCTGCCTGACGGTAACCCCTTACTACAATCGTCCGTCGCAAGAAGGTTTGTATCAGCATTTCAAAGCCATCGCTGAACATACTGACCTGCCGCAAATTCTGTATAATGTGCCGTCCCGTACTGGCTGCGATCTGCTCCCGGAAACGGTGGGCCGTCTGGCGAAAGTAAAAAATATTATCGGAATCAAAGAGGCAACAGGGAACTTAACGCGTGTAAACCAGATCAAAGAGCTGGTTTCAGATGATTTTGTTCTGCTGAGCGGCGATGATGCGAGCGCGCTGGACTTCATGCAATTAGGCGGTCATGGGGTTATTTCCGTTACGGCTAACGTCGCAGCGCGTGATATGGCCCAGATGTGCAAACTGGCAGCAGAAGGGCATTTTGCCGAGGCACGCGTTATTAATCAGCGT
The DNA here is from genome assembly GCF_046487065.1 of Escherichia sp. WS2035. Classification (NCBI taxonomy): domain Bacteria; kingdom Pseudomonadati; phylum Pseudomonadota; class Gammaproteobacteria; order Enterobacterales; family Enterobacteriaceae; genus Escherichia; species Escherichia sp. WS2035. The sequence continues at coordinate 20,972 of NZ_JBJQKD010000011.1, forward strand.
CTGATGCCATTACACAACAAACTATTTGTCGAACCCAATCCAATCCCGGTGAAATGGGCATGTAAGGAACTGGGTCTTGTGGCGACCGATACGCTGCGCCTGCCAATGACACCAATCACCGACAGTGGTCGTGAGACGGTCAGAGCGGCGCTTAAGCATGCCGGTTTGCTGTAAAGTTTAGGGAGATTTGATGGCTTACTCTGTTCAAAAGTCGCGCCTGGCAAAGGTTGCGGGTGTTTCGCTTGTTTTATTACTCGCTGCCTGTAGTTCTGACTCACGCTATAAGCGTCAGGTCAGTGGTGATGAAGCCTACCTGGAAGCGGCACCGCTTGCGGAGCTTCATGCCCCGGCTGGAATGATTTTGCCGGTGACCTCCGGCGATTATGCAATCCCGGTGACCAACGGTAGTGGTGCTGTCGGTAAGGCGCTGGACATTCGTCCACCAGCCCAGCCGTTGGCACTGGTTTCTGGCGCGCGTACCCAGTTCACGGGCGATACCGCTTCATTGCTGGTGGAAAATGGTCGTGGCAATACTCTGTGGCCGCAGGTGGTTAGCGTGCTGCAGGCGAAAAACTACACCATCACCCAACGTGATGATGCTGGTCAGACACTGACCACCGATTGGGTACAATGGAACCGTCTGGACGAAGACGAGCAGTATCGTGGTCGTTATCAAATCTCTGTTAAGCCGCAGGGTTATCAGCAGGCGGTTACGGTTAAACTGCTGAACCTGGAACAGGCGGGCAAACCGGTTGCAGACGCGGCGTCCATGCAGCGTTACAGCACGGAGATGATGAACGTTATTTCCGCCGGTCTGGATAAATCTGCCACTGACGCCGCGAACGCTGCGCAAAATCGTGCCTCCACCACTATGGACGTACAAAGTGCAGCTGATGACACCGGTTTACCAATGCTGGTCGTACGCGGGCCGTTCAATGTGGTTTGGCAACGTCTGCCAGCTGCGCTGGAAAAAGTGGGCATGAAAGTGACCGACAGCACCCGTTCGCAGGGTAACATGGCCGTAACTTATAAGCCGCTGTCTGACAGCGAATGGCACGAACTGGGCGCGAGCGATCCAGGTCTGGCATCCGGTGACTATAAACTGCAGGTTGGCGATTTAGATAACCGCAGCAGCCTACAGTTCATCGATCCGAAAGGTCATACTCTGACTCAGAGTCAGAACGACGCGCTGGTAGCTGTCTTCCAGGCTGCGTTTAGCAAGTAAAAATACAGGGCTGGAGTCATCCGGCCCTTTTTTCTGATATGATACGCAAACGTGTGCGTCGGCAGAAAAACGCGATTTTAGCGGTAATTCGCACGAAATTTGTTTGTCGGACGTAGGTCGGATAAGGCGTTCACGCCGCATCCGACAAAACATCCGGCACACCAGACAGCAAAAGATTTTAAAACGTTAATTCACACCCAGGAGTGATAAAGATGCAAAAGCAAGCTGAGTTGTATCGTGGTAAAGCGAAAACCGTATACAGCACGGAAAACCCGGACCTGTTGGTGCTCGAATTCCGCAATGATACGTCAGCAGGGGATGGCGCGCGCATTGAGCAGTTTGATCGCAAAGGTATGGTGAACAACAAGTTCAACTACTTCATTATGAGCAAACTGGCTGAAGCGGGTATCCCGACTCAAATGGAGCGTCTGCTCTCCGATACCGAATGTCTGGTGAAAAAGCTGGATATGGTGCCGGTTGAGTGTGTCGTGCGTAACCGTGCTGCTGGCTCTCTGGTGAAACGTCTTGGAATCGAAGAAGGTATTGAGCTGAACCCGCCGCTGTTCGATCTGTTCCTGAAAAACGACGCCATGCACGATCCGATGGTCAACGAATCTTACTGCGAAACCTTTGGCTGGGTGAGCAAAGAGAACCTGGCGCGTATGAAAGAGCTGACCTACAAAGCGAACGACGTGCTGAAAAAACTGTTCGATGATGCTGGTCTGATTCTGGTCGACTTCAAGCTGGAGTTTGGTCTGTACAAAGGCGAAGTGGTTCTGGGCGATGAGTTCTCCCCGGACGGCAGCCGCCTGTGGGACAAAGAAACGCTGGAGAAAATGGACAAAGACCGTTTCCGCCAGAGCCTCGGTGGCCTGATCGAAGCCTATGAAGCCGTCGCCCGCCGCCTGGGTGTACAGCTGGACTGATTTTTCTGTTCATCATCTTGCCGTGCTGCTGGCACGGCAAGACAACCGCTCTCATAAGATGAGTATTGAACGCTCATTCCTCCGCCATTTCATCCCGCTTTCCTGTGGTAATCTTCCTCTGAACCACCTACGATCATTTCTATAATGAATATAATGTTGAGGTATCTATGCGTTGGCAAGGGCGACGTGAAAGTGACAATGTTGAAGACAGGCGCAATAGCTCCGGCGGTCCGTCAATGGGCGGTCCCGGTTTTCGCCTGCCAAGCGGTAAAGGCGGGCTGATTTTACTGATAGTCGTGCTGGTTGCAGGCTACTATGGCGTTGATTTAACCGGGTTGATGACCGGACAGCCGGTTTCCCAACAGCAATCAACGCGGTCAATTAGCCCTAATGAAGACGAAGCCGCAAAATTCACCTCGGTGATTCTGGCAACCACGGAAGACACCTGGGGACAGCAATTCGAGAAGATGGGTAAAACCTATCAGCAACCGAAGCTGGTCATGTACCGTGGAATGACGCGTACCGGCTGCGGGGCGGGCCAGTCCATAATGGGGCCATTCTATTGCCCGGCGGATGGCACAGTTTATATCGATCTCTCCTTCTATGATGACATGAAAGACAAACTTGGCGCGGATGGCGATTTTGCCCAGGGGTACGTTATCGCTCATGAAGTCGGTCATCATGTGCAGAAACTGTTAGGCATCGAGCCGAAAGTTCGTCAACTGCAACAAAACGCGACGCAGGCGGAAGTAAACCGCTTATCTGTGCGTATGGAACTCCAGGCCGACTGTTTTGCCGGTGTCTGGGGGCATAGTATGCAGCAGCAAGGTGTTCTGGAAACCGGCGATCTGGAAGAGGCGCTGAACGCGGCGCAGGCCATCGGCGATGACCGTTTACAACAGCAAAGTCAGGGGCGAGTAGTACCAGACAGTTTCACTCATGGCACTTCTCAGCAACGCTACAGCTGGTTTAAACGTGGTTTCGACAGCGGCGATCCGGCACAATGCAATACTTTTGGTAAAAGCATTTAACTTCCGGGGCAGGGATGGCTGAACTGACTGCGCTTCACACATTAACAGCGCAAATGAAACGTGAAGGGATCCGCCGCTTGCTGGTGTTGAGCGGGGAAGAGCGTTGGTGTTTTGATCATGCGCTTAAGTTGCGTGATGCCTTACCTGGCGACTGGCTGTGGATTTCGCCGCAGCCAGATGCTGAAAACCACTGTTCTCCCTCGGCACTACAAACTTTACTTGGGCGCGAGTTCCGGCATGCGGTATTCGACGCCCGCCACGGCTTTGATGCCGCTGCCTTTGCGGCACTTAGCGGAACGTTGAAAGCGGGAAGCTGGCTGGTGTTGTTACTCCCTGTATGGGATGAGTGGGAAAACCAACCTGATGCCGACTCGCTGCGCTGGAGTGATTGCCCTGACCCTATTGCGACGCCGCATTTTGTCCAGCATTTCAAACGCGTACTTACGGCGAATAACGACGCTATCCTCTGGCGGCAAAACCAGCCGTTCTCGTTGGCGCATTTTACTCCCCGTACTGACTGGCACCCCGCTACCGGCGCACCACAACCAGAACAACAGCAACTCTTACAGCAGCTACTGACCATGCCGCCGGGTGTGGCAGCGGTAACTGCTGCGCGTGGGCGCGGTAAGTCGGCGTTGGCAGGGCAACTCATTTCTCGTATTGCGGGCAGTGCGATTGTCACCGCTCCCGCAAAAGCGGCAACGGATGTACTGGCACAATTTGCGGGCGAGAAGTTTCGCTTTATTGCGCCGGATGCCTTGTTAGCCAGCGATGAGCAAGCCGACTGGCTGGTGGTCGATGAAGCCGCAGCTATACCTGCGCCGTTGTTGTATCAACTGGTATCGCGTTTTCCTCGAACGTTGTTAACTACTACGGTGCAGGGCTACGAAGGCACCGGACGTGGTTTTTTGCTGAAATTTTGCGCTCGCTTTCCGCATTTACACCGTTTTGAACTACAACAGCCGATCCGTTGGGCGCAGGGATGCCCGCTGGAAAAAATGGTTAGTGAGGCACTGGTGTTTGACGATGAAAACTTCACCCATACACCACAAGGCAATATCGTTATTTCCGCATTTGAACAGACGTTATGGCGAAGCGAGCCAGAAACGCCGTTAAAGGTTTATCAGTTATTGTCTGGTGCGCACTACCGGACCTCGCCGCTGGATTTACGCCGCATGATGGATGCACCAGGTCAACATTTTTTACAGGCGGCTGGCGGAAACGAGATTGCCGGAGCGCTGTGGCTGGTGGATGAGGGCGGATTATCTCAAGAACTCAGTCAGGCGGTATGGGCGGGTTTTCGTCGCCCGCGGGGTAATCTGGTGGCCCAGTCGCTGGCGGCGCACGGCAGCAATCCACTGGCGGCGACATTGCGCGGACGGCGGGTTAGCCGGATAGCAGTTCATCCGACTCGTCAGCGGGAAGGCACAGGGCGACAGCTTATTGCTGGTGCTTTGCAATATATTCATGACCTCGACTATCTTTCGGTGAGTTTTGGTTACACCGAGGAGTTATGGCGTTTCTGGCAACGCTGCGGTTTTGTGCTGGTGCGAATGGGTAATCATCGTGAAGCCAGCAGCGGTTGCTATACGGCGATGGCGCTGTTACCGATGAGTGATGCGGGTAAACAGCTGGCTGAACGTGAGCATTACCGTTTACGTCGCGATGCGCAAGCTCTCGCGCAGTGGAATGGCGAAATGCTTCCTGTTGATCCACTAAACGATGCCGTCCTTTCTGACGACGACTGGCTTGAACTGGCCGGTTTTGCTTTCACTCATCGTCCGCTATTAACGTCGTTAGGTTGCTTATTGCGTCTGCTACAAACCAGCGAACTGGCATTACCGGCGCTGCGTGGGCGTTTACAGAAAAACGCCAGTGACGCGCAGTTATGTACCACACTTAAACTTTCAGGCCGTAAGCTGTTACTGGTTCGCCAGCGGGAAGAGGCCGCGCAGGCGCTATTCGCACTTGATGATGTTCGCACTGAGCGTCTGCGCGATCGCATAACGCAATGGCAATTTTTTCACTGACTCCTTCAATTTTCTCCCATGGTCATTGTGAGTCAGCGGCGTAAAATTAATGACATCAGTTAAGGAGTTCGCCATGAAACATGACCATTTTGTTGTTCAAAGCCCGGATAAACCAGCACAACAGTTGTTACTGCTTTTCCACGGTGTCGGGGATAACCCGGTGGCAATGGGGGAAATAGGTAGCTGGTTTGCGCCGCTGTTTCCTGATGCGCTGGTGGTGAGTGTCGGTGGCGCGGAGCCGAGCGGTAATCCGGCGGGGCGTCAGTGGTTTTCGGTGCAGGGTATTACGGAAGATAATCGCCAGGCGCGTGTGAATGCCATCATGCCGACGTTTATTGAGACGGTGCGCTACTGGCAGAAACAAAGCGGAGTAGGGGCTAACGCCACGGCGCTAATCGGTTTCTCACAAGGCGCGATTATGGCGCTGGAGAGCATTAAAGCCGAACCGGGCCTTGCTTCGCGCGTCATTGCCTTCAACGGACGCTACGCGAGCCTGCCGGAAACCGCGTCTACAGCCACAACAATTCACTTGATTCATGGCGGTGAAGATCCGGTTATCGATCTGGCGCATGCGGTTGCGGCGCAGGAAGCGTTAATCAGTGCCGGTGGTGACGTGACGCTGGATATCGTGGAGGATTTAGGCCATGCGATCGACAATCGCAGTATGCAATTTGCCCTGGATCACTTGCGTTATACCATTCCGAAACATTATTTCGACGAAGCGCTAAGCGGCGGTAAGCCTGGCGATGATGATGTGATTGAAATGATGTAATAATAGCCGGGTAGGTCTGATAAGACTGTATCAGGCATCATGGCCGGATGCGGCGTTAACGCCTTATCCGGCCACTTAGCTTACTTCTTCGGTTGATCCTTTTTCGGCCAGTCGTCGTCATCGTCCCACTTATCGTTGAAATCACGATGCGGGGGAAGCTCCGGCTTGTTGGCGAGAAATTTCTTATGGTCGACGCGCTTGAGATCTTTAATCACGTTCAGCAGGACGCCTACCAAAAAGACAATCACCAGAATCCACCAATATTTAGCCAGCCAGTCCATGCTTATTTCCTCTTGCAGAACCACTCATCAGGCGACGAGCTGTTCCATGATACGTTGATACATACGGGCAAGTAGCTGCAGGTCGGCAGCGTTCACACATTCATTGATTTTATGAATCGTGGCATTGACCGGCCCGAGTTCCACCACCTGCGCCCCCATGCGGGCAATAAAGCGCCCGTCGGACGTTCCGCCTGTGGTCAGTAGCTGCGGTTTAATTTCATTATAGTGCTCAACCGCGTTAACGACCGCATCCACCAGTTTACCGCGCGCGGTCAAAAATGGCTGCCCGGAAAGCCACCAATCCACCGTATAGCGCAGTTGATGTTTTTCAAGCAGGGCAAGCACCTGCGCTTTGATCATCTCATCCGTCAGTTCGGTGCTAAAGCGGAAGTTAAACTGCACAAACAGTTCACCTGGAATAACGTTGTTACTGCCCGTTCCCGCCTGAATATTGGCAATCTGCATACTGGTCGCCGGGAAGAAGTCATTACCCTGATCCCACTCAATAGCCACTAATTCATTAATGAAAGGTGCTGCGCGATGTACCGGATTGTCAGCCAGATGTGGGTAGGCAACATGCCCCTGAACGCCATGAATGGTAAGGTTGCAGGTTAACGATCCGCGACGACCATTTTTCACCACATCACCTACCACTTCGATACTCGACGGTTCGCCAACCAGACAGTAATCGAGACGCTCATTACGCGCCATTAACGCTTCGACGACTTTTACCGTACCGTTGTGGGCACTAGCTTCTTCATCAGAGGTGATCAGAAATGCCAGTCGCCCTGTATGGTTGGGATGTTGTGCGACAAAGCGTTCTGCCGCTACCACCATCGCCGCCAGCGAGCCTTTCATATCTGCCGCACCTCGCCCAAATAACATGCCGTCACGAATGGTTGGTTCAAATGGTGGATTGATCCAACGGTCGGCGTCGCCAGGCGGCACCACGTCGGTATGCCCGGCAAAGGCTAACGTTTCACCCTGCCCGCGCCATGCCCAAAAATTCTGCGTATCGGCAAAGTCCATGCGTTCAACGGTAAAACCGATCGCCTGCAAACGTTCAATCAACAAAGCCTGGCATCCTGCGTCATCAGGACTCAGGGAAGGGCGGCGAATAAGCTGTTGTGTCAGCTCAATAACCGGGCACGACATAGACTACACCTCATGGAAAAATTGCTGATAACTGGATTCACTGAAACCCAGCAGCATAGGCTTACCAGGCGCGCAGAGCAATGGACGTTTGATAATTGCAGGCATTTCAGTCATTAATGTCGCCGCAGAGGCCGCATCGGTGATTTTATTGCGGGTGGTTTCGTCCAGTTTACGCCAGGTTGTACCACGGGTGTTGAGTAACGCTTCCCAGCCTAATTCGTTGATAAAACCGTTCAATAATTCGCTGTCCAATCCATCGACGCGGTAATCATGAAAACGATAGTCGATGTTATTGGCTTCCAGCCAACGGCGAGCCTTTTTAATGGTGTCACAATTTTTGATGCCGTAAAGTGTAACCATAATGAATCCTTTTTCGATTTATGAGAATAAATACTCATTTAAGGGTGAAAACATTTTGCCTGCAAATGATTATCAGGAAATATAACATTATCGAAGTATTCAAATTAACAACTATTAAATAACATTAAACATTTTTAACGTAAACATTAAGAATATTCATCTTGTTATCTGTCTGTATTTTAACCAGAATTAAATCAGTATTAGATGCCGTATGAATATCTCGAAATGTTGCGGTGTATCACATACAAATCATCACCGCAGGACCATAGTATTTACATAAGGTTTGTCCCCCGGAGGTAGTCATCGCAGCAATCGAGTAAATTAGCTTCACCACGGTATATTGTTTCCGTAGAATACCCATAATTATAAGAGAGGTTGTTATGATTGAACGTGAACTGGGGAACTGGAAAGACTTTATCGAAGTTATGCTTCGTAAGTAATTCCTGAGACAAAGTACAAACAGCAAGAACCCGCTGAGCAGGTTCTTAATCGGAAAGTTGAAAAGGGCGACACATTGGCATGTCGCCTTTTTTATTGCTTATTCCGGGCGCGGCTTCAGCGGGAAGCGGCGGCGCACCAGCACAAAGAACAGCGGCACGAAGTAAATAGCCAGAATAGTGGCCGAAATCATCCCGCCCATTACGCCAGTACCCACCGCATGCTGACCACCGGAACCGGCACCTGTGCTGGTTGCCATTGGCAATACGCCGAAGATAAATGCCAGCGAGGTCATCAGAATCGGGCGTAAACGCTGACGGCAGGCGTGGAGCGTCGCTTCAAACAGGTCGTGGCCTTTTTGGTTCATCTCGTTAGCAAACTCGACGATCAGGATGGCGTTTTTCGCCGATAAACCAATGACCGTTAACAGGCCCACCTGGAAGTAAACATCGTTTTCCAGCCCGCGCATCCAGGTTGCCAGCAGCGCGCCGATAACCCCCAGCGGCACGACCAGCATTACCGAGAACGGCACCGACCAGCTTTCATACAGCGCAGCCAGACACAGGAATACCACCAGCAAGGAAATGGCGTACAGCGCCGGAGCCTGCGCGCCGGAAAGCCGCTCCTGATACGACATCGCCGTCCACTCCAGACCAAAGCCGTTTGGCAACTGCTTCACTAACGATTCCATAATATCCATCGCCGTACCGGTACTGACCCCCGGTGCGGCTTCCCCAACAATCTCAACCGCAGAATAACCGTTATAGCGTTCCAGACGCGGCGAGCCTGTCTCCCAGCGTGAGGTCGCGAAAGCAGAGAAGGGCACCATGCCGCCATCTTTATTTCGGACATACCAGAGATTGATGTCATCTGGCAGCATGCGATACGGCGCAGCTGCCTGCACATAGACTTTCTTCACGCGACCGCGATCCATAAAGTCATTCACATAGCTCGAACCCCAGGCGGTTTGCAGTGTGTCGTTAATATCGTCGATAGCAACGCCCAGCGCCTGAGCTTTACGCTGGTCGATATCAATCTGCAACTGCGGACTGTCGTCGAGGCCGTTATGGCGCACACGGGTTAGCTCCGGGTTTTCCGCTGCCAGCGCCAGCAACTGGTTTCGTGCTGCCATCAGCGCATCGTGACCCGCTCCAGCGTGGTCCTGCAACTCCATATCAAAACCCGCAGAACTACCAAGACCGCTAATTGCTGGCGGGCTGCTGGCGATAACGCGAGCTTCTTTAATCTTGTTAAACGCCTTCGTTGCACGCTCGATAATGGCAAACGAGGTGCCGGTCTTACTGTCGCGTTCGCTCCAGTCTTTCAGGCGGATAAACATTCGCGCCACGTTTTGCCCGTTCCCCCCAGGGCCAGAACCCACGGTGGCAAACACCGACATGATGTTGTCTTTTTCATGGGTGAAGTAATATTTCTCGATTTGCTCAACGACTTTCAGGGTCTGTTGCTGGGTTGAACCGCTGGGCAACTGTACCGAGGTAGTAAACATGCCACGGTCTTCCAGCGGTAAGAACGACGTCGGCAAACGCAGGAACAGGAACACCATGCCGCCAAGCAGCAGGACATAAATCACAATCCAGCGCAGGCTACGGTGGAGAATTTTCGCCACCCCTTTTTCGTAGCGTTCGGCGTTGCGGTTAAACATCTGGTTAAACCAGGCAAAAAAGCCTTTTTGCCCGTGATGCTCACCTTTTTTCAGTGGCTTAAGTAGTGTGGCACACAGAGCCGGAGTGAGGATCATCGCTACCAGTACTGACAGCACCATCGCCGCAACAATGGTAATAGAGAACTGGCGATAGATGGCACCGGTGGTGCCGCCGAAGAAGGCCATTGGCACAAATACCGCCGAAAGCACCATCGCAATCCCGACCAGTGCCCCCTGGATCTGCCCCATCGATTTACGTGTGGCTTCGCGAGGAGTGAGTCCTTCCTCACTCATAATACGTTCGACGTTTTCCACCACCACGATGGCATCATCCACCAGCAGACCGATCGCCAGCACCATCGCGAACATGGTTAAGGTGTTGACGCTATAGCCGAAGGCATAAAGCACCGAGAAGGTTCCCATCAACACCACCGGCACGGCGATAGTGGGTATCAGCGTGGCGCGGAAGTTTTGCAGGAACAGATACATAACGAGGAAAACCAGGGCGATAGCTTCCAGAAGCGTTTTCACCACGTCTTCAATGGAGGCTTTTACAAAAGAGGTGGTTTCATACGCCACCTTGTATTCCAGTCCGTGTGGAAAATACTGCGCCAGCTCGTCGAGACGATTGAGCACCAGCTCCGCTGTCGCCATTTCGTTCGCGCCGGAGGCCAGTTTTACCCCCAGCCCGGAGGCTGGCTTACCATTGAAGCGGCTAAGATAATCGTATTTCTCCGCCCCCATTTCGACGGTGGCGACATCGCCCAGCCTTACCTCTGAGCCGTCCTGATTCACCCGCAAGGTGATATCGCGGAACTGTTCTGGTGTTTGCAGCAGTGACTGGGCGTTAATGGTGGCGTTGAGCGCCTGCTTATCGACGGAAGGCGTACCACCAAGTTGCCCAACCGCAATCTGCGCGTTCTGTGATTCAATGGCATCGGTGACATCTTTAGCCGTCATCTGGAAACTGTTGAGTTTCGCCGGGTCCAGCCAGATACGCATGGAATATTGCGAACCATAGGCATCGATATCCCCGACGCCATTCACGCGGCTTAACGGGTCCTGAATATTACTGGCAACATAATCGGCAATATCCTGTTTATCCATCGAACCATCGGTAGAGACGAAGGCAATGGTCAGAATGTTGGTATCGCCGGTTTTACGCACCGTCACGCCCTGATTTTGCACCGCCTGCGGTAACTTTCGCATGGCTGATTGCAGCTGGTTTTGTACTTGCTGCACGGCTTCGTCCGGATCGGTGCCTGCTTTAAAACTTAACGTGACAGATGCCTGACCGGTGCCGCTGCTCTGAGATGACATATACATCAGATTATCGAGGCCGGTCATATTTTGCTCGATAACCTGGGTCACGGTGTTTTCCAGCGTCTGGGCCGATGCGCCGGGATAGTTAGCGGTCACTCGCACATTCGGTGGCGCGAGATCGGGGTATTGTTCAACGGGCAATGAAAAAATCGCCAGGGTACCTGTCAGACACAACAGGATTGCCAGCACCCAGGCAAAAATGGGGCGATCAATAAAGAAATTCGCCATTAAAAGAGGACCTCGTGTTTCTGCGTATCGTTGTAGGCTTGGCTTGCTTCACTGTAGCGGCAAGGTACGAGCCAATCGTGGAGAAAAAAAGGAGTTAATGTAAATTATCATGCCCTTTTATACTGAACCTTAAGTGCCACTATTCTTTGGTCAATAAGAGGCATTACATCAGCTGACTTTCCTCACCCTCCGCAGAGCGAAAGCTAATACTCACTAACGTGCCGCCGCCGGAAGGTTGTGAAAAAGTCAGCGTCCCACCCAATCTTTCCGCGCGTTCGCGCATGATATTCAGACCATAATGGCCTTCGGGTTCTTTCGGTTCACCGATGCCAATCCCGTTGTCGCGAATATAGACTGTGTGATTGCCATCCGGCGCGGTGACGCAGCTAACGGCGATTTCGCTGGCGTTGGCGTGCTTCATCGCATTCAGCACCGCTTCGCGAATAATTTGCAACAAATGCACCTGCATTTGCGCATCCAGCGCCAGGGTTGGCAGACGGCAGTCGAGGGTCAGTTTGGCGCTGGTTTGATTTTGTAACGTATCCAGCATTTCCCTCAACGCGGAGGGGAGATCCGCCTGCTGCAGCGTCAGGCGGAAAGTAGTCAACAGCTCGCGTAACTGCCGATAAGCATCATTCAACGCCTGGGAAAAATCGGCCATGATACTTTGTGCGGTGGCGTTATCTTCCGGTATCGAACGCTTCAGTAACGTCAACTGGATACGTAAGTAAGAAAGTACCTGAGCCAGCGAGTCGTGCAATTCGCGGGCGATGGTCGCACGTTCTTCCATCAACAATAACTGCTGAAAATGCTTCTGCGCCTGATTAAAGTACAAACCGCGTCCCAGCATCGACGAAACGCTGTTAAGCAGCGGTTCTGATGATGAAACGTGACTATTTTGCCAGTGCAGTTCTCCGTAAACCGTCTCTTGCATTGTCACCGGTAAAATCTGCATCGGCAATTCCGGGTTTGGCTGCCCTTCGCTAATCCGCCAGTTGTCACCGACATTTAACTCCAGATATTCAGCCGCTTCATTGTCGCGAACAATCTGCAAAATATGGCGGAAACAATGCACATCAATCTGGCTGGTGTTTAGCGCCTGCGAACACTGATACAACACCTCCAGACGACGCTTGGCCTCGTGGAGATCGCGGGTCTTTTCTTCTACTGACGCCTCCAGCGAACGGTACAATTTATGCAGCTCGCTCGACATCTGGTTAAAGGTTTTTGCAAGCAGGCCAAGCTCATTCGGCAGGCTGGTATCCAGCGGCGGCGAGTCGAACTGCCCGTGTTCAATACGCTGACTGGCGGTAACCAGCTGATTCAGCGGGGCAACCACCTGATGGCGTATGCGGCGCAAAGTAAAAAAGACCAGCGTGAAAATACCGATGCCGCCAGCCAGGGAAATTGCCACCACCAGCAGCATTTTGCGTTCAGCGTAGTGCTGTAAAGCCAGCACGAACAGGTCTATCTGATTAACATAATTATTAATATTGGCCTGATACCACGGCAAGTCGCCCTTGCTGAGCCGATTATTCATCTCCAGCCAGTTGGCATTCAGATGCGCATAGCGGGTTTTTACTGCCTCTGGCACATACCAGACGTTGAGATTGGTTAATACCGGTGAATGCAGTGCCTGCTGAAATAACTGGCGATGTGCATTGAGTTGTGGACTGCCACTTTGCAAGTCGTAGCCCAGGCGGTAACTCTGCATACGCAGCGATCCGGCAATATTGATAGCCTCAGCGTCGCGTAAACTGCTCGCCAGCGTTAGCAGAGCGATACCCGTGGAAAGAATCGACAGCAGCACAATGTAAAAAAAGGCCCGGGCCAGACTGGCCGAGACGGGTCGTTTAACAATCACACGCGTCTTCTCCACAAAAAATCATTAATCTTCCAGTTCGCTGAAACGCAATTTAGTCAGTGATGGGATTATTTGATCTGCCACAGTTTATAGCGAAATAGTTACTTATTCTGGGCACATGAACATTGCCGATTCCCCTGTAAGTCGGGTAATAACAACACTCATATAAAGAATAAGGTTTTTACAACCAAAAAAGAAGGTCGTTATGAATCGTTTTATTATGGCCAACAGTCAGCAATGTCTGGGTTGTCATGCTTGTGAAATCGCCTGTGTCATGGCTCACAATGACGAGCAACATGTCCTGAGCCAACACCATTTTCATCCCCGAATTACGGTTATCAAACATCAGCAGCAACGTAGTGCCGTGACCTGTCACCATTGTGAAGATGCGCCCTGCGCCCGTAGCTGCCCTAATGGCGCAATCAGCCACGTTGATGACAGCATTCAGGTCAATCAGCAAAAGTGTATTGGCTGTAAATCCTGCGTGGTGGCCTGTCCATTTGGTACGATGCAAATCGTTCTGACACCCGTTGCGGCAGGAAAAGTAAAAGCCACGGCGCATAAATGCGACCTTTGTGCAGGGCGCGAAAACGGTCCTGCCTGTGTCGAAAATTGCCCGGCGGACGCGCTGCAACTGGTCACTGACGCCGCACTCTCCGGCATGGCGAAATCCCGCCGCTTGCGCACCGCACGTCAGGAACATCAACCGTGGCATGCCAGTACCGCGGCGCAAGAAATGCCGGTAATGAGTAAAGTCGAGCAAATGCAGGCAACGCCCGCGCGTGGCGAGCCAGATAAACTGGCGATTGAAGCGCGCAAAACCGGTTTTGATGAAATTTATCTGCCATTCCGTGCCGATCAGGCACAACGGGAAGCCTCGCGCTGCCTTAAGTGCGGCGAGCACAGCGTTTGTGAATGGACCTGCCCGCTGCATAACCATATACCGCAGTGGATTGAACTGGTGAAAGCCGGAAACATCGACGCCGCCGTCGAGCTTTCTCACCAGACCAACACCCTGCCGGAAATTACCGGACGCGTTTGCCCGCAAGACCGTTTGTGTGAAGGTGCCTGTACTATTCGCGATGAGCACGGCGCAGTAACTATCGGTAACATTGAACGCTACATTTCAGATCAGGCGTTGGCGAAAGGTTGGCGTCCTGACTTAAGCCATGTCACCAAAGTGGACAAGCGGGTGGCGATTATCGGTGCGGGTCCGGCAGGGCTGGCCTGTGCAGATGTTCTGACCCGCAATGGCGTGGCGGTGACGGTGTACGATCGCCATCCAGAAATCGGTGGCTTGCTCACTTTCGGCATTCCTTCTTTCAAACTGGATAAATCCCTGCTGGCACGCCGTCGGGAAATCTTCAGCGCGATGGGGATTCACTTCGAACTCAATTGTGAAGTGGGTAAAGATGTCTCTTTGAATTCGCTTTTGGAACAATACGACGCGGTCTTCGTTGGCGTAGGCACTTACCGTTCCATGAAAGCGGGTTTACCCAATGAAGATGCGCCGGGCGTTTATGACGCGCTGCCGTTCCTCATCGCCAACACTAAACAGGTGATGGGACTCGAAGAGCTACCGGAAGAGCCGTTTATCAATACCGCCGGACTTAACGTCGTGGTACTGGGCGGCGGCGACACCGCGATGGACTGTGTGCGTACCGCGCTGCGCCATGGCGCGAGTAACGTCACCTGCGCTTATCGTCGTGATGAAGCTAACATGCCAGGCTCGAAGAAAGAGGTGAAGAACGCCCGTGAAGAGGGGGCCAACTTCGAATTTAACGTCCAGCCGGTGGCGCTTGAGCTGAATGAACAAGGTCACGTCTGCGGGATTCGTTTCCTGCGCACGCGTCTTGGCGAGCCGGATGCCCAGGGACGTCGGCGTCCAGTGCCGGTGGAAGGCAGTGAATTTGTCATGCCAGCCGATGCGGTGATTATGGCGTTTGGCTTCAATCCGCACGGGATGCCGTGGCTGGAGTCGCACGGTGTAACGGTAGACAAATGGGGCCGCATCATCGCGGATGTGGAAAGCCAGTACCGTTACCAGACCACGAATCCGAAAATCTTCGCCGGTGGTGACGCCGTGCGTGGTGCGGATCTGGTGGTTACCGCAATGGCAGAAGGACGTCATGCGGCACAGGGGATCATTGACTGGCTGGGCGTAAAATCAGTCAAATCTCACTGATAGCCTGCGCAGACAAACCCGACTTCACAGCGTAAGATAATTGTTCATTTCGCGCTGTGGAGTCGGTATGACGCAACAAATCACCCTCGTTAAAGACAAAATTCTCTCCGATAACTATTTCACCCTGCACAACATTACTTACGATCTCACGCGCAAAGATGGCGAAGTTATCCGCCATAAACGTGAAGTTTACGATCGCGGTAATGGTGCGACGATCCTCCTGTACAACGCGAAGAAAAAGACCGTGGTTCTGATTCGCCAGTTCCGCGTCGCTACCTGGGTTAATGGCAATGAAAGCGGGCAACTGATTGAAACCTGCGCCGGGCTGCTGGATAACGACGAACCGGAAGTGTGCATTCGCAAAGAAGCGATTGAAGAGACGGGCTATGAAGTTGGCGAAGTCCGCAAATTATTTGAACTGTATATGTCGCCAGGCGGTGTGACTGAGCTAATCCACTTTTTTATCGCCGAATACAGTGACAGCCAGCGCGCTAACGCCGGTGGTGGTGTCGAAGATGAAGATATTGAAGTGCTTGAGCTGCCGTTCAGCCAGGCGCTGGAGATGATTAAAACCGGCGAGATACGTGACGGTAAGACGGTGTTATTGCTTAACTATTTGCAAATGTCACATTTAATGGACTGAAAAATAACAATAATATTTCGTTGTTTATTATTGGCTCAATCCGACAAATCCGATTGAGCCGCGCTACCTGCGCAACGAAGATACGACTTGTGCTGTTTGTTTGAACTTCTGGGGTCGTACCGTCCATGCGATATCGCATTTTCCTTCTCTTTTTTTTCGCTTTGTTGCCGATGTCTTTGGTGTGGGCGGCACCAGCGCAACGGGCGTTTTCCGACTGGCAGGTCACCTGTAATAATCAAAATTTCTGTGTAGCGCGCAATACGGGCGATCATAATGGACTGGTGATGACCCTGAGCCGCAGCGCCGGGGCGCATACCGATGCCGTTTTACGTATTGAGCGCGGCGGGTTGAAGTCGCCGGATGCGTCAGAAGGGGAGATAGCGCCACGGCTGCTGTTAGATGGTGAGCCGTTGGCGTTAAGTGGTGACAAGTGGCGGATTTCACCATGGTTATTAGTAACCGATGATACGGCAACCATCACCGCGTTTTTGCAGATGATTCAGGAAGGGAGGGCGATCACCTTACGCGACGGCAATCAGACTATTTCTCTGAGTGGCTTAAAAGCGGCGTTGTTGTTTATTGATGCCCAGCAAAAGCGCGTTGGCAGTGAGACCGCGTGGATAAAGAAAGGGGACGAACCGCCGCTCAGCGTACCGCCAGCGCCTGCGCTGAAAGAGGTCGCGGTGGTTAACCCAACGCCGACGCCACTCTCACTCGAAGAACGTAACGATTTGCTGGATTATGGAAACTGGCGGATGAATGGTCTGCGCTGTTCGCTTGATCCGTTACGTCGTGAGGTGAATGTCACTGCGCTGACCGATGATAAAGCGCTGATGATGATTAGCTGTGAGGCAGGGGCCTATAACACCATTGATTTGGCATGGATTGTGTCGCGTAAAAAGCCGCAGGCCTCGCGCCCGGTACGGTTGCGTTTGCCGTTCAACAACGGTCAGGAGACCAATGAACTGGAACTGATGAACGCAACATTCGATGAAAAATCGCGTGAACTGGTGACCTTAGCAAAAGGGCGCGGATTAAGCGATTGTGGCATTCAGGCGCGCTGGCGCTTTGACGGTCAGCGTTTTCGCCTGGTGCGTTACGCCGCAGAACCCACCTGCGATAACTGGCATGGGCCAGACGCCTGGCCCACGTTGTGGATCACCCGTTAAACAAAATGGCGGGGACATGTAGACCGGATAAGACGCACCAGCGTCACATCCGACAATCAGCATCCGGCGATCACCATCAGGCACCTTTCACTCCCAGTACCTTATGCGCTTTTGCCACAATATTCTCGGCGGTAAAGCCAAAGAACGGGAACAGCTTATCCGCCGGAGCTGATTCCCCATAACCTGTCATCCCGACAATTGCCCCTTTCAGGCCAACATATTTGTACCAGTAATCGGCAATACCCGCTTCTACTGCCACGCGGGCAGAAACATTTGAAGGCAGTACCGACTCCCGATATTTCTCATCCTGGGCATCGAAAATATCGGTCGAGGGCAGGGAAACTACGCGAACATTGCGACCTTCTCCCGCTAATTTCTCTGCCGCTTGCAGGGTGATTTCCATCTCTGAACCGGTGGCAATCAGAATAATATCTGGCTTACCGCCGCTGTCTTTCAGCACATAACCGCCACGAGCAATCTCTTTAACCTGATCCGGTGTTCGTTCTACCTGTGCCAGATTCTGCCTGGAGAGGATCAGTGCTGTCGGTCCGTTGTGGCGCTCAACCGCCAGCTTCCAGCCAACCGCCGCTTCCACCTGATCGCACGGTCGCCAGGTGCTGAAATTTGGCGTTAAGCGCAGACTAGCCAGTTGCTCAACAGCCTGGTGCGTCGGACCATCTTCGCCCAGACCAATTGAGTCGTGGGTATAAACCATAATCTGCCGCGCTTTCATCAGTGCCGCCATCCGCGCGGCGTTACGGGCGTATTCAACAAACATCAGGAACGTCGCGGTATACGGCACAAAGCCGCCGTGGTGCGCGATGCCGTTGGCGATAGCGGTCATACCAAATTCACGCACCCCGTAGTGAATGTAGTTGCCCGCCGGATCTTCCTTCAGCGAAACAGAACCTTTCCAGATGGTCAGGTTGCTGGGAGCCAGATCCGCCGAACCGCCGAGCAACTCAGGCAGCATCGGCCCGTAAGCGTTAAGCGTATTTTGCGAAGCCTTACGGGTAGCGATTTTCGCCGGATTCGCCTGCAACTCATTGATATATTTCTGAGTCGTTTTCTCCCAGTCCTTCGGCAAACCGCCGCTCATCCGACGGGTAAACTCTTCTGCCAGTTGCGGATGAGCCTTTTTATAGGCGGCAAACTTCTCATTCCAGCTCTGCTGCGCTTTTTCGCCTTTTTCGCGGGCATCCCAGGCGTGATAAATCTCTTTAGGGATCTCAAATGGCGGATGGTGCCAGCCCAGTTTTTGCCGTGCCAGAGCTACTTCTTCTTCCCCCAGCGGTGCGCCGTGCGCCTCTTCCTTACCTGCTTTATTCGGCGAACCAAAGCCAATCACCGTACGGCAGATAATCAGCGACGGCTTATCTTTCACGCTTTGCGCTTCAAGGATCGCTTCCTTCACCGCCTGCGGATCGTGGCCGTCGATCTCGTGGACCACATGCCAGTGATAGGCTTCAAAACGTTTTGCCGTATCGTCGGTAAACCAGCCTTCGGTTTCACCGTCGATGGAAATACCGTTGTGATCGTAAAAACCAATCAGCTTGCCCAGCCCCAGCGTGCCCGCCAGCGAACAGACTTCGTGAGAGATACCTTCCATCAGGCAGCCGTCGCCCATAAACACATAGGTGAAGTGATCGACAATTTCATGATCCGGCTGATTAAATTGCGCCGCCAGCGTACGCTCTGCTATCGCCAGCCCGACGGCGTTCGCCAAACCTTGTCCAAGAGGACCGGTGGTGGTTTCAACACCTGGCGTATAACCGATTTCCGGGTGACCAGGGGTTTTCGAATGCAACTGACGGAAGTTCTTCAGTTCTTCCAGTGGCAGGTCGTAACCGGTCAGATGCAGCAAACTGTAGAGCAGCATCGACGCGTGACCGTTGGAAAGAATAAAGCGGTCGCGATCATACCAGGTTGGGTCGGTAGGGTTATGTTTAAGAAAATCGTTCCACAGCACTTCGGCAATATCAGCCATGCCCATCGGCGCGCCGGGATGACCAGAATTGGCTTTTTGTACCGCATCCATACTGAGTGCGCGAATCGCATTGGCAAGGTCTTTTCGGGACATATAACACTCCGTGGCTGGTTTATAGTTTGGCGGCAAGAAGATCTTCCAGTTTGCGTTGATCAACGGCGAACAGACGAATGCCTTCAGACAGTTTTTCTACCGCCATCGCATCCTGATTGTGCTCCCAACGGAACTCTGCTTCGCTCATGGGAGCTGGGCGTGGGAACGTCTGAGAAGGTGGGATTAATTTACGTACCACTGGCGAAACTTTTTCCTGTAGCTCCTTCAGCAAATTCGGTGCGATAGTCAGTCGGTCGCAGCCGGTTAAGGCGAGGATTTGTTCGGTGCGACGGAAGCTCGCGCCCATCACAATGGTTTCATAGTGGTGTTGCTTATAGTAGTCGTAGATATTGCGTACTGATTTAACGCCTGGATCTTCTTCCACCACATACGGGTCCATCGGCTTGCGTGCCTGATACCAGTCATAAATACGCCCGACAAATGGCGAAATCAGAAAAACGCCTGCTTCTGCACAGGCCCGCGCCTGTGCAAAAGAAAACAGCAGCGTCAGGTTGCAGTTAATACCTTCTTTTTCCAGCTCTTCTGCCGCGCGAATTCCTTCCCAGGTCGAAGCCAGCTTGATCAGAATGCGCGATTTCTCAACGCCTTGTTGCTGATACAAATCCACCAGATGGCGCGCCTTCTCAATACTCTTTTCTTTATCAAAAGAGAGGCGTGCATCAACTTCTGTTGACACGCGACCGGGTACGATTTTGAGAATTTCAGCACCGAAATTGACCGCCAGTTTGTCACACGCTGCGACCACCTGTTGTTCCTGGGTCTTGCCATTTTTTTTACCCCAGGCGATAGCATCGTCTATTAAATGCTCATATTGTGATAATCCGGCAGCCTTGAGTAACAGCGAAGGATTGGTGGTGGCATCCTGGGGATGATAATGGCGAATGGACTCAATATCGCCGCTGTCTGCCACGACAGTGGTGAACTGTTTGATGCCGTCTAACTCGTTCATAGGAAATACTCCTTGAAAAGTAAAGTGTTAGATGAGTGCGTTAATTCACACTTCTGAGAAATTTCGCTAAACGCATCAAAAAAGCATAGCAGACAGGCATGGTATTGCTGGATTAAGCAGGTAACATCAGTGTTATATGATTATTACCAAAACATTATATTAATGGTGAGAGTTTGGACTTGCTCAAAGTCTGTAGACTCCGGCAGGGTAATAATGTGCGCCACGTTGTGGGCAGGGGCTGTTGCCCACACAATTTATTTGTGAACGTTACGTGAAAGGAACAACCAAATGGATGACCAGTTAAAACAAAGTGCACTTGATTTCCATGAATTTCCAGTTCCAGGGAAAATCCAGGTTTCTCCAACCAAGCCTCTGGCAACGCAGCGCGATCTGGCGCTGGCCTACTCACCAGGCGTTGCCGCACCTTGTCTTGAAATCGAAAAAGACCCGTTAAAAGCCTACAAATATACCGCGCGCGGTAACCTGGTAGCGGTGATCTCTAACGGTACGGCGGTGCTGGGGTTAGGCAACATTGGCGCGCTGGCAGGCAAACCGGTGATGGAAGGCAAGGGCGTTCTGTTTAAGAAATTCGCCGGGATTGATGTATTTGACATTGAAGTTGATGAACTCGACCCGGACAAATTTATTGAAGTCGTCGCTGCGCTCGAACCGACCTTCGGCGGCATCAACCTCGAAGACATTAAAGCGCCAGAATGTTTCTATATTGAACAGAAACTGCGCGAGCGGATGAATATTCCGGTATTCCACGACGATCAGCACGGCACGGCAATTATCAGCACTGCCGCCATCCTCAACGGCTTGCGCGTGGTGGAGAAAAACATCTCCGACGTGCGGATGGTGGTTTCTGGCGCGGGTGCCGCAGCAATCGCCTGTATGAACCTGCTGGTAGCGCTGGGTCTGCAAAAACATAACATCGTGGTTTGCGATTCAAAAGGCGTTATCTATCAGGGCCGTGAGCCAAACATGGCGGAAACCAAAGCCGCATATGCGGTGGTGGATGACGGCAAACGAACCCTCGATGATGTGATTGAAGGCGCGGATATTTTCCTCGGCTGTTCCGGCCCGAAAGTGCTGACCCAGGAAATGGTGAAGAAAATGGCCCGTGCGCCAATGATCCTGGCGCTGGCGAACCCGGAACCGGAAATTCTGCCGCCGCTGGCGAAAGAAGTGCGTCCGGATGCCATCATCTGTACCGGTCGTTCCGACTACCCGAACCAGGTGAACAACGTCCTTTGCTTCCCGTTTATCTTCCGTGGCGCGCTGGACGTTGGCGCAACCGCCATCAACGAAGAGATGAAACTGGCGGCGGTACGCGCGATTGCAGAACTGGCCCATGCGGAACAGAGTGAAGTGGTGGCTTCAGCGTATGGCGATCAGGATCTGAGCTTTGGTCCGGAATACATCATTCCAAAACCGTTTGATCCGCGCTTGATCGTTAAGATCGCTCCTGCGGTGGCGAAAGCGGCGATGGAGTCGGGCGTGGCGACGCGTCCGATTGCTGATTTCGACGTCTACATCGACAAGCTGACGGAGTTCGTTTACAAAACCAACCTGTTTATGAAGCCGATTTTCTCCCAGGCTCGCAAAGCGCCGAAGCGCGTAGTTCTGCCGGAAGGGGAAGAGGCGCGCGTTCTACATGCCACTCAGGAACTGGTAACGCTGGGACTGGCGAAACCGATCCTTATTGGTCGTCCGAACGTGATCGAAATGCGCATTCAGAAACTGGGCTTGCAGATCAAGGCGGGCGTTGATTTTGAGATCGTCAATAACGAATCCGATCCGCGCTTTAAGGAGTACTGGACCGAATACTTCCAGATCATGAAGCGTCGCGGTGTCACTCAGGAGCAGGCGCAGCGTGCGCTGATCAGTAACCCGACAGTGATCGGCGCGATCATGGTTCAGCGTGGCGAAGCCGATGCAATGATTTGCGGTACGGTGGGCGATTATCATGAACACTTTAGCGTGGTGAAAAATGTCTTTGGTTATCGCGATGGCGTTCACACCGCAGGTGCAATGAACGCGCTGCTGTTGCCGAGTGGTAACACCTTTATTGCCGATACCTACGTCAATGATGAGCCTGATGCAGAAGAGCTGGCGGAGATCACCTTGATGGCGGCAGAAACTGTTCGTCGTTTTGGTATTGAGCCGCGTGTGGCTCTGTTGTCGCACTCCAACTTTGGTTCTTCTGACTGCCCGTCGTCGAGCAAAATGCGTCAGGCGCTGGAACTGGTCAGGGAACGTGCGCCAGAACTGATGATTGATGGTGAAATGCACGGCGATGCAGCGCTGGTGGAAGCGATTCGCAACGACCGTATGCCGGACAGCCCTTTGAAAGGTTCCGCTAATATTCTGGTGATGCCGAACATGGAAGCTGCCCGCATTAGTTACAACTTACTGCGTGTTTCCAGCTCGGAAGGTGTGACTGTCGGCCCGGTGCTGATGGGGGTGGCGAAGCCGGTTCACGTGTTAACGCCGATCGCATCGGTACGTCGTATCGTCAACATGGTGGCGCTGGCCGTGGTTGAAGCGCAAACCCAACCGCTGTAATTCTTTTTTAACTCTCACGCTTACCCTGAATATTCAGGGTAAGCGGTTTAGCTGCAATATATTAGTAAAGTTTATTACTGAGTTTGCGAATAATAAAAAAATCAGTATATAAAATATCTCGATATTATTTTATTTATATTCATGCGTTGTATATGAAAATTTATGCACCACAGCAAATATCTCTCCATTCTTAGTGATCTACCTCACCTTTTAAACGCGCTTGCCGAATTTTGTTATTTACTCTGACGAAAAATTGTCACGATACACGAAAGTTTTTCACAGGCGGCGACTCATGGATAAAGAACGCATCATTCAGGAATTTGTGCCCGGTAAACAGGTCACACTGGCGCATCTCATCGCGCATCCCGGCGAGGAACTGGCGAAGAAAATCGGCGTTCCGGATGCGGGCGCAATCGGCATTATGACGCTAACTCCCGGAGAAACGGCGATGATCGCCGGTGATTTAGCGTTGAAAGCCGCCGATGTGCATATCGGTTTTCTCGATCGTTTTAGTGGCGCGCTGGTGATTTATGGCTCGGTGGGCGCAGTAGAAGAAGCGTTATCACAAACCGTCAGTGGTTTAGGACGCTTATTAAATTATACGCTTTGTGAAATGACCAAAAGTTAATACGAGGCATTCATGAAACGAATTGCGTTTGTGGGTACCGTCGGGGCAGGAAAAACAACGTTATTTAATGCGTTGCAGGGGAATTATACCCTCGCAAGAAAAACACAGGCCGTGGAATTTAATGATAATGGCGATATTGATACGCCGGGTGAATATTTTAGCCATCCCCGCTGGTATCACGCCTTAATTACCACGCTACAGGATGTGGATATGCTGATCTATGTCCACGGCGCGAATGACCCGGAAAGTCGGTTGCCTGCCGGGTTGCTGGATATTGGCGTCAGCAAACGGCAAATCGCCGTCATCAGTAAAACGGACATGCCAGATGCTGACGTCGCCGCAACGCGAAAGTTATTGCTTGAGACGGGCTTCGAAGAGCCGATTTTCGAGCTAAACAGCCACGACCCGCAAAGCGTGCAGCAACTGGTGGATTATCTGGCATCTCTCACCAAACAGGAGGAAGCAGGTGAAAAAACTCATCACAGCGAATGATATTCGTGAAGCACACGCGCGCGGCGAACTGGCAATGTCCGTGGTTCTGCGCGCCAGCATTATTACCCCGGAAGCTCGTGAAGTGGCTGATCTGTTGGGTTTTACCATCACCGAATGTGATGAATCGATCCCGGTAACGGCGTCTGTTCCCGCCAGCGCATCAGCCGATAAAACCGAAAGCCAGCGCATCCGTGAAACCATTATCGCCCAACTGCCGGAAGGTCAGTTTACCGAAAGCCTGGTCGCGCAGCTGATGGAAAAAGTGATGAAGGAAAAACAGTCGCTGGAACAGGGTGCACTGCAGCCGAGCTTTAAATCGGTGACCGGCAAAGGCGGCATCAAAGTTATTGATGGCAGCAGCGTCAAGTTTGGTCGTTTCGATGGCGCGGAACCGCACTGCGTAGGCTTGACTGATCTCGTGACCGGAGACGACGGCAGCAGTATGGCCGCTGGTTTCATGCAGTGGGAGAACGCCTTCTTTCCGTGGACCCTGAACTACGACGAAATCGACATGGTGCTGGAAGGGGAGCTGCATGTTCGCCACGAAGGCGAAACTATGATCGCCAAAGCGGGCGATGTGATGTTTATCCCGAAAGGCTCCAGCATCGAATTTGGTACGACATCCAGCGTGAAATTCCTGTATGTCGCCTGGCCGGCTAACTGGCAATCCTTATGAAAGATTTCATCACCGAAGCATGGCTAAGAGCGAACCATACGCTCAGCGAAGGCGCAGAGATCCATCTCCCTGCGGACAGTCGCCTGACGCCCTCTGCCCGGGAGTTACTGGAAAGCCGCCATCTGCGCATCAAGTTTATTGACGAGCAGGGCCGCCTGTTTGTTGACGATGAACAGCAGCAGCCGCAGCCCGTTCACGGGCTGACCAGTAGCGATGAACATCCGCAGGCGTGCTGCGAACTGTGCCGCCAGCCGGTGGCAAAAAAGCCGGATACGCTGACTCACCTGTCGGCGGAAAAAATGGTTGCCAAAAGCGATCCGCGTCTGGGTTTTCGCGCTGTTCTCGACAGCACCATTGCGCTGGCAGTGTGGCTGCAAATTGAACTGGCAGAACCGTGGCAGCCGTGGCTGGCGGACATCCGCTCGCGTCTTGGCAACATTATGCGTGCCGATGCGCTGGGGGAACCGCTGGGCGAGCAAGCGATTGTCGGGCTTTCTGACGAAGATCTGCATCGGCTTTCTCACCAGCCGCTGCGTTATCTCGACCACGATCATCTGGTGCCGGAAGCCAGCCACGGGCGCGATGCGGCGTTGCTCAATCTGCTACGCACCAAAGTGCGGGAAACAGAAACCGTAGCGGCGCAGGTCTTTATCACCCGCAGCTTTGAAGTATTACGCCCGGACATTTTGCAGGCGCTGAACCGCCTTTCCAGCACGGTCTACGTGATGATGATCCTGAGCGTAACGAAGCAGCCGCTAACGGTGAAGCAGATCCAACAACGACTGGGGGAAACGCAATGATTATTAAACGTTGTCGTGAACTGGCGTTGCGAGCGCCCGCCAGAGTAGTTTTTCCGGATGCGTTAGATCAACGTGTGCTGAAAGCTGCGCAATATTTACATCAACAAGGTCTGGCAACGCCCATTCTGGTCGCCAATCCGTTTGAACTTCGTCAGTTTGCGCTCAGTCACGGCGTGGCGATGGACGGGCTACAGGTGATAGATCCGCATGGCAACCTCGCAATGCGGGAAGAATTTGCTCATCGCTGGCTGGCCCGCGCGGGCGAAAAAACGCCGCCGGATGCGCTGGAAAAACTTACCGATCCGCTGATGTTCGCCGCTGCAATGGTCAGCGCCGGTAAAGCGGATGTCTGTATCGCGGGCAACCTCTCTTCCACGGCGAATGTGCTGCGTGCCGGATTACGCATTATCGGCTTGCAGCCAGGCTGTAAAACGCTCTCATCCATTTTCCTGATGCTGCCACAGTACAGCGGTCCGGCGTTGGGTTTTGCCGATTGCAGCGTGGTGCCACAGCCGACGGCGGCACAACTGGCGGATATCGCGCTTGCCAGCGCCGAAACCTGGCGCGCCATCACCGGAGAAGAACCGCGCGTGGCGATGCTGTCGTTTTCCAGCAACGGTAGTGCCCGTCACCCCTGTGTTGCCAACGTCCAGCAGGCGACAGAAATCGTCCGTGAGCGCGCACCAAAGCTGGTTGTCGATGGCGAGTTGCAGTTTGACGCCGCCTTCGTGCCGGAAGTGGCGGCGCAAAAAGCGCCTGCCAGCCCGTTACAGGGCAAAGCTAATGTGATGGTTTTTCCGTCGCTGGAAGCCGGAAATATTGGCTACAAAATCGCACAACGACTTGGCGGATATCGTGCCGTCGGGCCATTGATACAAGGACTTGCCGCGCCGATGCACGATCTCTCTCGTGGTTGTAGCGTGCAGGAAATTATCGAACTGGCGCTGGTGGCAGCTGTGCCGCGTCAGACAGAAGTGAACCGCGAAAGCAGTTTACAAACACTGGTTGAATGAACGGTCCCGTTCTGGACCCTGATAAAGAGGAAAGCACAATGGAAGCATTAGGAATGATCGAAACCCGGGGCCTGGTTGCACTGATTGAGGCTTCTGACGCGATGGTTAAAGCTGCGCGCGTCAAGCTGGTTGGTGTTAAGCAGATTGGCGGCGGCCTGTGTACTGCCATGGTTCGTGGTGATGTTGCAGCCTGTAAAGCCGCGACCGATGCAGGTGCCGCAGCGGCACAGCGTATCGGCGAGCTGGTATCTGTACACGTTATCCCGCGTCCGCACGGCGACCTGGAAGAAGTCTTCCCGATCGGCCTGAAAGGCGATAGCAGCAACCTGTAATCACCCTGTGTGACGTCGATTCGGGCGTCACGCTCTCTCCTTTTTCATTTTACCTTCTGCGGAGGGTAGGGGGAGCTTTTACCTGAAATACGCCACGGAGGCGGGTATGAAACTGGCAGTCGTCACTGGACAAATTGTTTGTACCGTACGCCATCACGGACTGGCGCATGACAAATTGCTGATGGTGGAAATGATTGATCCACAAGGTAATCCTGACGGGCAATGCGCCGTCGCCATCGACAATATTGGCGCGGGAACCGGGGAGTGGGTGTTACTGGTGAGTGGCAGTTCCGCCCGCCAGGCGCATAAAAGCGAAACGTCACCGGTCGATCTGTGCGTGATTGGCATTGTCGATGAGGTGGTGTCTGGCGGTCAGGTCATTTTCCACAAATAAGGCAGAACATCATGAATCAACAGGATATTGAACAGGTGGTGAAAGCGGTACTGCTGAAAATGCAAAGCAGTGACACGCCGCCCGCCGCCGTTCATGAGATGGGCGTTTTCGCGTCCCTGGATGACGCCGTTGCGGCAGCCAAAGTCGCCCAGCAAGGGTTAAAAAGCGTGGCAATGCGCCAGTTAGCCATTGCTGCCATTCGTGAAGCAGGCGAAAAACACGCCAGAGATTTAGCGGAACTTGCCGTCAGTGAAACCGGCATGGGGCGCGTTGAAGATAAATTTGCCAAAAACGTCGCTCAGGCGCGCGGCACACCAGGCGTTGAGTGCCTCTCTCCGCAAGTGCTGACTGGCGACAACGGCCTGACCCTGATTGAAAACGCACCCTGGGGCGTGGTGGCTTCAGTGACGCCTTCCACTAACCCGGCGGCAACCGTAATTAACAACGCCATCAGCCTGATTGCCGCGGGCAACAGCGTCATTTTTGCCCCGCATCCGGCGGCGAAAAAAGTCTCCCAGCGGGCGATTACGCTGCTCAACCTGGCGATTGTTGCCGCAGGCGGGCCGGAAAACTTACTGGTTACCGTAACAAATCCGGATATCGAAACCGCGCAACGCTTGTTCAAGTTTCCGGGCATCGGCCTTTTGGTGGTGACCGGCGGCGAAGCGGTAGTAGAAGCGGCGCGTAAACACACCAATAAACGTCTGATTGCCGCAGGCGCTGGCAACCCGCCGGTAGTGGTGGATGAAACCGCCGACCTCGCCCGTGCTGCTCAGTCCATCGTCAAAGGCGCTTCTTTCGATAACAACATCATTTGTGCCGACGAAAAGGTACTGATTGTTGTTGATAGCGTAGCCGATGAACTGATGCGTCTGATGGAAGGCCAGCATGCGGTGAAACTGACCGCAGAGCAGGCGCAGCAACTGCAATCGGTGTTGCTGAAAAATATCGACGAGCGCGGAAAAGGCACCGTCAGCCGTGACTGGGTTGGTCGCGATGCGGCGAAAATCGCGGCGGCAATCGGCCTTAAAGTTCCGGAACAAACGCGACTGCTGTTTGTAGAAACCACCGCAGAACATCCGTTTGCCGTGACCGAACTGATGATGCCGGTGCTGCCCGTCGTGCGCGTCGCCAACGTGGCGGATGCCATTGCGCTGGCGGTGAAACTGGAAGGCGGTTGCCACCACACGGCGGCAATGCACTCGCGCAATATCGAAAACATGAACCAGATGGCGAACGCCATTGATACCAGCATTTTCGTTAAGAACGGACCGTGTATTGCCGGGCTGGGGCTGGGCGGGGAAGGCTGGACCACGATGACCATCACCACGCCAACCGGTGAAGGGGTAACCAGCGCGCGGACGTTTGTCCGTCTGCGTCGCTGTGTATTAGTCGATGCGTTTCGCATTGTTTAAGGAGTAACCGATGGCGCACGATGAACAATGGCTCACCCCACGTCTGCAAACGGCGGCAACGCTGTGTAACCAGACGCCCGCCGCGACGGAATCTCCGCTGTGGCTGGGGGTGGATCTGGGCACCTGCGATGTGGTGTCGATGGTTGTCGACCGCGACGGTCAGCCGGTGGCGGTATGCCTCGACTGGGCCGATGTGGTCCGCGACGGCATCGTCTGGGATTTCTTCGGTGCGGTCACCATTGTTCGTCGCCATCTCGACACCCTTGAGCAGCAATTCGGTCGCCGTTTTAGCCATGCGGCGACCTCATTTCCTCCTGGTACGGACCCGCGTATTTCCATCAACGTGCTGGAGTCTGCCGGACTGGAAGTGAGCCATGTGCTGGATGAGCCAACCGCAGTTGCGGATCTGCTGCAACTGGACAACGCCGGTGTAGTGGATATCGGCGGCGGCACTACCGGCATTGCCATCGTGAAAAAGGGCAAAGTGACGTACTCGGCGGATGAAGCCACCGGCGGACATCACATCTCTCTGACTCTCGCCGGAAATCGCCGTATTTCGCTGGAAGAGGCAGAGCAGTACAAACGCGGTCACGGTGACGAGATTTGGCCCGCGGTGAAACCGGTGTACGAAAAAATGGCGGACATTGTGGCCCGTCATATTGAAGGGCAGGGCATTACGGATTTATGGCTGGCGGGCGGTTCCTGTATGCAACCGGGCGTAGCGGCGCTGTTTTGCAAACAATTTCCGGCGTTACAGGTGCATTTACCGCAGCACAGTTTGTTTATGACCCCGCTGGCAATCGCCAGTAGTGGGCGAGAGAAAGCGGAGGGGCTATATGCAAAATGAATTGCAGACCGCGCTCTTTCAGGCGTTCGATACCCTGAATCTGCAACGGGTAAAAACATTTAGCGTTCCACCGGTGACGCTTTGCGGTCCGGGCGCGGTGAGCAGTTGTGGGCAGCAAGCGCAAACGCGTGGGTTGAAACATCTGTTCGTGATGGCAGACAGCTTTTTGCATCAGGCAGGGATGACCGCTGGGCTGACGCGTAGCCTGGCCGTTAAAGGTATCGCCATGACGCTCTGGCCATGTCCGGTGGGCGAACCGTGCATCACCGACGTGTGTGCAGCCGTGGCGCAGTTGCGTGAATCAGGTTGTGACGGGGTGATCGCGTTTGGCGGCGGCTCGGTGCTGGATGCGGCGAAAGCCGTGGCGTTGCTGGTGACGAACCCGGATAGCACGCTGGCAGAAATGTCAGAAACCAGCGTTCTGCAACCGCGCCTGCCGTTGATTGCCATTCCAACGACCGCCGGAACCGGCTCTGAAACCACCAACGTGACGGTGATTATCGATGCGGTAAGCGGGCGCAAACAGGTGTTAGCCCATGCCTCGCTGATGCCGGATGTCGCGATTCTCGACGCTGTGCTAACCGAAGGCGTGCCGTCGCATGTCACGGCGATGACTGGCATTGATGCGTTAACCCATGCCATTGAAGCGTACAGCGCGCTGAACGCTACACCGTTTACCGACAGCCTGGCGATTGGCGCCATTGCGATGATTGGTCAATCGCTGCCGAAAGCGGTGGGCTACGGTCACGACCTTGTCGCCCGCGAGAGCATGTTGCTGGCTTCATGTATGGCGGGAATGGCGTTTTCCAGCGCCGGGCTTGGGTTATGCCACGCGATGGCGCATCAGCCAGGGGCGGCGCTGCATATTCCGCACGGTCTGGCGAACGCCATGTTGCTGCCAACGGTGATGGAATTTAACCGGATGGTTTGTCGTGATCGGTTTAGTCAGATTGGTCGGGCGCTGCGAACTAAAAAATCCGACGATCGTGACGCTATTAATGCGGTAAGTGAGCTGATAGCGGAAGTTGGGATCAACAAGCGGCTGGCTGATGTGGGTGCAACAACCGGGCATTACGGTGCATGGGCGCAGGCCGCGCAGGAAGATATTTGTCTGCGCAGTAACCCGCGTACCGCCAGCCTCGAGCAGATTGTCGGCCTGTACGCAGCGGCGCAATAAATGCCGGATGCGACGCTTGCCGCGTCTTATCCGGCCTACGGGATTGCACATGTAGGGCGGATAAGGCGTTCACGCCGCATCCGCCAGTGGCGCGGTGCAATTGCCGGATGCGACGCTTGCCGCGTCTTATCTGGCCTTCGGGATTGCACATGTAGGGCGGATAAGGCGTTCACGCCGCATCCGCCAATAAATAACAACTAACAGGGAGTAAAGGCGATGGGAATTAACGAAATCATCATGTACATCATGATGTTCTTTATGCTGATAGCTGCCGTAGACAGGATCCTGTCGCAGTTCGGCGGTTCTGCTCGTTTCCTCGGTAAGTTCGGTAAAAGTATCGAAGGATCCGGCGGTCAGTTCGAAGAAGGCTTTATGGCAATGGGCGCTCTGGGCCTGGCTATGGTCGGTATGACCGCACTGGCACCGGTACTGGCCCACGTTCTCGGACCGGTGATTATCCCGGTTTACGAAATGCTCGGCGCAAACCCGTCAATGTTCGCCGGAACACTGCTGGCGTGCGATATGGGCGGCTTCTTCCTCGCCAAAGAGCTGGCGGGCGGTGACGTAGCAGCGTGGCTATACTCTGGGTTAATTCTCGGGTCGATGATGGGGCCAACGATTGTGTTTTCCATTCCGGTGGCGCTCGGCATTATCGAACCTTCTGACCGTCGTTATCTGGCGCTCGGCGTGCTGGCGGGCATAGTGACCATTCCGATTGGCTGTATCGCTGGTGGTCTGGTAGCGATGTACTCCGGTGTGCAGATCAACGGCCAGCCTGTTGAATTCACCTTTGCGCTGATCCTGATGAACATGATCCCGGTACTTATCGTTGCGGTGCTGGTGGCGCTGGGGCTGAAATTCATCCCGGAAAAAATGATCAACGGCTTCCAGATCTTCGCCAAATTCCTCGTTGCATTGATCACCCTCGGTCTTGCCGCTGCGGTAGTGAAATTCCTCCTTGGCTGGGAACTGATCCCGGGCCTTGATCCTATCTTTATGGCCCCTGGCGATAAACCCGGTGAAGTGATGCGCGCCATTGAAGTTATCGGCTCGATCTCCTGCGTTCTGTTAGGGGCGTATCCAATGGTACTGCTGCTGACTCGCTGGTTTGAAAAACCGCTGATGAGCGTCGGTAAGGTGCTGAATATGAACAATATCGCGGCAGCCGGCATGGTGGCAACGCTTGCCAACAACATTCCGATGTTTGGCATGATGAAGCAGATGGATACCCGCGGCAAAGTCATCAACTGTGCCTTCGCCGTTTCCGCTGCTTTCGCGCTGGGCGACCATTTAGGCTTCGCCGCTGCCAACATGAACGCCATGATCTTCCCGATGATTGTCGGCAAATTGATCGGCGGCGTAACGGCAATTGGCGTGGCGATGATGCTGGTGCCAAAAGAAGACGCGAGCGCGGCTAAAACCGAAGCGGAGGCGCAATCGTGAACACTCGCCAGCTACTGAGCGTCGGTATCGATATCGGCACCACCACCACCCAGGTGATCTTCTCCCACCTGGAGCTGGTTAACCGTGCGGCGGTGTCGCAGGTGCCGCGCTACGAATTCATCAAACGCGAAATTAGCTGGCAAAGCCCGGTGTTCTTTACCCCTGTCGATAAACAGGGTGGTTTAAAAGAAGCGGAACTGAAAACCTTAATCCTCGAGCAATATCAGGCTGCGGGCATTGCGCCGGAAAGCGTTGATTCTGGTGCCATCATCATCACCGGTGAAAGCGCGAAAACCCGCAACGCTCGCCCGGCGGTGATGGCGCTCTCTCGGTCGCTGGGCGATTTTGTCGTCGCCAGCGCCGGGCCGCATCTCGAATCCGTGATCGCCGGTCACGGTGCCGGGGCGCAAACCCTTTCTGAACAACGGCTGTGTCGGGTACTGAATATCGACATCGGCGGTGGCACCGCGAACTACGCCCTGTTCGATGCCGGAAAAATCAGCGGCACTGCCTGCCTCAACGTCGGCGGTCGCCTGCTGGAAACCGACAGCCAGGGGCGCGTGGTTTACGCTCATAAACCGGGGCAGATGATTGTGGATGAGTGCTTCGGCCCAGGCACTGACGCCCGTTCGCTGACCGGCGCGCAATTGGCGCAGGTTACCCGCCGGATGGCGGAACTGATTGTCGAAGTGATTGACGGAACGCTCTCGCCGCTCGCGCAGGCATTGATGCAAACCGGTTTGCTGCCCGCAGGTGTTACGCCCGAAATCATTACGCTTTCTGGCGGGGTAGGCGAATGTTATCGCCACCAGCCCGCCGACCCGTTCTGTTTTGCCGATATCGGCCCGCTTCTGGCAACGGCGCTGCATGACCATCCGCGTCTGCGTGAGATGAACGTGCAGTTTCCGGCGCAAACCGTGCGCGCCACGGTGATTGGCGCGGGTGCACATACCCTTTCGCTCTCTGGCAGCACAATATGGCTGGAGGGCGTACAACTGCCGCTGCGCAATTTGCCGGTGGCGATCCCGATTGATGAAACGGATCTGGTCAGTGCCTGGCAACAGGCGCTGATTCAACTGGATCTTTGCCCCAAAACTGACGCGTACGTGCTGGCGCTTCCCGCCTCGCTGCCTGTGCGTTACGCCGCGGTACTGACGGTCATCAACGCGCTGGTCGATTTCGTCGCGCGTTTTCCGAATCCGCATCCCCTGCTGGTGGTGGCCGGGCAGGACTTTGGTAAAGCTCTGGGCATGTTGTTGCGCCCACAGCTACAACAACTCCCGTTGGCAGTCATTGACGAAGTGATTGTCCGCGCGGGGGACTATATCGACATTGGTACGCCTCTTTTTGGCGGATCGGTTGTGCCGGTGACGGTGAAATCACTCGCATTTCCTTCCTGAGGGAACGACTTATGAAACTAAAGACCACATTGTTCGGCAATGTATATCAGTTTAAGGATGTAAAAGAGGTGCTGGCTAAAGCCAACGAACTGCGTTCGGGGGATGTGCTGGCGGGCGTTGCTGCGGCAAGCTCACAGGAGCGCGTGGCGGCAAAGCAGGTGTTGTCGGAAATGACTGTAGCGGACATCCGCAATAATCCGGTGATTGCCTATGAAGATGACTGCGTGACGCGGCTGATTCAGGACGACGTTAACGAAACGGC
The DNA here is from genome assembly GCF_046487065.1 of Escherichia sp. WS2035. Lineage (NCBI taxonomy): Bacteria > Pseudomonadati > Pseudomonadota > Gammaproteobacteria > Enterobacterales > Enterobacteriaceae > Escherichia > Escherichia sp. WS2035. Next base: position 54,762 of record NZ_JBJQKD010000011.1, read on the forward strand.
CTACAACCAGATTAAAAACTGGAGCATCAGCGAACTGCGTGAGTATGTGCTGAGCGATGAAACCAGCGTGGATGACATTGCCTTTACCCGCAAAGGGCTGACCTCGGAAGTGGTGGCGGCGGTAGCGAAGATTTGCTCCAACGCGGACCTGATCTACGGCGCGAAGAAAATGCCGGTGATCAAAAAGGCCAATACCACCATCGGTATTCCGGGCACCTTCAGCGCCCGCTTGCAGCCGAACGATACCCGTGACGACGTGCAAAGTATCGCCGCGCAAATCTACGAAGGGCTTTCCTTCGGGGTGGGCGATGCGGTGATCGGCGTTAACCCGGTGACTGACGACGTGGAAAACTTAAGCCGCGTGTTGGATACCATCTATGGCGTGATCGACAAATTCAACATCCCAACTCAGGGCTGCGTACTGGCGCACGTCACTACCCAAATCGAAGCGATTCGTCGCGGCGCACCAGGCGGGCTGATTTTCCAGAGTATCTGCGGCAGCGAAAAAGGGCTGAAAGAGTTTGGCGTAGAGCTGGCGATGCTCGATGAAGCACGCGCAGTGGGCGCGGAGTTCAACCGTATCGCCGGGGAAAACTGCCTCTACTTCGAAACCGGACAAGGTTCGGCGCTGTCTGCTGGCGCGAACTTCGGCGCAGACCAGGTGACGATGGAAGCGCGTAACTATGGGCTGGCGCGTCATTACGATCCGTTTATCGTCAACACTGTGGTCGGCTTTATTGGGCCGGAGTATCTCTACAACGACCGCCAGATTATCCGCGCAGGCTTAGAAGATCACTTTATGGGCAAACTGAGCGGCATCTCTATGGGCTGTGACTGCTGCTACACCAACCACGCTGACGCTGACCAGAACCTCAACGAAAACCTGATGATCCTGCTCGCCACCGCAGGCTGCAACTACATCATGGGGATGCCGCTGGGCGATGACATCATGCTCAACTATCAGACCACCGCATTCCACGACACTGCCACTGTGCGTCAGTTACTGAATCTGCGCCCGTCACCGGAGTTTGAACGCTGGCTGGAAAGCATGGGCATTATGGCAAACGGTCGCCTGACCAAACGGGCGGGCGATCCGTCACTGTTCTTCTGATGACGCGGAGATAACACATCATGGATCAAAAACAGATTGAAGAAATTGTACGCAGCGTGATGGCGTCAATGGGACAAGCGGCCCCCGCGCCGTCAGAAGCAAAGTGCGCCACCACCACCTGTGCGGCACCGGTGACCTCGGAAAGCTGCGCGCTGGATTTAGGTTCTGCGGAAGCAAAAGCGTGGATTGGTGTTGAAAACCCGCATCACGCAGACGTATTAACAGAACTGCGTCGCAGCACCGTGGCCCGCGTTTGTACCGGTCGTGCCGGTCCGCGTCCGCGCACCCAGGCGTTGCTGCGTTTCCTGGCCGATCACTCTCGTTCGAAAGATACCGTTCTGAAAGAAGTACCGGAAGAGTGGGTGAAAGCGCAGGGCTTGCTGGAAGTCCGCTCCGAAATCAGCGACAAAAATCTCTACCTGACTCGCCCGGATATGGGCCGCCGCCTGTGTGCAGAAGCTGTTGAAGCGCTGAAAGCACAGTGTGTTGCTAATCCGGACGTGCAGGTCGTTATTTCTGATGGCCTGTCAACTGATGCGATCACCGTGAACTACGAAGAGATCCTGCCGCCGCTGATGGCGGGCCTGAAGCAAGCCGGGCTGAAAGTCGGTACGCCATTCTTTGTACGTTATGGTCGCGTGAAGATTGAAGATCAGATCGGTGAGATCCTCGGCGCGAAAGTAGTGATCCTGCTGGTGGGCGAACGTCCGGGGTTGGGGCAGTCAGAAAGCCTCTCCTGCTACGCCGTTTACTCGCCGCGTATGGCGACCACCGTTGAGGCTGACCGCACTTGTATCTCTAACATTCACCAGGGCGGCACGCCGCCGGTTGAAGCCGCAGCCGTCATTGTGGATTTGGCGAAACGTATGCTGGAGCAGAAAGCATCCGGCATCAACATGACCCGATAAGGAGGCATCATGCCAGCTTTAGATTTGATTCGACCGTCGGTAACCGCCATGCGGGTGATTGCCTCCGTTAACGCCGAATTTGCACGTGAACTGAAATTGCCGCCGCATATTCGTAGCCTCGGGCTGATTTCTGCTGATTCAGATGACGTCACCTACATTGCGGCTGACGAAGCGACCAAGCAGGCGATGGTCGAAGTGGTATATGGTCGCTCGCTGTATGCGGGCGCTGCACACGGCCCGTCACCGACTGCCGGTGAGGTGCTGATTATGCTTGGTGGACCAAACCCGGCGGAAGTGCGTGCTGGTCTGGATGCGATGGTTGCGAATATTGAAAATGGCGCTGCTTTCCAGTGGGCTAATGACGCAGAAAACACAGCCTTCCTGGCACATGTAGTTTCGCGTACCGGTTCTTATCTCTCATCAACCGCCGGGATCACGCTTGGCGATCCGATGGCGTATCTGGTGGCACCGCCGCTGGAAGCGACCTACGGCATTGATGCAGCGTTGAAATCTGCCGACGTGCAGCTGGTGACCTATGTCCCGCCACCGTCTGAAACCAACTACTCGGCAGCATTTTTAACCGGTAGCCAGGCCGCGTGTAAAGCAGCCTGTAACGCCTTTACCGATGCAGTGCTGGAAATCGCGCGTAATCCAATCCAGCGTGCGTAACGGAGGTTGCCGATGATCAATGCACTGGGATTGCTGGAAGTGGACGGCATGGTCGCCGCGATAGATGCAGCTGATGCCATGCTCAAAGCAGCTAACGTTCGTCTGCTCAGTCACGAAGTGCTTGACCCTGGTCGCCTAACGCTGGTGGTGGAAGGCGATCTGGCGGCGTGTCGTGCGGCGCTGGACGCAGGTTGTGCTGCCGCGATGCGTACCGGGCGTGTCATCAGCCGCAAGGAGATCGGTCGGCCAGACGATGACACCCAGTGGCTGGTTACTGGCTTTAACCGCCAGCCTAAGCAACCCGTAAAGGAACCCGACGCGCCAGTTATCGTCGCGGAATCTGCTGACGAGTTGTTGGCGCTGTTAACATCAGTACGTCAGGGAATGACGGCAGGAGAAGTGGCTGCCCACTTTGGCTGGCCGCTGGAAAAAGCCAGAAATGCGCTCGAACAGCTCTTTTCTGCCGGGACGTTACGTAAACGCAGTAGTCGTTACCGTCTCAAGCCCCATTAACCTGTCGGAGGTGCCGGGTGTCCTACAACACCCGGCATTAACATCATGAAAAAGACCCGTACAGCCAATTTGCACCATCTTTATCATGAACCCTTACCCGAAAACCTGAAGCTCACGCCGAAGGTCGAAGTGGATAATGTTCATCAACGACAGACAACGGACGTCTATGAACATGCTTTGACAATTACCGCCTGGCAGCAGATTTACGATCAGCTGCATCCGGGCAAGTTTCATGGTGAATTTACGGAAATTCTACTCGATGATATTCAGGTTTTTCGTGAATACACTGGTCTGGCGCTGCGTCAGTCGTGCCTGGTCTGGCCGAACTCGTTCTGGTTTGGCATTCCGGCGACGCGCGGTGAGCTGGGATTTATCGGTTCGCAATGTCTGGGAAGCGCAGAAATTGCGACGCGCCCGGGTGGAACCGAGTTTGAATTAAGTACGCCGGACGATTACACGATCCTTGGCGTAGTGCTTTCTGAAGATGTCATCACTCGTCAGGCTAACTTTTTGCATAATCCGGATCGGGTATTACATATGCTGCGTAGCCAGTCGGCGCTGGAAGTGAAAGAGCAGCATAAAGCCGCTCTGTGGGGCTTTGTCCAACAGGCGCTGGCGACGTTTTGCGAGAACCCGGAAAATCTCCATCAGCCTGCAGTGCGAAAAGTGCTGGGGGATAATTTGCTCATGGCGATGGGGGCGATGCTGGAAGAAGCGCAGCCGATGATGACGGCGGAAAGCATCAGCCATCAGAGTTACCGCCGATTGCTTTCCCGCGCCCGTGAATATGTGCTGGAAAACATGTCCGAACCGGTGACGGTGCTGGACTTGTGTAATCAACTGCATGTCAGCCGCCGCACGCTACAAAACGCATTTCACGCCATTTTGGGCATTGGTCCGAACGCGTGGCTGAAACGTATTCGCCTGAACGCCGTGCGCCGCGAACTCATAAGTCCGTGGTCACAAAGCACAACGGTAAAAGACGCCGCCATGCAGTGGGGATTCTGGCATCTTGGGCAATTTGCCACGGATTATCAGCAACTGTTTGCCGAGAAGCCGTCACTGACGCTGCATCAGCGGATGCGAGAGTGGGGGTGAGGGAGTTACACCCAATCTCTGACCTTAATAAACTCACTTAAAGCCGCTTCCGGGCTGCCGTCTTTTGGCTGATAATCATACTCCCAGCGTACCAGTGGCGGCATTGACATCAGGATCGACTCGGTGCGCCCGCCAGTTTGCAGGCCAAACAGCGTGCCGCGATCCCAGACCAGATTGAACTCGACATAACGACCGCGACGGTAGAGCTGAAAATTGCGCTCGCGCTCGCCGTAGGCCATCGCTTTCCGTCGCTCTACAATTGGTAAATAAGCGTCGGTGTAGCCTTTGCCTACCGCCTGCATAAAGGCAAAACAGTGGTCGAAATCTGGCGTGTTCAGATCATCAAAGAACAGCCCGCCAATGCCGCGCTGTTCGTTGCGATGTTTGAGGTAGAAGTATTCGTCGCACCATTTTTTGTAACGCGGATAAACGTCTTCGCCAAATGGCAGGCACAGGTCACGGGCGGTGCGGTGCCAGTGAATGGCGTCTTCTTCAAAACCATAGAAAGGGGTTAAATCGAAGCCGCCGCCAAACCACCAGACGGGCTCTGCACCCGGTTTTTCGGCAATAAAAAAGCGCACATTCGCGTGGCTGGTGGGAACATACGGATTATGCGGATGCACTACCAGTGAAACGCCCATCGCCTCGAAACTGCGCCCGGCAAGTTCCGGACGATGAGCGGTGGCGGAAGCAGGCATCGCCTCACCGTGAACATGTGAAAAGTTGACGCCCGCTTGTTCGAAAACACCACCATTACGCAACACCCGACTACGCCCACCGCCGCCAGCTTCACGTTGCCAGCTATCTTCGACAAACTCTGCGCCATCGACGGCGGTCAGTTGTTGACAAATTGTATCCTGAAGGTTGAGCAAGAACTGTTTAACCAGGTGTGCGTCGGGTTTCATCACTTACCGCTTTCTCGAGTGTGCTTTCTGGTTGTCAAACCAGTGGAAATAACTGATCACGCCTTCGGCAATCGCTGTGGCGATTTTCTGGCGAAACGCCGCCGTGCCTAACAGCCGCTCTTCTTCCGGGTTGGTGATAAACGAGGTTTCCACCAGCACCGACGGAACCGACGGCGATTTCAACACCACAAACGCGGCTTGTTCGGTGTTGCGGCTGTGCAGTTTATGCACCGGCTTAATCTTTTTCAGAATATGCGAGCCGAGCGTCAGGCTGTTTTTAATAGTATCGGTTTGCACCAGATCAAACAGCACTTGCTGCAATAGGTGATCCTTGTCAGTCGCTTTTTTACCGGCAACTTCATCGGCGCGGTTTTCGCGTTCAGACAGGTATTTTGCCATTGCGCTACTTGCCCCGCGGTTAGAGAGGGCAAATACCGAAGCACCGGCAGCTTTCGGGTTGGTAAAGCCGTCGGCATGAATTGACATAAACAGATCTGCGCCATGTTTATGGGCGATTTCAACGCGATCGTACAGTGGGATAAACGTATCGCCAGAACGCGTTAAACGCGCATCAATGCCATGATTACGCAATATGGAACGGACATTCTTGGCAATTGCCAGCACCACATGTTTTTCTTTCGAACCGTTGCGTCCGATCGCTCCGGTATCAATCCCGCCGTGGCCTGGATCGAGAACAACGACACGTCTGCCGCCGCTTTTTTTTGCTTTCGGCTTGCTGTGTCCGTTACTGGTTTTTAACGGTTCTTCTTTGGCGATGGCTTGCGACATTCCTGACAACGTCAGGGCAGCCAAACCGGCTTTCAGCACCTGGCGGCGCGAAGTGAGTGTTTTTAGTGGTTTAAAAGTGCTCATACGGCCTGAGTTGTAATAATAAAGTTCCAGATGTTATATCGTATCGCGTAATCCGTTACGACGGTTTGCTGTTGAGAATTGTTTTACTTTTCATTTCAATAGTTGACAACTCCCCATTATGCCACTTTTTCAACCGATTTTCGTCAGATATTGGCTAATTCGACCGTTCACGCCATAATCAGCCTTTTAACCCGCAAAAAGGTAACGAATACCATGGAGATACGCGTATTTCGCCAGGAAGATTTCGAAGAGGTCATCACCCTTTGGGAGCGTTGCGACTTGCTGAGTCCGTGGAACGATCCGGAAATGGACATCGAGCGTAAGATGAACCATGACGTCAGTTTGTTTCTGGTCGCTGAGGTGAACGGTGAAGTGGTCGGAACGGTGATGGGCGGTTATGACGGGCATCGCGGGTCTGCTTATTATCTTGGCGTGCATCCCGAGTTTCGTGGGCGTGGGATTGCTAATGCGTTGCTTAATCGGCTGGAGAAAAAGCTGATTGCTCGCGGCTGTCCGAAAATTCAGATCAACGTGCCGGAAGATAACGACATGGTGCTCGGAATGTATGAACGCCTGGGATATGAACACGCCGACGTGCTGAGTCTGGGTAAGCGTTTGATTGAAGATGAAGAGTACTGAGTTTCATCCTGTCCATTATGATGCGCACGGTCGCCTGCGTTTACCCTTGCTCTTCTGGCTTGTGCTATTGCTTCAGGCGCGAACCTGGGTGCTGTTTGTCATTGCCGGAGCGTCGCGCGAGCAGGGTACTGCGCTGCTAAATCTGTTTTATCCCGATCACGATAATTTCTGGCTGGGGTTGATTCCCGGTATTCCGGCGGTGCTGGCATTTTTGCTGAGTGGTCGGCGGGCTTCATTTCCCCGTATCTGGCATGTGCTCTATTTTCTGTTGCTGTTGGCGCAAGTGGTTTTACTTTGTTGGCAACCGTGGCTGTGGCTGAACGGTGAATCCGTTAGCGGTATCGGTCTGGCGCTGGTAGTGGCGGATATCGTGGCGTTAATCTGGCTGCTGACCAATCGACGTTTACGCGCTTGTTTTAATGAAGAAAAAGAATAACGGCACTTTTTGGTGAATTTGCACTCCAAGCAACGTTATTGAATAACCAAAGGAAGTGACATGAAATCGCTGCGTTTAATGTTATGCGCTATGCCGTTGATGCTGACCGGCTGTTCCACGATGTCGTCAGTTAACTGGTCGGCCGCTAACCCGTGGAACTGGTTTGGATCATCCACCAAAGTGAGCGAGCAGGGCGTGGGTGAATTAACGGCGTCCACACCACTGCAAGAACAAGCCATTGCTGATGCGCTTGATGGCGATTATCGCCTGCGCAGCGGAATGAAAACCGCGAACGGCAACGTGGTGCGCTTTTTTGAAGTGATGAAAGGCAACAACGTGGCGATGGTGATTAACGGCGATCAAGGCACGATCAGCCGCATTGATGTGCTGGATAGCGATATTCCTGCTGACACCGGTGTTAAAATCGGTACACCGTTTAGTGACCTTTACAGCAAAGCATTTGGCAATTGCCAAAAGGCCGACAGTGATGATAATCGTGCCGTCGAATGTAAAGCCGAAGGCAGTCAACATATTAGCTACCAGTTCAGCGGGGAATGGAGTGGTCCTGAAGGGTTAATGCCTTCGGACGATACCCTGAAAAACTGGAAAGTCAGTAAAATTATCTGGCGGCGTTAATTTGCGTCTGAACAAACCGCCGCCGCGAAAAAACACGTAAAATAGCGCCCAACAATGCCACGGATTGCGTGGCATTATTATTTTCAGGAGGAACAATGTCTCAGGTTCAGAGTGGCATTTTGCCAGAACATTGCCGCGCGGCGATTTGGATCGAAGCCAACGTGAAAGGGGAAGTTGACGCCCTGCGTGCGGCCAGTAAAACATTTGCCGACAAACTGGCAACTTTTGAAGCGAAATTCCCGGACGCGCATCTTGGTGCGGTGGTTGCCTTTGGTAACAATACCTGGCGCGCTCTGAGCGGCGGCGTTGGGGCCGAAGAGCTGAAAGATTTTCCGGGCTACGGTAAAGGTCTTGCACCGACGACCCAGTTCGATGTGTTGATCCACATTCTTTCTCTGCGTCACGACGTGAACTTCTCTGTCGCTCAGGCGGCGATGGAAGCCTTTGGTGACTGCATTGAAGTGAAAGAAGAGATCCATGGCTTCCGTTGGGTTGAAGAGCGTGACCTGAGCGGCTTTGTTGACGGTACAGAAAACCCGGCGGGTGAAGAGACGCGCCGCGAAGTGGCTGTTATCAAAGACGGCGTGGATGCGGGCGGCAGCTATGTGTTTGTGCAGCGTTGGGAGCACAACCTGAAGCAGCTCAATCGGATGAGCGTTCACGATCAAGAGATGATGATTGGGCGCACCAAAGAGGCCAACGAAGAGATTGACGGCGACGAACGTCCGGAAACCTCTCACCTGACCCGCGTTGATCTGAAAGAAGATGGCAAAGGGCTGAAGATTGTTCGTCAGAGCCTGCCGTACGGCACCGCCAGTGGCACTCACGGTCTGTACTTCTGCGCCTACTGCGCGCGTCTGCATAACATTGAGCAGCAACTGCTGAGCATGTTTGGCGATACCGATGGTAAGCGTGATGCGATGTTGCGTTTCACCAAACCGGTCACTGGCGGCTATTACTTCGCACCGTCGCTGGACAAGCTGATGGCGCTGTAAGCGTTTCTGATTCATTGATTAAAGGCCAGCCAGTAACACAACTGACTGGCCTTTTTATTACTGCTTTGACGCCGCATACACTTGATCAACTACTTTCTGCCAAAACAGGGTATTTTGCGGCGCTGACGCTACAGCTAATAGCCAGCAGAGAAAGATAGAGCATTGTCCGTTTCATAATCAGTCCAGATTGACGTTACGGCAGCCAAAGAGTGTGGTGAAAATAAACCCACTAACCCATGCCACCAGAATACCGCCAGCGTAAACCGCCATTGCCGGAAGGATGCCTTGTGCGGAAGTCATCAGCGGCAGCGCCACCAGACCAGACGGCCCGAAGGCGCTGTTTAAGCCCATCGGCAGACCCCACCAGGCTATCAGGCCGATAAACAAACCGCCCGCCGCGCCGCCTAAACAGGCGGTAACAAACGGTTTCATGCGGGGCAGGGTGACACCGTAAATCAGCGGTTCGCCAACGCCAAGCAGACCGGGAATAATCGCCCCGCGGACCTGACTGCGTAATGCACTGTGCGGTTGCGCCCGCCAGTAGAGCGCCAGCGCCGCGCCCACCTGGCCTGCGCCTGCCATTGAAAGGATGGGAAATAAGCTGTTGAATCCCTGGCTGTCCATTAACGCCAGATAAACAGGAATAAAGCCCTGATGCACGCCAAATACCACGGCGATCAGGAACAGCCCGGCTAAAACCGCACAACCGAGCGGATTACTGTTCAGGTGCATAAACAGCCATGACATACCTTCAAACAGCCAGCCGCCCAGCGGCATAATGATCAGGTACGCAAGCGTAGCGGTGATCAGCAGGGTGATTAATGAGGTCAACAGCATGTCGAGGTCGTCCGGCATAAAGCGGCGCACCATGCATTCGATGCGGGCGCAGGCCCATGCGGCAATCAACACGCCGATAATATTGCCGCGCGGATCGATAGGCAGACCAAAGAAATCGTGAAATCCGGCGTAGTAACCCGTGGTTGCAGCGGGGTTATAACCGAGCAAAAAGAGCGCAGCGATAATTGCGCCATTTACGCCCGTGCCACCAAATGCCTGGGCCGCGTTATAGCCCACCAGAATTACCAGGAAGGTGAACAGGCCTTTGCTGAACACCTTCATAAAATTCAGCGCATCGGGTAGCGTGCCCTGAGCATCTGCCGGAACGTGCATCACCGTGGCAATTAACGTCGCTATCCCCAGCAGCAGACCGGCGGCAATAAAACCGGGGATCAGCGGCGTGAAGATGGTGGCGAATTTGGCGAGAAATTGTTGCACGCCGGAAGTTTGTCTGGCTTTTAACTGGCGTTTATTCTGGGCGGCGATTTCTGCGGCATCCTGTACCGGTGCCTCGCCCAGCAGCTCGCTCATGGCTTTTGCGGCACGATGCGCTTTGCCTGGCCCAAAAACCACCTGCACCTGATCGCTGGTCAAAATGACCCCCTTCACGCCTTCCAGCGTTTTGATATTGGGATCAACCAGTGAACTGTCATGTACACCCAGACGCAGGCGCGTCATACAGTTACCACAACTGGCGATATTTCCCGGTCCGCCGACCCGGGTAAGAATGGTGTTTAGAAGTTCACTGCTGATCTCTTTAGCCATGGGTTATTCCTTTTCCAGAGCCTTGCGAATAAAACCGCCGTGTTGATCCAGGCATTTTTTAGCTTCAGCGGCATCGAGATTTTTCAGTACCATCACTATGGCCGTTTTACAGTTGCGCTCGCAAGCAATTAACGCCGCTTCCGCTTGTTCGGCATTACATCCGGTAGCGTTTTTGACGATATTGACCTGGCGCACATGCAGTTTTTCGTTGGTGGCGACCACATCGACCATCAGGTTGCCGAACACTTTGCCGGATTTAATCATCAGCCCGGTAGAGAGCATGTTGAGCACCAGTTTCTGCGCCGTGCCTGCTTTCATTCGCGAAGAACCGGTAACAACTTCGGCACCAACTACCGGCGTAATAGCAAACTCTGCGGTGGATGAAACGGCACTCCCCGGATTACAGGAAATGCCCACTGTACGGCAGCCGAGTTGGCGCGCGTATTCCAGCCCGGCAATCACATACGGCGTGCGTCCGCTGGCCGCAATACCAACCACCACATCCTGCGCGGTTAAGCCGATATTTTTCAGATCATTAACACCACCTTCCCGGCTATCTTCTGCGCCTTCCACCGCGTGCTGAATGGCATATTCGCCGCCAGCAATCAAACCAACTACCAGGCCCGGTTTCACGCCGTAGGTCGGCGGACATTCGCTGGCATCCAGAATCCCCAGACGACCGGATGTTCCCGCACCGAGATAAATCAGACGGCCGCCGCCGCTTACCTGGGTGTGGATAACATCGATCGCCGCGGCGATATCCGGCAGTACGCGCTCAACGGCGAGTGGTACGGTTTTATCTTCATCGTTGATAATCCGGCACATTTCCAGCGTTGATACGCGGTCAATTTCAGCCGAGGCGGCGTTCGAGCCTTCGGTAATCATCTTTTCAAGTTGCATCGGTGGTGACCTTAATATTTGCGATCAAATAATTGCAGATAAATGGGATCATATATCCCGATTTGATAGACACAAAGGAATCATTAAGTCCGAATATTACTCATGTGATGTCACTGAAAATGATTGCGCGCTGACGTAACGCTTGAGGTGCTGCATAAAGCAGCGACTAAATTGAGATTTTCCTGAATTAGTGAGCTGATCCGCAGCAATATTTTGTTTATCCTGTATTTTCAGAGGGAATGGAGTGTAACGCTCTGTATTAACAAGGAGAGCATTAAAATGGGTAAACTCACGGGCAAGACAGCACTGATTACGGGCGCATTGCAGGGAATTGGCGAAGGAATTGCCAGAACTTTTGCACGTCATGGCGCAAACCTAATCTTGCTGGATATCTCCCCTGAGATCGAAAAGCTGGCGGACGAACTGTGTGGTCGTGGTCATCGCTGTACGGCGGTTGTCGCCGATGTGCGTGACCCGGCGTCGGTAGCCGCAGCTATTAAGCGCGCTAAGGAAAAAGAAGGACGCATTGATATTCTGGTGAATAACGCAGGCGTTTGTCGTCTGGGCAGCTTCCTCGATATGAGCGATGAAGATCGCGATTTCCATATTGATATCAATATAAAAGGCGTATGGAACGTCACGAAGGCGGTGCTGCCGGAGATGATTGCCCGCAAAGATGGCCGCATTGTGATGATGTCTTCAGTCACTGGCGATATGGTGGCAGACCCGGGCGAAACGGCGTACGCCTTAACGAAAGCGGCGATTGTTGGCCTGACTAAATCGCTGGCGGTGGAGTACGCGCAGTCTGGTATTCGCGTTAACGCCATCTGCCCTGGATACGTTCGCACGCCAATGGCGGAAAGCATTGCCCGCCAGTCGAACCCGGAAGATCCAGAATCGGTGCTGACTGAAATGGCGAAAGCAATCCCGATGCGTCGCCTCGCCGATCCGCTGGAAGTCGGCGAACTGGCGGCCTTCCTCGCATCGGATGAATCCAGCTATTTAACAGGTACACAGAATGTGATTGATGGCGGCAGCACACTGCCGGAGACGGTTAGCGTCGGCATCTGATTCACCTCTGTTTCCTCCCTGCATTTGTGGGGAGGATTTCGTCTTATTCCCTTTTCAACTTCCAAATCACCAAACGGTATATAAAACCGTTACTCCTTTCACGTCCGTTATAAATATGATGGCTATTAGAAAGTCATTAAATTTATAAGGGTGCGCAATGGCCGTTAACTTACTGAAAAAGAACTCACTCGTGCTGGTCGCTTCTCTGCTGCTGGCGGGCCATGTACAGGCAACGGAACTGCTGAACAGTTCTTATGACGTCTCGCGCGAGCTGTTTGCCGCCCTGAACCCGCCGTTTGAACAGCAATGGGCCAAAGATAACGGCGGCGACAAACTGACGATAAAACAATCTCATGCCGGGTCATCAAAACAGGCGCTGGCGATTTTGCAGGGCTTAAAAGCCGACGTTGTCACTTATAACCAGGTGACAGACGTGCAGATCCTGCACGACAAAGGCAAGCTTATTCCGGCTGACTGGCAGTCGCGTCTGCCAAACAACAGCTCGCCGTTCTACTCCACCATGGGCTTCCTGGTGCGTAAGGGTAACCCGAAGAATATCCACGACTGGAACGATCTGGTGCGCTCCGACGTGAAGCTGATTTTTCCGAACCCGAAAACCTCCGGTAACGCGCGTTACACCTATTTAGCCGCGTGGGGTGCAGCGGATAAAGCCGACGGTGGCGATAAAGCCAAAACCGAACAGTTTATGACCCAGTTCCTGAAAAACGTTGAAGTGTTCGATACTGGCGGTCGTGGCGCGACCACCACTTTTGCCGAGCGCGGCCTGGGCGATGTGCTGATCAGCTTCGAGTCGGAAGTGAACAACATCCGTAAACAGTATGAAGCGCAGGGCTTTGAAGTGGTGATTCCGAAAACCAACATTCTGGCGGAATTCCCGGTGGCGTGGGTGGATAAAAACGTACAGGCCAACGGCACGGAAAAAGCGGCAAAAGCCTACCTGAACTGGCTCTACAGCCCGCAGGCGCAAACCATCATCACCGACTATTACTACCGCGTAAATAACCCGGAAGTCATGGGCAAACTGAAAGATAAATTCCCGCAGACCGAGCTGTTCCGCGTGGAAGATAAATTTGGCTCCTGGCCGGAAGTGATGAAAACCCACTTCACCAGCGGCGGCGAGTTAGACAAGCTGTTAGCGGCGGGGCGTAAGTAATGTTTGCAGTTTCTTCAAGACGCGTGCTGCCGGGCTTTACCTTAAGCCTCGGCACCAGTCTGCTGTTTGTGTGCCTGATTTTGCTGCTGCCGCTCTCCGCGCTGGTGATGCAACTGGCCCAGATGAGCTGGGCGCAGTACTGGGAGGTGATCACCAACCCGCAGGTGGTCGCAGCCTATAAAGTGACGCTGCTGTCGGCGTTTGTGGCATCGATTTTTAACGGCGTTTTCGGTCTGCTGATGGCGTGGATCTTAACCCGCTATCGCTTTCCGGGTCGCACGCTGCTTGATGCGCTGATGGATTTACCCTTTGCGCTGCCAACGGCAGTCGCCGGTTTAACGCTGGCCTCGCTCTTTTCCGTGAACGGTTTTTACGGTGAATGGCTGGCGAAGTTTGATATCAAAGTCACCTATACCTGGCTGGGGATTGCGGTGGCGATGGCCTTTACCAGCATTCCGTTTGTGGTGCGCACCGTGCAGCCGGTGCTGGAAGAGTTAGGCCCGGAATATGAAGAGGCGGCAGAAACGCTCGGCGCAACACGCTGGCAGAGTTTTCGCAAAGTGGTGCTGCCGGAACTATCTCCGGCACTGGTGGCGGGTGTGGCGCTGTCGTTTACCCGCAGCCTCGGTGAGTTTGGCGCGGTGATTTTTATCGCCGGGAATATCGCCTGGAAAACAGAAGTGACGTCGCTGATGATCTTTGTTCGCTTACAGGAGTTTGATTACCCGGCGGCGAGCGCGATTGCCTCGGTGATCCTCGCGGCATCGCTGCTGTTGCTGTTCTCAATTAACACTCTGCAAAGTCGCTTTGGTCGGCGTGTGGTAGGTCATTAATGGCGGAAGTGACACAATTGAAGCGTTATGACGCGCGCCCGATTAACTGGGGCAAATGGTTTCTGATTGGCATCGGGATGCTGGTATCGGCGTTCATCCTGCTGGTGCCGATGATTTATATCTTCGTACAGGCGTTCAGCAAAGGACTGATGCCGGTGTTACAAAATCTGGCCGATCCGGACATGCTGCACGCCATCTGGCTGACGGTGATGATCGCGCTGATTGCCGTACCGGTAAACCTGGTGTTCGGCATTCTGCTGGCCTGGCTGGTGACGCGCTTTAACTTCCCCGGACGCCAGCTATTGCTGACGCTGCTGGACATTCCGTTTGCCGTGTCGCCGGTGGTTGCTGGTCTGGTGTATCTGCTGTTCTACGGCTCTAACGGCCCGCTGGGCGGCTGGCTGGATGAACATAATCTGCAAATTATGTTCTCCTGGCCGGGTATGGTGCTGGTCACCATCTTCGTGACGTGTCCGTTTGTGGTGCGCGAACTGGTACCGGTAATGTTAAGTCAGGGCAGCCAGGAAGACGAAGCGGCGATTTTACTTGGCGCGTCCGGCTGGCAGATGTTCCGTCGCGTCACGCTGCCGAACATCCGCTGGGCGCTGCTTTACGGCGTGGTGCTGACCAACGCCCGCGCGATTGGCGAGTTTGGCGCGGTATCGGTGGTTTCCGGCTCGATTCGTGGCGAAACCCTGTCGCTGCCGTTACAGATTGAATTGCTGGAGCAGGACTACAACACCGTCGGCTCCTTTACCGCCGCCGCGTTGTTGACGCTGATGGCGATTATCACCCTGTTTTTAAAGAGTATGTTGCAGTGGCGCCTGGAAAATCAGGAAAAACGCGCGCAGCAGGAGGAACATCATGAGCATTGAGATTGCCAATATTAAGAAGTCTTTTGGTCGCACCCAGGTGCTGAACGATATCTCACTGGATATTCCTTCTGGTCAGATGGTCGCGTTGCTTGGGCCGTCCGGTTCCGGAAAAACTACGCTGCTGCGCATTATCGCCGGGCTGGAGCATCAAACCAGTGGGCATATTCGCTTTCACGGTACCGACGTGAGCCGTCTGCACGCGCGGGACCGTAAAGTCGGTTTCGTGTTCCAGCATTACGCGCTGTTTCGCCATATGACGGTGTTTGACAATATCGCTTTTGGCCTGACGGTGTTGCCACGGCGTGAACGCCCGAATGCGGCGGCGATCAAAGCGAAAGTGACAAAATTGCTGGAGATGGTGCAGCTTGCTCATCTGGCGGATCGTTATCCGGCGCAGCTTTCCGGCGGTCAGAAACAGCGTGTGGCGCTTGCACGCGCGCTGGCTGTGGAACCGCAAATTTTGCTGCTTGATGAACCGTTTGGCGCGCTGGATGCGCAGGTGCGTAAAGAGCTGCGTCGCTGGCTGCGTCAACTGCATGAAGAACTGAAATTCACCAGCGTGTTCGTGACCCACGACCAGGAAGAGGCGACCGAAGTAGCTGATCGTGTAGTGGTGATGAGTCAGGGCAATATTGAACAAGCTGACGCACCGGATCAGGTATGGCGTGAACCGGCGACTCGTTTTGTGCTGGAGTTTATGGGCGAGGTAAACCGCCTGCAGGGAACCATTCGCGGCGGGCAGTTCCACGTTGGCGCACATCGCTGGCCGCTGGGATACACCCCCGCGTATCAGGGGCCGGTGGATCTCTTCCTGCGCCCGTGGGAAGTGGATATCAGCCGCCGTACCAGCCTCGATTCGCCGCTACCCGTACAGGTACTGGAAGCCAGCCCGAAAGGTCACTACACCCAATTAGTGGTGCAGCCGCTGGGGTGGTACAACGAACCGCTGACGGTCGTGATGCATGGCGACGATGCCCCGCAGCGTGGCGATCGTTTATACGTTGGTCTGCAACATGCGCGGCTGTATAACGGCGATGAGCGTATTGAAACCCGCGATGAGGAACTTGCTCTCGCACAAAGCGCCTGATAGGTTGAGTGAATGTTAAACGCCCGGAGGCGCTTCCCGCGATCCGGGTTTTTTAATGGCAAGGTTTTGTAACCTGTAGGTCTGATAAGACGCGTAAGCGTCGCATCAGGCAACACCACGTATGGACAGAGATCGTGAGTACATTAGAACAAACAATAGGCAATACGCCTCTGGTGAAGTTGCAGCGAATGGCGCCGGATAACGGCAGTGAAGTGTGGTTAAAACTGGAAGGCAATAACCCGGCGGGATCGGTAAAAGACCGTGCGGCGCTTTCGATGATTGTCGAGGCGGAAAAGCGCGGCGAGATTAAACCGGGTGATGTGCTGATCGAAGCCACCAGTGGTAACACCGGCATTGCGCTGGCAATGATTGCGGCGCTTAAAGGCTATCGCATGAAATTGCTGATGCCCGACAACATGAGCCAGGAACGCCGTGCGGCGATGCGTGCCTACGGTGCAGAACTGATTCTGGTCACCAAAGAACAGGGCATGGAAGGCGCACGCGATCTGGCGCTGGAGATGGCGAATCGCGGCGAAGGAAAGTTGCTCGATCAGTTCAATAATCCCGATAACCCTTACGCCCATTACACCACTACCGGGCCGGAAATCTGGCAGCAAACTGGCGGGCGTATTACCCATTTTGTCTCCAGCATGGGAACAACCGGCACTATCACCGGCGTGTCACGCTTTATGCGCGAACAATCCAAACCGGTGACCATTGTTGGCCTGCAGCCGGAAGAAGGCAGCAGTATTCCCGGCATTCGCCGCTGGCCTGCGGAATATCTGCCGGGGATTTTCAATGCTTCTCTGGTGGATGAGGTGCTGGATATTCATCAGCGCGATGCGGAAAACACCATGCGCGAACTGGCAGTGCGGGAAGGGATTTTCTGCGGCGTAAGCTCCGGCGGCGCGGTTGCCGGAGCACTGCGGGTGGCAAAAGCTAACCCTGGCGCGGTGGTGGTGGCGATCATCTGCGATCGTGGCGATCGCTACCTTTCTACCGGGGTGTTTGGGGAAGAGCATTTTAGCCAGGGGGCGGGGATTTAAGATTATTGCGCAGGCACCGTTTTATCCGTCTGCGCAATTAACGCATGTAAAAAAGGCTGTGCGTTCTCATCGCTCTTACCGGGCATCTTCACGATATACGGCTTCCCGGTAATCGATGACGACGAGGCCACCTTGTCAATAAACTGCTCGGCTGTATCAATGCGATTACGGGTATTGCCCAGCTTCAGGCGCAGATGAGAAACCGCTTCATCGCAGGTATGTTCATCACCGTTGCGCACAAATATCAAATCCTTTTTCTGTGCTAATCCCTCCAGCATGGCGTTGATACGGGCTTCTTCATGGGCCGTTAACTTCGCATAAGCGGGGAGTGTCATTAGCAGCGTAACGACCAGACAAATGATTTTCTTCACTGAATTACCTTATCCTTGTTTTGTAATAGCCGATTTGACTGCCAGAATCAGGTAAAGTTTCGGCTGGAATACGATGAGGATCATCGGCAAGGAGAAAAAATTAAATGAGTAGTTTGTTGTTGTTTAACGATAAGAGCAGGGCACTGCAGGCGGATATCGTCGCCGTGCAGTCGCAGGTAGTGTACGGCAGCGTAGGCAACAGCATTGCGGTGCCTGCTATAAAGCAGAACGGCCTGAATGTCTTTGCCGTGCCGACGGTATTGCTGAGCAATACGCCGCATTATGACACTTTCTACGGTGGTGCGATTCCGGATGAATGGTTTAGCGGTTATTTGCGTGCGCTTCAGGAGCGTGATGCGCTGCGCCAACTTCGTGCTGTAACCACGGGCTATATGGGAACGGCATCGCAAATCAAAATCCTTGCCGAGTGGCTGACTGCGCTACGCAAAGACCATCCTGACCTATTGATCATGGTCGATCCGGTGATTGGCGATATTGATAGCGGAATTTATGTCAAACCTGACCTTCCCGAGGCGTATCGACAATATTTACTGCCGCTGGCACAGGGAATTACCCCCAATATCTTTGAGCTGGAAATCCTGACCGGTAAAGATTGCCGCGATCTCGACAGTGCCATTGCTGCCGCAAAAAGTCTGCTTTCAGACACATTAAAGTGGGTGGTGATTACCAGCGCCTCCGGCAATGAAGAAAATCAGGAGATGCAGGTTGTGGTGGTCAGTGCCGACAGCGTGAATGTCATTTCCCATTCCCGGGTTAAAACTGACCTGAAAGGGACTGGCGACCTGTTTTGTGCTCAGCTTATCAGTGGTTTGCTGAAAGGGAAGGCGTTAACCGATGCGGTGCACCGCGCGGGGTTGCGCGTACTGGAAGTGATGCGCTATACCCAGCAGCATGAGAGCGATGAATTGATTTTGCCGCCTCTGGCTGAAGCATAAAAAAATGGCGCCGATGGGCGCCATTTTTCACTGCGGCAAGAATTACTTCTTGATGCGGATAACCGGGGTTTCACCTACGGTTACGCTACCGGACAGTTTGATCAGTTCTTTGATTTCGTCCATGTTGGAGATAACAACCGGAGTCAGGGTAGACTTGGCTTTCTCTTCCAGCAGCGGCAGATCAAATTCAATGACAGTATCACCAACTTTCACGCGCTGACCTTCTTCAGCAATACGCTTGAAGCCTTCGCCTTTCAGTTCAACGGTGTCGATACCGAAGTGGACGAACAGCTCAACGCCGCTATCAGATTCGATAGAGAACGCGTGGTTGGTTTCAAAGATTTTACCAATGGTGCCGTCTACAGGCGCGACCATTTTGTTACCCGTTGGTTTGATAGCAATGCCATCACCAACGATTTTTTCCGCAAAAACGACATCCGGCACGTCTTCGATATTGACGATCTCGCCAGAGAGCGGAGCAATGATCTCAATAGTTCCGGTATCCTTCTTGTCGTCGGAAACCAGAGATTTCAGTTTATCGAACAAACCCATGATCTTCTCCTAAGCAGTAAATTGGGCCGCATCTCGTGGATTAGCAGATTGTTTTTTCTTCAATGAACTTGTTAACCAGCGTCATTAACTCGTCCGTTGTCGGTTGAGCAAGAGCCTGCTCTGCTAACACCTTCGCATCTTCGAAGTTCGTGTTACGGATAATCTTCTTAATGCGCGGGATAGAAATGGCGCTCATAGAGAATTCGTCCAGACCCATCCCCAGCAACAGAAGTGTAGCACGTTCATCGCCAGCAAGCTCACCACACATGCCAGTCCATTTGCCTTCAGCATGAGAAGCATCAATAACTTGCTTGATCAAGTTCAGCACGGACGGTGACATTGGCTGGTAAAGGTGTGAAATCATATCATTACCACGGTCAACTGCCAGAGTGTACTGCGTTAAATCATTGGTGCCGATACTAAAGAAATCAACTTCTTTGGCTAAATGACGTGCAATTGTTGCGGCAGCCGGTGTTTCCACCATTACGCCGATTTCAATTGACTCGTCAAACGCTTTACCTTCGTCGCGCAGTTCCTGTTTGTAGATTTCGATCTCTTTGCGCAGTGCACGCACTTCTTCAACAGAGATGATCATCGGGAACATGATGCGCAATTTACCGAAAGCAGAGGCACGCAGGATAGCACGGAGCTGATCGCGCAGGATCTCTTTACGATCCATCGCGATACGGATAGCGCGCCAGCCGAGGAACGGGTTCTCTTCTTTCGGGAAGTTCATGTATGGCAGCTCTTTGTCGCCGCCGATGTCCATGGTACGAACGATAACCGCCTGCGAGCCACACGCTTCAGCCACTGCTTTGTAAGCAGCAAACTGTTCTTCTTCAGTGGGCAACGCGTCGCGGTCCATGAACAGGAACTCAGTACGATACAGACCAACGCCTTCAGCGCCGTTACGCTCTGCACCTTCAACGTCACGAACCGTACCAATGTTAGCGCACACTTCTACCTGGTGACCGTCCAGCGTAATAGCTGGCAGATCTTTCAGTTTAGCAAGCTCTGCTTTTTCAGAAGCCACTTGCTCCTGAACAGCGCGCATTTTATCAATAACTTCGTTGGTTGGATTGACGTAAACCTGATTATTTACGGCATCCAGAATCAGATAGTCGTCATTTTTCACCTGAGAGGTGACGCTACCGGTACCCACGATAGCAGGCAGTTCCAGAGAACGCGCCATGATAGAGGTGTGGGAAGTACGGCCACCCGCGTCGGTGATGAAACCCAGCACCTTCTTCAGGTTCAGCTGTGCGGTTTCGGACGGCGTC
The DNA here is from genome assembly GCF_046487065.1 of Escherichia sp. WS2035. Lineage (NCBI taxonomy): Bacteria > Pseudomonadati > Pseudomonadota > Gammaproteobacteria > Enterobacterales > Enterobacteriaceae > Escherichia > Escherichia sp. WS2035. The sequence goes on from NZ_JBJQKD010000011.1 coordinate 75,292, forward strand.
AGGTCAGCGGCAACCAGAATGACTTCATCCTGAATGGCGCTCAGGTCGATAATCTTCAGGCCCAGGATGTTGCGCAGCAGGCGCTTACCGATATCACGTACGTCAGCCGCACGTTCTTTCAGGTATTCATCATCCAGCTCTTCCAGGGCAGAAGCCTGACCTTCGATAACTTCATGAGCAGCTGCGTCAGCTGTCATGTGCTTATCTTTAATCAGGGCTATGATTTCCTGCTCCAGCTCCTCATCTTCGAGCAGCATAATATGCCCTTCAAAGATGGCTTCTTTTTCTTCACCGAACGTTTCACCAGCTTTCGTTTTGATCGTTTCCAGCTGGGCTGATGCCTTGGCACGACCGCTCAGAAAACGTTCAACTTCCTGATCAACCTGGTCGGCAGAAATTTTTTTCCGGTCAATGATAATTTCGTCTTCTTTCAGAAGCAGAGCTTTACCGAAAGCGATACCCGGGGATGCTAAAATGCCTGAAATCATAACCCTACCTTACTTGTGACTGATTTTTAAAAGAACCCGGGAAATTACTCGAGTTCCGCCATCAGTTTAACCAGATGTTCAACCGCTTTCTGCTCGTCTTCGCCTTCTGCGGAGATAGTCACAACGGTACCTTGAGTCAGGCCCAGAGTCTGCAGTTTAAACAGGCTTTTCGCGCTGGCGCTTTTGCCGTTGGAAGTCACAGTAATTTCAGAAGTGAAGCCCTTAGCTTCTTTTACAAACTGGGCAGCAGGGCGGGTGTGCAGACCGTTCGGAGCGGTAATGGTAACTTCTTGCTGGAACATTGTATTTCCCCAACTTATAGGTTTAGTGTTGTGGAACTAAAGTCTAGCCTGGCGGTTCGACTTTAGCCTGTATTGTTAGCGCCAGTTTTTAACAGACGCGACGCACGAAGAGCGTAATACAGTCCATTGCTGGCGGGTGTTGACCGCTGACGTTTCGTACGTCATTAAACATTATGCCGCTAAAGGAAGAATTGAACCAAATCATAAAATCGATTCAGCTTTGGCTTTTCCTGTAACGATTAATTTCGCGCATCAAAATAATTAGTCTGGTTAAATACCAGTTCCGACAGGCTGAATCAATGCCAGGAGGGGCGAAAGTTTGAAGCAGGCCACAAAAAAGCACCTAAAAAGGTGCTTTTTTACGCATTTTTTACAAGCTGGCATTACTGTTGCAATTCTTTCTCAGTGAAGAGATCGGCAAACAATGCAGTGCTTAAATAACGCTCACCCGATGACGGCAGAATAACCACAATATTCTTATTGGTAAAGCTTTCATCTTCTTGTAGTTTCAACGCCGCAGCAACAGCTGCTCCAGAAGAGATACCAGCAAGAATGCCTTCTTCTTCCATCAGACGACGTGCGGTAGAAATGGCTTCTTCATTGGTGATGCCAATGACTTTGTCGACCAGCTTGAGATCAAGGTTAGCCGGGATAAAACCAGCGCCAATACCCTGAATTTTATGCGGACCAGGTTTAATCTCTTCACCTGCCAGCGCCTGGGCGATAACTGGAGAATCGGTTGGCTCAACGGCGACAGAGATAAGATCGGTCTTGCCTTTGGTGCCTTTAATGTAGCGGCTGACGCCAGTCAGCGTACCGCCAGTCCCAACGCCAGCAATAAATACATCAACCTGACCGTCGGTATCTTCCCAGATCTCCGGACCGGTGGTTTTTTCATGAATTTCAGGGTTTGCCGGATTGCTGAATTGTTGCAGCAGCAGGTATTTCTCTGGATTGCTGGCGACAATTTCTTCTGCTTTTTGGATTGCGCCTTTCATGCCTTTAGCACCTTCGGTCAGCACCAGGTTTGCACCTAACGCTTTCAGCAGCTTGCGGCGTTCAATACTCATGGTTTCTGGCATGGTCAGGGTAAGTTTGTAACCGCGAGCGGCAGCTACATAGGCCAGTGCAATCCCGGTATTACCGCTGGTTGGTTCAACCAGTTCAACGCCTGGTTTCAGCACGCCGCGCTTTTCGGCATCCCAAATCATGTTGGCACCGATACGGCACTTAACGCTGAAGCTGGGGTTACGAGATTCCACCTTCGCCAGAATGCGTCCGTTACCGATGCGATTCAGGCGAACCAGCGGCGTGTGACCGATAGTCAGCGAGTTATCTTCAAAAATCTTACTCATGGCCTGTCCTTAACTGTATGAAATTGGGATACAACAGGTAGCATACCCGCTCAGAGAATATGCGGAAGTAAGGATTTAGCATATCTATATGCAGAAGGGAAATAATGACATGCAAGATGGAATAAGGGGCGGCATAAGCCACCCCTGTTTCACACAAACGGTTTACAAAATAACCGGTAGATTGTTACCGCCACATGGCGTGTTTATCGCGATAGCAATCAACCCACATCGCCGTCGCGCCACAAACGGCAACGGGCATAATGAACAGATTAAGCAGCGGGATCATCGTAAACAGGCTGGTTAAAGCACCAAACTGCATATTGGTGATTTTGCGTGTGCGCAGGGCGGTGCGCATCTCTTTAAACGGCACTTTGTGGTTATCGAAGGGGTAATCACAATACTGGATGGCTAACATCCAGGCGCTAAACAGGAACCACAGTACCGGCGCGACGGTTTGCCCAATGCCAGGGATGAAGTAAAGAATTAGCAATACAATTGCGCGCGGCAGATACCAGGCAAATTTTTGCCATTCGCGTTTCATGATTCGCGGCACATCTTTCATGATACCGAAAATTCCGGTATCTGGCGGTGTAGCGCCAGTCAGTCTTGCTTCCAGTTGTTCAGCCAATAAACCGTTGAACGGAGCAGCAATCCAGTTAGCAATCGTTGAGAAGAAATAGCCAAACACTAACAGCACAGAGATGACAGCCAGGGGCCACAACAGATAGCTCAGCCATTGTAACCAGTCCGGAACATAACTCATGAGAGTCGGGATCCAGACATCGAGTTGCGTAAAGAGCCACCAGAATGCGCCCCCCATCAACAAAATATTGACCAGCAGCGGTAAAATAACGAAACGCCGAATCCCAGGTTGCGAGACGAGCTTCCAGCCTTGCGCAAAATAGTAAAAACCGCTGCGTGGGGCAGATGTGAATGATGAAACCATAATCAGGATGAGCTCCTTTTGACCAATCCCAGGAAAATTCTGCGTATTTTACCGGGTAATTGCGCAATGGACAGTTAGGATATGTTCGAAAAAACAGCAAAAAGCACGATTTCATCTATCTTTGTGCTGTGAAAGTTAATAGTGCACTTGCACTTGAGGTAATCGGCAAATACTCTTAGTGAGTAAATGTTTGCCGTGGTGGCAAGGTGTTAGAACAACAGAGAATATAATGATGCAGGATTTGCGTCTGATATTAATCATTGTTGGCGCGATCGCCATAATCGCTTTACTGGTACATGGTTTCTGGACCAGCCGTAAAGAACGATCTTCTATGTTCCGCGATCGGCCATTAAAACGAATGAAGTCAAAACGTGACGACGATTCTTATGACGAGGATGTCGAAGATGATGAGGGCGTTGGTGAGGTTCGTGTTCACCGCGTGAATCATGCCCCGGCTAACGCCCAGGAGCATGAGGTTGCTCGTCCGTCGCCGCAACACCAGTACCAACCGCCTTATGCGTCTGCGCAGCCGCGTCAACCGGTCCAGCAGCCGCCTGAAGCGCAGGTACCGCCGCAACATGCTCCGCGTCCAACGCAGCCGGTGCAGCAACCCGTGCAGCAGCCTGCCTATCAGCCGCAGCCTGAACAGCCGTTGCAGCAGCCAGTTTCGCCACAGGTCGCGTCAGCGCCGCAGCCAGTGCATTCAGCACCGCAACCGGCACAACAGGCTTTCCAGCCTGCAGAACCCGTAGCGGCACCACAGCCTGAGCCTGTTGCGGAACCGGCTCCAGTTATGGATAAACCGAAGCGCAAAGAAGCGGTGATTATCATGAACGTCGCGGCGCATCACGGTAGCGAGTTAAACGGTGAACTGCTTCTTAACAGCATTCAACAAGCGGGCTTCATTTTTGGTGATATGAACATTTACCATCGTCATCTTAGCCCGGATGGCAGCGGCCCGGCGTTATTCAGCCTGGCGAATATGGTGAAACCGGGAACCTTTGATCCTGAAATGAAGGATTTCACTACTCCGGGTGTCACTATCTTTATGCAGGTACCGTCTTACGGTGACGAGCTGCAGAACTTCAAGCTGATGCTGCAATCTGCGCAGCATATTGCCGATGAAGTGGGTGGTGTAGTGCTTGACGATCAGCGCCGTATGATGACTCCGCAGAAATTGCGCGAGTACCAGGACATCATCCGCGAAGTCAAAGACGCCAACGCCTGATACACTTAAGGCAAATTAACTCCTTTTCGAACCCCCGCTTGTCGGGGGTTTTTAGCATTGATGGTGCGATATGGAATCAATCGAACAACAACTGACAGAACTGCGAACGACGCTTCGCCATCATGAATATCTTTATCATGTGATGGATGCGCCGGAAATTCCCGACGCTGAATACGACAGGCTGATGCGCGAACTGCGCGAGCTGGAAACCAAACATCCAGAACTGATTACGCCTGATTCGCCTACCCAACGTGTAGGTGCAGCGCCGCTGGCGGCTTTCAGCCAGATCCGCCATGAAGTGCCAATGCTGTCGCTGGATAACGTTTTTGATGAAGAAAGCTTTCTTGCTTTCAACAAACGTGTGCAGGACCGTCTGAAAAGCAACGAGAAAGTCACCTGGTGCTGTGAGCTGAAGCTGGATGGTCTTGCCGTCAGTATTCTGTATGAAAATGGCGTTTTAGTCAGTGCCGCGACTCGTGGCGATGGCACTACCGGGGAAGATATCACGTCTAATGTGCGTACTATTCGCGCCATTCCGCTGAAGCTACACGGTGAGAATATCCCGGCGCGTCTGGAAGTGCGTGGTGAAGTGTTCCTGCCGCAGGCGGGGTTCGAAAAGATTAACGAAGATGCGCGACGCACGGGCGGGAAAGTGTTTGCTAACCCACGTAATGCGGCAGCTGGTTCACTGCGTCAGCTTGATCCGCGTATTACAGCGAAGCGACCGCTCACTTTCTTCTGCTACGGCGTTGGTGTTCTGGAAGGCGGTGAATTGCCGGATACCCATTTGGGACGCTTAATGCAATTTAAAGCATGGGGATTACCTGTCAGTGATCGGGTAACACTTTGTGAATCGGCGGAAGAAGTGCTGGCGTTTTATCACAAAGTAGAAAAAGACCGTCCGACGCTGGGCTTTGATATCGACGGCGTGGTGATTAAGGTCAACTCACTGGCACAGCAGGAGCAGCTTGGCTTTGTCGCGCGTGCCCCGCGCTGGGCGGTAGCGTTTAAATTCCCGGCGCAGGAACAGATGACCTTTGTGCGTGACGTCGAGTTTCAGGTTGGGCGTACTGGCGCGATTACGCCTGTTGCGCGTCTGGAACCTGTCCATGTTGCTGGCGTGTTGGTGAGTAACGCTACACTGCATAATGCTGACGAAATCGAACGTCTTGGTTTACGCATTGGCGATAAAGTGGTTATTCGCCGCGCTGGCGACGTGATCCCGCAGGTGGTTAACGTCGTGCTTTCTGAACGCCCGGAAGATACCCGTGAGGTTGTATTCCCGACGCATTGTCCGGTATGTGGTTCTGACGTCGAGCGTGTGGAAGGTGAAGCGGTTGCCCGCTGTACCGGTGGCCTGATTTGCGGTGCGCAGCGTAAAGAGTCTCTGAAACACTTTGTTTCCCGCCGTGCGATGGATGTTGACGGAATGGGCGACAAAATCATCGATCAACTGGTTGAAAAAGAATATGTCCACACTCCGGCGGATCTGTTCAAACTCACCGCAGGCAAACTGACCGGACTGGAGCGTATGGGGCCGAAATCGGCACAAAACGTGGTTAACGCGCTGGAAAAAGCGAAAGAAACCACCTTTGCCCGCTTCCTCTATGCACTTGGCATCCGTGAAGTCGGCGAGGCTACCGCAGCAGGTCTGGCGGCATATTTCGGCACGCTGGAAGCGCTGGAAGCCGCGTCGATTGAAGAGCTGCAAAAGGTGCCTGATGTTGGAATTGTCGTTGCCTCCCACGTTCACAACTTCTTTGCCGAAGAAAGCAACCGCAATGTCATCAGCGAGCTGTTGGCGGAAGGTGTTCACTGGCCTGAGCCGATCGTTATCAATGCGGAAGAGATTGACAGTCCGTTTGCTGGTAAAACCGTGGTGCTTACGGGCAGCTTAAGCCAGATGTCGCGTGATGACGCTAAAGCTCGACTGGTCGAACTGGGGGCGAAAGTCGCGGGCAGCGTGTCGAAGAAAACCGATCTGGTGATAGCGGGTGAAGCTGCAGGATCTAAACTGGCGAAGGCGCAGGAACTGGGTATTGAAGTCATCGACGAAACGGAAATGCTGCGTTTGCTGGGTAGCTGAGATGGAAAAAGAGCAGCTGATTGAAATAGCCAATACGATAATGCCGTTTGGCAAGTACAAAGGGCGTCGCTTAATCGACCTGCCGGAGGAGTATCTGCTGTGGTTTGCCCGCAAAGATGAGTTCCCGGCAGGGAAGCTCGGTGAGCTAATGCAAATCACGCTGCTGATTAAAATCGAGGGGCTGACGCAACTGGTCCAGCCCCTGAAACGTCCGCTTTAAGCTTTATCGGCGCTGCTTTCCTGCTGCGCCTGTAACTGTTCGGTCTGGCGTTTGTATCGACGCGCCAGCACCGCACAGACCATCAATTGGATCTGATGGAAAATCATCAGGGGCAGCACCATCATACCGATCACCGATGTGGGGAACAGAATGTTTGCCATCGGGATGCCATTTGCCAGACTCTTTTTCGAACCACAAAAGACGATAGTAATTTCATCTGCCTTATTGAAGCCCAGTCGGCGTGCCATAAAGACGTTAACTACAATCACGATAGCCAGAAGAACGCAACTGACCACCACGATAAACAGCAATGATCCCCAGCCAACTTTGTGCCAGATACCGTTAACGACGGCTTCGCTGAATGCCGTATAAACTACCAACAGAATGGACGTCTGGTCAGTTTTCGCAATCCATTTTTTATTACGCGACACCCAGTCACCAATCCACGGCCGGGAAAGATGCCCCAACACAAATGGCAGCAACAGTTGCAGCATAATTTTACCGACCTGCTCAAGGCTGCCCCCTGCACCGTGAACATTCATCACCAGACCAACCAGCAATGGTGAAAGGAAAATCCCCAGCAGGCTGGATGCTGACGCAGAACAAACCGCCGCCGCGACGTTACCGCCCGCCATTGACGTGAAGGCGATTGCAGACTGCACGGTCGCGGGGAGAATGCACAAGTAGAGAAAACCGGAGTAGAGCATCGGGTCGACATTTACCGGTTTCCACCAGGCAAACAGCACGCCCAGAATCGGAAACAGCACGAAGGTGCTGCACATTACCCACAAATGCAGTCGCCAGTGGCCACCGCCAGCAATAATCGCCTCACGCGATAACTTCGCGCCGTGCATAAAAAACAGCAGGGCTATCGCTGCGGTGGTCAGATTTTCAAAGAAGGGGACGAAATCGCCTCTGGCCGGAAAGAAAGAGGCCAGCAACACCACCGTGATCAGGGTTAAGGTGAAAGGATCGAGGATACGAAAAAGTTTCATAAAGACTCCAGATGATCGATGGTTCTATTGTGCGTCTTCCAGTTTGAGAAATAAAATTGATTTATTGCATCCATTCATGAAAAAAACAGATGAATTATTCTTTAAAGCAATTAAAGGTTTTCGTCACAGTAGCGCAGGAGAAAAGTTTTAGTCGTGCAGGAGAGCGTATCGGCCTGAGCCAGTCGGCAGTGAGTCACAGTGTGAAGGAGCTGGAAAATCATACTGGTGTTCGCCTGCTGGACAGAACCACGCGTGAAGTGGTGCTTACAGATGCAGGGCAGCAGTTGGCTTTGCGTCTTGAGCGACTGCTGGATGAACTTAACAGCACGTTGCGCGATACCGGGCGTATGGGGCAACAACTGAGCGGAAAAGTTCGGGTCGCTGCCAGCCAGACCATTTCCGCGCATCTTATTCCGCAATGCATTGCTGAAAGCCATCGCCGCTATCCAGATATTCAGTTTGTCCTGCACGATCGTCCGCAGCAGTGGGTGATGGAAAGTATTCGCCAGGGAGATGTCGATTTTGGCATCGTCATCGATCCTGGCCCAGTGGGCGATCTGCAATGTGAAGCGATTCTTTCCGAGCCTTTCTTTCTGCTTTGCCATCGCGATAGCGCTTTGGCCGTGGAAGATTATGTCCCCTGGCAGGCATTACAGGGAGCGAAATTGGTGTTGCAGGATTACGCGTCAGGCAGCCGACCGCTGATTGACGCAGCGCTGGCGCGCAACGGTATTCAGGCGAATATTGTGCAGGAGATTGGACATCCGGCGACGCTGTTCCCGATGGTAGCCGCAGGCATCGGCATCAGTATTCTTCCCGCACTGGCGCTACCATTGCCTGAAGGTAGCCCACTGGTGGTAAAGCGCATTACGCCAGTGGTTGAACGCCAGTTGATGCTGGTGCGCAGGAAGAACCGTTCACTTTCCACCGCCGCTGAAGCGTTATGGGACGTAGTACGAGACCAGGGCAATGCGCTAATGGCTGGGCGGGAAGGGGATCCGTTGTATCAGATATAGAGTGAATTCATACTGCCGGGAGCTCCGGCAGTAATCAATCAGAAATTAAATTTGATGGAGTAGATTATCGCATCCTGGTAAAAATCTTCGCCCAGTTTGTCATCCGCATAACGATACTGAATCCCTGTGGTGATGTGTGAAGTTGCATTCCACCAAAGTGCGACGGCACCGTTCAGACCTTCTTTGCCGCCATTACCTGCCGCGTAGGTGGCATCACGATCAAACTCGTACTCGTTCCAGTTGGTGAGGGTGAATTTCTCACTGCCCAGCATAAAGCTGTAACCTGCAACCCAACCGGCGACATAACCGTTATCGCCGGTATAATAGGTTTGGTCTGTATAGCGTTTTGCAAAGAACGGTTTGAACCACCAACCGCTGCCGGTGAAATTGTAGCCGATCCCGTAAAGGAACATATCGTCATGGAAATTCACACGATTCGCAGAACCGTAGGTGCCATACGCATGCAAGTAGAGATTAAATCCGGTGTCACCCAGGTAAATACGGTTGGTATTTTTAAATGTATAACGCTGCTCGCTACCCGGTTTATCATGACGATCATTATAAAAGTTTTCCCAGTCGAAGAACCCGTACATTTCTCCCCAACTAAAGTTAGCGCCGCCTTCCAGTTCCAGATATCCAAAATCATCTTTGTGTGATTTGGTCGACGATTTCTCAGTGGTTCTGCTAGTCCAGTCAAGATAATGAATACCTATATCAGCAAAACCGCCTTTAAATTCTGCATGGGATACTGCTGGTATCGCCAATACAGAAGAGAGTGTCAGAGTAAAAAGATGTTTTTTCATAGCATAATTCCCTATGCCGATCGTTATTAGTTGATTGCTTAATAAAAAGGTTGATTAAAAGCGGCATATTGTTAATGCAAGGGAAAGGAGAGTACCAATACAGTTTTTTCAGCCTATTAATAGTGAAAAAATATAAATATATCGATATCGAATAACTATCGGATACATGAAAAAAGTGTATTGGTATGAGGTAGGGCAATCTCGTTATAAAAAGGCGTTAGATTCCCCCCTACAAAAAAAGGATATATATGTATCAGGCTCAGTTTTCTCATAACCCACTGTATTGCGTAGATATTATCAAGACTTATAAACCTGATTTCACGCCACGAGTGGCCTTTATTTTAGGTTCCGGGCTGGGCGCGCTGGCCGATCAGATTGAGAACGCGGTCGCAATTTCCTACGAAAAGCTGCCTGGGTTCCCGGTAAGTACCGTACACGGTCATGCGGGTGAGCTGGTGCTGGGGTATCTCCAGGGGGTGCCAGTGGTGTGCATGAAAGGTCGCGGACATTTCTACGAAGGTCGTGGGATGACCATCATGACGGATGCAATCCGTACCTTTAAGTTGCTGGGCTGCGAGTTGCTGTTCTGCACCAATGCGGCTGGCTCACTGCGCCCTGAAGTGGGGGCCGGCAGTCTGGTCGCATTGAAAGATCACATCAACACCATGCCGGGAACGCCGATGGTGGGTCTTAATGATGAACGTTTTGGTGAGCGCTTCTTCTCGCTGGCGAATGCCTACGATGCGGAATACCGCGCACTGTTACAAAAAGTGGCGAAAGAAGAGGGGGTCCCTCTGACGGAGGGCGTGTTCGTCTCGTATCCGGGGCCGAATTTCGAGACTGCGGCGGAAATTCGCATGATGCAAATTATTGGTGGGGATGTTGTTGGTATGTCTGTGGTGCCTGAGGTTATTTCAGCTCGCCATTGCGAACTTAAAGTCGTTGCGGTCTCTGCGATTACCAACATGGCGGAAGGTCTGAGTGACGTGAAGCTTTCTCATGCCCAAACGCTGGCAGCAGCGGAACTCTCAAAGCAAAACTTTATTAATCTTATTTGCGGCTTTCTGCGCAAAATTGCCTGAGTAAAACAACAATAAACGGCCTTACTGAGTGAGGCCATATGATGCGACAAGGAAACGATTATGAGCATCGCTTTGCGCTTAAAGGTAATGTCCTTTTTGCAATATTTTATCTGGGGGAGCTGGCTGGTTACCCTCGGTTCTTACATGATTAATACCCTTCATTTCACCGGCGCTAATGTTGGCATGGTTTACAGTTCCAAAGGGATCGCCGCGATTATTATGCCTGGTATAATGGGGATCATCGCAGACAAATGGCTGCGTGCAGAACGTGCATACATGCTGTGTCACCTGGTGTGTGCGGGCGTACTTTTTTATGCGGCATCCGTAACTGATCCGGATATGATGTTTTGGGTGATGTTAGTCAATGCGATGGCGTTTATGCCGACTATTGCGTTATCGAACAGCGTCTCTTATTCCTGTCTTGCCCAGGCAGGGCTTGACCCGGTGACCGCTTTCCCGCCCATTCGCGTTTTTGGTACGGTGGGGTTCATTGTCGCCATGTGGGCAGTAAGCTTGCTGCATCTGGAATTGAGTAGTCTGCAACTGTATATCGCGTCCGGTGCGTCATTGCTGCTGTCGGCTTATGCGCTGACTTTGCCGAAGATTCCGGTTGCGGAGAAAAAAGCGACTACATCGCTTGCCAGCAAGCTGGGTCTGGATGCCTTCGTGCTGTTTAAAAATCCACGCATGGCTATCTTTTTCCTCTTCGCCATGATGCTGGGTGCGGTGCTGCAAATTACCAACGTTTTTGGCAACCCGTTCCTGCATGATTTCGCCCGTAATCCTGAGTTTGCTGATAGCTTCGTGGTGAAATACCCGTCCATTTTACTGTCAGTTTCACAGATGGCTGAAGTCGGTTTCATTCTGACGATACCGTTCTTTTTGAAGCGTTTCGGTATTAAAACCGTCATGCTGATGAGTATGGTGGCGTGGACGCTGCGCTTTGGCTTCTTTGCCTATGGCGATCCATCACCAACCGGGTTTATTTTGCTGTTGCTGTCGATGATTGTTTACGGTTGTGCATTCGATTTCTTCAATATTTCTGGTTCGGTCTTTGTCGAACAGGAAGTTGATTCCAGCATTCGTGCCAGCGCCCAGGGCCTTTTTATGACGATGGTAAATGGCGTCGGCGCATGGGTTGGCTCGATTCTGAGCGGTATGGCAGTGGATTACTTCTCGGTGGATGGCGTAAAAGATTGGCATACCATTTGGCTGATGTTTGCAGGGTATGCTCTTTTCCTCGCAGTGATATTTTTCTTTGGGTTTAAATATAACCATGACCCTGAAAAGATAACGCATCGTTCAGTTACACATTAAAAGGATTCGCAGCTCTGTTCCTTGGGGCTGCTTTTATGATAAAGGTTAATTAGTGAAAGATATTTTATTTTCTTCTGGCGTTGGTTTTGGCATTGGTGCTTTGTTTACAATCGTGCGATTACCTATTCCTGTTCCAAATGTATTGCCGGGTATATTATCCATCGTGTTTATGTATGTCGGATATCTGGTGGTGAAATACTTTATGCCATGATAATTTAATACGATGTATTTATTATATGGAGCACTTAATTATGGAACGCGTATATAGAACAGATCTTAAGTTGCTCCGTTATTTTCTTGCCGTAGCGGAAGAGTTGCATTTTGGTCGCGCAGCAGCGCGTTTAAATATGTCTCAGCCTCCGCTCAGTATTCATATTAAAGAGCTGGAAAATCAACTCGGCACGCAGCTTTTTATTCGCCATTCGCGCAGCGTCGTACTGACACACGCGGGCAAAATCTTGATGGAAGAATCGCGTCGATTGCTGGTGAATGCAAATAATGTATTGGCTCGGGTTGAACAAATAGGTCGGGGAGAAGCAGGGCGGATTGAACTCGGGGTTGTGGGAACGGCAATGTGGGGACGGATGCGCCCGGTTATGCGGCGATTCCTTAGAGAAAATCCTAACGTTGAAGTTCTGTTTCGCGAAAAGATGCCCGCGATGCAAATGGCCTTGCTGGAACGCCGCGAACTTGATGCCGGGATCTGGCGAATGGCGACAGAACCACCGACTGGTTTTACCAGCTTACGGTTGCATGAATCGGCGTTTCTGGTGGCGATGCCTGAAGAGCATCATCTCTCATCATTTTCCACCGTCCCGCTGGAAGCGCTACGTGACGAGTATTTCGTTACAATGCCGCCCGTGTACACTGACTGGGATTTTTTGCAGCGAGTTTGCCAGCAGGTGGGATTTTCACCGGTTGTTATTCGCGAAGTTAATGAACCGCAAACGGTACTCGCCATGGTCAGTATGGGTATTGGTATCACATTGATAGCGGACAGCTACGCGCAGATGAACTGGCCCGGTGTCATATTCCGTCCGCTCAAAGAACGCATCCCGGCAGACTTATATATTGTTTATGAAACGCAGCAGGTGACGCCCGCGCTGGTTAAACTGCTGGCGGCGTTGGCGCAGTAGATGAGAGGCACGGGAACTGCCGGACATAGTTGGTCTGATAAGCGAAGCGCATCAGGCAATTTCGCAAATTGCAGATAGCAAAAAAACGCCTTTAGGGCGCTTTTTTACATTGGTGGGTCGTGCAGGATTCGAACCTGCGACCAATTGATTAAAAGTCAACTGCTCTACCAACTGAGCTAACGACCCGAAGTGGTGGGTGATGACGGGATCGAACCGCCGACCCCCTCCTTGTAAGGGAGGTGCTCTCCCAGCTGAGCTAATCACCCACTTCGGTACTTCACATTGTTACAAGAAATCTAGCTGGCGAGAAAGTGGTGGGTGATGACGGGATCGAACCGCCGACCCCCTCCTTGTAAGGGAGGTGCTCTCCCAGCTGAGCTAATCACCCACTTCTCAATTTCTTGCTACACGGCGGAGACTACATAAAGTAGTTGGTGGGTGATGACGGGATCGAACCGCCGACCCCCTCCTTGTAAGGGAGGTGCTCTCCCAGCTGAGCTAATCACCCCCGCTGTGTGGAGTCGCATTATAGGGAGAGTTCAAAATGAGTCAACGCATTTTCTAAAGAAATTGTTCGTTCGTCGTAAATTTAAGCAAGATGATCGCAAAACAGACCGTGTTGCGCAATTTGTCAACGAAAACAATAATGCGTAAGGTTGCAACCCGAACTACATTGAGGAATCAGGCGGGAGTGATAGAATATCGCCCACTCAATTTTTCCAGGATTTGCCGGTTGTCGGCATCTTTCTAAACGTAAGGCCATTTCATGAAAATCAAAACTCGCTTCGCGCCAAGCCCAACAGGCTATCTGCACGTTGGCGGCGCGCGTACTGCTCTTTACTCCTGGCTTTTTGCACGTAACCACGGCGGTGAGTTCGTGCTGCGTATTGAAGACACCGATCTTGAGCGTTCCACGCCGGAAGCTATCGAAGCCATTATGGATGGCATGAACTGGCTGAGCCTGGAGTGGGATGAAGGTCCGTACTACCAGACCAAACGTTTTGATCGCTACAACGCGGTGATCGATCAGATGCTGGAAGAGGGCACAGCTTATAAATGCTATTGCTCTAAAGAGCGCCTGGAAGCGCTGCGCGAAGAGCAAATGGCGAAAGGTGAGAAGCCGCGTTATGACGGTCGCTGCCGCCACAGTCATGAGCATCACGCTGATGATGAGCCGTGTGTCGTACGTTTTGCTAACCCGCAGGAAGGTTCTGTTGTTTTTGACGATCAGATCCGTGGTCCGATCGAGTTCAGCAACCAGGAGCTGGATGATCTGATTATCCGCCGTACCGATGGTTCCCCAACCTATAACTTCTGTGTGGTTGTCGATGACTGGGATATGGAAATCACCCACGTTATCCGTGGCGAAGACCATATCAACAACACACCGCGCCAGATTAACATTCTTAAGGCTCTGAAAGCGCCGGTACCGGTTTATGCGCACGTTTCTATGATCAACGGCGATGACGGTAAAAAACTGTCCAAACGTCACGGGGCGGTCAGCGTAATGCAGTATCGTGATGATGGTTATCTGCCAGAAGCACTGCTGAACTATCTGGTGCGTCTGGGCTGGTCCCACGGCGATCAGGAAATCTTCACTCGTGAAGAGATGATTAAATACTTCACTCTGAATGCCGTCAGCAAATCTGCCAGTGCGTTCAACACCGACAAGCTGCTGTGGCTGAACCATCACTACATTAACGCGTTGCCGCCGGAGTATGTTGCTACTCACTTACAGTGGCACATTGAGCAGGAAAATATCGATACCCGTAACGGTCCGCAGCTGGCTGATCTGGTGAAACTGTTGGGCGAACGCTGCAAGACGCTGAAAGAGATGGCACAGAGCTGCCGTTATTTCTACGAAGATTTTGCTGAGTTCGATGCCGACGCCGCGAAAAAACATCTGCGTCCGGTAGCGCGCCAGCCGCTGGAAGTGGTTCGTGACAAACTGACTGCGATTACTGACTGGACCGCTGAAAACGTTCATCACGCTATTCAGGCGACGGCGGATGAGCTGGAAGTGGGTATGGGTAAAGTTGGTATGCCGCTGCGTGTCGCCGTAACCGGTGCGGGGCAGTCTCCGGCGCTGGATGTTACCGTTCACGCAATCGGTAAGACCCGCAGTATCGAGCGTATCAACAAAGCGCTGGCTTTTATTGCTGAACGCGAAAATCAGCAGTAATTAGCGCATAAAAGATAAACGGCAGGAGAGATACCCCTGCCGTTTTTTATTTATGCTGATTCATCTATGTCGAGACGAGCAAGAAAATTACGAATTCCTTCGCGTGACAAAAATTGCGCAACTTTTTCTTGCTCACTGTGAGTCATGTTGTCTATTGCGCTGATGATTTGCCGATAAGCAGGAGTGCGAATACCCGGTGCGTATTCGGCAAGGGGTTCTTCGGCTTCCAGAAGCATCGGTGTGTTATGGAAGGCTGGCGTGTTCTGAATAAACTCGCAAACTTGCGTATCGACCAGAATAAGTCTGGCACGACCGCCTTTCACGCCGGGAAATTTTTCCGTTTTCCAGCCTTTTTCTCTGATCCAACGGTTAACAGTTTGTTTAGCCACACCGAGGCATTCAGCCAGTTCTTCGGTGGTCATTTTATTGCGTAATCTTTTCATATTATTTGCTATCGCGAATCCCTAAGCGTTGTAACAATCCGATAATCCCTTCCCGCAGAAGCAAGGATGTAAACTGTTTTTGTTCAACTGGCGTCATCTCTTTCGCCAGTGTCACCAGCAACACTTCAAGCGGCGCATCACCAGAAAGGGCTGGCGCTTCTCCCTGACCTTCTGGACGTTCAGCATTGCGAATATATTCACGAACCTGTTCATTGACGTGAACCAGTCGAGCCTTGCCACCCTGGACGCCTGGTTTTGGTGACGTTGTCCAGCCTTCCTTGCGTACCCATTTATTAATGGTCTGGCGGCTATAGCCGGTCAGTCTGGCAAGTTCATCTGGCGTCATCCTCTCCTTGAACATAACAATTCCCTGAATGTATGTGGGTCTATTAGTAGTTCATTTTATAACACCACTTTACAGGAAACCGTGACATGAATAACTACTGAATGCGAGCGGTTTTCCAAAATTGTTCATTTGCCTGATTTTTCAGCGATTGAAACTACACGTGGCAATTTGCCGTTGACACATTCGGGCGGAATTCATATGATGCCGCCCGTCAACTCGACAAGCTTTACGTGATGGGGCTATAGCTCAGCTGGGAGAGCGCTTGCATGGCATGCAAGAGGTCAGCGGTTCGATCCCGCTTAGCTCCACCAAATTTTGCACCCAGCAAATTTGGTACGTAAACGACTCGTGGGGCTATAGCTCAGCTGGGAGAGCGCTTGCATGGCATGCAAGAGGTCAGCGGTTCGATCCCGCTTAGCTCCACCAAATTTCAAACCCTCGCTGCAAAGCGGGGGTTTTTTGTCTCTGCCTTTTGCCGCTTTTGTAATACAGTCTACATCCTGGCAGTGCCGTGTGGTGAATGCATCACTGACTGCAAAAACAGCAACAGGCTGGCCCCTGTTTGCTTCGCGATGCGAATAAACTTATTATTTGTGTGCCTGAAAACCCCGATCAGTGAGAGTAGTGTACTCATGTTTGTGGAGCATAACCTGATAAAAAATATCAAGATATTCACACTAGCGTTTACGCTCACCGTGGTACTTATTCAGCTATCCCGTTTAATTTCGCCACTTGCTGTTATCCATTCCAATTATATCTTTCTGGCGTGGATGCCACTGTGCGTAATGCTGTCAATCTTGTTTATCTTTGGCTGGCGTGGTGTCGTTCCCATTTTATGTGGGATGTTTTGCACCAATCTGTGGAACCTTCATCTCACTTTTTTACAGACCGCCGTCATGATCGGCAGCCAGGCGTTTGCAGTCCTGTGTGCCTGTGCAATATTACGCTGGCAATTGGGGACGCGTTGGCGTTATGGATTGACCAGCCGATACGTCTGGCAACGTCTGTTCTGGCTTGGTTTGGTGGCGCCGATTGGCATCAAATGCAGCATGTATCTTGTGGGAAATTTCTTTGATTTTCCGCTAAAGATATCTACCTTTTTCGGCGATGCGGATGCCATTTTCACGGTCGTTGATTTGCTAAGCCTTTTCACCGCAGTGCTGATTTACAACATGCTTTTTTACTATCTCACCCGCATGATTGTAAGTCCCCACTTTGCACAGATATTGTGGCGTAGGGATATCGCTCCGTCGTTGAGCAAAGAGAAACGCGCATTTACCTTAAGCTGGCTGGCAGCTCTTAGCGTGCTGCTACTTCTGATGTGCACACCGTATGAAAATGACTTTATTGCCGGTTACTTGGTACCTGTTTTCTTTATCATCTTTACCCTCGGTGTCGGTAAGCTTCGCTATCCGTTTTTAAATCTCACCTGGGCTGTTTCAACGCTTTGCCTGCTGAATTACAACCAGAACTTTTTGCAAGGGGTACTAACCGAATATTCGCTGGCATTTATTCTCGCAGTACTGATTTCCTTTAGTGTTTGTCTGCTCTATATGGTGCGTATTTATCATCGTAGTGAATGGCTTAACCGCCGCTGGCATTTGCAGGCGCTGACCGATCCGTTAACGCTCCTACCCAACTTTCGTGCGTTGGAACAAGCACCGGAGCAAGAGGCGGGCAAGAGTTTTTGCTGCCTGCGCATTGATAATCTTGAGTTTATGAGTCGTCATTACGGCTTAATGATGCGCGTTCACTGTATCCGCTCAATTTACCGTACGTTGCTGCCGTTGATGCAGGAAAACGAAAAGTTGTATCAATTGCCGGGTAGTGAACTGCTGTTAGTGCTGAGCGGGCCGGAAACGGAAGGGCGACTCCAGCATATGGTTAACATCCTGAATAGTCGGCAAATTCACTGGAACAATACCGGGCTGGATATGGGCTATGGTGCTGCCTGGGGGCATTTTGATGGAAATCAGGAAACCCTGCAACCCTTGTTGGGGCAGTTAAGCTGGCTGGCGGAGCAATCCTGCGCACATCATCATGTGCTGGCGCTGGATAGCAGAGAGGAGATGGTTTCCGGGCAAACCACTAAACAGGTGCTATTGCTGAATACCATTCGCACGGCGTTAGATCAGGGTGATTTGCTGCTCTACGCCCAGCCAATTCGCAACAAAGAGGGTGAAGGTTATGATGAGATCCTCGCGCGACTGAAGTATGACGGCGGCATTATGACCCCGGATAAGTTTCTGCCCCTTATTGCTCAGTTTAACCTTAGCGCGCGTTTTGATTTGCAAGTGCTGGAATCCTTGTTGAAGTGGCTGGCAACACACCCTTGCGACAAAAAAGGTCCACGATTTTCAGTCAATTTAATGCCGCTCACGCTGCTGCAAAAGAATATTGCCGGGCGGATTATTCGTCTGTTTAAGCGTTATTACATCTCCCCGCAGGCGGTCATTCTTGAGATCACCGAGGAGCAGGCGTTTTCTAACGCAGAAAGCAGCATGTACAACATCGAGCAGCTGCATAAGTTTGGTTTCCGGATTGCGATTGATGACTTTGGCACCGGATATGCCAACTACGAACGGTTAAAGCGTTTGCAGGCTGATATCATCAAAATTGATGGCGTCTTTGTGAAAGATATCGTCACGAACACGCTGGATGCGATGATTGTGAGATCAATTACCGATCTGGCGAAAGCGAAGTCATTGAGTGTGGTCGCGGAGTTTGTCGAGACGCAACAGCAGCAGGCGCTATTGCATAAGCTCGGGGTGCAATATCTGCAAGGGTATTTGATTGGTCGCCCGCAGCCATTAGCCGATTAACAGGCGTAAAAAAGCCGGGGAATTATCCCCGGCTTTTTTATGTATGGTCTTACAGCACCAGTGCTGCGATTGACGCAGACAGCACACTCACCAGGGTAGAGCCGTAAACCAGTTTCAGACCGAAGCGAGAAACCACGTTACCTTGCTCTTCATTCAGGCCTTTAACCGCACCCGCGATAATCCCGATTGAAGAGAAGTTAGCGAAGGAAACCAGGAACACAGAGATGATGCCTTCCGCACGCGGAGAGAGCGTGGAAGCAATTTTCTGCAGATCCATCATCGCAACGAACTCGTTGGAAACCAGTTTGGTCGCCATGATACTGCCCACTTGCAGTGCTTCACTGGAAGGAACACCCATCACCCATGCAATCGGATAGAAGATGTAACCCAGGATGCCCTGGAAGGAGATGCTGTAGCCAAACCAGCCAGTCACGGTGGCAAACAGTGCGTTCAGCGCGGCGATCAGGGCGATAAAGCCGATCAGCATCGCCGCAACGATAATGGCAACCTTGAAACCTGCCAGAATGTATTCACCCAGCATTTCGAAGAAGCTCTGACCTTCGTGCAGGTTGGACATCTGAATATTTTCTTCACTGGCATCAACACGGTAAGGGTTGATCAGCGACAGCACGATAAAGGTGCTGAACATGTTCAGTACCAGCGCCGCAACGACGTATTTCGGCTCCAGCATGGTCATGTATGCACCAACGATGGACATCGACACGGTGGACATCGCCGTTGCTGCCATGGTGTACATACGATTGCGGGAGATTTTGCCGAGGATATCTTTATAGGCAATAAAGTTTTCAGACTGACCCAGAATCAGGGAGCTGACGGCGTTAAAGGATTCCAGTTTGCCCATGCCGTTGACTTTGGAGAGCAGGAAACCAATTGCGCGGATAATCACCGGCAACACGCGAATGTGCTGGAGAATACCGATCAGTGCAGAGATAAAGACGATTGGGCACAGCACTTTCAGGAAGAAGAATGCCAGGCCTTGATCATTCATGCTACCAAAGACGAAGTTAGTCCCTTCGTTGGCAAAACCGAGCAGTTTTTCGAACATTTCGGAGAAGCCTTTCACGAAGCCCAGACCAACGTCGGAGTTCAGGAAGAACCACGCCAGTAACACTTCGATAACAAGCAGTTGAATAACATAACGGATACGAATTTTTTTGCGGTCGCTGCTTACCAGCAGTGCGAGAATCGCAACAACGGCAAGTGCCAGTACAAAATGAAGGACGCGGTCCATATTTGCTCCAAATATGAGGCAGGTTAAATTTCCGTGCACATTCTATGTAACATGGTTAAGGAAAACGAGATCTGACACACACTATAATGACGTCCTGTGACAAGCTTCAAAAATAGTGATCTGTCATACATTTCTGCTATGTTGTGTATGGAAGCGGAAGGTTATGTAAATGTGCTAATATTAAACATAACCATAACATTCGAGTCATCTATCTTTTCGTAGTCATAATCCTGGTCTATCAGAGAAATCATCACAACCCATTTAAATGAATTTGATAATCATTCTCATTTAACGTAGCATGAAACATAGCAAAGGCTATGTTTTAGAGGCACAAGATGACGAACTATCGCGTTGAGAGTAGCAGCGGACGGGCGGCGCGCAAGATGAGGCTCGCATTAATGGGACCTGCGTTCATTGCGGCGATTGGTTATATCGATCCCGGTAACTTTGCGACCAATATTCAGGCGGGTGCCAGCTTCGGCTATCAGCTACTGTGGGTTGTCGTTTGGGCTAACCTGATGGCGATGCTGATTCAAATCCTCTCTGCCAAACTAGGGATTGCCACCGGTAAAAATCTGGCGGAGCAGATTCGCGATCACTATCCGCGTCCCGTAGTGTGGTTCTATTGGGTTCAGGCAGAAATTATTGCGATGGCAACCGACCTGGCGGAATTTATTGGTGCGGCGATCGGTTTTAAACTCATTCTTGGTGTTTCGTTGTTGCAGGGCGCGGTGCTGACGGGGATCGCGACTTTCCTTATTTTAATGCTGCAACGTCGCGGGCAAAAACCGCTGGAGAAAGTGATTGGCGGGTTACTGTTGTTTGTTGCCGCTGCTTACATTGTCGAGTTGATTTTCTCCCAGCCTAACCTGGCGCAGCTGGGTAAAGGAATGGTGATCCCGAGTTTACCTACTTCGGAGGCGGTCTTCCTGGCCGCGGGCGTGTTAGGGGCGACGATTATGCCGCATGTGATTTATTTGCACTCTTCGCTCACTCAGCATTTACATGGCGGTTCGCGTCAACAACGTTATTCCGCCACCAAATGGGATGTGGCTATCGCCATGACGATTGCCGGTTTTGTTAATCTGGCGATGATGGCTACAGCTGCGGCGGCGTTCCACTTTTCTGGTCATACTGGTGTTGCCGATCTTGATGAGGCTTATCTGACGCTGCAACCGCTGTTAAGCCATGCTGCGGCAACGGTCTTTGGATTAAGCCTGGTTGCTGCCGGGTTGTCCTCAACGGTGGTGGGGACGCTGGCGGGGCAGGTAGTGATGCAGGGCTTCATTCGCTTTCATATCCCGCTGTGGGTGCGTCGTACTGTCACCATGCTGCCGTCATTTATTGTCATTCTGATGGGATTAGATCCGACACGGATTCTGGTTATGAGTCAGGTGCTGTTAAGTTTTGGTATCGCCCTGGCGCTGGTTCCACTGTTGATTTTCACCAGTGACAGCAAGTTGATGGGCGATCTGGTGAACAGCAAACGCGTAAAACAGACAGGCTGGGTGATTGTGGTGCTGGTAGTGGCGCTGAATATCTGGTTACTGGTAGGAACGGCACTGGGATTGTAGTTGAATGAGCGTCGCATTTGGCACCATTGGCGGATGCGGCGTAAATGCTTTATCCGCCCTACGCGTTAAAGAGCTGGTTTGTAGGCCTGATAAGACGCGCTAGCGTCGCATCAGGCATTGTGCTCCATTGGCGAATGTGTTTAATGGCGGTGTCCATGTCCGCGGCCTTTTCCACGATGATCGTCACGATCGCGCCAGCCTTCACGATAGCCACGCTCATACGCTTTACGCTTATCCCAGCCACGATGGTAGCCATTATCATGACGCCACCAGCGGTTTTTACGCCATTCATAATTGCGGTGCCAGTAGTCACGGTCGCGCCAGTGACCACCGTCCCAGTAATTACCGTAATGATCGCGATCGCCAATTTGTAATTTGATTGATGGCAGTAGGGTGATTTCACCTGCGTTTGCCGCAAGCGGGGTAAATGCCATCAGGGCGGCCGCCAGAAACAGTGACCTGAACATTGTTATTCTCCTTCACGATCGAAGCCGTCAGCGGCCTGTTAACGCAATATTACGGGGAGGTAAAGCGCCGTATCATCGCCATAACTCTTAAATCATAAAGGAGAGCATTTTTTGCTAAACGTTATCGTGGGGTGGCTGTTGCTTCGGACGATTGACCATCATCATCGGCTTACCTGCTAATAACAGCCATGCCGGGAGCATGACGATACAGAGCAGCGGTAGCAATGTGGTATTGGGTACAACGACTGCCGCCATAAAAAGACTTAACCAGCCATCACGTGTTACCACCAGCACGATGCCGAGAATAGCGCAGGAAACGGTTATTGCCGCTGGAACGGCGGGTACGTGCTCATGCAGCATCAACCCTAATGCCACGCCGACAAACACTGCCGGGAAGATTCGCCCACCGCGAAAGCCACTGGCGGCAGCAACGACCAGGGCGGCAAGTTTTATCACCGCCAGCAAAAAGTAATCGCTGGTGCTGAAAGCCTGATTTGCCACCATCTGCTGCATCTCATCCAGCCCTTTAAACAGCGAAACCGGTCCACCAATAACCCCCAGAATACCGAGAATAAATCCGCCAATACCCAGCACGAACACCGGATTTTTCATTTGATGCATCATCGCGTGCAACCGTGGTAAGCACCATACGGCGACCATCCCTGCTGCGATGGCAATCGCCGCGACAATTGCACCGCTGAGAATATCGGTCATTTCCATCTGTCCGTAATGCGCAATGGGCAGTGAAAAATGAGGATGGAAAAATAATCCGGTAGTAAGTGCACCAGCTGCTGCCGCCATTAACGGCGCAAAGAGACGATCCCATAGCGGAACTTCATTACTGCCATTTAAGGTTTGCGAAAATATCAATGCCGCCGCAACAGGTGTGCCAAACAGCGCGCCGATGGTTCCGGCAGAGGCTAAAATAGTCCACTCCATTCGGTTGACGCGCGGTAACAGACGAGCGCCAATGGCGACGGCAAGGGCGATATTGACGGTCATGATCGGATGTTCCGGCCCCAGGCTGACGCCGCCAGCAAGACCGAGAATTAATGCTACGATAAGTCCTGGTAGCGCAGAGGGCGGAACCGGTGCGCCGATCAGCGGTTCACAGGCGGGGTCTGGTCCGGCATGACCCTGGCTGAAACGGATAACCAACCCCACCGCAATACCCGTTAGCGTTAATACACCGATGATCCAGAGAGGTGAATCCTGGGCTATCCCCAGAGTTCCCGGCAGTCGTTGCCAGAGCAAATTCTGTAATACCGAGGCGATTTTCATCACCACAATCAGAATAAGACTGGACGCAATCCCAATTGCCACGGCGGGGAGCGATAATAACAACATGGTTCTGGCTCGCGGATGGAGCATGTTCTATTCCTTATGCGGGGTCAGATACTTAGTTTGCCCAGCTTGCAAAAAGGCATCGCTGCAATTGGTGCTGAAACGATAAAGTAATTGTGTGACCCAGATCGATATTTACAGGGAGCCTGCCTTTCCGGCGTTGTTGTTATGCCCCCAGGTATTTACAGTGTGAGAAAGAATTATTTTGACTTTAGCGGAGCAGTTGAAGAATGACAAAGTATGCATTAGTCGGTGATGTGGGCGGCACCAACGCACGTCTTGCTCTGTGTGATATTGCCAGTGGTGAAATCTCGCAGGCTAAGACCTATTCAGGGCTTGATTACCCCAGCCTCGAAGCGGTCATTCGCGTTTATCTTGAAGAACATAAGGTCGAGGTGAAAGACGGCTGTATTGCCATCGCTTGCCCAATTACCGGTGACTGGGTGGCAATGACCAACCATACCTGGGCGTTCTCAATTGCCGAAATGAAAAAGAATCTCGGTTTTAGCCATCTGGAAATTATTAACGATTTTACTGCTGTGTCGATGGCGATCCCGATGCTGAAAAAAGAGCATCTGATTCAGTTTGGTGGCGCAGAACCGGTAGAAGGTAAGCCTATTGCGGTTTACGGTGCCGGAACAGGGCTTGGGGTTGCGCATCTGGTCCATGTCGATAAGCGTTGGGTAAGCTTGCCAGGAGAAGGCGGTCACGTTGATTTTGCGCCGAATAGTGAAGAAGAGGGCATTATCCTCGAAATATTGCGTGCGGAAATTGGTCATGTTTCGGCGGAACGCGTGCTTTCTGGCCCTGGGCTGGTGAATTTGTATCGCGCAATTGTTAAAGCCGACAACCGCCTGCCAGAAAATCTCAAGCCAAAAGATATTACCGAACGCGCGCTGGCTGACAGCTGCACCGATTGCCGCCGCGCGTTGTCGCTGTTTTGCGTCATTATGGGCCGTTTTGGCGGCAATCTGGCGCTCAATCTCGGGACATTTGGCGGCGTGTTTATTGCGGGTGGTATCGTGCCGCGCTTTCTTGAGTTCTTCAAAGCCTCTGGTTTCCGCGCCGCATTTGAAGATAAAGGGCGCTTTAAGGAATATGTCCATGATATTCCGGTATATCTCATCGTCCATGACAATCCGGGTCTTCTCGGTTCCGGTGCACATTTACGCCAGACCTTAGGTCACATTCTCTAAATCCTTCCTGTTATATCGGGAGGTAACTCTCCCGATAATCTTTTAAATCATACAGTTAATTAAATTTTTCTTTGTGTCCCCTCACAAGGCCGACCTGCGTCACACTTCCGTACAGCGGGATTAATTCTCCAGTAAATGCATTATTTGTCTGGTAACGGCGATTTGTTTTGCACGTTCATAATTTCACTCGTCAACTATCACTGAACGAGGAATTAACGATGAGTAAGAAACTGATTGCCTTATGTGCCTGCCCAATGGGCCTGGCTCACACTTTTATGGCCGCTCAGGCGCTGGAAGAAGCGGCGGTAGAAGCCGGTTATGAAGTGAAAATTGAAACCCAGGGCGCGGACGGTATCCAGAATCGCCTGACGGCGCAGGATATCGCCGAAGCGACCATCATCATCCACTCCGTGGCAGTTACCCCGGAAGATAACGAGCGTTTCGAATCACGCGACGTTTATGAAATCACTTTGCAGGACGCAATTAAAAACGCTGCGGGAATCATCAAAGAAATCGAAGAGATGATTGCCTCTGAACAACAGTAATATTCGACAGGGATAATTGTTATGGCCATTAAAAAACGCAGTGCAACCGTTGTGCATGGCGCATCCGGTGCGGCAGCGGCAGTTAAGAATCCGCAGGCCTCTAAATCCAGCTTCTGGGGTGAACTCCCGCAGCATGTGATGTCAGGGATTTCACGCATGGTGCCGACCTTAATTATGGGCGGTGTGATCCTCGCTTTCAGTCAGCTGATTGCTTATAGCTGGCTTAAAATTCCTGCTGATATCGGCATCATGGATGCTCTTAATAGCGGGGAATTCTCCGGTTTCGACCTCTCCTTACTTAAATTTGCCTGGCTGTCGCAGTCCTTCGGCGGCGTGTTGTTTGGTTTTGCAATTCCGATGTTTGCTGCTTTTGTGGCGAACTCTATCGGTGGCAAACTGGCGTTCCCGGCTGGTTTTATCGGCGGCTTGATGTCTACCCAGCCGACGCAACTGCTGAACTTCGATCCCAGCACTATGCAATGGGCGACCTCTTCGCCGGTGCCGTCCACCTTCATTGGTGCGCTGATTATTTCTATCGTTGCCGGTTACCTTGTGAAATGGATGAACCAGAAAATCCAGTTACCGGATTTCCTGTTAGCGTTCAAAACCACATTTTTGCTACCGATTCTTTCCGCCATTTTTGTCATGCTGGCGATGTACTACGTCATCACCCCCTTTGGTGGCTGGATCAACGACGGTATCCGTACCGTGCTGACCGCTGCAGGTGAGAAGGGCGCACTGATGTACGCAATGGGGATCGCCGCGGCGACAGCAATCGACCTTGGTGGCCCGATCAACAAAGCGGCAGGTTTCGTTGCCTTCAGCTTTACCACTGACCACGTATTACCGGTCACTGCACGTTCTATCGCTATCGTTATTCCGCCGATTGGTCTGGGTCTGGCGACCATTATTGACCGTCGTTTAACCGGCAAACGCTTGTTCAACGCCCAGCTTTATCCGCAGGGTAAAACCGCCATGTTCCTGGCGTTTATGGGGATCAGTGAGGGTGCGATTCCGTTTGCACTGGAAAGCCCTATCACCGCCATTCCGTCGTATATGGTCGGCGCGATTGTCGGCTCAACCGCCGCTGTCTGGCTGGGCGCAGTGCAATGGTTCCCGGAGTCCGCTATCTGGGCATGGCCGCTGGTCACTAACCTCGGCGTCTACATGGCGGGGATCGCGCTGGGGGCAGTCATAACTGCGCTGATGGTGGTGTTCCTGCGTCTGATGATGTTCCGTAAAGGCAAATTGTTAATCGATAGCCTGTAAGAAGGACAATCCTGATGACATTACTCGCTTCGCTGCGCGACTGGCTTAAGGCGCAACAACTGGATGCGGTGCTTCTCTCCTCACGGCAGAACAAACAGCCGCATCTGGGGATCTCCACCGGATCAGGTTATGTGGTGATTAGCCGTGAAAGTGCGCACATTCTGGTGGATTCGCGCTATTACGCGGATGTAGAAGCCCGCACGCAAGGTTACCAGCTGCATTTGCTCGACGCGATGCACACGCTTGCCACCATCGTCAGACAAATCATTGCCGATGAGCAGTTGCAAACGCTCGGTTTTGAAGGCCAGCAGGTGAGTTGGGAAACCGCGCACCGCTGGCAGTCCGAACTCAATGCGAAACTGGTGAGCGCCACGCCGGATGTGCTGCGGCAAATCAAAACGCCAGAAGAGGTGGAGAAAATCCGCCTTGCCTGCGGGATTGCCGATCGTGGCGCAGAGCATATTCGCCGCTTTATTCAGGCGGGAATGAGCGAATGCGAGATAGCCGCTGAACTGGAGTGGTTTATGCGCCAGCAGGGCGCAGAAAAAGCCTCTTTTGACACCATTGTCGCCAGCGGCTGGCGTGGGGCGCTGCCGCACGGCAAAGCCAGCGACAAGATTGTTGCAGCGGGCGAGTTTGTCACTCTCGATTTCGGTGCGCTGTATCAGGGCTACTGCTCTGATATGACGCGCACCTTACTGGTGAATGGCGAAGGGGTGAGCGCCGAATCTCATCCGCTGTTTAACGTCTATCAGATTGTCCTGCAGGCACAGCTCGCGGCAATCTCTGTAATTCGCCCCGGCGTGCGCTGCCAGCAGGTTGACGATGCCGCGCGCCGCGTGATTACCGAGGCCGGTTATGGCAAGTTTTTCGGCCATAACACCGGTCATGCTATCGGTATTGAAGTCCATGAAGAACCGCGTTTTTCACCGCGGGACACCACGACGCTACAGCCAGGTATGTTACTGACCGTGGAGCCAGGGATTTATTTGCCAGGGCAAGGGGGCGTGCGCATCGAAGATGTCGTGCTGGTCACCCCGCAAGGCGCAGAAGTGCTCTACGCCGTGCCGAAAACAGTGTTGCTCACGGGAGAGGCATAATGGATTTATCGCTCTTAAAAGCGTTGAGCGAGGCAGATGCGATCGCCTCCTCAGAACAGGAAGTACGGCAGATCCTGCGGGAAGAAGCGGATCGCCTGCAAAAAGAAGTGCGATTTGACGGCCTGGGATCGGTGCTGATCCGACTCAATGAGTCGACAGGTCCGAAGGTGATGATCTGTGCGCATATGGACGAAGTGGGATTTATGGTGCGCAGCATCTCCCGCGAAGGGGCGATCGATGTGTTGCCGGTTGGCAATGTACGCATGGCTGCCCGCCAGCTTCAGTCGGTGCGTATCACTACCCGTGAAGAGTGCAAAATTCCAGGCCTGCTTGACAGCGACCGGCAGGGGAATGACGTCAGCGCCATGCGCGTGGACATTGGCGCGCGCTCCTGTGACGAAGTGATGCAGGCAGGAATTCGTCCAGGCGATCGCGTCACCTTCGATACCACTTTTCAGGTTCTCCCTCACCAGCGGGTGATGGGGAAAGCCTTTGATGACCGCCTCGGTTGCTATCTGCTGGTGACGTTACTGCGTGAGCTGCACGACGCCGAACTGCCTGCGGAAGTGTGGCTGGTGGCAAGTTCCAGCGAAGAGGTGGGATTACGCGGCGGGCAAACTGCCACCCGCGCGGTGTCGCCGGATGTCGCCATTGTGCTTGATACTGCCTGCTGGGCGAAAAACTTTGATTATGGCGCAGCTAACCATCGCCAGATTGGTAACGGGCCGATGCTGGTGTTAAGCGACAAGTCACTGATTGCGCCGCCAAAACTTACCGCCTGGATCGAAACCGTGGCGGCAGAAATTGGCGTACCGTTGCAGTCAGATATGTTCAGCAATGGCGGCACGGACGGTGGGGCGGTGCACTTAACCGGCACTGGCGTACCCACAGTGGTGATGGGGCCTGCAACCCGCCACGGACATTGCGCCGCATCGATTGCTGACTGCCGTGACATTTTGCAGATGGAGCAACTTTTATCTGCCCTTATTCAACGTCTTACGCGTGAGACGGTTGTTCAACTGACGGATTTCAGATGATCTCCTGATTAACCCGGAGCGGTTATGTTAACGATTCAATTTCTCTGTCCTTTGCCTAACGGTCTACATGCTCGTCCGGCGTGGGAACTTAAAGAGCAGTGCAGCCAGTGGCAAAGCGAAATCACTTTTATTAACCATCGCCAGAACGCAAAGGCCGATGCGAAAAGCTCGCTGGCGCTGATTGGCACTGGCACTTTATTTAATGACAGTTGCAGCCTGAACATTAGCGGTAGCGATGAAGAGCAGGCGCGGCGAGTGCTGGAAGAGTATATCCAGGTGCGCTTTATCGACAGCGATAGCGTCCAGCCGACGCTGGCAGAACTGACGGCGCATCCGCTGCCGCGTTCATTAAGCCGCCTGAACCCGGATTTACTGTACGGCAACGTGCTGGCAAGCGGCGTTGGCGTGGGTACACTGACCCTGTTACAGAGCGACAGCCTCGACAGTTATCGGGTGATCCCTGCGAGTGCGCAAGATTCCACCCTACTGGAGCACAGTCTGGCAACGCTTGCCGAGCAACTGAACCAGCAATTGCGTGAGCGTGACGGCGAAAGCAAAACTATCCTCAGCGCCCATTTGTCGCTGATTCAGGATGATGAATTTGCAGGCAATATCCGTCACCTGATGGCAGAACAGCATCAGGGGCTGGGGGCGGCGATCATCAGCAATATGGAGCAGGTTTGTGCCAAACTTTCTGCTTCTGCCAGCGATTATCTGCGCGAGCGGGTCAGCGACATTCGCGATATCAGCGAACAGTTGCTGCATATCACCTGGCCGGAACTAAAACCGCGCAATAATCTGGTGCTTGAAAAACTGACCATTCTGGTGGCTGAAGATTTAACCCCAAGCCAGTTTTTGAGCCTCGATTTAAAAAATCTTGCGGGCATGATTCTGGAGAAAACCGGGCGCACCTCGCATACCCTGATCCTGGCCCGCGCTTCGGCGATCCCGGTACTGAGCGGACTGCCGCTGGATGCGATTGCCCGTTATGCCGGGCAACCTGCAGTGCTTGACGCCCAGTGCGGCGTGCTGGCGATTAACCCGAATGACGCGGTGAGCGGTTATTATCAGGTCGCGCAGACGCTGGCGGATAAACGCCAAAAACAACAGGCGCAAGCTGCCGCGCAGCTGGCCTATTCCCGTGATAACAAACGTATTGATATTGCGGCGAATATTGGCACCGCTCTGGAAGCCCCAGGCGCGTTTGCTAACGGCGCGGAAGGCGTTGGGCTGTTTCGTACCGAAATGCTCTATATGGATCGCGACAGCGCGCCGGACGAGCAGGAACAGTTTGAAGCGTACCAGCAGGTGCTATTGGCGGCGGGCGACAAGCCGATTATCTTCCGCACGATGGACATCGGTGGCGATAAAAGCATTCCTTACCTCAACATTCCCCAGGAAGAGAACCCGTTCCTCGGCTATCGCGCGGTACGTATTTACCCGGAATTTGCTGGCCTGTTCCGCACTCAATTGCGGGCGATTTTGCGCGCTGCCAGTTTCGGCAACGCCCAGTTGATGATCCCAATGGTCCACAGTCTCGATCAGATCTTATGGGTGAAGGGTGAGATCCAAAAAGCGATCGTTGAGCTTAAGCGCGATGGCCTGCGTCATGCAGAGACGATTACGCTGGGTATCATGGTGGAAGTGCCGTCGGTGTGCTACATCATCGACCACTTCTGCGATGAGGTCGATTTCTTCAGTATCGGTTCTAACGATATGACCCAGTATCTGTATGCAGTCGATCGTAATAACCCGCGCGTATCGCCGCTGTATAACCCGATTACGCCATCGTTCCTGCGCATGTTGCAGCAGATTGTTACCGCTGCGCATCAGCGCGGCAAATGGGTAGGTATTTGCGGTGAACTGGGCGGTGAAAGTCGTTATCTGCCGCTACTGCTAGGGCTGGGGCTGGATGAGCTAAGCATGAGTAGCCCGCGTATTCCGGCAGTGAAAAGCCAGCTTCGTCAACTGGATAGCGAGGCGTGTCGGGAACTGGCGCGTCAGGCGTGCGAGTGCCGCAGCGCGCAGGAAATTGAAGCGTTACTTACCGCGTTTGCGCCGGAAGAAGACGTTCGCCCACTGCTGGCACTAGAGAATATCTTTGTTGATCAGTCCTTTAGTAATAAAGAGCAGGCGATCCAGTTCCTGTGCGGTAACCTCGGTGTTAACGGGCGTACTGAACATCCGTTCGAGCTGGAAGAAGATGTCTGGCAGCGGGAAGAGATTGTTACTACTGGCGTTGGTTTTGGCGTGGCGATCCCGCACACCAAATCACAGTGGATCCGTCATTCCAGTATCAGCATTGCCCGGTTGGTGAAACCGGTTGACTGGCAGTCAGAAATGGGCGAAGTCGAACTGGTGATCATGCTGACGCTGGGCGCTAACGAAGGGATGAATCATGTGAAAGTCTTCTCGCAGCTGGCGCGTAAACTGGTGAATAAAAACTTCCGCCAGTCGCTGTTTGCCGCGCAAGATGCACAAAGTATTCTGACGCTGCTGGAAACGGAATTAACCTTCTGACGTTAGCCCTGAAAACGTGCGCTATACTCTCCCGGCGTCAGACCAAACTGACGCCGGAAAACGCGACAAAAATAGTCGCTATCCGGAAACCCGCAACGCTGCGCCACTTCATGAATCGACAGATGATATTTTTGCAAAATCATCCTCGCTTTTGCCATTCGTACCCAGCGAACATACTCGATAAAACGCATTGTTCCATGCTGAGCAAACAGTTTTGACAGATGATTTGGCGTGATATTAAAAAACTGCGCCACGCTCTCGCGGGTGAGCAGCTGGGCATAATTATCCTGAATCCAGTTACAAATGCTGTGATAGAGAAAATCGCCGCGCGGTTGCGAATTGCCCGGCGGCATATTCACCACGTTGCGGCAAAGATGCAGCAAACTTAACACCAGTGGCTGAATGATATTCTGCTCCAGCGGCGAACGGCTAAGATGGGTGAGGGCGGTAAGCATCGCTTCACCTTCACCGCGTTGCAGGCTGGGAAGCTGGATCTGGCGAGCAGGATGTAACAACGACGTGGTGCGGCTATCGTAAAACGATAACCCAAGCCAGGTCGGTGCGAACACCAGGCTTAACAGCAGCACCGGTTTGTTGTTGACCGGTAAATTAGCCGCGCGTGCTGGAATAAACAGCATTTCTCCTTCCACCATACGTTGCTGCTTTGCTTCCAGCAGATTGCCGTATTCGCCGCGTAGCACGATATCCAGACGGGGAAAATCAATACATAAACTGCCCACTGGCAATGAGGTAGGCTGGCTGGCAAACCAGACGCGCCCCAGTAGTTGCGGGTTAAGCACCAGGCCGCTGAACAGATCGGCGAAAAATTGTTGATCGGCGGGCAAGCCTGGTGCTTTCATGAAAGTTCCCGATTAAAGATGCATTAACTGGCGGAATTCTTTAACTTTGCTGCGGCTGACCGGCACTTCAAAATCCAGATCTTTCAGCCGCAGAATATAGGTGTTATTAAACCACGGTTCGATCTCGCGGATTTTGTTCAGATTGACACAAAATGAGCGATGGCAGCGGAAAAAATGCGACGGCGGCAGCTTGCTGCAAAACTCGGTAATGTTCATCGGCATTACGTAGGATTCACGCCGCGTATAGACAAAGGTCATTTTCTCATGCGCTTCGGCGTAATAGATATCGTTAATGGGCGTGACGATGATTCGCTCATCTTTCACCAGATTAATGGTGTCATTCTCACGCGTTACCGTCGCGGCAGGCGTACTGCTGGTCTGCTGTTGTTGCCAGGCTGCTTCCAGTTTTTGCAGCATCCCGGTAATGCGTGACTCCTGATACGGTTTGAGAATGTAGTCAAACGCCTCCAGTTCAAACGCTTCTACCGCATGTTCTTTCCACGCGGTGATAAACACAATAAACGGTTTATGGGCGAACTGGCTGATGTTTTGTGCCAGCAACACACCATCCAGCGACGGAATATTGATATCCAGAAAAATGGCGTCGACGCGGTTATGCTGCAAAAACTTCAACACGTCCAGACCGTCGTCAAAGGTGCCGACAATCTCCATCTGGCTGTGCTCTTTAATTAGCCAGCTCAGTTCCTGTTGTGCCAGGAATTCGTCTTCAACAATGATGACTTTCACAATATCACTCCGGCTCAAAGCAATAAGGTAGCCTGTGAGGCGACTGGGGTGCGTTGGTTAGGAATGTAAAACGCAATTTCCGTTCCTGGTTCCAGGCGGCGGATATGCAGCCCCTCGCCATACAATAACTTCACGCGATGATGGACATTCAGCAGGCCAATTTTATTGCCCGGCATTTCGTTCGCTTCGACCCGCTCAATCACCTTTGGATCGATGCCGTGCCCGGTATCTCGCACCGCAATGCGTACCCGATTACCGCACTCAGCAACGCTGATGGTGACAACGCCTTTACCTTTGCAAGGCTGGATACCGTGGACAATGGCGTTTTCCACCAACGGCTGGATCAGCAGGCTGGGAATGCAGCAATTCACCTCTTCATCAATATCATAGATAACCGTCAGCTTGTCGCCAAAGCGGGCCTGCTCAATGGCAATATAGTCTTTAATTTGATACAGCTCTTTTTTGATATCGATTTGCTCATCGTCTTTTAATTCAATGTTATAGCGCAGATAGCGCGACAAATTAAAGATCAGCTGGCGAGCAGTATCCGGATTCAGACGGATTGACGATGAAATAGCGTTCAAAGCGTTAAACAGGAAATGGGGATTAATTTTGCTTTGCAGGGCGCGAAGCTCTGCCTTATTTGCCATTTCACGTAGCTGCTCGGCGCGTGACACCTCAAGTTGCGTGGAGATGATTTGTGACAGACCGACCGCCATTTCCTGTAATGACGAGGTTATCTGATGCGCGTGGCAGTAGTAAATTTTCAGCGTTCCGGTCACAACGCCTTTCTCCCACAATGGGATCACCAGCATGGAATGAATCTCTGGTGTGCGGTGGGCTTCATCATTGTTTTTAATGATGATTTTCCCGTAATTCATCGCCTGACGGGTAGTCGGGCTAATGAAGTCATCGCCATTCTGATAGTTATGTTCACCCACGCCAACGTAGGCCAGCACATGATCGGTATTAGTCATCGCCACCGCATCGGCGTGAATGTCATCGCGGATAATTTCGCAGACCTTGCGTAATGACTCGCTATTGACATGGCGAAACAGCGGCAGCGTTTTGTTGGCGATATCCAGCGCCAGC
Organism: Escherichia sp. WS2035; assembly: GCF_046487065.1. Classification (NCBI taxonomy): domain Bacteria; kingdom Pseudomonadati; phylum Pseudomonadota; class Gammaproteobacteria; order Enterobacterales; family Enterobacteriaceae; genus Escherichia; species Escherichia sp. WS2035. The sequence continues at coordinate 109,062 of NZ_JBJQKD010000011.1, forward strand.
TTGGCCTGCCGCGCGGCGCTGGCCTCTTTTTCTCCCTCAACACTTTGTACCAGCAACACAATAAAGCCGATACAGACGCTGCCGAGGATCATTGGAATCCCGATTTTAGAGACGATATCGATCCCCAATGCGGTAGTTGGTGCCCAGACAATCACCAGAATCATGGTCAACGTTTCACACAACATGCCGCCGAGAATACCGACGCGCCAGCGCTGTGCTTTGGGGATTTTCAGGTTGATCCAGCCCGATATACAACCCGCCAGAATGCTGGTGATAAAGCAGGGGATCGCCGTCACGCCGCCGATGTCAATTAAATAACGGTGAATACCCGCAATCACGCCGGTAATGATGCCCACCCACGGGCCAAACAGAATCCCGCCTGACATCACCGCGATAATACGTACGTTCACCAGCGAGCCTTCTACGGGAACGCCGGACCAGGTGCTGAACAGGGCGAACAGCGAGAAAATGGCGGTAACGGCGAGCAACTCTTTTGGGGAGTGCGCCGACTTGTGCAACAGTTCGCGAAACAGGCGGATACGGATGAGAAAGAACAGGCAGATAAGCATTAACGCTGCCCGATCGAAGACCGCCAGCAGCATGTTGAATATTTCGTGCACGGGTGACTCTGAATAAGGATTAAACCTCTATGATAGGTAACCTGAAGGCTGATGACCAGCAGGCCTTTTTTGAGGAAAAACCACAATTTTAAAAGGGGATTGAAAGATAAATGGTGTATTAGCAATGCATCTCTTGATAATGCACATCTTGTTGGTAAATTTATTGAAATTATAATGTTAATAAAATGAGTGGTAATTTTCTTGTTAGCGTAGATAAATTTCCTGTTTTTGAAGTGGAGTTCCTCATTTAAAGCCATTGATAAAAATGTTCTAAAACGCTGGACAGACAGAAATTAATCAGGCTATTTTCAAAACAGCCACCATCGTGGCAGCGTCGCTCGGACGGTCCGGGCGCTAACGTTAATCTGAGGAAATTATGGCTGACACTCGCCCTGAACGTCGCTTTACGCGCATTGATCGTCTCCCGCCCTACGTTTTTAACATTACCGCTGAACTGAAAATGGCTGCGCGTCGGCGCGGCGAAGATATTATCGATTTCAGTATGGGTAACCCGGACGGTGCGACTCCGCCGCATATCGTCGAAAAATTATGTACGGTGGCCCAGCGCCCGGACACGCATGGTTACTCCACTTCACGCGGCATTCCGCGGTTACGTCGCGCCATTTCCCGCTGGTATCAGGATCGCTACGACGTTGAAATCGACCCGGAATCAGAAGCCATCGTCACTATTGGTTCGAAAGAGGGGCTGGCGCACCTGATGCTGGCGACGCTGGATCATGGTGACACAGTGCTGGTGCCGAATCCAAGCTACCCCATTCATATTTACGGCGCGGTGATTGCCGGGGCGCAGGTACGCTCAGTGCCGCTGGTGGAAGGTGTCGACTTCTTCAATGAACTGGAGCGCGCCATTCGTGAAAGTTATCCGAAACCGAAGATGATGATCCTCGGCTTCCCGTCAAACCCAACCGCGCAATGCGTGGAACTGGAATTCTTTGAGAAGGTTGTGGCGCTGGCTAAACGCTACGATGTGCTGGTGGTCCACGACCTGGCCTATGCCGATATCGTCTACGATGGCTGGAAAGCGCCGTCAATCATGCAGGTGCCGGGCGCACGCGACGTGGCGGTCGAGTTCTTTACGCTGTCGAAAAGCTACAACATGGCGGGCTGGCGTATCGGCTTTATGGTCGGTAACAAAACGCTGGTCAGCGCGTTGGCACGTATTAAAAGCTATCACGATTACGGCACCTTTACGCCGTTGCAGGTGGCGGCTATTGCGGCGCTGGAGGGCGATCAACAGTGCGTGCGCGATATTGCCGAACAGTACAAACGCCGCCGCGATGTGCTGGTGAAAGGGCTGCATGAAGCGGGCTGGATGGTCGAAATGCCTAAGGCTTCGATGTATGTCTGGGCGAAAATCCCGGAACCGTATGCTGCCATGGGCTCGCTGGAATTTGCCAAGAAATTGCTTAACGAAGCGAAGGTCTGTGTCTCTCCAGGGATTGGCTTTGGCGACTACGGCGACACGCATGTGCGCTTTGCACTGATTGAAAACCGCGACCGTATTCGTCAGGCGATTCGTGGGATTAAAGCGATGTTCCGTGCCGACGGTTTACTACCCGCCAGCAGCAAACATATTCACGAAAACGCGGAATAAACGCCTTCGCCAGAAATGCAAACAGGAGCCTAATGGCTCCTGTTTTTCATTGCACAGTTTGCTTTTAGATCATCAGGGCAAAAGTACCGGCCCAAACGATGACCATAAAAGAAATGCCCATAAAGAAATATTTCACTTTACATCTCTCCGCGTAATTACTGTTACGCCTGAATGACTTCATTACACCTGATACAGTGAGTTGACACCGGGCAAAACGACCTTAAACGTCCTGTATTTTACCGTGGGCATCATCCCAGAATTCTGAGCTAAACTGCTCGAGACGGCGCTAATGTACGCCTAAAACTGAAACGAGACAAGAGGCATTTTCTTATTTACTTTTAGTAACTTACAGGTGTCTCATATCGGCGACAGTTTAATTTCTGACGGTAATAATTAGATATTCAGCGAAGGAAAAAACCTTAAGAAAAAAAGCCATAAAAACCATGAGGTTATTATGGCTGATTTGAGGAGGGAAAGAGTGAGAGCCGTTTGTTAAATGTATAACGACGATTCACCCACCGGGCGCGTTTTAAAGCGACGGTGTATCCAGAGGTACTGCTCCGGTGCGCGCATGATCTCTTTCTCGATAATCTTGTTCATATAGGCAGCGGCTTGATTTTCATCTGTCGGGTAGCCTTCCATCTCTGGGGTGATGTACAAACGATATCCGCTGTAATCCGCTTTTCTTACCATCGTTACGGTCAACATGGCTGCGCCAGAGAGACGAGAGAGGACATAGGTGCCATTGGTTGTGGCGACATTTTCCACCGCAAAGAACGGCGCGAAGGAGCTGCCTTTACGACCATAATCCTGATCGGGAGCAAACCATACCGCTTCACCTTTCTTCAGTGCACTGACAATGCCGCGCAGATTATTTCTGCCGATCATCGCTTTGTTAGAGCGCATGCGACCACGGGTCTGGACCCATTCCATCAGCTGATTATTATGCGGGCGATAGGTGGCCATCATTGGTTGGCAAAGTCCCATCACCCGACCGCCCAGTTCCAGCGACATAAAATGGACGCCGACAACCATTACGCCGCGATTTTGCATTTGTGCGCGTTTAAGGTTATCCAGCCCTTCCACATCAAACCATTTACGTACGCGACTGTCGGGCCAGAACCACGCCATGCCGGTTTCTACCAGCGCCATGCCGAGTGAACGAAAGTTTTCGGCAATCATCTTCTCGCGCTCTTCCGCAGAATGCTGCGGGAAACAAAGTTCCAGGTTTTTACGGGCGATAGATTCACGACGTTTCAGGAATGGTCGCGCCATTGTGCCGATACGCGTGCCGAGAAAGCAGAGAACAGGATAAGGAAGCTGTACCCAAAGCCAGAGTACACCAAGCCCAAACCACGTGAGCCAGTAGCGAGGATGCAGAAACTCGCGGGAAAATTTGCATTTTGGAAACATAGTTACCTTCTGTAGATACGAATTGTTGTATCGCAGAAGATTCCATGTCGACAGCGGTACACTCAATTGATTAGGCCATCATGTACGACAATGGTTCCTGTAAAGAGTGTAAAGACTAGTCAGGACATAACCACGAGGAGCATGAATGCGGTATCTGTACTTTATCACTCGCTGACTGCTTTCAGCTACTGATTATTAATCGTGCAAAGTAAATATTTTTCCGTACGTAACAGTCTTGCATTTAACATGCTGTTTTGATTGATGCTTAGCAAAAATTGCCAGAGGTTAAGGATTGTCTTACTATTAAAGTGACTGAAGTTACAGGTTTTTTAGCGCGGCAGGAGGTTGAGCTATGATTTATTTATGGATGTTTCTCGCCCTGTGTATTGTCTGCGTAAGCGGATACATCGGTCAGGTACTGAACATGGTATCGGCGATCTCTTCTTTCTTCGGCATGGTGATCCTCGCTGCACTCATTTATTACTTCACCATGTGGTTAACTGGCGGTAATGAACTGGTGACGGGGATATTTATGTTTCTTGCCCCGGCTTGTGGCTTGATGATTCGCTTTATGGTGGGGTATGGCAGGCGATAGTGGGTCAGGATGGCTCATTTGGGCAGGTGTTCACATCAGCATCAGACATGATTGTTCACCTGCCAGGTGACAGACGCTATCGCAAAGGATGAATGAGATAATTCGCCTTTGTCGGATAAGTAGGCGTGATGTCTTCTGTGAGGTTTAATGGTGGTGCATCTTCTCTCATCTTAAACAAAATCGCCTGTGATGGCTGAAGTTTTGTAGAATGCGTTGTCGTCATCACTGACGTTTTTTCTGTCTCTTTATAGCTCGCCTCACTACCACCACCAGAAATAGAAAATGCAAAAACATTGCATGCCATAATAGAGACAAATAAAAATAAGCTAAAAAGCATTAAGTTTACTTTCATAGAAAATATCCTGAAAATGGTTCACTGAAAACCTACGATGTTATGGCTGTATTTATATTTAATTAATCAGTATTTACATCGATATAATAAATGACATATCTTTGTGGTATATAAGAATAGTTCTCTGCGACAGGAAGCAGATTCCTACAACTGTAAGACTAAAAGCGGCTTTGCGATAATAACTACAGTTGTAAGATAACCCTTTCAAAATGACCGTTGCTCTCTGATTTCTCATTTCATGCTCACCCAATATGATGGCGGCGTTTTCTAAAACTGTTAAAGAATGAGGTAAGTATGAAACGTTTAATTATGGCTACGATGGTCACAGCAATTCTGGCATCTTCAACTGTATGGGCTGCTGATAATGCACCGGTAGCGGCACAACAGCAAACTCAGCAAGTTAAGCAAACCCAGAAAACGGCAGCAGCAGAGCGTATCTCTGAACAAGGTTTATATGCGATGCGTGACGTGCAGGTAGCGCGCCTGGCTCTGTTTCATGGCGATCCAGAAAAGGCAAAAGAACTGACCAATGAAGCTTCCGCTTTGCTGTCAGATGATAGTACCGAATGGGCAAAGTTCGCTAAGCCAGGTAAAAAGACCAACGTCAATGATGACCAATATATTGTCATTAATGCATCTGTCGGAATTTCTGAGAGTTATGTAGCGACACCCGAAAAAGAAGCCGCGATAAAAATTGCCAACGAAAAAATGGCGAAAGGGGATAAAAAGGGCGCAATGGAAGAGCTGCGCCTGGCCGGTGTTGGCGTAATGGAAAACCAATATCTGATGCCGCTCAAACAGACTCGTAATGCACTTGCTGATGCGCAGAAACTGCTTGATAAAAAGCAATACTACGAGGCAAACCTGGCGCTTAAAGGTGCGGAAGATGGAATCATCGTTGATAGCGAAGCACTGTTTGTGAACTAAACCTGACAGGCAATATATTGAGGTAAAGGATTTAACTCCCTCCAGCCGACAATTTTTTATGACCACAATACGACAGGTTGTGGTCATAAAATTATTTGGCGCTCGCGGTTCTATATACTCGCATTTTATCTTCCTCAAAGTAAACCGCAATAATCCCATATTATCACAAATCATTTATTATGTTATATTTTATGGTACGCTTTAAATAGTGTAATCATAACCTTACTTGTAAATCACTGACACTTCTTACAGTTGTAAGAATAACATCACAAATGTCGCGGCTCTCTCTGATTACCGCGAACCAATATTTATTATATTCTTCTTTTCGTCCTCACTACTTACCATGCAGAAAGGAATTGGAAGTAGCGATGAAATGATTTTCAGCACTTGATACAGGAATTTAAAAATATCGAGTGCAGCTACGACGATATTTTGCAGATTATTTATAGAGGCGTTATGCCTTAAATAAACGCTAAATTAACACATATTTAATTAACTAATAGGTATTGCTATGTCAACTCCACTTCAAGGAATTAAAGTTCTCGATTTCACCGGTGTGCAATCTGGCCCATCTTGTACTCAAATGCTGGCCTGGTTTGGCGCTGACGTCATTAAAATTGAACGTCCCGGCGTTGGTGACGTAACGCGCCACCAGCTGCGAGATATTCCTGATATCGATGCGCTTTACTTCACCATGCTTAACAGTAACAAACGTTCTATTGAATTAAATACCAAAACAGCGGAAGGCAAAGAGGTAATGGAAAAGCTGATCCGCGAAGCTGATATCTTAGTCGAGAACTTTCATCCAGGGGCCATTGATCATATGGGCTTCACCTGGGAGCATATTCAAGAAATCAATCCACGTCTGATTTTTGGTTCGATCAAAGGGTTTGATGAGTGTTCGCCTTATGTGAATGTAAAAGCCTATGAAAACGTTGCTCAGGCAGCGGGTGGCGCGGCATCTACTACAGGTTTTTGGGACGGTCCGCCGCTGGTAAGCGCTGCAGCGTTGGGTGACAGCAACACCGGAATGCATTTGCTGATCGGTTTACTTGCTGCTTTGCTGCATCGCGAAAAAACGGGGCGTGGGCAACGAGTGACCATGTCAATGCAGGATGCCGTGTTGAACCTTTGCCGCGTGAAATTACGCGACCAGCAGCGTCTCGATAAATTGGGTTATCTGGAAGAATACCCGCAGTATCCGAATGGCACATTTGGTGATGCAGTTCCCCGCGGTGGTAATGCGGGTGGTGGTGGTCAGCCTGGCTGGATCCTGAAATGTAAAGGCTGGGAAACCGATCCTAACGCCTATATTTATTTCACTATTCAGGAGCAAAACTGGGAAAACACCTGTAAAGCCATCGGCAAACCAGAATGGATTACCGATCCGGCATACAGTACAGCCCATGCCCGACAGCCACATATTTTCGATATTTTTGCTGAAATCGAAAAATACACTGTCACTATTGATAAACATGAAGCTGTGGCCTATTTGACTCAGTTTGATATTCCTTGCGCACCGGTTTTAAGTATGAAAGAAATTTCACTTGATCCCTCTTTGCGCCAAAGTGGCAGTGTTGTCGAAGTGGAACAACCGTTGCGTGGAAAATATCTGACAGTTGGTTGTCCAATGAAATTCTCTGCCTTTACGCCGGATATTAAAGCTGCGCCGCTATTAGGTGAACATACCGCTGCTGTATTGCAGGAGCTGGGTTATAGCGACGATGAAATTGCTGCAATGAAGCAAAACCACGCCATCTGATATTAACGGGGGCTTCTGGCTCCCAATTTATAAAAATTTCGAGGTTATTAATCATGTCAGATCAACTTCAAATGACAGATGGTATGCATATCATCGTTGAAGCATTAAAACAGAATAATATTGACACTATTTATGGTGTTGTAGGTATTCCTGTGACGGATATGGCGCGCCATGCCCAGGCGGAAGGCATTCGTTATATTGGTTTTCGTCATGAGCAGTCGGCAGGTTATGCCGCTGCAGCAAGCGGTTTTCTTACCCAAAAACCAGGGATCTGCCTGACAGTGTCTGCGCCAGGATTCCTCAACGGTTTGACCGCATTGGCCAATGCAACGGTAAATGGTTTTCCGATGATCATGATTAGCGGCTCCAGCGACCGCGCGATCGTCGATCTCCAGCAAGGTGATTATGAAGAGCTGGACCAAATGAATGCGGCAAAACCGTATGCCAAAGCAGCATTTCGCGTTAATCAGCCGCAGGATCTTGGCATTGCATTGGCACGCGCTATCCGGGTCTCAGTATCGGGTCGTCCTGGCGGTGTTTATCTTGATTTGCCAGCAAATGTCCTGGCCGCGACGATGGAAAAAGACGAAGCGTTAACCACGATTGTTAAAGTTGAAAATCCGTCGCCAGCATTATTGCCATGCCCGAAGTCAGTCACTAGCGCAATTTCGCTTTTAGCAAAAGCTGAACGACCATTAATTATTCTTGGCAAAGGCGCGGCGTATTCACAATCTGATGAACAGCTTCGTGAATTTATTGAAAGTGCCCAGATTCCATTCCTGCCAATGTCTATGGCGAAAGGGATCCTCGAAGATACGCATCCACTCTCTGCGGCAGCTGCGCGTTCGTTTGCCCTGGCAAATGCTGACGTTGTCATGCTTGTTGGTGCACGACTGAATTGGTTACTGGCACACGGTAAAAAAGGATGGGCGGCAGATACACAGTTTATTCAACTGGATATTGAACCGCAGGAAATTGACAGCAACCGCCCCATTGCTGTGCCAGTCGTTGGCGATATTGCATCCAGTATGCAAGGTATGCTGGCAGAATTGAAACAAAACACATTTACGACTCCACTGGTGTGGCGTGATATTTTAAATATCCACAAGCAGCAAAATGCACAAAAAATGCATGAAAAGTTAAGTACAGATACCCAACCATTAAATTACTTTAATGCATTGAGTGCCGTGCGCGATGTTTTGCGCGAGAACCAGGATATTTATTTAGTTAATGAAGGGGCAAATACCCTGGATAATGCACGAAATATTATTGATATGTATAAACCACGTCGTCGTCTGGATTGTGGCACCTGGGGTGTCATGGGCATCGGTATGGGCTATGCCATCGGTGCTAGCGTGACCTCTGGTTCTCCGGTTGTCGCTATTGAAGGTGATAGTGCTTTTGGTTTCAGTGGGATGGAGATTGAAACGATTTGTCGATATAACCTGCCGGTGACGATCGTTATTTTTAATAATGGCGGCATCTACAGAGGAGACGGTGTTGACCTCAGCGGCGCTGGTGCACCATCGCCAACGGATCTGTTGCACCATGCAAGGTATGACAAATTAATGGATGCGTTTCGTGGCGTTGGCTATAACGTCACCACGACAGATGAACTTCGTCATGCTTTAACCACCGGAATTCAGTCGCGCAAACCGACCATTATTAATGTGGTCATCGACCCAGCAGCAGGAACTGAAAGTGGCCATATTACCAAACTTAACCCAAAACAAGTCGCTGGTAATTAAATACTGACATCGTCTCCTCTTGCCAACTTATTATGCGATGGTGAGGGGACCCTTATCGGAAATACTATTATGCTAACATTTTTTATTGGCGATTTATTGCCTATTATCGTAATCATGCTGTTGGGTTATTTTAGCGGCAGACGAGAAACTTTTTCAGAAGATCAAGCCCGGGCATTTAATAAACTGGTATTAAACTACGCTCTTCCTGCGGCTCTATTTGTTTCTATTACCAGGGCAAACAGGGAAATGATTTTTGCGGACACTCGCCTGACCCTTGTATCACTTGTGGTTATTGTCGGATGTTTCTTTTTCTCCTGGTTCGGTTGCTACAAATTTTTTAAACGTACCCATGCAGAAGCAGCAGTATGTGCATTAATTGCAGGTTCACCTACCATTGGATTCCTGGGGTTTGCAGTTCTCGATCCTATTTATGGTGATTCCGTATCAACAGGTTTAGTGGTAGCAATTATTTCTATTATTGTTAACGCAATTACTATTCCTATTGGTCTGTATTTGCTGAATCCTTCCTCAGGAGCGGATGGTAAGAAGAATAGTAATCTGAGCGCATTAATTTCTGCGGCAAAGGAGCCAGTAGTATGGGCACCTGTTCTGGCAACGATCCTGGTGCTGGTTGGGGTAAAAATTCCGGCAGCATGGGACCCAACCTTTAATCTGATTGCGAAGGCTAACTCAGGGGTAGCGGTATTCGCTGCGGGGTTGACTCTGGCTGCACATAAATTCGAGTTCAGTGCCGAAATTGCTTATAACACTTTCCTGAAGCTGATTCTGATGCCACTGGCGCTGCTTCTCGTCGGTATGGCATGTCATTTGAATAGCGAACATTTGCAGATGATGGTACTGGCAGGCGCATTACCGCCGGCATTCTCCGGAATCATTATTGCCAGCCGGTTTAATGTCTACACCCGTACTGGTACAGCGTCATTGGCTGTGAGCGTACTGGGTTTTGTCGTCACGGCTCCTTTGTGGATTTATGTCAGTCGACTGGTTTCATAATTTATCATGTTATTGATTTTACATAAATGCCGAAGTGTCTTTTCACCTTCGGCTTTTTTCAAGGCATAAGCAAATGACAAATAATGAATGCAAAGGGCCGTTTGAAGGCTTATTAGTTATCGATATGACGCATGTCCTTAATGGGCCTTTCGGAACTCAACTTCTTTGTAATATGGGCGCAAGGGTAATTAAAGTTGAGCCACCGGGTCATGGTGATGATACCCGCACATTTGGTCCCTATGTGGATGGACAGTCACTCTATTACAGTTTTATTAATCATGGCAAAGAGAGTGTGGTTCTTGATTTAAAGAATGATCACGATAAAAGTATATTTATAAATATGCTTAAACAAGCTGATGTATTAGCTGAGAATTTTCGCCCAGGTACAATGGAAAAACTCGGGTTTTCATGGGAAAGGTTACAAGAAATCAACCCGCGCCTTATATATGCTTCATCGTCAGGTTTCGGACATACCGGTCCGCTAAAAGATGCTCCTGCCTACGATACCATCATTCAGGCAATGAGCGGGATAATGATGGAAACAGGATACCCTGATGCTCCGCCAGTGCGCGTTGGTACCTCTCTTGCGGATCTCTGTGGCGGTGTTTATTTATTCAGTGGAATAGTGAGTGCACTTTATGGCCGCGAAAAGAGCCAGAGAGGGGCGCATGTCGATATAGCGATGTTTGATGCCACTCTGAGTTTTCTGGAGCATGGACTGATGGCATATATCGCGACTGGGAAGTCACCACAACGCCTGGGAAATCGCCATCCCTACATGGCACCTTTTGATGTTTTCGATACTCAGGATAAGCCGATTACGATTTGTTGTGGTAATGACAAGCTTTTTTCTGCGTTATGCCAGGCACTGGAGCTTACGGAACTGGTTAATGATCCCCGATTTAGCAGCAATATTTTACGCGTACATAACCAGGCTATTCTTAAAGAATATATTGAGCGGACGTTAAAAACGCAGGTAGCTGAAGTTTGGTTAGCCAGAATACATGAAGTTGGTGTGCCCGTCGCGCCGTTATTAAGTGTGGCTGAGGCCATTAATTTACCACAAACTCAGGCGAGAAATATGTTGATTGAAGCCGGGGGAATAATGATGCCGGGTAATCCGATAAAAATCAGCGGCTGCGCGGACCCGCATGTTATGCCGGGAGCGGCAACGCTCGACCAGCATGGGGAACAAATTCGCCAGGAGTTCTCATCATAAATGTAAGATGTGCTGGTAAATAGCTCCCACATTTGAACATTGTGGGAGCCGCTATTTAGTCATTTTGCTGACAGAAAACAGTAATCTCCTGGTCCAGCTCTGCAATGTGTTCTTTTACAGAGTTCAGCAACTGAAGAATTTCAGGCTTACTGTCATCTGAAACAGGTGTTATTTCTAACTGGTGGCTAATATTAATCAACTTTTGCAAATTCAGGATGTTAGCCGCACCGTGGATGCGATGAATACACTGATGGAAAGTTCTGTTATCGCCAGCTTCTAGTGCATGAAACGCAGCGGGTAGATCTTTATGCGTTTCATGCTGGAAAGTCATGAGAATCTCCTGCATCAGTTGTAGATCATTCGCCGTATTATTCTTCAGGGCCTCGATATCAAGGTGGCGATACTGAGGTGCAATATGCGCAACCTGGTGTAACTGACTTAAATGTGTTTTCAGTACATCCAGAGTCAACGGTTTGAACAAACATAAGTTCATGCCGCAATTTAACCCTTTTTCACGTTCGTTAGCCTGTGCGTTGGCTGTAAGCCCCCAGATGGGTAAGGAAGAATTTTGCTCACGGAGTTTGCGAGTCAACTCAAAACCATCCATATTCGGCATATTAACGTCAGTAATAAGCAGATCATAATGTTGCATACTGATTTTGTGTAGCGCTTGCACACCATCAGTGGCTTCATCAACATCATATCCTAATAGATTTAGCTGGCGTTTGAGTAATAGCCTGTTGGTCGGATGATCATCCGCGATTAATATGCTCAACTTTTCAGGTAGTGTTATAGGTTGTTCTGCTTTTGCCTCGACAGCCGCCACTTGTTGGGTAATTTCTACCGGGATTGTGATCGTAAATATCGTTCCTATGCCTGGATGACTTTCTAATGACAAATCGCCCTGCATGTTTTTAATTAATTCTTTGCAGATCATTAAGCCTAAACCAGAACCTGTTTGCTGACGACCTGCACTTGTTTGGCTATAGCGTTTAAACAGTTGTTGTTGTTCTTCCTGCGATAATCCACTTCCAGAATCCATAATCGTCATTTTGATAACAGCGTGGTTGTCATCAATGTGACCCAGGGAGGTCGTAATTTTTACTGCCCCCTCGGTAGTAAATTTGAGAGCATTACTCAGTAAATTAGATAAGACCTGCTTAAACGCCTGAGGGTCGATCTTAACCAGGTAGCGTTCAGGAAGCGTACTGCTGCAACTTAATGCGATCGATTTGCTTGCAGCAATCGCAGCGAAAGAGTGACAAGTGTTCTGGACTAAAGTAGGGATATCGACCCATTGTGGTTGAAGTTGATAGTTACCCGATTCAATTTTGTCGACATCAAGGATTTCACCAATTAAGCCGAGGAGTGATTGTCCGGTGGCGTAGGCAAGTGAAATCGCCTCCACCCGTTGTTCCTTGCTAAGACCAGAACCCGACAGAAGTTCCAGGAAGCCCATAATGGAGCTTATTGGTGTTCTTATTTCGTGACTCATTGTTGCCAGAAACTGGCTTTTTGCGACAGTTGCATTGATCGCTTTATTTCTCTCTACTTCGAGTGCATGAATTAAATCACGCGTCTCGGTAATATCTTGCCAACCACAAATATAAACAGCATGTTCGCTTGCTGGCAGATTACATAAGGTATGCCAGTGATTAATGCATCTTTTCTCGATGCCATTATCAATTTCAAATACCTGTGTGTATATTTTTCGGTTTTCTTTCGTTTCTGCTGTGACTTCATGCGTATTAGAAAAAACATCTTTAAAGGGGGATTCACTGTTTTCTAATGGTAACATTGCATTTTTATAGTAATCAGCAGTGAAATAATGTTCAAATGCACTATTGTGACTAATGACATTACCTTGCCAGTTTACAACATAAGTTGGATTAGGTAAGGAATCCGAGAGCGCTTTCCGGAATGATATTTGGTTTTCTAAATCACCCTGAATAACTTTACGACGACGAACTGAGCGTAACAGGTAGAATCCCCATAAAAGGCTACTGCCAACTAATAAAACGGATAATGTCGTAACAATATAAAATTGCTCGCTATAGAGGTCCCATGTGTCAATGGTCACATTGGGCATTTTAATCCATTTTTCGGTCAGGCGCAGAACTTCGCTTGGGGGAATTGCATTCAGTGCTTTATTAATAATATCCTTAAGTTCCGGTTCTCCGCGAGGAAAAGCGAACGAAAGTGATGCATTCTGAACGCCGGGAATAAGAAAATGATAAAGTTCATTAGGATAGTAATGGTCGATCATGTAACGCGAATTTAACTGTGTCGCGACCAGAGCATCAAGTTCACCTTCCTTGACCTTGTGAAATGCAGCGCTGGCGTTATCGACTTTTATCCACTCTACCTCCGGATACATCTCTTTTAATTGCGAATGAAGCTCATAATAATATGGAATGGCAACTTTCATTCCTTTTTTTAATGTTTGTTCACTGTCAGGCGCTTTTTGCATGACAAAAACGTAAGGCGTTGTTATGAAGACTTCAGCAAATGAAACATTATTTTCTCGATCTTCACTATAAATAGCGGCGGGCAATATATCCCATCCACCGGGGTTAAGCTGTGTCCCAGCATGAATATTGTGTGAAACGGTGATCGGAGAAAAATTTAAACCTGTTTGCAAGGTAATAATATTAAGAATATCACCCATCACGCCCCGAACTGAGCCAGTTTCATCTGTCATAGAATAGGGTGGCGAGTAAGGATTTTCCAGCACCTTTAAATCGGGATGCTGCTTAATCCACTGTTTTTCATGTTCAGTGAGTTCTAATGGTTTGTTCAGAAAGGCCAGGTTTCCTGTATCAAGCCAATTTTGTGATACTTCATAGCGAACTTCATTTGTTAAAGCATCAACAAATCGATTGAGTACTTCATTAAGAACGATTGAATCTTTTCTGGTTAATAAAAAGTTATATTGACGCGGTGAGTTATAATACTTCACTACATTTAAGGAGTGAGTAAAATAACGGGAAATCATACTGCTGGTAATGATGTTACTACCAATAAAGTAATCATTCTGTCCGGCTGAGACGGATGCTAATGCCTGATATAAATTTGTAAAAGAGATAATTGTTGCTTTTGGAAATGATTGATGAATTACCTCGTCTGGGGGATAATTTGCTACTCGAGCAATATTTACTGGTTTTGATGAGGTAAGCGGTCGCATTGAATCGTGAAGGGTAGTGACCAGCGCCGGAAAGGTAATTATCAGAGGATTAGTTGCAGCAATGTCATCATTAAGAGGCGGCGAAGCAACTAAATGTGATAACACTATATCAACTTCACCGTCTTCCAGCGCGTCCATTGCTTTTTGATGATCTGCGTATTCCCGGAGTGTTAATTTGATATTTAACGCTCTTTTTAAAAGATTTAAATAATCAGCATTAATACCACGAATCCGTTGCTGCGAATCGGTATGCAACAACGTAGCTGTTTGGGACTTGTGTACTGCAATCACAAGATTTTTTTTGCTCGCTAGCCAACGTAATTCCTTGTTGCTCAGACGTAGTGGATCAAGTGTGACACGGTTGTTACTACTGATGCCACGATATTCGATGTAATCTCCGTCTGCGAAACTTATGGTCGACCAAAGACCACAACAGAGAAGAAAAATATAGGGTAAAAACTTCATGTGGTTAGCCGATTTTGTTACGTTGTGCGAATGTGTAAAGATCCATCAGTGATTTGCATTCTAATTTTTCCATCAAGCGACTTTTATAAGTGCTGACAGTTTTGTTGCTGATGAACATTTTTTCAGCAATGTCATTATTATCCTTGCCATCAAGAATATACCGCATGACACTAATTTCTTGTTTCGATAAGGAGTCGAGTTTTTGCTGGTCGGACGTTAAACTTCCAACAAACCGGTTGAGAGAGAAGGGGAAATAGCAGTAGCCATTTTTTGCAGCTTCAATAGCTGCAATGATATTGTTCATGCCTTCTTTTTTACTCACGAAACCATTAGCGCCAGCATCAGCACAATGTTTCCCGTAAAAATGGTCATTTTTAGCGGAGACAATAATAATAATTCCGCTATATTGGCGCTTTCTCAGCGTTTCTAACACCTGGATACCGTTAACTCCGGGGATATCGACATCAATGATGACGATATCAGGCTTAAGTGTTTCCACCCGCTGAACGGCGCTTCCGCCTTCAGTCAACTCTGCTAAGATTTCAATATCGTTTTTGATCAATAAATTACGAATTGCTGCGATAGCAAGAGGATGGTCATCAATAATTATTGCGTTCATAGATTATTCCCTTTGCAATGAAGCATTTCCCTTCTCCCTGTAGTAATACAGACATAAGGTATCATCTCATTTTCTCAATAAAAATAAGAAAATTTGAGCTTCCTTTAAGATAATTCGACAAGTATACCATATAAATAGTCGGCATAAATAAAATGTCAACAATAAAATCAGGGATGATACCGATGATTTATAGTTTCAAATGAGCACTATAAGTTTTCTCACTAATCCTACAGGCGTAAGAATTGTATTGCAAAAGCCGCGGTTTAGTCCTCTGTTGTTTTTTTTGCACCTCATTTAAATTAGCCCTCCAACGTTCCTGGGATAATGTGCAAAACATGCACTGTGTTTGATATGAGGAATGAATACTCTTTTCATTCAATTCATAAATTTCATCTATGCGAAATGAGAGATAATAGTGGAACAGATTAATTCAAATAAAAAACATTCTGACAGAAGAAAATATTTTGCTTTGTTAGCGGTAGTTTTATTTATTGCGCTTTCAGGTGCCTATGCCTATTGGTCAATGGAATTAAAAGACATGATTAGTACAGATGACGCCTATGTCACGGGAAATGCAGATCCAATTTCTGCACAAGTCTCAGGCAGTGTCACTGTCGTTAATCATAAAGATACGAACTACGTTCGACAAGGTGACATTTTAGTTTCACTGGATAAAACTGATGCCACTATCGCACTCAATAAAGCTAAAAATAATCTGGCAAATATTGTTCGGCAAACGAATAAACTATACTTACAGGATAAACAATACAGTGCCGAAGTCGCTTCAGCACGTATTCAGTATCAACAATCTTTAGAAGATTATAACCGTCGTGTGCCTTTAGCGAAGCAAGGGGTTATTTCAAAAGAAGCGCTGGAGCATACCAAAGATACGTTAATAAGTAGCAAAGCGGCATTGAATGCTGCTATCCAGGCTTATAAAGCGAATAAAGCTTTAGTAATGAACACACCATTAAACCGTCAGCCACAAGTCATTGAAGCTGCAGATGCAACCAAAGAAGCCTGGTTGGCGCTTAAACGTACGGATATTAAGAGTCCGGTTACCGGTTATATTGCCCAGAGAAGTGTTCAGGTCGGCGAAACAGTGAGTCCCGGACAATCGTTAATGGCTGTCGTACCGGCGCGTCAAATGTGGGTTAATGCCAACTTTAAAGAAACACAACTCACGGATGTACGGATTGGTCAATCGGTCAATATTATCAGCGATCTTTATGGTGAAAATGTTGTGTTTCATGGTCGGGTGACAGGGATCAATATGGGAACCGGCAATGCGTTCTCCTTATTACCTGCACAAAATGCGACAGGGAACTGGATCAAAATCGTTCAGCGTGTACCGGTTGAAGTTTCTCTGGATCCAAAAGAACTCATGGAACACCCTTTGCGCATTGGTTTATCGATGACTGCAACTATTGATACGAAGAATGAAGACATTGCCGAGATGCCCGATCTGGCTTCAACCGTGACGTCCATGCCTGCTTATACCAGTAAGGCTTTAGTTATCGATACCAGTCCGATAGAAAAAGAAATTAGCAACATTATTTCGCATAATGGACAACTTTAATGGCAATCACTAAATCAACTCCTGCACCATTAACCGGTGGGACGTTATGGTGCGTCACTATTGCATTGTCATTAGCGACGTTTATGCAAATGTTGGATTCCACTATTTCTAACGTCGCAATACCGACAATATCTGGCTTTCTGGGAGCATCAACAGACGAAGGTACCTGGGTTATCACCTCGTTTGGCGTAGCAAATGCCATTGCGATCCCTGTTACCAGCAGGCTGGCACAAAGAATAGGCGAATTAAGGTTATTTTTACTTTCAGTAACCTTTTTTTCGCTGTCTTCATTAATGTGTAGTTTATCGACCAATCTTGATGTGCTGATATTTTTTAGAGTCGTTCAGGGGTTAATGGCGGGGCCGTTAATTCCACTGTCACAGAGTTTATTATTAAGGAATTATCCACCAGAAAAAAGAACATTTGCTCTGGCATTATGGTCAATGACCGTGATTATCGCTCCGATATGTGGGCCGATATTGGGCGGCTATATTTGCGATAACTTTAGCTGGGGTTGGATATTTTTAATCAATGTCCCTATGGGGATTATCGTCCTGACATTATGCTTAACCTTACTTAAAGGACGAGAAACTGAGACTTCACCGGTCAAAATGAATCTACCAGGACTGACCCTGTTAGTGCTCGGTGTTGGTGGCTTGCAAATTATGCTTGATAAAGGGCGCGATCTGGATTGGTTCAACTCGAGTACAATAATACTACTAACAGTAGTATCAGTTATTTCTCTGATCTCTTTAGTCATTTGGGAGTCGACCTCAGAGAATCCGATTCTTGACCTCAGTTTGTTTAAGTCCCGTAATTTCACCATTGGTATTGTGAGTATCACATGCGCGTATTTATTTTACTCTGGAGCGATAGTTCTTATGCCGCAGTTACTCCAGGAAACGATGGGGTATAATGCGATATGGGCCGGACTTGCCTATGCGCCCATCGGTATCATGCCGCTATTAATATCACCTTTGATAGGACGTTATGGCAACAAAATTGATATGCGGTTGTTGGTGACATTTAGTTTTTTGATGTATGCGGTTTGCTATTACTGGCGTTCTGTGACATTTATGCCAACGATTGATTTTACAGGCATCATTTTGCCACAGTTTTTTCAGGGATTCGCCGTTGCCTGTTTCTTTTTACCCTTAACAACGATTTCGTTTTCAGGCTTGCCAGATAATAAATTTGCCAATGCCTCGAGTATGAGTAATTTTTTTCGCACCTTGTCAGGATCAGTTGGTACGTCGTTGACAATGACACTGTGGGGACGCCGCGAATCGTTACACCATAGTCAGTTGACAGCAACCATCGATCAATTTAACCCCGTGTTTAATTCATCGTCACAAATTATGGATAAATACTATGGTTCGCTTTCAGGAGTTCTTAATGAAATTAATAATGAAATAACTCAGCAGTCACTTTCTATTTCTGCAAATGAGATTTTCCGTATGGCGGCTATTGCTTTTATCTTACTTACGGTTTTGGTTTGGTTTGCGAAACCGCCGTTTACAGCGAAAGGCGTTGGGTGATGGAAAAAGAGGAGGCTATAGCAGGTAAAACGGCAGAATCTTAAGTCTGCGTCATCGGCAGCATCGCTCACCCAGGGAAAGGATGGTGATGCTGCGTTGAAACGTTATTAACGGCCTTTTGCCAGATATTGATTCATCTCTTCTTCCGGCACCATTCCACCTCCCGTCGCCCACACCAGATGAGTGGCATTACGCAGTTGTTCTGCGCTGAAACCGTGCATCTGTTGGTAACTTACTGATGCGCACACGCGCTGAGGTCCGGCCATACCCGCCAGTGCCGAAGGTTCAAGACGAATACCTTCTTCCTGCGCCAGCCAGCCAAGCATGTCATACATGGTTTGATCGCTAAGGGTATAGAAGCCATCCAGCAGACGCTCCATCGCCCGCCCGACAAAGCCCGATGCGCGACCAACCGCAAGGCCATCGGCAGCGGTAAGGTTGTCGATGCCAATATCCTGAACAGAAATCTGATCGTGTAATCCGGTATGGACGCCTAATAACATACACGGGGAGTGTGTTGGTTCGGCAAAAAAGCAGTGAACATGATCGCCAAACGCCAGTTTAAGTCCGAATGCGACGCCACCAGGACCACCGCCAACACCACACGGCAGATAGACAAATAGAGGGTTATCAGCATCGACGATACGGCCTTGCTGGGCAAATTGCGCTTTAAGACGCTGGCCAGCGACGGAATACCCAAGGAACAACGTGCGGGAATTCTCGTCATCAATAAAGAAACAGTTCGGGTCAGACTGCGATGCTTTACGTCCTTCCTCGACAGCAACACCATAATCTTGCTCATATTCCACGACCGTAACGCCATGGCTGCGCAGTTTCGCTTTTTTCCATGCCCGGGCATCAGCAGACATATGCACTGTCACCTTAAAGCCAATGCGGGCGCTCATAATACCGATTGATAACCCCAGATTTCCGGTTGAGCCCACAGCAATGCTGTATTGGCTAAAGAACTGTTTAAACTCCGGAGAAAGCAGTTTGCTGTAGTCATCTTCAAGCGTCAGCAACCCTGCTTCCAGAGCCAGTTTTTCTGCATGTGCCAGGACTTCATAAATCCCGCCGCGTGCTTTTATGGAGCCGGAAATAGGCAAATGGCTATCTTTTTTCAGTAACAGTTGCCCGCTGATCGGTTGCTGATATTCCTTTTCCAGCCGTTTTTGCATAGCCGGAATGGCAACCAGTTCTGATTCAATAATCCCCCCAGTGGCAGCAGTTTCAGGAAATGCTTTTGCCAGATAGGGGGCAAAACGAGATAAGCGCGCATGGGCGTCCTGAACATCCTGTTCGGTCAGGCCAACATAAGGTAAACCTTCAGCCAATGAGGTCGTGCCAGGATTGAACCAAGTGGTTTCTTTAAGAGCAACCAGATCCTTTACCAACGGATACTGGGCGATGAGCGAATTCATTTTAGCGTTTTCCATAGTACGTCTCTTTGCGCTTAGATGATAAATGACAGCAGGAATGTGCCCGCCAGAGCGATGACCGAAGCGATAAATGTCGCTGTCGTATAGTATTTAAATGTTTCATTGAGCGTAGCGCCGCAATATTGCTTCACCAGCCAGAAAAGCGAGTCCGTAACGATCGTGCAGCCAATCGCACCGGAACCGATAGCAATCGCAATAATTTCCGGGCTGATGTCGGGATACAGCGGCAGCATGGGGGCAACAATTGCCGTTGCCCCCATCATTGCCACCGTAGCGGAGCCCACTGCAGCATGCAGAATAAGTGCCACCAACCAGGCCAGAAGAATCGGGTGCATATGCATATTGGAGAGAATAACTGCCAGCGTATCAGCGAGACTGCTGCTTTTTAAAATGGCGTTGAATGCGCCTCCGGCCCCGATAATCAGCAAAATATTAGCAATAGAACCGAAACCATTTTCCGTATGTGTGAGCATCGTCCCCATGCTCATATGCTGACGTATACCCAACACATAATAGGCGACAAACACGGCGATAAACATGGCAGTGATAGGGTTGCCAATAAACTCAAGCAAGGTATACAAACCACTCTCACGCGCCATATTCAATTCGGCAATCGTTTTAACCAACATCAGCGCAATGGGTAGCAGTATGGTGAATAACGTTGCGCCTAATGAAGGTAGTGTTTTTTCATCGCGAACTTTGAGATCGGCAAACTCTGTGGGTACAGGTTTAAAGGGCAGTCGTTGCCCCAGAAATTTAAGGAAAAGTGGGCCACCGATCAGTGATGCCATCAGCCCAACCAGCAAACCGTAGACGATCACCGAACCGATATCTGCGCCCAGCTTATTGGCAACATATAAAGCAGCCGGATGTGGGGGAACCACGCAGTGCACAGCCATCAATGCGGTACACAGCGGAATGGCCAGCTTTAACAATGAGGTATTGGTTTTTTTGGCAATTGAAAAAGCCAGAGGAATCAATAGCACGACGCCCACTTCAACAAACAGCGTGATGCCGCAAATCAGGCCAACCAGCACCATAATGACATCAGCCGAAAGCCACCGGCAGCGTTGAAGTGTCAGACCAATTCTTTCTGCGGCCCCGGATACTTCCATCATTTTTCCCAGTATCGTGCCAAGGCCGATAACCGCAGCGAGGAACCCC
This sequence comes from Escherichia sp. WS2035, assembly GCF_046487065.1. Classification (NCBI taxonomy): domain Bacteria; kingdom Pseudomonadati; phylum Pseudomonadota; class Gammaproteobacteria; order Enterobacterales; family Enterobacteriaceae; genus Escherichia; species Escherichia sp. WS2035. The sequence continues at coordinate 130,315 of NZ_JBJQKD010000011.1, forward strand.
AGCGTTCCGCCAATTCCACTTTCAATAGCATTTACCATATCCAGTGGCCCCATACCCATCATCGTTCCCACGAAGAAGCTGGCCAGCAACAGCGCCAGAAACGGGTGGAATTTGAACTTCACGATGGTCAGTACAATTAACACGATGCTGATAAGCAGCGTGCTCACAACCCAGATTTGAGAGTGCATATCTCACCTTCCCCTGTGATTAACCTGATGATATTGGACAAAAAAACAACGCAGGCTGACAAACGATAAAATTTGCCTTTCACATGAGCTAAATTGCATCAAGGGAGTGATTTACATCTAAAAATGAAGGTGAATTGAGATATGGTTCACTTTAGCTCACCTTACAGCTGAAATTTTGCCGCTATTTTTTTACACTTAATAGAAAAATGAGGTGATTATGGAACCCCTTCGTGAAATAAGAAATCGACTGCTTAACGGCTGGCAACTATCAAAACTGCATACTTTTGAAGTGGCTGCCAGGCATCAGTCTTTCGCCCTGGCGGCAGAGGAATTGTCGCTGAGCCCCAGTGCGGTAAGTCACCGTATCAATCAGCTGGAAGAAGAATTAGGTATTCAGTTGTTTGTTCGTTCCCATCGCAAAGTGGAATTAACGCACGAGGGGAAACGCGTTTATTGGGCGCTAAAATCGTCGCTGGATACCCTGAATCAGGAAATTCTGGATATCAAAAATCAGGAGTTATCGGGAACGTTAACTCTGTATTCCCGGCCCTCTATCGCCCAATGCTGGTTGGTGCCCGCATTAGGTGACTTTACACGCCGATATCCGTCTATTTCGCTCACCGTGCTCACTGGTAATGACAATGTCAATTTGCAACGTGCCGGAATCGATTTGGCGATCTACTTTGATGATGCGCCGTCAGCGCAACTGACCCATAACTTTCTGATGGATGAAGAAATCTTGCCAGTTTGTAGCCCGGAGTACGCTCATAGACATGATTTAACCAACACGGTAATTAACCTGCGTCACTGTACGTTGCTCCATGACAGACAGGCATGGAGCAACGACTCCGGTACGGATGAATGGCATAGTTGGGCGCAACATTATGCGGTTAATTTGCCGACATCTTCTGGAATTGGCTTTGATCGTTCTGATTTAGCCGTTATCGCCGCGATGAATCATGTTGGGGTGGCGATGGGAAGGAAACGCCTGGTACAAAAAAGGCTTGCCAGTGGTGAGCTCGTCGCGCCGTTTGGCGATATGACGGTGAAATGCCATCAGCATTATTACATCACCACATTACCGGGCAGGCAGTGGCCAAAAATTGAGGCATTTATTACTTGGTTAAGAGAACAGGTAAAAACCACTTCATAATGAATAAGACCACGAGTTCCTGGTGTGCCTTATTCGGCACTGCTAGTGCGAATTTAATAATTTACGGTTTTTACGTGGTTTTAGGGATAAACACAAGAATGGTGTCCCCTGCAGACATCTACTTGAGGCGGCAGGGGATTGATTGGAATGGTGTTTTTTAGATGTGAAAAATATTTTACCCGCTATTTTACCCATTGGCGCGGCTTAAGAGCTTATTTTTGAATTCACAATGGTCACGATATAACCATCTTGCTCGTCCGTGGATAACTTTGGCTTTAGGCAGGTCGCCGGACTTAATCCGGTCATAGATGAAGGTCTTACCGAAGCCAGTATCAGCCATGATGAATTTCAAATCAACCAGTGAATCAGGTTGTAGTTCGTGTTGCATGAGTGCTATCTCCGAATATGGAATCGAACCTGCAAATCAGGCAATAAAAAGCCGCATTGATGCAGCAATGGTAGGTCTGGATATCTTGAGAAATGAACAGGCCTCATCGAGTGTGAGGCGGGTTAGTCCTTGCGTAGCTCGCTGATTCTTCTGTAAGTCTCTGGTGCTTTGTTCCCGTACGTCTTCATTTCAGACTTCAACAGAGCAACGAGTGAATCCCATTCGTTGAGGATTCCTTTGAATGCCGGAACGCGCTTTGCAACCTTGTCGAATGAATCCCTGATTTCTGGAATCTGCTCGACAAGCGCAACGCATCGTCGGAAATCGGCTGCATCATGTGGAGCGCCGAAGTGATGACCATAGATATTCTTTTTCAGTCCACATGCGATTGAGGCAAGAGTTGCGCTACTGATGCCAACATCGCCAGTCGATTGCCATTTCAAAACCTTCATAGCCAAATCTGACATTTCTTGTCTCCAATAAAAAACCGCCATCAGGCGGCTTGGTGTTCTTTCAGTTCTTCAATTCGAATATTGGTTACATTGTTTTCATATATGAATAAATAAATTAGCTTTTTTCGTTGCCTTCGCGTTCTTTATTAATTTTAACAAACTCGTTTTTACCACGCTCTCCAAATGCGTCTTTAGAGTCGTTGTATCCGCAATCGCAGCACACATAATCTCCAGACCATCCACGCATTGTTTTTTCTTTTGCAATATTTCCAGAACCGCATTTTGGACAAGACATATCACTACCTCCAAAGCATGAGAGAGATGACAACGTAACATTGATTGGAGATTAACAATAGATTGCTGATGTAAAAGATATGTATAAGCTTCGCTTTCAAAGTGGAGGCTCTGGTGGCGGCATCCAGTGGGTTACGTCATCCAAGATATTTCCTGATAAATATGTGAAAGCTCTATATTTTTTGTAATCAATTGGACTCATTACCCAGTTCCAATATGCTGCCACGATTTCACCTTGACTAAATGCCAGTAACATTTTGGTGTCTTCCGGCATTCGATCACTACAGCTTATCCAACCATCCGGAATTACCGGAGAGTTGCCGGGTTCTTTAATGTGCAAGCGAGGCTCACCATCTTTTGGTTCAGGCCACTGGCGTTCCATGTTGATCTTCAATTTATTTTCCATAGCAGCGGTAATTTCAGCATCACTGATACCAGCACGGCGCTGTGCATCCCACAACAGGAACTGCATATCAGCCCACTCGCTGAGATCGTCAGGTTTGGCTGCGGCTTCCAGAGCCTCTTTTGAGAGGTGTTTCAGTGGACCAATGGGGCCAACGCAGCCAAATGTGGAGTCAGACCATTTGGCATGCTCGTGGCGAATCTGTTCGCGTTCCAGTGATGCCAGTGCAATCCGTGCCAGTTCCATTTGTTCGCCACGGGTAAGTCCGTTTTCAAGCGGATTTTTAATGAACAATTCAATACGTTCTTTGGTAATAGTGGTCATTTGTTAGTCCTTAAACTGCTAGTTGCAATTGCATTTCAAAGCGGTCGCGTTGTTCACAATACGCAAGAGAACCAGGGCTATTGTGTGCCTCAATCCGTTCTACCATTAATGCTGCGCGTGTCTCTTTACTTGCAGGTGCATAAGCCCCAGACCAGGCTTTATCAATACCGATGTTTCGAGCGACGTTCGTACTATCTGCGCTGGCTAAGGGTAATTTTGTGAATATCAGCGGATTTAACATGCGCAACCCATGTAGTTTCGTAACCGGCTGACCATGCCCATCAACAATGTGACGAATCAGGTCTTTCATTCTGGCTACCGCAAGAGTTGGGCGCTTTACGTCATAGTCGCCACAACTACCGATAGCCACTCGCGGAAACTCATTGCACAAATGAATAAATCGCTCGTCACTTTCATTCATGTGCCACACTGGAACGCCAGCTAGTTTTCCGTGAGGCCACTCATTCAGAAGCGCATCATTTTCCTCCTCTCCGCCATCAATAACATCCGGGATAATGGCAAAATCGAATCCTGGGTGATTCTTCCAGCGAGCAACAAACTCGTAGTAATCGCTCCAGTCGATTTTGTTTTTGCCAGCTGCTTTCCAGGCGGTGAATGCACCGTTGTCCAGCGCGAACGACTGACAGTATTCAGCCGCGAGATTGATCTGGCCTGAATGCGCAAAACTGATAAACGCATGTCGCCCTTTCCATGCTCTCATTGCGCACGTATCAGGAGTAATAGGCCCACCGTGGTAGTGAATCATATCACTCTCCTTTGATGCGAATGCCAGCGGCGCGCTCGGCTTCACTTTGTTCCCAAAACCACTTGTGAAGCGCCATAAGCTTTTCGTCAATTGGTGCATATTTGCGATTAAAGTAGGCCTGAGCATCTTTCTCAGATTCGTCCGGTAATTCGCCAGGGCCAAACAGTGTGTTATAAATCCATGCTAGTCCGCTCTTAGCGTCGCCAGTTGCCTGCCATTCGATAATGGCAGCCTGCATGACCAGAATGTTTTTCCCGATTAATAGGTCCAGTTCTTTGTACCGGTTGCGGATGTATGCATTCTCGCTTTGTAATTTTGCGTTGCGCTTTCTGAGGCTTCAAGTAACGCCTGCTTATCGCGTAGAGCTTCTTCCAGTTCAGCAACATGGCATTCACTATCAATAAGGTTGTTCTCTGCTGCTTCAAGCTCAACGCGCAGCCTCCCAACCGTTAGCGCAATATCCTCGTTCTCCTGGTCGCGGCGTTTGATGTATTGCAGGTTTCTTTCCCGTTCATCCAGCAGTGCCAGCACGGTTTCTGGTCCGGTCAGAAATTTGAAGGCGTTGAGCGCATCAATATCCACACCGTAATCTTTAAGTTCTTGTTCACTTAACAAATCATCATCAGCTGGCAACATTAACAGGCGTTCCATTGCTGGAATTGCACGTTCCGCCGCCTCACGCAGTGCCTGGTAATTAATTTTGCTCACTGGTTGCCTCCTTTGCGAAGCTGTTCAGCAATACTTACGCATATCTCTGCGCCTCTAATCAGCCCCGGAACGTTCTTGTTTGGCCCAACTTCACCATCAACAAAATCAATCATCGCGTTACGAGCCATATCCGCCCCCTGCGCCCGCACTTCCGCCAGGAAAGCGTCGGTGGCTGGGGTTTCCGTGAAGTTGTCCTCCCAACCGTAGTACTCCTGACGACAGAAGTTATTAAATTCCTTCTCCGACTGTTTAAGCGCCGCATTCTCCGCCGCCAGCGCCGCGCACTTGGCTTCAAGGTTATCAATCGTGATTCCGGAAGAACGACACTCCCGCAACGCCGTTTCTAGTTTTGATTCAAGTTCACCGAACTTACGGACAAGATATTCAGCGTTTGTTTCGTTAACCTTTAAATCACTTGGGATGCATTTACCTTTCAGAAAACCATCCATCTCAATTAGTGACATTTGTTTCATTTCTTCCCACTCCGCCACATTGCATTCAGATATTTGTTGTCATTAACAGAACCGAAACTATTTCTTTTAAGCAATTCCTCTCTCGATGGCATTGGCTTTACGCGTTGGCGAATAATCATTTCTGCCGGAAGAATGCCGGGATTGTATGCAAGTCCTCTCATTATTTACTCTCCACGAACTGGTCAATAGCCATGCTAAGTGACTCACCTAAAGTCCAGATATGCTGCTGAATATCCTGTAGCGTCTGCGCCTGAGATAACAGGATTTCACGGTTGCATAACTCTTTAACCAGATGCTCAAACTTGCTGTAATAACCGATACGACTTAGTGTTTCTTTCCCTGCATTCTCGCCTTCTTTGATAATTCCTCTTTCGCTAAGAATCAGATCGTGCTTGGTTCCGGTAATAACGTATTTTCCGAGGTCGATGTTTAGCTTCATTGTTAATTACTCCATGTTAATTTATTCGTATGCCTGCTCTTTCTTCATCGAGTTTTTTTAGCTTGTATCGCATAGCTCTTACTGAATAAATTGAGCGGCAGGTTGCAATTGCTATTTCTTCTGCGGAGAACTTACCGAAAAGTGATACTTCGGCTCTTGTCCAGCGTCTTCCACGAAGTCGGCTAACAATGTCAGCGCCAATCCTTGTTGCTTTCGCCATAACTGCTTTTTCAGTCCTTTCCAGTTTTTCAGCGATAACTTCAACTGGCATTGTCGCCGCTACTTCGCGCAAGAAATCGACTTCCCATTTCTCCCATGGAGTCTTTTTCATAGGCGATACCGTTATTTGATAAGAAGTGAAGGTTTCCCAACTTTGAGTTGAGCGCCGGGGATATTTATTCCTGCTTTTAGTTGGTGTTTGATTGCCAACTTGTCGGCTTTAATTGTCGTTTCAAACTCAACGTATTCAGGAGGAATGGCGCTTGAGTCGATGATTTCTACAGTTTCTGACGGTTTGCGGATTGTTACCTGGTGAATACCTGCTCGAATCTTTTTCTTGCCAACCATTTCAAGCGATGACGCTATATATGCCATAATGCTATCAATCTTATTTTGAATTACTGCTGCTCGTTCATTCAGTGACTTTGCCTCGTCCTTGAGGCGTTCAGCATAACCAGATTCATTTTTAATAATGGCAAGAAGTTGCTCTATTTTATCGGTAAATTCTCCTTCCATGCCTTCTATTGTGTCAGCAATCATCTCTGGCTCTAAATCTGAATCCATCAGCTTTGCGTATTCATTGGCTATTTCATACAGTTTGCTCACTGGCAACCTCCAGTTTCGCTTTGCATTCTATGTAAATGGCTTGTACGTTCTGCTGCAATTTCATTCCAGATGTCAGGCGATATGCTTCTGCAAAATATCGCTTCAAATCATCCATGTTTTCTGCCTGAGCCATTTCATCGCAAAGAAGTTGTGCTTTATCCATTATTTCCTGCTGGCGTTTCCGTTCATCTTCGCGGATATCTTCCTCTGATTTGTGCGGCATAACTGGTTCCTGATGCATACCTTCATCTTCGTTAAGCAGGTGAATGGCATTATCCAGTCGCTGGGCTTTAGGCCAGTATTTGCTGGCGCGTTTAACTATTGTTTTACGCGCCATCTCTTCCCAGAATGTCTTCCACGGTCCATTCTTTGCCTTGCTCGTTGCTTCCACAGCTTTAATTTCTGCCAGACTCATTTCTTCAGTGAGGTAGTCACCATCTGCTGTTTTAACCGTACAATAACCACCAACAATAGAGCCTCGCTCACCAAATGCGTTGTATTTGTGGGTTGGTGCTGAATCAAGGCCGTTTGATTCATAGGTGTCGTTTGAGTACACCAGTTTGCATTGCCCCCACTTAATTGATCCTGTCGACTGTGCAAGGTGAAGTAATCCCATATAGCTGATATCAAGGCAAACCATGCCGTCGCGCGGAACTAGATAAGCAAGTTTGCTGGCCGGGTTTAAGGTGATGCCGATCGCCGCAACATTGATGATGGCGTTCTGTGCGCTGGTTGGATTTGCCAGTGCCGTTTTAGCCAGGTAATCGTTTTTCTGGAAATACTGAATTGCAAACTGGCTTTCCTTAGCCCATGTCACCGTCTGTTCAGTCAATGCTCCGCAGAATAACTGCTCCTGCTGTTTAACGAATTCAACGATATTGCTCATGCTGCTTCTCCAAAAATGTGTCTGCGCTTGAATATTGCGAAGGCATATTCAGCCTTAACTCTTTCGGTTATTGCATCACAGAACCATTCAGCGGCTTTTTCCTGATAGTTACAGTCATCATCTTCCAGCCAGTCGATAGCGTCCTTAGTGTGTTCATCTGGTTTATATGAGCGAAGCATTTCGCTTATTGGGTCGCAACGTTTGCAGAGGCGATCAACTTCACTGTTGATTCGTTCGTAATCATCATCGGTAAAACTTGCGATGATTTGCGATATTTCACGCTTATCATTCAGAGTCAGAATCATCATCTTTCTCCTGTTCTTTGTGCTGATTGAGCATTTTGTTCATCTGACGAATGAATTCTTCGTCTGACCAGTTATCTGTAAAACTCATTTCCTGCGATACCACGGAATGTTGATCGCTGATTTCATCGCTTTATTTGCTTCAAGCCACATTTTGGAATCACCAATAAATCTGGCTATTACTGCTTTGTTTTGTGCTGCACGAAGCATCTGGTGATTGATGGCTATTTCATTGCGCATAACGCCTCCAGTTGTTTCTTTGCTGCTCTGATTAATTGTTTAACTCGGCGTGATAATTCAGATTCGTGCGGGTAGAAAGCGGACATGACGCCGCTACCCGCTAACTGAAAGTGCATCATGGGTAACTCCTTCTGTTTGATTGCATAACGAAAACGCCTCGAGTGAAGCGTTATTGGTATGCATATAAAAAGGCCCTCACATTGGAGGGCGAAGAAGATTTCCAATAATCAGAACAAGTCGGCTCCTGTTTAGTTACGAGCGACATTGCTCACATAGCAGACTCGTAAATCTGCTATAGGCGCTTATTCGCATCGCATGACAACATCAAATTTTTCGATATTACTTTGTCGCAACAATCCTTCTTCTACGCGGTCAGCTTTTCTATAATTATCAAATTCGAAATGTTTAATTACTTCTTTTGTTTCTCGCTCTATAACTTCAACAATGTATTTCCTATTCATCATTCTTCCCCAAGAGCTTTTCTTATTGCTGCGAGACCTTTATTAACAGCTCCATACCATTCTGGATATGTTGTCGTTGTTCTATTTTTGGTTTGCTTAAGTAATAACTGAAGTGCTTCGAGAAGGTCAGGTGCTGCCGCTATTAGATTGGCATCTTCAATGCATTGAACTTCCTCACAGATTGCAATATACGAACGCCAGCCTGCGCCATTTTCAAGTGAGTCTGCCTGGATGATTTTAATCTCATCGCCATCCATCATTATTTCCCACTTACCTTTAGTACCTTTGAATTCCATATTCACCTCTATGCTTGCTGCCAAAACAATGAACCATCCGGAAATTCCAGATAGTTCATAATTCACTCTTCAATACTTCCAACTTACTAATCGCCGATAGATATCCGCGCTGATAGGGCATCATCATTCCTTCGAGCTTGCCACTTCTTAACTCCTCCCTGAGCAATTGTATTGCTTGATCAATAACCTCTGCCTTAGCGTCCTTTATGGCTTGCTTGCGGGGCTTTGCTTTCTGCTTTGGCAGATTTCTCAAGCATGATGGAATGTATGTCTGATTCACCACTTACCTCGCTGTCAGTTGTTTTGATTTCCGGTAGCCTGCCGCGTAAATGGCTACGTTTGGCAGGCAAATACTTCCACTGCATTCATCTGCCTTCTTGCAGCGAAGGCTTCCGAGTGATGCTGCTTTATCTGCTCTGACGCAACCAGAGAGCTTTAGCGCAATTTTTCGTGCCAGTCGCTGCTCTTGCATTGCCTGTTCACGTTGAGCCTGTCTGCGTGCTCTGCGGCGATTTCTGGCGTTATCGTCAGCCAGATATGTAATGACTACTGCCATGTTGACCTCCGATGGTTGACTTTGGCGGTGACGCGCCGAGTGCTTATCTTCCGGTTGCTGTCGTGCAGCTGCACTTCACGGCACCCCAAAGCCAACTACTCCTTGGTTCCCGCATTTCGGCGGGACAATCCCATCAATGTTAAAGAGCCTGCCAATCTGTTCCGTTTGGCTTCCAGCGTCCTGCTGATGGCTAAAGAATACTGTAGGTATTTTATTGTGTAAATACCCAAGGTATTTATTTTTGATGAAATAATGATAAACAAATGAATACAAAGGATATTTATTTGTTTCGGTGTCTGCTTGTTCAGTGCTTTTTATGCGGGATATGTGAAGTGGATCCCGATAGCTATTGCTGCCGGGATTATGGGTTAGTCAGCGAAGGTTAAGACGAGAATTACCTTAATGATGTCTGCTACAACAGACACGGCCATAGATAAACCAAAGACGATCCAAGCCATAGAGATGTCTTCACTACCATCGTATAGGGTTCCGTAATCACTGGTGTAAGGCGTAAATGTCGCGCCTTGATACAATAGGTATAAGCTTGATCCATAGAGGATAAATGCAGATATCCCTTGTATTGCTATGATCACTAGAATCATGAAACGAGCTGATCTATGCGCCCAAGCCTGGCTTATTTTTTCTGATAGAGATTTCGCAATAAAAGCATGCGCTAAGCCGTAAATTGTTGAGATTGCCAACATCCCCAAAAAGCTTGCTATAGCGGTTCCAACCATAAGCGCCCCCTTGCGTGATCAAACCAGTCTGAGTTTTGTCTCAATTGCAACGCCTATAATCTTGCAGTTTCCATTGATTGGCACGAGAGGCCATGCAGGATTAAGTCCCTTGAGGTATTTATTTCCGCCGTCGATTATCAGCTTCTTGAATGTTGCTTCGTTAGAGTCAGAAAGTTTTGCTATGACCAAGCTGCCGTTGATCGCCTCCCTTCCGGTATCGAAAAGAACGAATGTTCCCTCTGGAATGCTTAACCCAACCGGTGCCGTCATTGAATCACCTTCCACTTTAAGCCAGAACGCATTACCTTGAATATGCGCGTCAGACTCAAGCCAAACATCTATGTCTTTAATGGTGTATGGTTCGCATGCTTCACACCACGAGCCAGCCTGGATACTGCTTAACACCGGATACCTCTTTCCTGCTCTGTATTCCCCTGCATACCTTACGTTGGCATCGCTCTTAAGGCTTTCTGCCTGTTCTGCAACCTTGGCAGCAATTGACTGGCTAAAATCAGCAATTGAGACTTGCAACAGTCGTGCAAAACCAGATGCAACCTCAACGTTTAGCGCGTTTCTGCCATTAAGATAATGCCCTACCGCTCCTTGGGTGATACCCAGTTCATCAGCGATTGAGTATTGGGTTATTCCCAACTCTTTCTTTTTTGACTCATACAAAGCCTTAAGCCGCTTAGCGTCTTCGAGCTGTTCTGTCGTCAGTGATTTTTTATTTTCCATAGCTTAATTCTAATAGCTAAGGTACTTAAACTAAAAATACCCTGAGTATTGATTGCTTTGAATACCTGTAGTATTCTTTGTTCATGGTTAATAACGGAGAGTGCATATGATTCGAATGACACTTGCCGATTACGCCAAAATCCATGGACAGGCTAAAGCAGCCAGTGACTTTGGTGTAATCCAGTGCGCTATCAGCAAGGCCATTCTGGCAGGCCGTAACATCATGGTTACGGTAAAGCCTGATGGCAGTGTGATTGGAGAGGAAGTTCGTCCTTTCCCAAGCAACAAGAAAAACAAATAGTAACACCGCTCTTTAACAGTCATGGTCCTCATTCCCGCCGAAATGCGGGAATACAACGCGCATAAGTTGATGCGCATAACTTCTTATTTGTTAAGGAAATACTTACATATGCAACTTACAAGTACTCGCAAGAAAGCGAATGCAATTACAAGCAACATCCTAAATCGAATTGCTGTACGTGGTCAGCGAAAGGTTGCTGATGCATTAGGGATCAATGAATCGCAAATTTCGCGATGGAAAGACATCTTTATCCCAAAGATGGCCATGCTTCTGGCTGTGCTGGAGTGGGGTGTTGAAGACGAGGAGTTGGCGGAACTGGCTAAGAAAGTAGCCATGGTGCTGACAAAAGAAAAGCCTCAAGACTGCGGCAACAGTTTTGAGGCCTGATGTAGAAAGACTGGATCAATCCACAGGAGTAATTATGACAAAACAACTCAGTCCTTACCAGGACAAAATTCACAAACACATACTACGTGATCGCTTCCTGTCCAGCTTCAAGCAGCCTGGTCGATTCCGGGCTGAGTTGGAAAAAGTGAAGCTGATGCAGAAGGAGAAAGGTCATGAGTAATCTTGCAACCGTAACACATTTAAGGCCTTCACAACGGCCTGTGGAGCGTCGTGTGGCAGAAGTTGAAGATGGTTATACCCGTCTTGCAAATGCCCTGTATGAAGAGCTTATCGGCGCAGATTTAACGAAAAATCAGAGCAAGGTTGCCCACGCCATATGCCGTAAAACATACGGCTACGGTAAAAAGATGGATCGCATCTCTGATAGTCAGTTAGCTCAAATTACCAGGCTGCCAAGACAGAAGGTAAACAAGGCCAAGAATGAGCTTATCGCGATGAAGGTTATCCTTCGCGAAGGCCAGCAAATCGGGCCTAACAAGAACATCGAGGAATGGCAAATCGAAGGGTGTCACTACTCTGGTGATAATGTCACTGCATTGGTGACAAAAAGTGTCACCAAAACGGTGACAGCGCTGTCACCAAAACAGGGACACACAAAAGAAACTATTACAAAAGAAAAAAGAAATAATAAAAACACTATGTCCGAAAGTGTTCGGACGGAGTGTGAAAAATCACCTGACCGTCACGAAGAAACCGACAAGGCATTCGAGGAAATATTCTGGTGTGCAGGCATGCGGAAAGCCGGGAAGAAAAACGCAGCTTCGGCATTCAGAACACAGTTCAGGGAATGGCGTAAAACTACCAGGGGTACGGCAAGCGAGTTTGCCACGATGCTGGCAGAAGACATCGCATGCAGGAATGGTAAGCAGTTCGGATTCGACAGGTTGTTACCATCGAGCTACCTGAACGGTCAGCGCTGGAACGACGAAAAGCCAGAAACCATTCAACCACAATCCAAACCATCATCCGCAATCACCGTATCGAAAACTGGCTACGTGTTTTTCGACAGGTGAACCATGAAATCAAAAATCAAATCGCTACTGGTCGCTGGTTATAACCACGGCTGGTTAAGTATTTCGTTTGTCGATTTCTGGTTTAAAAATCTCAATCTGAGGGAATCATGACGCCAAGTGAACTTAGCGACCTGCTTTGGGCGCAGGTTGACAGGGTGGCTCCGCACCTGTTGCCAAACGGCAAGAAAGAGGGGCATGAGTGGGTTGCCGGTAACGTCAATGGTGACAAGGGAAACAGCCTTAAGGTCAACCTTAGCGGCAAGAAAAAATGGGCTGATTTCGCTGAGGGAGACGGCGGTGACATGCTTGATTTGTGGATGGCATGTCGTGGAATTAACCTGCATCAGGCTATGCAGGAAGCGAAAGCATTTCTCGGTATCAAGGATGACGATCACCATTTCGATGCCAAACGTGAGAAGAAATTCTCCAGACCTGATCGCAAGAAAATCGCCCGCTACGTTACCAGAACAGAATCCCATCTTGAGTACCTGCAATCGCGTGGCATATCGCCAGAAGTCGTAAAGCGCTACGAGGTTGTCAGCGGCAAGGTGTGGAATGGAGAACGAGAACTTGATGCACTGGTGCTTCCGTACAAACGCGATGGTGAGTTGTTGCAGGTCAAGCGAATCAGCACTGAGCGCCCGGACGGGAAGAAAGTCATTATGGCAGAAGGTGATTGTGAACCTTGTCTGTTCGGATGGCAGGCTCTGGACGCTGGCGTGAGGGCGGTTGTGCTTTGCGAAGGCGAAATTGATTGTATGAGCTATGCGCAATACGGCATCTCGGCGTTATCCGTGCCGTTTGGTGGAGGAAAAGGCGCTAAGCAACAGTGGATTGAGTTTGAGTATCACAACCTCGACAGGTTTGAGGAAATATTCATCTCGATGGACGTTGATGATGTTGGTCGTGAAGCCGCAAGGGAAATCGCAAGCCGACTCGGTGAACATCGTTGCCGTCTTGTTACTCTGCCGTACAAAGACATCAACGAATGCCTGATGAACGGTGTTACCGAGGATGAAATCTGGCAGTACATCGGCACGGCATCCTACTTCGACCCTGAAGAACTCTACAGCGCGCGAGAGTTTTACCAGGACACTATCAACGCTTTCTACGGCAAGCAGCAGTATCTGTTTAATCCACCGTGGGAATCTCTGGCAGATAAATTCCAGTTCCGTGAGGCAGAGTTGACGCTGGTCAATGGTGTGAACGGTCACGGAAAAACGGAGGTTGTCGGGCATATGGCACTTGAGGCAATGCGTCAGGGTGTGAAGACATGCATCGCGTCACTTGAGCTGAAGCCTGGTATTCTCCTTAAGCGACTTACCCGTCAGGCAACGTGCTGCAAGATGCCGCCAGTGCTGGAAATTGACTCTGCATTTAAATTTTATGACGAAAGACTCTGGGTGTTTGGCCTGACCGGAACGGCGAAAGCCGACAGGCTGATCGAAATATTCGACTACGCTCGCCGCCGATACGGCATCCAGTTATTCATCATCGACAGCCTGATGAAATGCGGCATAGGTGACGATGACTATAACGGGCAGAAAGCATTTGTTGACTCGATTTGTGACTTCAAAAACAAAACAAACTCCCACGTCATTCTCGTTACTCACTCCAGAAAAGGAGATAGCGAAGAAAAACCAACCGGGAAAATGGACGTAAAAGGCTCTGGAGCGATAACAGACCTGACAGACAACCTTTTCATCATCTGGCGTAACAAGGCTCGCGAGAGAGCGTTACAGAGAGTTCAGAGTGGTGAAAAGATGTCAGAGAAGGACGAACAGCTACTGGCATCTCCGGCATCTGTTTTGATGCTTGAAAAACAACGTAACGGCGAAGGTTGGGAAGGTGGTGTCCCGTTGTTCCTTGACGAGCAATCGCACCAGTTCCTGCAACTTGAATCAGGATCGCCATATAGCTACATCGCCAATATGCCGAAATCGGAATATGACGAGGCGTGGAGACAGGAAAACGTGACGGAGTATTAAATGACCATCTACATCACCGAGCTAATAACAGGCCTGCTGGTAATCGCAGGTCTTTTTATTTGGGGGGGAGGGAAGTGTGGCTGACTGGCAAATTCCAATCATCATTCTTGCCGGAGCTTCGCTGGTTGCTGGCTTTATCCTGCTGAAAAAGCATAAAGACCGTGATCAAAAAGTCGAAGTTCTCTATGGGTATCCAGCGAACAGCACAACATGGCTGACCATTTACCACTACCGAAAATCAGGACGCTGGGTATTCGAATGGGATGATCTGTTCGCTGAAAAGCGATCAAAGTCATGGGGAGACATCAGCGAATGCATGATGTTTGAAGAAAGAAAATCCGGCGCAACTCGAGAAGAGTTTAACGAAGCGTGGAGGCGATTAAGTGAGAGAGGGTATCAATGAGCAGAATTAAATCTGGTTATCCAGGAAATGGGGAATACCCGAAGCCATATTTACCTGTAACAGTGACCACTCAATCTAAGCATCCACATCATTTCAAGCAAAGTGGTACATCTTATTGGAGTGGCAAGCGGTGGATAGGTATTGATGGGTTCAAAATTGGGTATGCAAGGGTAATTAAATGGGAATTTAACATCACACACTGGAGTTCATCCCATGAGGAAACTAACGTTTGAACTAAGAAGCCCCATCCATCAGCAGAACGCCATTCAAGCCATCCAGCAAATCCTTCCGGACCCAACCAAACCAATCGTAGTAACCATTCAGGAGCGCAACCGCAGCTTAGACCAAAATCGGAAGCTTTGGGCTTGCCTTGGTGACGTTTCGCGTCAGGTTGAATGGCATGGTCGCTGGCTGGATGCAGAAAGCTGGAAGTGTGTGTTTACCGCAGCATTAAAGCAGCAGGATGTTGTTCCTAACCTTGCCGGGAATGGCTTTGTGGTAATAGGCCAGTCAACCAGCAGGATGCGTGTAAACGAATTTGCGGAGCTATTAGAGCTTATACAGGCATTCGGTACAGAACGTGGCGTTAAGTGGTCAGACGAAGCGCGACTGGCTCTGGAGTGGAAAGCGAGATGGGGAGATAAGGCTGCATGAACAAATACCGACTTATTTACGCAGATCCGCCTTGGCAATATCGCGACAAAGCCAACGATGGCAATCGCGGTGCTGGACATAAATACGATGTTATGAATGTTCAGGACATTTGCCGACTGCCAGTATGGGATTTAGCGGATCCAGAATCTTGCTTGTTAGCGATGTGGTGGGTGCCGACACAGCCAGCCGAAGCGCTAAAGGTAATTGAGGCGTGGGGATTCAGGTTGATGACTATGAAAGGCTTTACTTGGCACAAAACCAATAAGCACAAAGGCAACAGTGCGATCGGAATGGGGCATATGACCCGGGCAAATAGCGAGGATTGCTTGTTTGCTGTTCGAGGGCGGTTGCCTGAGAGAATGGACGCTTCCATATGCCAGCACTTTACCGCACCGAGAATGGAGCACAGTGCAAAACCACCGATCGTAAGAGACATGTTAGCTAAGTTGCTTGGCGACGTGCCGCGCTGTGAGTTATTTAGCCGCGACAAAGTGACCGGGTGGGATATGTGGGGCAATCAGTGCGACTCCGATTTTGAACTGGCTACCGGCATGGCGATTAAACCATGCAAAATGGTGATCGCATGAAGCACTGTTATCGATGTGGAGAGCGAAAGGAAGACGATCGCTTTCGACCCGGGCAACCTTACTGGAATCGATGGTGTCTCCGGTGTGAAAGAACACCAACAGGGGTGTTACCACTACCGCAGGAAAAGGAGGACGTGTGGCGAGACAGCGACGAAGCATTACTCAAATAGCGTTAGACAACCTGATTTTTACTCCTACCAAACGCACCAGATCCCGCAAGAAACCAATCCCCACAGAAAGCCAGGTAAAGACATTCGATTATGTCTACGGGCTGTTACAGGCCAAATGGAACCGCATGAGGAAAACAAGGTGATTGACCCAAATCGAAGTTACGAACAAGAAAGCGTCGAGCGAGCTTTAACGTGCGCTAACTGCGGTCAGAAGCTGCATGTGCTTGAAGTTCACGTGTGTGAGCACTGCTGCGCAGAACTGATGAGCGATCCGAATAGCTCAATGTACGAGGAAGAAGACGATGGCTAAACCAGCGCGAAGACGATGTAAAAACGATGAATGTCGGGAATGGTTTCACCCTGCATTCGCTAATCAGTGGTGGTGCTCTCCAGAGTGTGGAACCAAGATAGCACTCGAACGACGAAGCAAAGAACGCGAAAAAGCGGAAAAAGCAGCAGAGAAGAAACGACGACGAGAGGAGCAGAAACAGAAAGATAAACTTAAGATTCGAAAACTCGCCTTAAAGCCCCGCAGTTACTGGATTAAACAAGCCCAACAAGCCGTAAACGCCTTCATCAGAGAAAGAGACCGCGACTTACCATGTATCTCGTGCGGAACGCTCACGTCTGCTCAGTGGGATGCCGGACATTACCGGACAACTGCTGCGGCACCTCAACTCCGATTTGATGAACGCAATATTCACAAGCAATGCGTGGTGTGCAACCAGCACAAAAGCGGAAATCTCGTTCCGTATCGCGTCGAACTGATTAATCGCATCGGGCAGGAAGCAGTAGACGAAATCGAATCAAACCATAACCGCCATCGCTGGACTGTCGAAGAGTGCAGGGCCATCAAGGCGGAGTATCAGCAGAAACTCAAAGACCTGCGAAATAGCAGAAGTGAGGCCGCATGACGTTCTCAGTAAAAACCATTCCAGACATGCTCGTTGAAGCATACGGAAACCAGACAGAAGTAGCACGCAGACTGAAATGTAGTCGCGTTACGGTCAGAAAATACGTTGATGATAAAGACGGGAAAATGCACGCCATCGTCAACGACGTTCTCATGGTTCATCGCGGATGGAGTGAAAGAGATGCGCTATTACGAAAAAATTGATGGCAGCAAATACCGAAATATTTGGGTAGTTGGCGATCTGCACGGATGCTACACGAACCTGATGAAAAAACTGGAGACGATAGGATTCGACACCAAAAAAGACCTGCTTATCTCGGTTGGCGATTTGGTCGATCGCGGTACAGAGAACGTCGAATGTCTGGAATTAATCACATTCCCCTGGTTCCGAGCTGTACGTGGAAACCATGAGCAAATGATGATTGATGGCTTATCAGAGCGCGGAAACGTCAATCACTGGATGCTTAATGGCGGTGGCTGGTTCTTTAATCTCGATTACGACAAAGAAATTCTGGCTAAAGCTCTTGCCCATAAAGCAGATGAACTTCCGTTAATCATCGAACTGGTGAGCGAAGGTAAAAAATATGTCATCTGCCACGCCGATTATCCTTGTGACGAATACGAGTTTGGAAAGCCAGTTGATCATCAGCAGGTAATCTGGAACCGCGAACGAATCAGCAACTCACAAGACGGGATCGTGAAAGAAATCAAAGGCGCGGACACGTTCATCTTTGGTCATACGCCAGCAGTGAAACCACTTAAATTTGCCAACCAAATGTATATCGATACCGGAGCAGTGTTCTGCGGAAACCTCACATTGATTCAGGTACAGGGAGAAGGCGCATGGGCATAAGAGAACTAAACCTCACCAAAGAACAGCATGAGTGGCTGAATGGCTGGCTTGAACTGTGGGGCGCATGGGTTTATTCAGGTCGTCTGGAAAAGCGCATGAGCAGCGTAATAGCGAAGTTCATGGAGAGCGTAGAGCCGGGAAGAATTATGACAAGGCCAATGTGTAATGATGATGATGGAATGTTGATTTCTCAGGTCGTCGATTCCGTCATGTACATTGACAAGAAAGCCTTTGGCATCCTCCTCAGCTACTACGCTCATGGTTCATCTAAGCGAGCAATTGCATCCTACTATCACGCGACTGCAAAGCCACGCAAGATGTGTGGACGTGGTGGCGAGGGATGGAGAAAACCTTCACTGGCAACCTGTAGAAACGAAATTGACGACATCCTGAAAGCGTCGTTATTTGTTTTGTACCAGCCAATGCAAAATGCTTTCAAAATGCGTAAACGTGTTGAGAAAGTTAAGCATGTTGCTGTTAAAATCCTTGACATGCAATTAGCCATTTAGCCATAATTAGCAGGTAAGCTGCCGTTAGTGACTCTTAAGTTGCAACGGTGGCTTTTTTATTTGGGTCAGTCGTATAAAGGTCATTACGGAAGGCTGTTAACCTTCTTATCGTGGTTCGAGTCCACGCTGTCCCGCCAAACATGCTGGTTTAGCTCCAATGGTAGAGCAGTCGCCTTGTAAGCGAATGGGTAGCGGTTCAAGTCCGTTAACCAGCACCATAACTGAGCCGTAGCCACTGGCTATCCTGAATTCATCAGTGATAGTTACGCTGCGGCCTTCTAAACATGACCTTCGTGAAAGCGGGTGGCAAGAGGCTGCGCTAACAACCTCATGCCGTTTTGCTCGTGCATATCGGTCACGAACAAATCTGATTACTAAACACAGTAGCCTGGATTTGTTCTATCAGTAATCGACCTTATTCCTAATTAAATAGAGCAAATCCCCTTATTGGGGGTAAGACATGAAGATGCCAGAAAAACATGACCTGTTAGCCGCCATTCTCGCGGCAAAGGAACAAGGCATCGGGGCAATCCTTGCGTTTGCAATGGCGTACCTTCGCGGCAGATATAATGGCGGTGCGTTTACAAAAACAGTAATCGACGCAACGATGTGCGCCATTATCGCCTGGTTCATTCGTGACCTTCTCGACTTCGCCGGACTAAGTAGCAATCTCGCTTATATAACGAGCGTGTTCATCGGCTACATCGGTACTGACTCGATTGGTTCGCTTATCAAACGCTTCGCTGCTAAAAAAGCCGGAGTAGAAGATGGTGGAAATCAATAATCAACGTAAGGCGTTCCTCGATATGCTGGCGTGGTCAGAGGGGACTGATAACGGACGTCAGAAAACCAGAAATCATGGTTATGACGTCATTGTTGGCGGAGAGCTATTCACTGATTACTCCGATCACCCTCGCAAACTTGTCACGCTACACCCCAAACTCAAATCAACAGCCGCCGGACGTTACCAGCTTCTTTCCCGTTGGTGGGATGCCTATCGTAAGCAGCTTGGCCTGAAAGACTTCTCTCCGAAAAGCCAGGACGCCGTGGCACTGCAACAGATTAAAGAGCGTGGCGCTTTACCGATGATTGATCGCGGTGATATCCGTCAGGCTATCGACCGTTGCAGCAATATCTGGGCTTCACTGCCGGGCGCTGGTTATGGTCAGTTCGAGCATAAGGCTGACAACCTGATTGCAAAATTCAAAGAAGCAGGCGGAACGGTCAGAGAGATTGAGGTATGAGCAGAGTAACCGCGATTATCTCCGCTCTGGTTATCTGCATCATCGTCTGCCTGTCATGGGCTGTTAATCATTACCGTGATAACGCCATGACCTACAAAGAGCAGCGCGATAAAGCCACATCCACAATCGCTGACATGCAGAAGCGTCAACGTGATGTAGCTGAACTCGATGCCAGATACACAAAGGAGCTTGCTGATGCTAACGCGACTATCGAAAGTCTCCGTGCTGATGTTTCTGCTGGGCGTAAGCGCCTGCAAGTCGCCGCCACCTGTGCAAAGTCAACGACCGGAGCCAGCAGCATGGGCGATGGAGAAAGCCCAAGACTTACAGCAGATGCTGAACTCAATTATTACCGTCTCCGAAGTGGAATCGACAGGATAACCGCGCAGGTTAACTACCTGCAGGAATACATCAGGACGCAATGCCTTCGATGATAGCGATAATTTTACTCATCATCCTTCACATCTGGCTCTGTAGACAGGGTGGTGATCACTTCTGGAGTGAATCCAGATTAAACATCTCATTGCTGATGCTTGATATTGAGCATCTGGCGCGCGGTAAGGGGCTGCGTTGAGATAAGAGCCAGTTCATTACAAAGCCTATCTACTGGTGGGCTTGATAATGAAACCGGAATTTATTCTGGGTAACCAGTTACGGCAGTACAGCGAAACAACCCAAGCCAGTAAGTGGGGAAATAACACTGGCAGCCACTGAAAGATGAACCTCCAGCCTTATGGCAAAAAAGATTCTTTGTGGTGGCGGACTGATGGAAAGACATCGGTTATTGCAGAGGCCATTCAATGAGTGGTCTCGACAATGGCTTATACCCTACACGGGATAACTTAACTGATATCCCTTTTAACGGATAAATGGAGCCAACAATGGCAGAGATTATTCCCATGACTGAAGAACAGAAATTCCAGTTAGAGATTTACAAACTGGTCATGAACCAGAACGCAGCCGCAGAAGAAGCATTTCAATTCATTGGCACTGACGAGCTGAAGCTTGAGCTATTCAAAATTCACTTCCAGTCAGGTGGCGCTAATTCAGATATCACGACCCGCACTATCGAAGCGGTGCGTAAATCGAAGGAAGCGTTAGACCTGTTCACTACCGGAGCATAAACATGGCACGCCCAACAAAGTATCAAGAGGCGTATGCCGAACAGGCACGCAAACTGTGCTTGCTGGGCTACACCGATGCAGAACTTGCTGATTTCTTTGAAGTCAGTGAGTCAACTATTAACAAGTGGAAGCTTGATTATCCTGAGTTTTCGGAGTCCATAAAAAAGGGTAAGGCCGTCGCTGATGCAGAAGTTAGTGACCGTCTTTATCAACGCGCTATGGGCTTCGTGGCTCCAGACATCGATATTCGTGTTATTGAAAACAGAATTGTCGAAACTCCGCTTGAGAAGTATTACCCGCCTGATACAACCGCCGCCATCTTCTGGCTTAAGAACCGACAGAAGGATAAATGGCGCGACAAGGTTGATCACGAGCTAACAGGCAAAGACGGCGGCGCAATCCAGATTGAAACATCACCGATGAGCACTCTATTCGGAAAATGACCTCGATTAATCCTATCTTTGAACCGTTCATTGAGGCGCATCGCTACAAAGTCGCCAAAGGCGGTCGAGGTAGCGGTAAATCGTGGGCAATTGCGAGGCTGCTTGTTGAGGCGGCGCGTCGGCAGCCTGTGCGTATTCTCTGCGCTCGTGAACTGCAAAACAGTATCAGTGATTCGGTAATCCGGTTGCTTGAAGACACTATCGAGCGTGAAGGGTATTCGGCTGAGTTTGAAATTCAGCGTTCAATGATTCGTCATCTCGGAACGAATGCTGAATTCATGTTCTACGGCATCAAAAACAACCCTACGAAGATTAAATCGCTCGAAGGTATTGATATCTGCTGGGTGGAAGAAGCGGAGGCGGTAACGAAGGAATCGTGGGATATTCTGATACCAACCATTCGCAAGCCGTTTTCCGAAATATGGGTGAGCTTCAACCCGAAAAACATCCTCGACGATACCTATCAGCGATTCGTTGTAAATCCTCCCGATGATATTTGTCTGCTGACGGTGAACTACACCGACAACCCGCATTTTCCTGAAGTTCTCCGTCTGGAGATGGAAGAGTGTAAACGCAGAAATCCGACACTGTATCGTCACATCTGGCTTGGTGAGCCAGTAAGCGCAAGTGATATGGCAATCATCAAACGTGAATGGCTTGAAGCCGCAACCGATGCGCACAAGAAACTCGGATGGAAAGCGAAAGGCGCGGTTGTTTCTGCACATGACCCGTCAGATACAGGGCCAGATGCTAAAGGTTACGCATCGCGTCACGGTTCGGTGGTTAAGCGCATTGCCGAAGGTCTGCTGATGGACATCAACGAGGGTGCTGACTGGGCTACTTCGCTGGCGATTGAAGACGGCGCTGACCATTACCTGTGGGATGGTGATGGTGTTGGTGCCGGGCTACGCAGACAGACAACGGAAGCGTTCTCCGGCAAGAAAATCACCGCCACGATGTTCAAGGGCAGTGAATCGCCATTCGATGAAGATGCTCCGTATCAGGCCGGAGCATGGGCTGATGAAGTCGTACATGGCGACAACGTTCGCACTATTGGCGATGTGTTCCGCAATAAGCGAGCGCAATTCTATTACGCGCTGGCTGACAGGCTGTATCTGACATATCGGGCGGTTGTTCACGGTGAGTATGCAGACCCCGACGACATGCTGAGTTTCGACAAAGAAGCGATAGGCGAGAAGATGCTGGAGAAGCTGTTTGCAGAACTGACGCAGATTCAGCGCAAATTCAATAACAACGGGAAGCTGGAGCTAATGACTAAGGTCGAAATGAAGCAGAAGCTCGGTATTCCATCTCCTAACCTGGCTGATGCGCTGATGATGTGTATGCATTGCCCGGAGTCGGCTGCGCAACCCGACTATTCCAGTTACTCAATTCCTTGTGGTGTAGGTTGATATGGCAGAAAAAAAGATGACTGACTGGCATCGCAAGGTGCTGTGCAACTTTGATAATGCCTGGTCAGCAACGCAGGATATGCGAGAGCAGATTATTGAGGCTCAACGTTTCGTCCGGGTGTCCGGCGCACAGTGGGAAGGCAGCACAAACGCTGGTTACTCATTTGATGAAGGCAGGTTTGAGCATTATCCGCGCTTTGAACTGAATAAGATTGCCCGTGAATGTGATCGCATCATTGGCGAGTATCGACAGAATCGCATCAGCGTTAAATTCAGGCCGAAGGACGATAAGGCATCGGAAGCGTTAGCCGAAAAGATGAACGGCAAATTCCGCGCTGACTATCAGGAAACATCAGGTGGTGAAGCGTGTGATAACGCATTTGATGATGCTGTAACGGGCGGGTTCGGTTGTTTCCGCATGTGTGCTGATTACGAAGATGAAATGGATCCGAGTAACGAGCAGCGACGCATCAGTCTTCTTCCTGTTTACGACCCAGCGACATGCGTCTTCTTCGATCAGGACAGCAAGCAATATGACCGCTCTGATGCTATGTGGGCTATGGAAATGTTCTCCATGACGCCCAAGGCGTTCGAGGCTGAATACCCTGATTCCACCGCGGCAAGCCTTTCTCGTGATGACACTGGCACTCAATATGACTGGTCAACGCCCGATGCTATCTATGTTGGTCGCTACTACGAAGTTCGCATAGAGAAGGTGAAGCTCACAGCATGGCGTAACCCTGTTAGCGGAGAAACGGCAATCTATGATGAAGATCAAATCAAAGATATTGTCGACGAGCTGACCGATGGCGCATTCGAACTGATTGGCGAGCGGACAGTGAAGAAACGCCGCGTTTATTGCGGCCTTCTGTCTGGCGCTGAATGGCTGGAAGAACCGAAGCGTATTCCGGGCGAACATATTCCTCTCATCCCGGTATATGGGCGTCGATCATTTGTTGATAATCAGGAGCGAATCGAAGGTCACGCAGCAAAAGCGATGGATGCACAGCGTCTTGAGAACCTGATGGTTTCCATGATTGCAGATAACGCTACTCAGGCTGGCGGTGATGGCATTCCTGTAGTTGATGTTGACATGATTCCTGGTCCTCTTGCCACTCATTGGGCGGAGCGCAACAAAAAGCGCCCGGCGTTCCTGCCGATGGTCAGTCTGAAAAACAAAAACGGAGATATTACTGCGCAGGCTCAGGTCAGCAGTTATACACCTCCGACACAAATGCCGCCAGCTCTTGCCGGGCTATTGCAGTACACCGGAACGGCTATTCAGCAAATTACAGGTGCGTCGCAGCTTGAGAACATGCCGAGCAACGTCGCTACCGATACCGTTGATAGCATCTTTAACCGGATGGACACGCAGTCCTATATCTACATGGACAACATGGCTAAATCCATGCGCCGCGCTGGCGTCGTGTGGCTTTCTATGGCGCGTGAAGTCTATGGCAGCGATACGCCAATGCGCATCGTTAATGAGGACGGCAGCGATGACGTGGCGCTGATGACTGGTGAAGTGGTTGACCGTCAGACAGGGCAGGTTATCGCGCTTAACGACCTTTCGCAGGGTAACTATGAAGTGACTGTCGATGTCGGTCAGTCGTTCGCTACTCGCCGTGACGCAACGGTTAAGTCGTTACTTTCCATGCTGGCACTTATCCCGCCCGGAACGCCGAAACACGACCTTGTATCGTCGATGATCCTCGACAATATGGACGGCGAAGGGATGGACGATCTTAAAGAATACAACCGCAATCAGTTGCTTCTGTCTGGAGTTATCAAGCCGAGAACGCCTGAAGAACAGCAGATGGTTGAACAGGCGAAACAACAACAGGCCAGTCAGCCAGATCCGGCTATGGTTGCAGCGCAAGGTCAGCTTCTTGCTGGTCAGGCTGAATTGCAGAAAGCGCAGAACGAACAGGCAGCCATTCAGGTTAAAGCATTCCAGGCACAGACTGATGCTCAGGTTGCAGCGGCAAATGTTGTGAAAATACTCGCATCTGCCGATAGTCAGCAGAAATCTGATATCCGCGAGGCTCTGAAACTGCTCGGACAGTTCCAGCAACAGCAAGGAGACAATGCCCGTGCTGATGCAGAGCTTGTCCTGAAAAGTCAGGCACAGGGCCATGCGCAGCGCATGGACATCAGCAGCATCCTGCAAAAATCAACTCAGCAACAACCACAGCAGTAATTAACCCATAACGTGCAATGGCTGTCTTTATGAGGCCAGGCACCCTATTGCCTTCCGATGGGCTGAACATCGAGTAAACAGGGGTAACAAATGGACCAGATGGCAGAAAACACACCAGAAGTTGAAATCGAAACCGACGCGTCAGAGCAGATTCCTGATGATGTCGAACTGGCTGAAGAAGTCGAAACAGAAGATGGCAGTGAGTCCTCCGGCAATGATGCAGAGGAAGCTACTGAAACTGATGACGACGAATCAGAACAGGAATTCTACTTTGGTGACGAAAAGCTGGATTCGCCAACCAGTGAAGATAGCGCAGAGCATGGACTGGTAAAACACCTGCGCAAGACGATTAAAGAGAAAGACCGCGAGCTGAAAGAGCTGATGCGTCAGTCTCAGAAACCTGCCGAGCAGCAGCCGGTAATCACTCAACCACCGCGAATGCCAAAACTGGACGATGAGGACATCGGTTTCGATGAAGAAATCTATCAGCAACGCATGGCTAAGTGGGCAGAGGATAACGGCAAGTACCAGCAACAGGAGATGGCTCGCAAGCAGAAGGAGCAGGAGCTTCAGGCTGCTTATCAAGAGCGATTATCCAAATATCAGCAACGTGTTAAGGCTCTCAAGGTTCCTGGCTATCAGGAAGCAGAACAGGCCGTACTCGAGGAAATCCCCATCGAGACACAAAACGCGATCCTGTTTGAGTCAGAGAAGCCGGAAATCGTTGTTCTGGCGCTTGGTCGCAACGCTGAACTGCGCAAGCAACTGGCAGAAGCTACCAACCCCGTAGCAATTGGTCGTCTGCTGGAACGTATCGAATCTAAGGCCAGAATCATGCCAAAAGCAAAAACCACGGCAGCCACAACCCCGACAGTTAAGGGGAGCAACGGCGCAGTAATCAATAACCTCGACAAACTGAAAGCCAAGGCGCTGGAAACTGGTGACTGGACGCCGTATTTCGCCGCTAAAAAGGCAAAAAAATAACCTATCGGAGCATTAAGCATGGCTAACCAATTAGCAAAAGACCTTGAAATCATGTTCGAAAACTACGTTGAAGGATTTGAGGCCGCCTGCGTAGTTTCCCGTAACGCTAAAAAATTCCGTCCCGGTGATACAGCAATGCAGCGAGCAGGTGATGTTCTGTATCGTCCGCAGCATTACCACATGAATATTGAGGAAGGCCTCGACCTCAGCAGCAAAACGCCAACAGCACTGGTTCAGCGCCTTGTTCCTTCTGTGTTCAAGGAGCCGAAAAACATTCTGTACACTCTGGATGCGCGTGAAATGCGTGACCCGGAACATAAAACTGAAGCTGGTCGCGCCGCAGGTATGCGCCTTGCTGCACAGATTGACTCTGACCTGATTTCCATGGTCACGCAGCGTGCTACTAACGTGGTCGCAATTCCTGCCTCAGAAAATGGCTCACGGGGCCTTGCCTTGTGGAATGGTGCGGCAGATATTGATGCCACCATGACGGCGATTGGTGTACCTCAGGGTATCAACCGTCGCTCTTTCTGGAACCCCTTCAACTACAAAGACCTTGCTGGCGAGCTTGGTCACCGTGCCTACGCTCAGGGCGCAACCCTGACAGCATACGAAAAAGCGCAGATCCCTCCGGTTGCTTCCTTTGATAGCTACAAGACCGATATTTCCGGTCGATTACCGGCAGGAAGCACTGAAACCTTGACAGTATCAAATCAACCTGAACACAAGGTTGAAGCGAAAGATTCAAATGGCATGCCTGTTGATAACCGACAGGGGACCATTACGGTATCTGCTAAAGGCTTGCAGGTTGGCGATGCGTTTACCATCGCAGGTGTGAATTCCGTACACCAGATCACCAAAGATACCACCGGGCAGCCGCAGGTATTCCGCGTTCTGGCAGTAGACACAGCAGGAACCACCGTAACAATCTCTCCAAAGATTCTCCCTGTTGGAAATGCCGATGTTGCGAGTCGTCCATATGCAAACGTCGATGCCAAACCGGCAGCATCAGCAGCAATCACCATTCTCAACAAGAATGCCGCACCGGCTAACCTGTTCTGGGCTGATGGTTCTGTTGAACTGATGTACGGCAAACTGGCGTTCCCGACTGGTCAGGGTCCACAGGTAATGACAGCAACCACCGAGCAGGGAGCTACGCTGATCATGTCTTACGCCTTCGACCACATCAAAGGCGTAACCACTGCTCGTTTCACCACTCTGTACGGTTGCTCTGTACTTGTTCCTGAATATACGGGCATCGTTATTGCCGGGCAGTAATTTGGGTGGGGCTTCGGCCCCATTTTTATTGGGAGAAGACAATGGCACGAACAATGCTCTATAAGCCGGGCAACATGATCACCTGTGGTCAGTTTGCTGTCGATTACATCATTGTTGATGACGAAGAAGTTAAATCTCACCTGAAAAAAGGCTGGGTAAAAACTCCTGAAGAAACCGCAACGAAGCAAAAAGTGGCTAAGGCGGAAGAAGATGGCGAAAACGAAGGGTGATCTCGTTCTAAAGGCTTTACGAAAAGCCGGGCTGTATTCCAATGCCACGTTGACAGATGCCGACCCTCAGGCAATTGAAGATGCCATTAATGACCTCGAAGACATGATGGCAGCATGGCAGGCGAAAGGTATCGAGCTTGGATATCAGTTTGCTGATACAGAAAACGGCATCATGCCGTTACCTGACGATGATTCAGGTATCCCTGCATGGGCAAATGATGGCGTCGCTTTGAAGCTCGCTGTGCAGGTGTGCATGGATAACGTCATTCAGCCGTCGGATGCTCTCCTGACCGCTGCTGACAGTGCATATCAGACAATCTGTATCGCTTTAACAAAAATACCACCACTTGAGCGACGAAATGACATGCCTCGCGGTAGTGGTAACAAAAGCGCGTTTACGTGGAATCGGTTTTACATCGAGAAAGATGATCCGAGTACGTGAGGTGAATAAATGCCGATTCAGCAACTTCCGCTTATGAAAGGTGTCGGCAAAGATTTCAGAAACGCCGACTATATCGACTATCTGCCAGCGAATATGTTGGCTACACCCAAAGAAATCCTGAACAGCAGCGGATATCTTCGCTCATTCCCGGGCATTGCAAAACGTTCTGATGTGAACGGTGTATCTCGCGGCGTCGAGTACAACATGGCGCAGAGTGCTGTTTATCGCGTGTGTGGGGGCAAGCTGTATAAGGGCGAAAGCGAAGTCGGTGATGTTTCCGGAAGTGGTCGCGTATCAATGGCTCATGGTCGGACATCTCAGGCTGTAGGCGTTAATGGTCAACTGGTCGAGTATCGCTATGATGGCACGGTTAAAACCGTCTCAAACTGGCCTGCAGACAGCGGATTCACGCAGTATGAGTTAGGCTCAGTCCGCGACATTACGCGATTACGTGGGCGTTATGCGTGGTCAAAAGACGGCACCGATTCATGGTTTATCACTGACCTTGAAGACGAATCGCATCCTGACCGCTACAGCGCACAATATCGGGCAGAATCACAGCCTGACGGAATAATCGGTATCGGAACATGGCGAGACTTCATTGTCTGCTTTGGTTCATCGACGATTGAATATTTCTCCCTGACTGGTGCAACCACCGTTGGTGCCGCTTTGTATGTTGCACAACCATCGCTGATGGTGCAGAAAGGTATTGCCGGGACTTACTGCAAAACGCCATTCGCTGATTCTTATGCGTTCATCAGCAATCCGGCAACGGGTGCGCCGTCTGTATACATCATCGGCTCCGGTCAGGTATCACCAATCGCCAGCGCGAGCATTGAGAAAATCCTCCGCTCCTACACTGCTGATGAACTGGCTGATGGCGTGATGGAATCGCTGCGGTTTGATGCGCATGAGTTGCTGATTATCCACCTTCCGCGCCATGTTCTCGTGTACGACGCATCTTCAAGCGCCAATGGTCCGCAATGGTGTGTGCTGAAAACAGGCCTGTATGACGATGTGTACCGCGCTATTGACTTCATTTACGAAGGCAATCAGATAACGTGCGGCGATAAGCTGGAATCGGTTACCGGCAAATTGCAGTTCGATATCAGCAGCCAGTACGACAAGCAACAGGAACACCTGCTGTTTACTCCGTTGTTCAAAGCGGATAACGCAAGAGTGTTCGACCTTGAGGTTGAATCTTCAACTGGTGTTGCGCAGTACGCCGACCGCCTGTTCCTCTCTGCAACCACTGACGGCATCAATTACGGACGTGAGCAGATGATTGAGCAGAATGAACCGTTCGTTTACGACAAACGTGTTTTGTGGAAGCGAGTAGGGCGCATCAGGAAAAATGTCGGCTTCAAATTGCGCATTATCACGAAGTCACCTGTCACTCTGTCTGGCTGCCAGATAAGGATTGAGTAATGGCGGATTCGAATCTCAATGAGCCGGTAATCATTCAGGCTACACGGCTCGACACATCAATCCTTCCACGCAATATATTCAGCCAGTCTTACCTGCTGTATGTCATTAATCAGGGGGCTGATGTCGGCGCAATTGCCGGGAAGGCAAATCAGGCTGGTCAGGGCGCTTACGATGCTCAGGTGAAAAACGATGAACAGGATGTCGAACTGGCTGATCACGACGCAAGAATCACCGCAAACACAAAAGCGATAAATCTCCTTGAGGTCAGGTTAACAACTGCCGAAGGGAAGATAGTCGTACTGCGTAGCGATGTTGATTACTTGCTGGATGAGGTTATCGATATTCAGGCGCATCTGGTCACTGTTGACCAAAGACTGGATGACGTAGAAAACGATGTCTCTGGCATTAAGAGTGATTACGTATCGAAAACCGTAACCGAATTGCAGTCTCTTGCGTCACCGCTGGATGTAAAAACATCATATTCAGTTGATGGAATTCAGGTTGTTGGAGCAAGAAATACCGGATGGACTGCAGCCACAGGTACGCCACTTCTTGGCTCATTCAACGCTAACCAGTCATACACGGTCGGCACTACGTACACACAATCCGAAGTCGCAGCTCTCGCTACAGGTTTGCAGCAGGCGCGGCAGCGTACTCTGGCGCTTGAAACAGCACTTAGATTACATGGGCTGATTGACTGATGATTACATTCAAACCAACGCGAAACATCGACCTGATCGAAGCAGTAGGAAATCACCCTGACATCATCGCCGGGAGCAACAACGGTGATGGATACGACTACAAACCTGATTGCCGTTACTTTGAGGTGAACGTGCACGGTCAGTTTGGAGGCATTGTTTACTATCAGGAGGTTCAGCCGCTTACATTCGATTGCCACGCCATGTACCTGCCAGAGGTTCGTGGATTCAGCAAGGAAATCGGGCTGGCGTTCTGGCGATACATTCTGACTAACACCACCGTTCAGTGCGTCACATCGTTCGCTGCGCGCAAATTCCGCCACGGGCAGATGTACTGCGCAATGATTGGCCTTAAGCGTGTCGGAACCATCAAGAAATACTTTAAAGGCGTGGATGACGTGACTTTTTACAGCGCCACACGCGAAGAACTAATCGAATTCCTGAATCACGGGAGATAGCCATGTTATATGCATTTAAGCTGGGCAGAAAACTGCGCGGCGAGGAACCTTATTGCCCTGAAAAAGGCGGGAAAGGTGGCAGCTCTGATAAAAGCGCAAAGTATGCCGCAGAAGCTCAGAAGTATGCCGCAGACCTGCAAAATCAGCAGTTCAACACCATCATGAACAACCTGAAGCCGTTTACTCCTCTGGCTGATAAGTATGTCGGCAGCCTCGAGAACTTATCGTCTCTGGAAGGGCAAGGTCAGGCACTTAACCAGTATTACAACTCTCAGCAGTACAAAGATCTTGCTGGTCAGGCTCGCTATCAGAGTCTGGCGGCAGCGGAAGCAACAGGTGGATTGGGTTCCACTGCAACCGGTAATCAGTTAGCAACAATCGCACCAACGCTTGGTCAGCAATGGCTATCTGGTCAGATGAACAACTACCAGAATCTGGCAAATATTGGTCTTGGCGCGCTTCAGGGGCAGGCAAACGCCGGGCAAACATATGCCAACAACATGAGTCAGATTTCGCAGCAAAGTGCGGCTCTTGCAGCGGCAAATGCCAACAGACCATCAGCAATGCAATCTGCTATTGGCGGAGGTGCGTCTGGTGCTATTGCTGGGGCTGGACTTGCGAAATTAATTGGTTCATCAACTCCGTGGGGGGCTGCGATCGGCGGCGGTCTTGGTCTGCTTGGCTCGTTGTTTTAAGGGGTAATCATGGCTACGTGGCAACAGGGTATTAATTCTGGTGGTTTTCTGGCTGGCATCGGTACGCAAAATGAGAATGCGCCAAAGGCAAGCGACATTAACGCAACGCTTGGTCTGATCCGCGAAAACAATGAACTGACTCGCTCAGGTGCAAATAACGTTGGTCTGACCGCGTTACGTGGTCTGGCTGGAGTTGCTGATATTTACAATCAGGAACAGCAACAGAAAGCTATTAGTGCGTTCAATAAGGTTCACGCTGATGCATGGGCTTCTGGTGATCCATCGGGACTATTTAAGTTTGCCCAGGAAAATCCAGCGTTTGTTGCACAGGCACAACAGGCGTTTTCCGGTCTTAATGATCAGCAACGCAACGATATGGGCGATTTAGCCATGAGGGCTAACGTCGCTCTTTCTCAGGGACCGGAAGCCTACAGTAAATTCATTACTGACAACAAGGACAGGTTAAATCGCGTTGGTGCTAATGCTGACTGGATGATTCAGACAGGTATCCAGAATCCAGAGCAGCTATCACACATGCTGACTACTATGTCTCTCGGTGCGCTTGGACCAGAAAAGGCGTTTGCTGTTCAGGACAAGATGGCTGGTCGTGAAATTGACCGGGGCAGACTGGCAGAGACAATCCGAAGCAATCAGGCTGGAGAAGCACTTCAGGCGAGAGGGCAAAACCTTTCCTATCAGTCAGCAATGACTGGGCACAATATCGCAGCACAACGCTTGGCTCTGGATCAGCAAGAGTTCGGGTTTAAGATGCAGCAAGCGCAGGAAAAGGCTCAGCAGTTGATTAGCGAAGCACCTAAGCTGTCAGTAAACATGGAAAAAGGCATCGAGACGGCTGTAAACAATGCCACAGCATCATCAAACTCAGCCAATTCCATGAGTGCGCTTGCTCAACAGTTCAGAGCAGAAAAACCAACGACAGGTTTGTTCGGTAACGCACAGAACATGTTCGCAAAACTTACCGGAAGCGATACGACATTGCGTGATTTGCGCATTCGCCAAAATGCCCTTGTTAACAGTCAGGTTCTTAAATTCCTACCTCCCGGCCCCGCAACGGATAAAGACGTTGAGATCGTTCGGCAGGGTGCACCAACTGACATGGATAACCCTGAGACGGTCGCAAGATGGCTTGATGCGATGGCAAACCTTGAGCGACGAAACGCGCAGTTTAATGAGTTTAAAGCCGAGTGGATGAGCGCGAATGGCAATCCAGGACAATCGCGTAATGGCGGTCAGATATTGGGGTTGGATGTTAAAAAAGGTGAATCATTGGGGAGTGCCGTTAAGCGGTATATGTCAATGAATACTGACGCAGTGCCAGCACAAGATTCGACACCTTCAGGAGAACCACGGAATCAGGGTGGATCATATACCTCAAAATCGGGCATTCAATTTACGGTGGAATGATGAAAGTAACTGCAAACGGTAAGACATTTACCTTTCCTGATGGTACGAGCACCGAAGATATTGGCACCGCCATTGATGAGTATTTTGCTGGTCAGGCTGTTCAGCAACAAACAGTTAATCAGGCCAATAATGCACCAACACGGGAAGAACCATCATTAATGCAACAAGCTGGCGATTGGCTCACTGGTGGTCAAAGTGCAGGGCAAATTGCAGAACAGGCTGGTCGTGGTCTGGTAAACATACCATTTGACGTATTGCAGGGTGGCGCAAGTCTGATTAATGCAATCAGTCAGGGGCTTGGTGGGCCAAAAGTATTGGATGATGTCTATCGTCCAGTCGATCGACCGACAGACCCTTATGCGCAAGCTGGAGAAACAATTGGCGGGTATTTAGTTCCAGGAGTTGGAACGGCAGGAAGCATGGCTATTGGATCACTGGCAGAGGCCGCAAATCAGAAAGGCGATTTCGCACAAAATGCAGCTAAAAATGCCGGAGTTAACCTTGCCGCTCAGGGTGTTCTTTCCGCAGCAGCAAAGGGAATAGGGCGTGGAATAACGGCTATAAAGGGTGATATTGCGCCAGAAGTGGCGAAGAAAATTGCCACATCAGAATCGATGGGCGTGACACCAATGACATCTGATGTTATCCCGCCGAAAAATGCTTTCACTCGCGGACTTACTCAGGATGCTGAGGGGGCTTTGCTCGGGACAGGCTCAAAGCGAGCGGAGCAATATGCAACGCGTAGTAAGCTGGTAAGCAATTATTTTGACCGTTTTGGTGAGTACAACCCTGATGATGTGGTGAAATCTCTTACCACCACGTTAAGGGGGCGGAAGGATGCTGCTGGCGCTGTTATCAATGACGTCACCAATAAAATGGGTAATGCCGCAGTTGATACCACAAATACCATGAATGCTCTGAATACAGCGATCGCAAGACAGGAACGGCTTGGGACTTCAGCCAATCAAAGCCTGCTTACATCCTTGCGTAACCTACGTGAAGAATTAGCAAACCCTGCAACTGATTTGGATGTTACGTTTGATCTCTTGCGTCAGCACAGAACAGCATTTAGATCTAATGTTCAGGGAGATGCTATGGTCTTCCCCAACCAGGCAAAAGCAGCTACCAATATGGTAGAGAATGCAATGTCAAAAGACCTTCGTAACGCAGTTGCTAAAAACCTCGGTGCATCAGACGCAGCAAAATACCTTAAAGCAAATTCCGATTATGCAAACGTTTATAATAAGGTGCTTAATAAAAACATTGCCAACAAGCTCAACAAGGCAAGCAGTGAAGCCAGTCCTGAACTTATAAATACCGTTGTATTAAGCAGAAAACCATCTGACGTGAAACGAATCTGGAGCGCACTGGATGATAAGGGGAAAGATGCTATGCGTGCAGCTTACGTCAGCAAAATAGCGGAAAAGGCCGGGGACTCTCCAGCCAAGTTCATCACTGAAGTTAATAAGCTGAAATCTCAGTCAGGCGGTGAAATTTACAACACTATTTTTTCTGGAAAGCACATGAAAGAGCTTGATGCTCTTCATGAAGTTCTACAGCAAACAGCAAGGTCAGACACCGCAAATGTAGTAACTCAGACGGGGCAATCGCAAGCCAACAGGATAAGGACGATTGGCGCAACTGCGACCCTTGGCGTATCAATGGGGCTTGAGGCTGGTTTTGGTGCAATGATGCGCTTGTATGAGTCCAAAGCGGCAAGGAATATGCTTCTTCGTTTGGCAAACACCAAAGCAGGAACACCAGCCTATGAAAGAGCGATAAATAACGCTGCGAATGCCATCAGACCGCTGTTTGCTACTGAGGCAACACAGCAGTAACGTATGGGAAATTGGATTCAATCGCTAACATTTTCTTTTTACTTTTCCAACAAAAGCTTTGGTTGAATCCATATTTCCATAACCGGAAATGGTTTTTGACATTAAAACTGTTCCAGTAGGATGTATTACCCATGAGTCGATAACGCGTTGAGTTTCGCCATTCGCGCCGATTCCTATGATGGAGTTTTTAGACAATGCTTTGTAAGCCATGCCGCCCGCATCTGTCCCAGAATATGTGATGCTGGCATCTTCACCGTTTGTCTTAATGATGAATGTTCCACTAAAACCATCTTCTTCCGGATGGAAATTATTTCGTTCTGAATAGCTTATTCCGCGCATATCTCCAACGACCCAGCACTCTGCTGTAGCCCCAAAAGATATGAATAAGAACATAGCAGTAAGAAATTGCTTCACGACAACCTCCTTAGTTTTTAGCAGGATACCATGAAAAAAGTAAACATCCTTTGCCTACTTCACATTTGAATGGTTTGTCATTAGGATGTTTCCGGTTTTTTAAATATGGAAATTGATATGAAGAGGATTATTGGCGTCGTTGCTGGCGCTATATTGTTATCTGGGTGCGCAACTATTGTTGGTGACGAAACGCAGCTTGTGCAAGTGAACAGCAATCCTTCCGGTGCGAGCTTTAAGGTAAAAGACGAATCAGGCGTGATTGTTGCGCAAGGTAAGACCCCGCAAGGAGTAACTCTTGCCAAGTCAGATGGTAGTTATTTTGGCAAAAAGAGCTACCAGATCACTATGGAGAAGGATGGGTACGAACCAGTTACCCTGCCAATCAAAGCCAATGCTAATGGTTGGTATATTGGTGGAAATCTTGTGTTTGGTGGGTTAATTGGTTGGCTTGCTGTAGATCCATTTAATGGTGGGATGTATACCTTGAAGCCTAAAGAGGCAAATGCATCCCTTATACCGTCCACAAAGCAAGACTAATAAATGGAACCCACCATCAGGTGGGTTTTTTGTATAAATCCTTCAGCGTATCAAACACCATCTTCTTAACAAGTTCGGACTGCTCATCAGCGATGCGTTCCGCATCGTCTCGATAGCCTGAAATTTTGGATGGCTTTGATACAGCATCAGTCACTATCTGAACTAATTCTGAATTAAGAGAGCGGCCATTGGATTTGGCTCGCTGTTTTAGTTTTTCCTTTAATTCGTAAGGTAGCCGCAGATTAAATTGCGGGTCATCTCTTCCCATTCTTGATGCCTCGCTTTTGTGAGTGGATCGGCATCTTATTATCTGCTGGTTGCATCATCAATAAGACCACAGTGGTCGTATTTTTTTTGATTAATAATGCATCACTGTGGCAATGCTGCGGCGATTCCTTGTATCTGGAGCAAATTAAATGACAGACATTACAGCCAATGTTGTAGTGAGTATGCCTTCGCAACTCTTCACTATGGCGCGTTCTTTTAAAGCCGTAGCCAATGGCAAAATTTATATCGGTAAAATTGACACTGACCCGGTAAATCCTGAAAACCGGATTCAGGTTTATGTAGAGAACGAAGACGGTTCTCACGTTCCTGTTTCTCAACCAATCATCATTAACGCTGCTGGTTATCCTGTATATAACGGACAGATTGCCAAATTCGTTACCGTGCAAGGCCATTCTATGGCTGTTTATGATGCATATGGTGCGCAGCAGTTCTATTTTCCTAATGTGCTGAAGTATGACCCCGATCAGCTACGGCAGCAATTAGAAGATCCAGATGGCGCTAAAAAATATCCTGAGTTGCAGATGGCACGATGGAGAGATTGTGGAGATGTTAGAGGGTGGGGAGCAAAAATAGATGGGGAAACAGATGATTCAGATGCTTTTATTAAA
This sequence comes from Escherichia sp. WS2035, assembly GCF_046487065.1. Classification (NCBI taxonomy): domain Bacteria; kingdom Pseudomonadati; phylum Pseudomonadota; class Gammaproteobacteria; order Enterobacterales; family Enterobacteriaceae; genus Escherichia; species Escherichia sp. WS2035. The sequence goes on from NZ_JBJQKD010000011.1 coordinate 166,486, forward strand.
GCTTTAAACTCTGGAAGGTCGGTTATAACAATTCCGGAAGGAATATGCATCATCAAGAAGAATATTAACATTCCTGAGGGGTGTTCACTGGTTGGATCTGGCATTGATTATTGGGATACATATAGACCAGCGCCTGAAAGATTATTAAAAAGTTGGAGTAAAGGAACCCATCTTGTATTTACTGGTGATGGAGAAAAAAACAAATATTTTTTTAACATCTCTAATGAAAAACCGGTTAAAATTGTTGAAGGGATATCTTGTAAGTTCACTGAGTTTACGAATGAAGATTCTGTAGGTGTTACTCCTGCTACACCAAAAGCCATGAGCGTAGCTGTTAGTATCAACAGGGCATCACAGTTACGCAATCTGAGAATAATGGTAAGTAAAAATGGTATTGAAGGATACAATAACCCTGATTCTTATTCATTGGGTGATAACTGGGATATAGGGTTGCATGTATACGATAGCTGTGATTCAGTTATTGATAACGTACAGATTGTCGGCTATTGGAGGGTAAAAGGACTACTACTGACAGAAAATGACGGGAGCCTTTCAATGAAGGGAAATCCTGAAAAAACGCACTTTAATAACGTTTATGTCCAGTCAGGAATCGCGATAAGGAATAGCCCTCAGATTGATCTTGTAAGTAATACTGAAAGCTCAGTGACATTTAAACATAAAAAGTCGATGAGAATAACTTCAGTTAAACAGTTTAAAATTGCTGGCAGTGAATCAGTATATACGTATTCAGATGTATCATTTGATGGAACTAACATCACACTATCTGGTATTTCTCCTGAAATACAAGGTACAATAAGTGTAATCAGGTTTCCGTCAATTGGTAATAATTTTAGCGGGACTGTTTTTGAGAATACAGTAG
>NZ_JBJQKD010000012.1:0-149963 GCF_046487065.1 Escherichia sp. WS2035
GATAAGATGCGTCAGCATCGCATCCGGCAACGCGCACAGGATAACAAATGTGCCATTAATGTCGGATGCGGCGTGAGCGCCTTATCCGACCTACGTTCGGCACCCGTAGGCCGGATAAGATGCGTCAGCATCGCATCCGGCAACGCGCACAGGATAACAAATGTGCCATTAATGTCGGATGCGGCGTGAGCGCCTTATCCGACCTACGTTCGGCACCCGTAGGCTGGATAAGATGCGCCAGCATCGCATCCGGCAACGCGCACAGGATAACAAATGTGCCATTCATGTCAGATGCGGCGTAAACGCCTTATCTGACCTACGTTTGGCACCACCATGCCTTACTTAACTCCATCCGCGCTCATACGATCGCGAATATGTTGGGCGCGTTCGGCGGATGCTGGGTGGTCGTCAAACATTGAACTTTGGCGACCTTCTTCCAGTTTAGCCAGTTTTTCAAAGCTGGTGGCAAGGCCAGCCGGACTGATGCCGCGTTGGCGCAGCAAATCGTAGGAGTAATCATCGGCCTCTGCTTCCTGGCGCTGGGAGAATTGCGAATTGACTAGCTTTTCGCCCAGGTCTCCTAGTTGTGATTGTGACAAACTGCCGACAATTCCGCCTGCAGAGGCCGCCGCAACGCGAATTGCGTTTGTACCAAGTGCTACCTGCATTCCTTTCTTCACATGGCCTAATGCCACGTGCCCCATTTCGTGACCGAGCACCGCTTCGACTTCGTTATCCGTCATCATATCCATCAGCCCGCTATAGACGCGGATACAGCCGTTAGCCATTGCAAAGGCGTTCACATCCTTCGCCATATACACTTTGTAATTCACCGGCTGACCATTGATGTTATCGCCTAACGCGCGAGAAATTGTCGTCAGACGTTTAGCGTATTCGCTATTGGCTGGCGCAATCGTCGCCTTGCTGTCCATATCCTGACATGCCTGATCGCTCAGGGTTTTCACCTGCGCATCACTCAAACTGTAAGCCTGAAAAGCTTCCGCTCCTGATGAGAGCAGTCCACTGGAGTCCATATTCTGGCAACCAGTCAGTACCGTTGCCACGCTCATTGCTACCAATAAGGCGCGAATTTTCATGTTTTCTCTTCCGCACAAGGTCAGGATTATTCTAAAAATGCGCCATCTGCAGGTGAATTGACGCTCAATCGAAGTATAAGGAAAAGTGCAGTGGACCGGCGAGTAGATTGCGCAACATGCGAGCATGATCCAGAGATTTCTGAAGCGGCAAAAGGATGTTCCATGTACATGACGCGCGGCTTGCGGTAAATTGTTGGCAAATTTTCCGGCGTAGCCCAAAACGCGCTGTCGTCAAGTCGTTAAGGGCGTGCCCTTCATCATCCGATCTGGAGTCAAAATGTCCTCACGTAAAGAGCTTGCCAATGCTATTCGTGCGCTGAGCATGGACGCAGTACAGAAAGCCAAATCCGGTCACCCGGGTGCCCCTATGGGTATGGCTGACATTGCCGAAGTCCTGTGGCGTGATTTCCTGAAACACAACCCGCAGAATCCGTCCTGGGCTGACCGTGACCGCTTCGTGCTGTCCAACGGCCACGGCTCCATGCTGATCTACAGCCTGCTGCACCTCACCGGTTACGATCTGCCGATGGAAGAACTGAAAAACTTCCGTCAGCTGCACTCTAAAACTCCGGGCCACCCGGAAGTGGGTTACACCGCAGGTGTAGAAACCACCACCGGTCCGCTGGGTCAGGGTATTGCCAACGCAGTCGGTATGGCGATTGCAGAAAAAACGCTGGCGGCGCAGTTTAACCGTCCGGGCCACGACATCGTCGACCACTACACCTACGCCTTCATGGGCGACGGCTGCATGATGGAAGGCATCTCCCACGAAGTTTGCTCTCTGGCGGGTACGCTGAAGCTGGGTAAACTGATTGCGTTCTACGATGACAACGGTATTTCTATCGATGGTCACGTTGAAGGCTGGTTTACCGACGACACCGCAATGCGTTTCGAAGCTTACGGCTGGCACGTTATTCGCGACATCGACGGTCATGACGCGGCATCCATCAAACGCGCAGTAGAAGAAGCGCGCGCAGTGACTGACAAACCGTCCCTGCTGATGTGCAAAACCATCATCGGTTTCGGTTCCCCGAACAAAGCCGGTACCCACGACTCCCACGGTGCGCCGCTGGGCGACGCTGAAATTGCCCTGACCCGCGAACAGCTGGGCTGGAAATACGCGCCGTTCGAAATCCCGTCTGAAATCTATGCTCAGTGGGATGCGAAAGAAGCAGGCCAGGCGAAAGAGTCCGCATGGAACGAGAAATTCGCTGCTTACGCGAAAGCTTATCCGCAGGAAGCCGCTGAATTTACCCGCCGTATGAAAGGCGAAATGCCGTCTGACTTCGACGCGAAAGCGAAAGAGTTCATTGCTAAACTGCAGGCTAACCCGGCGAAGATCGCCAGCCGTAAAGCGTCTCAGAATGCTATCGAAGCGTTCGGGCCGCTGTTGCCGGAATTCCTCGGCGGTTCTGCAGACCTGGCGCCGTCTAACCTGACCCTGTGGTCTGGTTCTAAAGCAATCAACGAAGATGCTGCGGGTAACTACATCCACTACGGTGTACGTGAATTCGGTATGACTGCGATTGCCAACGGTATCTCCCTGCACGGTGGTTTCCTGCCGTACACCTCCACCTTCCTGATGTTCGTGGAATACGCACGTAACGCCGTACGTATGGCTGCGCTGATGAAACAGCGTCAGGTGATGGTTTACACCCACGACTCCATCGGTCTGGGCGAAGATGGCCCGACTCACCAGCCGGTAGAGCAGGTCGCTTCTCTGCGCGTGACCCCGAACATGTCTACATGGCGTCCGTGTGACCAGGTTGAATCCGCGGTAGCGTGGAAATACGGCGTTGAACGTCAGGACGGCCCGACTGCGCTTATCCTCTCCCGTCAGAACCTGGCGCAGCAGGAACGTACTGAAGAGCAGCTGGCAAACATCGCGCGCGGTGGTTATGTGCTGAAAGACTGTGCTGGTCAGCCGGAACTGATCTTCATCGCGACCGGTTCTGAAGTTGAACTGGCTGTAGCGGCATACGAAAAATTGACTGCCGAAGGCGTGAAAGCGCGCGTGGTTTCCATGCCGTCTACCGACGCATTCGACAAGCAGGACGCGGCTTACCGTGAATCCGTACTGCCGAAAGCGGTTACCGCTCGTGTTGCGGTGGAAGCTGGCATTGCTGACTACTGGTACAAGTATGTTGGCCTGAACGGTGCTATCGTCGGCATGACCACCTTCGGTGAATCTGCTCCGGCAGAGCAGCTGTTTGAAGAGTTCGGCTTCACCGTTGACAACGTTGTTGCGAAAGCAAAAGCGCTGCTGTAATCGGTAAGATGCTTTGTGAGAAGGGCCGCAAATGCGGCCCTTCAGATTGTTGGCAAAGTGCGCGTTGTTTATGCCGGATGCGGCGTGAACGCCTTATCCGTCCTACAAGATTTTGCAAATTCAACATATTGCAGCCTGATAAGCGTAGCGCATCAGGCAGTTTTGTCTTTGCTATCAGTCTCAAGGGCCGCGAAAGCGGCCTTTTTTTACTTAGTAGAGATAAACGGAACTGTGCTGCCGGGGATCATGGTATCGGGCAGTTTACCGTCCCAACGCTCAGCAGTGGTGAGGGCAACAAGTCCGGGATTCTCCCGCAGAGCTTCACCGCGCAGGCGGATAGCTTCTGCTTCAGCCGCACTTTTTAAACGAATAGTTTCAGCCTCTGCCGCGCCTCTTACGCGAATGGTCTCAGCTTCTGCTTTGGCTGCCGCCAGTTTACTGTCTGCTTCTGCCTGGGCCTGAGTTACTGCTATTTGCGCTTGGATTTTCTCTGTTTCCAGATTTTGCTTACGTGTGGCAATGGCGACTTCTGCTTTCATTCGGTCTTCAATCGACTTTTCATAAGCGTCAGAAAAATCAATATTTTCAATCTGGACACCATCAATCACCACCGGGCCAACAACGGCTTTACGCATTGCATTTTGCAGATCCTGAACCAGTTTTGTACGATCCTGTACCGCGCTGATGGCGGTATATTGGCCGAAAACGTTCTCCAGTTGAGTTGGCAACTGACGGACAATCAGACGATCTTTTAATGCTTCAATGGTGTTGTAGGTGGTATAAACCGCGCCTGCTTCTGAAGGTTTAATGTGGAAGCTGACTGATACCGTCATTTGTGCCGGTTGCTGGTCGCGGCTGTAGGCCTGTAATCCCTGATAGACCACAGCCTGATTACGCGTGGAAATTTTCTCTACACTTTCCATAAAAGGGATCTTAAAACCCAGCCCCGGCTCGGCAACTTTTACGATTTTTCCGTAGCGCAGCAAAATGCCGCGTTCACCTTCATTAACGGTGTAATACGAGAGAAATGGCAGCACAACCACGGCAAGCACGCCAATGGCGATAGCAATAGATTTTTGTGGGCGAAATGAGGTTATTGAAACAGGTGCTTTCATATGAATCTTCCTTGAGTAAAGTATGGGAATATGTCACATGGGGGGAGGAGAAAACAGCTGGCAGGTGAGAATTCAGAATCTATAAAGGGGTATAGCGAAAAAACATTGCATTAGAAAAGTATGCTTTCGGACATTCAATAAATAAATAGAGATATGCATCACAAATACAATAACAAACAAAATATTTATTTTGTGATAAACATAACAAATACAAAATTGACTTTAAAAATATCAATTTCATGTTGTTGTTATTTAAAGTTTTATTATTTTTACTCATGAGGTTTTTCTTCTCGCGTGCCCAATTGCTTTCATTAAACTGCACGAGTATTTTATTTTTACCGCCGGACGGTACCCTAAAAATAAAATAAGGATAATTTATGCGGCTTATTGATTATTTTCCAGAATCATCAATCTCAGTTATACATTCAGCAAAAGACTGGCAGGAAGCTATCGATTTCTCGATGGCATCATTGCTGGATAAAAACTATATCAGCGAGAATTACATTCAATCTATTAAAGACTCCACCATCAGCAATGGTCCTTATTATATTCTCGCACCAGGCGTGGCAATGCCTCATGCGCGACCGGAATGTGGGGCGCTTAAAACCGGGATGTCTTTGACGTTACTTAAACAAGGCGTTTATTTCCCGGGGAAGGACGAACCGATTAAATTACTCATCGGGCTTTCTGCTGCCGATGCCAATTCGCACATTGGCGCTATTCAGGCGTTAAGTGAATTACTGTGCGAAGAAGAAATACTCGAACAACTCTTAACAGCATCATCAGAAAAACAATTAGCGGACATTATCAGCCGCGGATAATTACTCTCTCCTCTACAGGATAATATTATGGAAAACAAGTCTGCTCGTGCAAAGGTCCAGGCTTTTGGGGGCTTTTTGACTGCAATGGTCATCCCCAATATCGGTGCTTTTATTGCCTGGGGATTTATAACGGCATTATTTATTCCCACCGGCTGGCTGCCGAATGAACATTTCGCCAAAATTGTTGGTCCGATGATTACCTATTTATTGCCCGTGATGATTGGTTCTACCGGTGGTCATCTGGTCGGCGGTAAACGCGGCGCGGTCATGGGCGGAATTGGTACGATTGGTGTGATCGTCGGCGCTGAAATCCCGATGTTCCTTGGCTCGATGATTATGGGGCCGCTCGGTGGTCTGGTGATTAAATATATCGACAAGTCGCTGGAAAAACGCATACCTGCTGGTTTTGAGATGGTTATCAATAACTTCTCATTAGGTATCGCGGGGATGCTCCTTTGTCTGCTGGGTTTTGAAGTTATCGGTCCGGCGGTGTTAATTGCTAATACTTTCGTCAAAGAGTGTATTGAGGCGCTGGTACATGCGGGTTATCTGCCTTTGCTGTCAGTCATCAATGAACCGGCGAAAGTGCTTTTCCTTAATAATGCGATTGATCAGGGCGTCTATTATCCGCTGGGAATGCAACAGGCTTCGGTTAACGGTAAATCCATCTTCTTCATGGTGGCCTCCAACCCAGGTCCTGGTCTGGGGCTGCTGCTGGCGTTTACCTTGTTTGGTAAAGGGATGAGTAAACGTTCTGCGCCCGGGGCGATGATTATTCACTTCCTCGGTGGGATCCACGAACTGTATTTCCCGTATGTGCTGATGAAGCCGCTGACCATTATTGCCATGATTGCGGGCGGTATGTCTGGCACCTGGATGTTTAACTTACTGGACGGTGGTCTGGTGGCTGGCCCAAGTCCGGGGTCTATCTTTGCTTACCTGGCACTGACGCCGAAAGGCTCGTTCCTGGCGACAATTGCCGGTGTTACGGTAGGTACCCTGGTGTCCTTTGCTATCACTTCGCTGATACTGAAGATGGAAAAAACGGTGGAAACGAAGAGCGAAGATGAGTTTACCGAGTCAGCCAATGCGGTTAAGGCGATGAAACAAGAAGGTGCATTCTCGTTAAGCCGTGTTAAGCGTATTGCCTTTGTTTGCGATGCAGGGATGGGCTCCAGTGCGATGGGCGCAACCACCTTCCGTAAACGCCTGGAAAAAGCGGGGCTGGCAATAGAAGTAAAACATTACGCCATAGAAAACGTGCCTGCGGATGCGGATATCGTCGTTACTCACGCCAGTCTGGAAGGGCGCGTGAAACGTGTGACGGATAAACCACTGATATTGATTAATAACTATATTGGCGATCCAAAACTCGACACTTTATTTAATCAATTAACCGCTGAACATAAACACTGATTACAGAGGTAAAAATGAAAACCAAAGTTGCTGCTATTTATGGCAAGCGGGATGTCCGTCTGCGCGAATTTGAACTGCCAGAAATTACTGATAATGAACTGTTAGTGAGTGTAATTTCTGACAGCGTTTGTTTATCCACCTGGAAAGCGGCGTTGCTTGGTAGTGAACATAAACGCGTCCCCGACGATTTAGAAAATCATCCGGTTATTACCGGGCATGAATGTGCTGGGGTTGTTGTCGAAGTGGGTAAAAATCTCACTGGCAAATATAAAAAAGGGCAGCGTTTTGTATTGCAACCGGCGATGGGGCTACCAAGCGGATATTCAGCCGGATACAGCTACGAATATTTTGGTGGCAATGCCACCTATATGATTATTCCCGAAATCGCGATTAATTTAGGCTGTGTATTACCGTATCACGGCTCTTATTTTGCTGCGGCGTCGCTGGCAGAGCCTATGTGCTGCATTATTGGTGCTTATCATGCCAATTATCACACCACGCAATATGTTTATGAGCATCGTATGGGCGTCAAACCTGGCGGCAATATTGCCCTGCTGGCGTGTGCTGGCCCGATGGGCATTGGCGCTATCGATTACGCCATTAACGGCGGCATACAACCGGCGCGGGTGGTGGTAGTCGATATCGACGACAAACGGCTGGCGCAGGTGCAGAAGTTGCTGCCGGTGGAGCTGGCGGCCAGTAAAGGCATTGAGCTGGTGTATATGAATACCAAAGGGATGAGCGATCCGGTCCAGACGCTGCGGGCGCTGACGGATGATGCCGGATTTGATGACGTATTTGTCTATGCAGCGGTGCCTTCAGTCGTCGAGATGGCTGATGAATTACTGGCTGAAGATGGCTGCCTGAACTTCTTTGCCGGTCCGACGGATAAAAACTTCAAAGTGCCGTTTAATTTCTACAACGTCCATTACAACAGTACGCACATTGTCGGCACGTCTGGCGGTTCCACGGACGACATGAAAGAGGCGATTGCCCTTAGCGCCACGGGGCAGTTACAGCCGTCGTTTATGGTGACCCATATTGGTGGCCTGGATGCGGTGCCAGAAACCGTGCTCAATCTGCCGGATATCCCTGGCGGTAAAAAACTCATTTATAACGGCGTGACCATGCCGCTGACCGCCATTGCCGATTTTGCCGAAAAAGGCAAAACCGATCCGCTGTTTAAAGAGCTGGCGCGGCTGGTTGAGAAAACGCACGGTATCTGGAATGAACAGGCCGAGAAATATCTGCTGGCACAATTTGGCGTTGATATTGGGGAGGCCGCGCAATGATGTCCCTGGCGTGGCCATTATTTCGCGTTACGGAACAGGCAGCGTTGGCTGCCTGGCCGCAAACCGGCTGTGGCGACAAAAATAAAATTGATGGCCTTGCGGTCACCGCGATGCGCCAGGCATTAAACGACGTTGCTTTTCGTGGGCGAGTGGTTATCGGCGAGGGGGAAATTGACCATGCGCCGATGCTGTGGATTGGCGAAGAGGTGGGCAAAGGCGATGGGCCAGAAGTCGATATCGCGGTCGATCCCATTGAAGGCACGCGGATGGTGGCGATGGGGCAGAGCAATGCGCTGGCGGTCATGGCTTTCGCCCCTCGAGATAGCCTGTTACATGCGCCCGATATGTATATGAAAAAGCTGGTTGTTAATCGACTGGCTGCCGGGGCGATAGATCTGTCTTTGCCTCTGGCGGACAACTTGCGTAACGTGGCGCGGGCGTTAGGTAAACCGCTGGACAAGCTGCGCATGGTTACGCTGGATAAACCGCGCCTGAGTGCCGCAATTGAGGAAGCAACACAGCTCGGCGTGAAGGTTTTTGCCCTGCCGGATGGCGATGTCGCCGCCAGCGTGCTGACTTGCTGGCAGGATAATCCTTACGATGTGATGTACACCATCGGTGGCGCACCGGAAGGTGTTATTTCTGCCTGTGCCGTTAAAGCATTAGGCGGGGATATGCAGGCCGAGCTGATTGACTTTTGTCAGGCTAAAGGGGATTACACGGAAAATCGGCAGATTGCAGAGCAGGAGCGCAAGCGTTGCAAGGCAATGGGCGTTGACGTTAACCGTGTATACTCGCTCGATGAACTGGTGAGGGGGAACGATATCCTCTTTAGCGCTACGGGCGTGACGGGCGGCGAGTTGGTGAACGGTATCCAACAGACGGCGAATGGGGTGCGGACGCAGACATTACTGATCGGCGGCGCGGACCAAACGTGTAATATAATAGACTCCCTGCATTGATGGTGATCTATCGGAAGACCAATGGCGACGCTGACAGAAGATGATGTGCTTGAGCAACTGAATGCACAGGACAATTTATTTTCATTTATGAAAACTGCGCATTCTATTTTGCTCCAGGGGATACGCCAGTTTCTGCCGTCGCTGTTTGTCGATAACGATGAAGAGATCGTCGAATATGCAGTGAAGCCGTTACTCGCCCAAAGCGGCCCGCTTGACGATATTGATGTTGCGCTGCGTTTGATTTATGCGCTGGGGAAAATGGATAAATGGCTGTACGCCGATATCACGCATTTTTCCCAGTTTTGGCATTACCTGAACGAACAGGATGAAACGCCCAGATTTGCTGATGACATAACCTGGGATTTTATCAGCAACGTCAATAGCATAACCCGCAATGCGACGCTCTATGACGCGTTGAAAGCGATGAAGTTCGCCGATTTCGCCGTCTGGTCAGAGGCGCGTTTTAGCGGGATGGTCAAAACGGCGCTGACGCTGGCAGTAACGACCACCTTAAAGGAATTAACGCCGTGAAAATCGAACTGACGGTGAATGGACTAAAGGTACAGGCGCAGTACTCTGATGATGAAATTGAAAATGTACATAAACCATTGCTGCGTATGCTGGCGGCCTTACAGACAGTAAATCCGCAGCGGCGTACGGTGGTTTTTCTTTGCGCTCCGCCGGGGACGGGTAAATCTACCCTAACCACCTTCTGGGAATATCTCGCGCAACAAGACCCGGAACTGCCCGCTATTCAGACGCTGCCGATGGATGGTTTTCACCATTACAATAGCTGGCTGGATGTGCATCAATTGCGACCCTTCAAAGGCGCACCAGAGACATTCAACGTTGCGAAACTGGCGGAAAATCTGTGCCGGGTTGTGGAAGGGGATTGTACGTGGCCGCAGTACGATCGACAAAAGCATGATCCTGTTGAAGATGTGTTGCACGTTACCGCACCACTCGTCATCGTCGAAGGAAACTGGTTGTTGTTGGACGACGAGAAGTGGTGCCAGCTTGCGCAATTTTGTGATTTCTCGATCTTTATCAAAGCTCCCGCATCTGCGTTGCGGGAGCGTCTGGTGGGGCGCAAGCTGGCGGGAGGGTTATCGCTGGCAGACGCAGAAGCCTTTTATGACCGTACCGACGGGCCGAATGTTCGCCGGGTGCTGGAAGAGAGTCTGCCTGCAAATTTGACCTTAATGATGACCGCTACGGGTGAATATCGTCTGATGGATTAACGTTCCTGATTACACCATCTTCCAGTCGCACCACACGAGAGAAATGACGCCGGGTAAATGCGGCGTCATGACTGATTGCTACGACGCTCGTGCCTCGCTGGCGGCACTTTTCCAGCCAGCTTTCAAACACGCTCAACCAATTTTCGTCAAAATCCCGACTCGGCTCGTCCAGTAGCAATAGTGGCGGAGAGAGTGCTTCCAGGCAGGCGACGGCGACCATCCGTCGCTGCGCACTATGCAGATCTAACGGATGCGCGCTGGCAGTGTCTGCTAACTGACAGCATTGCAGGGCAGCATTGGTACGTTGAGTGATTTCATCCGCCGGGCATTTTTGCAGTATCAAACCAAATGCGATTTCGTCAGCAACGGTGCTGTGAAAAAGCTGATTTTCCGCTTCCTGAAACAGTACGCCAATCTTTGCCGCGCGCTGGCGGTTTTTCAGGTTTTTCATCGCTTGTTGTTGCAGCATAACCGTACCGGCTGTGGGCGTAAGAAGACCTGCCATTACTCGTAACAGCGTCGATTTTCCCGCGCCATTGTCGCCGGTCAGCGCCAGCCATTCACCTTGTTTGAGTTGCAGAGAAATGTCGCAAAGACAATCCGTAGCCGCGCCAGGCCAGCGATAAGATATCTGATTTAACGTTAACATAGTGGCTGGAGCGCTCCGTTTTGCAATTGCCACGCTTGCTGGCAGTGGTTCAGGAAAGGTGTGTGATGACGTTCAAAAAGAATAATCAGCGAACCACGTTCAAGCGCCCAGTGTTGTAAGCGCTGCAACAGCATTTCGCGGGCCTGCGGCGTCAGGCGGCTAAAGGCTTCATCAAGAATTAAGAGCTTTGGCTGCATCGCGATGGCGCAGGCGATGACCACACGCTGTGTCTCTCCACCGGAGAGTGTTGCCGGGTGACGATGGCGCAACGGCTGGCACTCGGTCAGGGCCAGGGCGGCGTCAATCCGCGCCATAATCTCTTTTTCAGCAAGACACAGATTTTCTGGCCCAAAGGCAACTTCTTCTTCCACGCTAAAGGTACAGCCGGAGAGCTGCAAATAGGGCGATTGCTGGACGAGCTGGATGGTGGCGGATTGTTCATTAAGCGGGAGACGCCCAATGGGCGTACCGAGAAGCGTCCCCGTGCCGGTTATCTCTCCTGGTAGAAAGTCCGGATACCAGCCCGCCATCAGCTGTGCCAGCGTACTTTTGCCACTGCCGTTGTCACCAAAGATGGCGACCATCCCCGGTTTGACATAGTGAAAGTCATAACAGAACGGAGGATGCGTTGAGTGTGTCGGGCAATAGCGAAACTGTTCTAACGTAACCATATCCACGCTCCGAATTCAGCCAGCATTAGCAATATCATGGCGTAACGTGCTACGCATTGTAGGGTGCTATCGGCTGGTGCCCATAACGTAGTGCGCCTATTGTTGATTCGAAATGCCCGCATATCCAGCGCCGCACCACGGACAGCAAGATCGTTTAGCGCATTGTGTGTTAGCGGAATAATTAACGCGGGCATCGCACGTAAACGCTGATACCAGCCCTCATCCAGCGGCACGCCGCGGGCGCACTGCGCTTCATGAATAATCGCCAATTGCCGTTTTAACTGCTCAACGACCAATAACGGCCCGGCAAACAGATAAGCGACGCCCGGCGGCAGGCGAGAAGCAAACAAAGCGCGGATAAAACGTTGCACGGGGACGTACTGCATCCACAACTGTGAGGTTGAAACAATCGCCAGAATCCGCAACCAGAGCGTAATAGCATGCGCCCACCGTTCTGGAGAGTGTGGCGTGCCGCTTAGCCATTCTGTCAGCCAGCCACCGTGCACCAGCCACAGTCCAGCCCCCAGCGAGAACATCAGCCAGACGACATATTTTGCCCGCCGCCGCGTGGCCTTTAGCGCAATAAGGCAGAAAAAGGTCGCCGCGCTATAGACTGGCAATATTGTCTGTGTAGGCAGGATAAGCGTGGTGCAGGCCGCCAGCGCCCACAGCGTTAAGGATGTAAAAGGATGCATTTAGCGCACGGCAGCCATTGCCGGAAAATGGCGCGTGGTGCGAATCGGCAGCTGACGCAGTAAAAGCCAGACTATCACCGCTGTAAGAATTTTATCGACCAGGTTCGCGCCTATCACCGTAATCGCCACCGACTCCACCAGGTTTTGCCCCATCGAGTGCATCCAGGCAACGAACAAATCGGCTCCGCTTCCTGTCACGCCGCCGAACAGCGCAGTACGCAGCGGTACAGCGACGACCGTTACCGCAAGCGTAATAATCACGCCGCTAACAACGACTTTTGGCAGGGTGCGAAACCAACCCGCTCGCGCCAGCCAACCGGCGACCAGGCCGATGACCATCGCGACGGGCGCAAATGCGGCGGCGATCGGGTCGGTCAGCAATCCCCAGAGTAAATTGGTCAGTAAACCGGTCAGCATCCCGATTATCGGACCAAGCAGTACCGCGCTAATAAGTGTGCCGATGGAGTCGAGAAAAATAGGTAATTTAACCATGCTGGCCAGTTGCCCGCCGATCATATTGATGGCGATAGAGATAACGATCAACACCAGTGCCTGACTGGAAAAGTGGCGACGCGCCATAAGAAAACCTCTCTGAAAATAGTTATTTAACGGGGGAAATATGCAACTCGTCGTAACCAGAAAGCGCGCAAAGCTGGCGGCTAAACGCCAGTTCCTCAAGGCAGCCGATCACCAGTTCAAGCGTGGTCCGCACGGTACAGCCGGGCATCATATGACCGCCAAGCATCGTGCCGTGTGGATCGGAAACGCAGAGATGAAGATGTTCACCACTCTGTTCCAGCGTGCCGTTCAATGCGATGACTTCGAACTTACCGCTTAGCAGGGCAGTGTTTTCTTGCCCGGCATAGCGTAAGGCGACGTCAGTCAGACTGCCGGTACAACCTGCAATCCACGCGGCGTGAAGTTGTTGTTGCTGCGCGAAGGCGCGTAATTGGGAGAGAACTTCCTGCCCGGGGAGCAGGCGCAGCGCGTAAAAGCGTGCGGAGGAAGAATATGGGTAGGGCAATGTCATCATTGGAGTACTCCGAAACTCGGACGTATTGCGGATAATATCGACGCTGCATCAGTCATATTCTGATATAAGTCAGGGTTTGTGACCGCACAACGAAAAGATATTGCTACGCTTATTCGTGATTCTGCAAAGTGGAATAAATTCCACAGGGGCGGGGATGAAAACGTGACATAAGTCAGATAATTGTCTTCTTTGACTGGACAAACATTCCTTTTATTCCACGTTTCGCTTATCCTAGCTGAAGCGTTTCAGTCGATTAAATGTTCGACAATTAACCAATCAGTCGCAGTTTGCGACAGGTAAGGTTTCCCCGAACGATTTGCTGGATTACTCTGTCTGGCAAATTTGCTCAGGGAAAACCTTGCAGGAGATCTATGACCGTACGCGTAGCGATAAATGGCTTCGGTCGCATCGGGCGTAATGTGGTTCGTGCTTTGTATGAATCCGGACGCCGTGCGGAAATTACCGTGGTGGCAATCAACGAACTGGCGGATGCTGCGGGCATGGCGCATTTGTTGAAATATGACACCAGCCATGGCCGTTTTGCATGGGAAGTACGACAGGAACGCGATCAACTTTTTGTTGGTGATGACGCCATCCGTGTATTGCATGAACGTTCACTGCAATCGCTCCCCTGGCGTGAACTTGGCGTTGATGTAGTCCTCGACTGCACCGGCGTATATGGCTCCCGCGAGCATGGTGAAGCACACATTGCCGCCGGGGCTAAAAAAGTGCTCTTTTCACATCCTGGCAGTAACGATCTCGACGCGACCGTTGTTTATGGCGTCAATCAGGATCAACTTCGTGCGGAACACCGCATCGTTTCTAATGCTTCCTGTACCACGAATTGCATAATTCCCGTCATCAAATTGTTAGATGATGCGTACGGTATTGAGTCTGGCACTGTGACCACAATTCACTCCGCCATGCATGATCAACAGGTTATTGATGCATACCATCCTGACCTGCGTCGCACTCGGGCAGCCAGTCAGTCGATCATTCCGGTCGATACTAAACTGGCCGCCGGTATCACACGATTTTTTCCGCAATTTAACGATCGCTTTGAGGCGATTGCGGTACGTGTGCCAACCATAAATGTGACGGCAATCGATTTAAGCGTGACGGTGAAGAAACCTGTAAAAGCCAATGAAGTCAACCTGTTGCTGCAAAAAGCAGCACAAGGTGCATTTCATGGTATAGTTGACTATACGGAATTGCCGTTGGTCTCTGTAGATTTTAACCACGATCCGCACAGTGCCATTGTCGATGGCACTCAAACCCGGGTCAGTGGCGCACACCTGATCAAAACGTTGGTCTGGTGCGATAACGAATGGGGCTTTGCTAACCGAATGCTCGACACGACGTTAGCTATGGCTACTGTTGCTTTCAGGTAAGACGCAAGCAGCGTCTACAAAACTTTTAGAATCAACGAGAGGATTCACCATGTCTGTAATTAAGATGACCGATCTGGATCTTGCTGGGAAACGTGTATTTATCCGTGCGGATCTGAACGTACCAGTAAAAGACGGGAAAGTAACCAGCGACGCGCGTATCCGTGCTTCTCTGCCGACCATCGAACTGGCCCTGAAACAAGGCGCAAAAGTGATGGTAACTTCCCACCTGGGTCGTCCTACCGAAGGCGAGTACAACGAAGAATTCTCTCTGCTGCCGGTTGTTAACTACCTGAAAGACAAACTGTCTAACCCGGTTCGTCTGGTTAAAGATTACCTCGACGGCGTTGACGTTGCTGAAGGTGAACTGGTTGTTCTGGAAAACGTTCGCTTCAACAAAGGCGAGAAGAAAGACGACGAAACTCTGTCCAAAAAATACGCTGCACTGTGTGACGTGTTCGTAATGGACGCATTCGGTACTGCTCACCGCGCGCAGGCTTCTACTCACGGTATCGGTAAATTCGCTGACGTTGCGTGCGCAGGCCCGCTGCTGGCAGCTGAACTGGACGCGCTGGGTAAAGCACTGAAAGAACCTGCTCGCCCGATGGTGGCTATCGTTGGTGGTTCTAAAGTATCTACCAAACTGACCGTTCTGGACTCCCTGTCTAAAATCGCTGACCAGCTGATCGTTGGTGGTGGTATTGCTAACACCTTTATTGCGGCACAAGGCCACGATGTGGGTAAATCCCTGTACGAAGCTGACCTGGTTGACGAAGCTAAACGTCTGCTGACCACCTGCAACATCCCGGTTCCGTCTGATGTTCGCGTAGCAACCGAGTTCTCTGAAACTGCACCGGCTACCCTGAAATCTGTTAACGATGTGAAAGCTGACGAGCAGATCCTGGATATCGGTGATGCTTCCGCTCAGGAACTGGCTGAAATCCTGAAGAATGCGAAAACCATTCTGTGGAACGGTCCGGTTGGCGTGTTCGAATTCCCGAACTTCCGCAAAGGTACTGAAATCGTGGCTAACGCTATCGCAGACAGCGAAGCGTTCTCCATCGCTGGCGGCGGCGACACTCTGGCAGCAATCGACCTGTTCGGCATTGCTGACAAAATCTCCTACATCTCCACTGGCGGCGGCGCATTCCTCGAATTCGTGGAAGGTAAAGTACTGCCTGCAGTAGCGATGCTCGAAGAGCGCGCTAAGAAGTAAAAAATCACAGGGCAGGGAAACCTGCCCTTGTTTCAGCGCGCTTTTAGAGCACGCACTTTTTCATACTCTAAATAATTCGAGGTGCAGGAAGGCGACAAGAGAGTGAATCCCAGGAGCTTACATAAGTAAGTGATTGGGGTGAGCGAACGCAGACGCAGCACATGCAACTTGAAGTATGACGAGTATAAGGCCCGACGATACAGGACAAGAGACATGTCTAAGATTTTTGATTTCGTAAAACCTGGCGTAATCACTGGTGATGACGTACAGAAAGTTTTCCAGGTAGCAAAAGAAAACAACTTCGCACTGCCAGCAGTAAACTGCGTCGGTACTGACTCCATCAACGCCGTGCTGGAAACCGCTGCTAAAGTTAAAGCGCCGGTTATCGTTCAGTTCTCCAACGGTGGTGCTTCCTTTATCGCTGGTAAAGGCGTGAAATCTGACGTTCCGCAGGGTGCTGCTATCCTGGGCGCGATCTCTGGTGCGCATCACGTTCACCAGATGGCTGAACATTATGGTGTTCCGGTTATCCTGCACACCGACCACTGCGCGAAGAAACTGCTGCCGTGGATCGACGGTCTGCTGGACGCGGGTGAAAAACACTTCGCAGCTACCGGCAAGCCGCTGTTCTCTTCTCACATGATCGACCTGTCTGAAGAATCTCTGCAAGAGAACATCGAAATCTGCTCTAAATACCTGGAGCGCATGTCCAAAATCGGCATGACTCTGGAAATCGAACTGGGTTGCACCGGTGGTGAAGAAGACGGCGTGGACAACAGCCACATGGACGCTTCTGCACTGTACACCCAGCCGGAAGACGTTGATTATGCGTATACCGAGCTGAGCAAAATCAGCCCGCGTTTCACCATCGCAGCGTCCTTCGGTAACGTACACGGTGTTTACAAGCCGGGTAACGTTGTTCTGACTCCGACCATCCTGCGCGACTCTCAGGAATATGTTTCTAAGAAACACAACCTGCCGCACAACAGCCTGAACTTCGTATTCCACGGTGGTTCCGGTTCTACTGCTCAGGAAATCAAAGACTCCGTAAGCTACGGCGTAGTGAAAATGAACATCGATACCGATACCCAATGGGCAACCTGGGAAGGCGTTCTGAACTACTACAAAGCGAACGAAGCTTACCTGCAGGGTCAGCTGGGTAACCCGAAAGGCGAAGATCAGCCGAACAAGAAATACTACGATCCGCGCGTATGGCTGCGTGCCGGTCAGACTTCGATGATCGCTCGTCTGGAAAAAGCATTCCAGGAACTGAACGCGATCGACGTTCTGTAAGTCATTCTTTTCTGCTTATCTCAAGGCCCGCTCTGCGGGTCTTTTTTTCGCCAAAAGCAAGGTGATGCAGATGAGAAATCTGTGATCTATTTGGCAAAATTATGCTTTATTGTTTACCCTTGTCAGACTGCCCGCCATAAGGCGGCGGAGTGTATTTCTCCATTTTGAGTCAGTTGAAAAGGAATATTGAATGGAAGATTTGAATGTTGTCGATAGCATAAACGGCGCGGGAAGCTGGCTGGTGGCTAACCAGGCGCTGCTGCTAAGTTATGCAGTAAACATCGTGGCGGCACTCGCGATCATCATCGTTGGTTTGATTATCGCGCGGATGATTTCCAACGCGGTGAATCGCCTGATGATCTCCCGTAAAATCGATGCCACTGTTGCTGATTTTCTTTCTGCATTAGTCCGTTACGGAATTATCGCCTTTACGCTAATCGCTGCACTGGGGCGCGTGGGCGTACAAACAGCGTCAGTCATTGCTGTACTCGGTGCCGCAGGCTTAGCTGTTGGTCTGGCTTTGCAGGGGTCACTGTCTAACCTGGCCGCTGGCGTGTTACTTGTCATGTTCCGCCCGTTCCGTGCCGGTGAATATGTTGACCTCGGCGGCGTAGCCGGCACTGTGCTGAGTGTGCAGATTTTCTCCACCACCATGCGTACTGCAGACGGTAAAATTATCGTTATTCCGAATGGTAAAATTATTGCCGGGAATATTATTAACTTCTCCCGCGAGCCAGCTCGCCGTAACGAATTTATTATTGGCGTGGCGTATGATTCCGATATCGATCAGGTTAAGCAGATCCTGACCGATATTATCCAGTCTGAAGATCGCATTTTGAAAGATCGCGAAATGACTGTGCGTCTGAACGAACTTGGTGCATCGTCGATTAATTTCGTGGTCCGAGTCTGGAGCAACAGCGGCGATCTGCAAAACGTGTACTGGGATGTGCTGGAGCGTATTAAACGTGAATTTGATGCCGCCGGTATCAGCTTCCCGTATCCGCAAATGGATGTGAACTTTAAGCGGGTGAAAGAAGACAAAGCTGCGTAATCAACGCTGAGGCCAGATAATACTCTCTGGCCTCTCTCTTATTAGTTTTTCTGATTGCCAATTAATATTATCAATTTCCGCTAATAACAATCCCGCGATATAGTCTCTGCATCAGATACTTAATTCGGAATATCTAACGTGTTTTCTTATTACTTTCAAGGTCTTGCACTTGGGGCGGCTATGATCCTACCGCTCGGTCCACAAAATGCTTTTGTGATGAATCAGGGCATTCGTCGTCAGTACCACATTATGATTGCCTTACTTTGTGCTATCAGCGATTTGGTCCTGATTTGTGCGGGGATTTTTGGTGGCAGCGCGTTATTGATGCAGTCGCCGTGGTTGCTGGCGCTGGTCACCTGGGGCGGCGTAGCCTTCTTGCTGTGGTATGGTTTTGGCGCTTTTAAAACAGCAATGAGCAGTAACATTGAGTTAGCCAGTGCCGAAGTCCTGAAACAAGGCAGATGGAAAATTATCGCCACCATGTTGGCAGTGACCTGGCTGAATCCGCATGTTTACCTGGATACTTTTGTTGTGCTGGGCAGCCTTGGCGGGCAACTTGATGTGGAACCAAAACGTTGGTTTGCGCTCGGGACAATTAGCGCCTCTTTCCTGTGGTTCTTTGGTCTGGCTATTCTCGCAGCCTGGCTGGCACCGCGCCTGCGCACGGCAAAATCACAGCGCATTATCAATCTGGTAGTGGGATGTGTTATGTGGTTTATTGCCTTGCAGCTGGCGAGAGACGGTATTGCTCATGCACAAGCCTTGTTCAGTTAGGCGCTATCTGATGGAAAAATAAAACAGAGGCGCTAAGCTTGCCTCCAGAGGTCCTGAATTTTGGGCAAGTCAATTAACACGGAGAGACTAACGTGAAGTTCAAAGTTATCGCCCTGGCGGCATTAATGGGTATTAGCGGGATGGCAGCGCAGGCTAACGAATTGCCGGATGGACCGCATATTGTCACCTCCGGTACGGCAAGCGTGGATGCGGTGCCAGACATTGCCACTCTTGCGATTGAAGTTAACGTGGCCGCGAAGGATGCCGCTACTGCCAAGAAACAGGCAGATGAGCGCGTCGCACAATACATTTCCTTCCTTGAGCTCAATCAGATCGCGAAAAAAGATATCAGCTCAGCGAACTTACGCACTCAGCCAGATTATGATTATCAGGATGGTAAAAGTATCCTGAAAGGCTACCGCGCAGTGAGAACGGTGGAAGTCACGCTCCGTCAGTTAGACAAACTGAATTCCTTGCTGGACGGCGCGCTAAAGGCGGGTCTTAACGAAATTCGTTCTGTGTCGCTGGGCGTGGCGCAGCCGGATGCCTATAAAGACAAAGCGCGTAAGGCAGCGATTGATAACGCGATTCATCAGGCACAGGAACTGGCGAATGGCTTTAATCGTAAACTGGGGCCGGTATATAGCGTGCGCTACCATGTTTCCAACTATCAGCCCAGCCCAATGGTGCGGATGATGAAAGCTGATGCTGCACCGGTGTCCGCACAGGAAACTTACGAGCAGGCCGCTATTCAGTTTGATGATCAGGTCGATGTAGTCTTCCAGTTAGAACCTGTGGATCAACAACCTGCTAAAACACCTGCAGCACAATAATACTTGTAGCCCGACGTATTCGTCGGGCTAATGCCTTTACCCGATATTGCCTCCTTTTTCTGTAATTTTCTGTAAAACCATGACGTAATCACCTATCTTTGCTCGCGGTTTCATCAAGGATAGGCTGACTGAAACGGTTAAGCGGACAAGGATGCGGGAGAGGGGGGATGGACATTTTTATTTCGAAAAAGATGCGCAATTTCATTTTATTAGCGCAAACCAATAATATTGCCCGGGCGGCAGAAAAAATCCATATGACGGCTTCGCCATTTGGCAAAAGCATTGCCGCGCTGGAAGAACAAATTGGCTATACGCTATTTACCCGCAAAGATAATAATATCAGCCTCAATAAAGCCGGACAGGAACTGTATCAAAAACTGTTCCCGGTTTATCAACGACTTTCTGCGATTGATAATGAAATCCATAACTCAGGACGTCGTTAACGAGAAATTGTGATAGGCATAGATAATACTTATCCGACAATTATTTTTGATCAGTTGATTAGTCTCGGAGATAAGTACGAAGGCGTGACCATCCAGCCAGTTGAGTTCAGCGAAAATGGCGTTATCGATAATCTTTTTGACCGTCAGTTAGATTTTATTATCTCCCCACAGCATGTATCTGCACGAGTTCAGGAACTGGAAAACCTGACTATCAGTGAACTACCACCGCTGCGATTGGGCTTTCTCGTTTCTCGCCGTTATGAAGGGCGACAGGAGCAAGAGCTGCTTCAGGAGCTGCCCTAGCTACAAATGCGCTTTCAAAACCGGGCTAACTTCGAAGCAATGATTGATGCGAATATGCGTCCTTGTGGGATCAATCCAACCATTATTTATCGTCCCTATAGTTTTATGGCTAAAATCAGCGCCGTGGAGCGGGGACATTTTCTGACGGTGATCCCGCATTTTGCCTGGCGACTGGTGAATCCGGCAACGCTGAAATATTTTGATGCGCCGCACAGGCCGATGTATATGCAGGAATATCTTTATTCAATCAGAAATCATCGTTATACCGCCACGATGCTTCAGCATATTGCTGAAGATCGTGACGGGACAAACCATTAACCCAGCATCGATCCGGTTGCAATTAAATTACGGTGTAAGTCGAAGACGTGGCTAAGATCGTGGTGAATATGTCCGCCGGACGCATTTTCCAGATATCGATGCAGATAATCCCGATACATGGGATGTGCACAATGATCAATGGTGGTGCGGATAACGTTGTTATACGGATCCTGTGCGCCAAATCCACTGACCGCTTCGCTCCATAAATAACGTGCCGCACGCAACATGGCGACGTTCATAAACAGATCCATGCCAATGCCGAAGAAAAACGACAGGCGAGGGGCGAAGTCATCAATTTTCAGCCCGGCGGAGATTGCTGCTTTGATGTACTCAATCCTATCGGCGAGCGTAAATGCTACCTGCTGCACGCAGTTGGCACCCGCTTCACCCATGTGGTAACCGCTGATACTGATGGTATTAAATCGCGGCATGTTGCCGGAACACCAGGCGATGATGTCTGCGATAATACGCATTGACGGTTTTGGTGGGTAAATATAGGTGTTGCGGCAAAGATACTCTTTGAGGATATCGTTTTGAATGGTGCCGGTCAGTTTATCGGATGTAACACCTTGCTCTTCTGCGGCGACGATATAAAACGCCAGTACTGGTAGCACTGCGCCATTCATGGTCATCGAAACCGACATTTTATCCAGCGGGATCTGGTCGAACAGGACTTTTATATCTTCCACGGTGTCGATAGCGACGCCCGCTTTGCCGACGTCGCCCGCCACGCGTGGGTTATCGGAGTCGTAGCCTCGGTGGGTGGCCAGGTTACGGCGATAAAAAGCGTTGGACTCTTTTGCTGTCGAGAAACCAGCATACTGACGGATGGTCCACGGTTGGGCGGTATACATAGTGGCACGCGGGCCACGAACGTAGGGGGGCAAACCAGGAAGGGTACCCGTCACCTCCAGATTATCGAGATCGGCTTCGGTATACAGCGGCTTGATGGCGATCCCTTCCGCGGTTTGCTGAACCAGCGAGTCGACAGTTTTCTCCCGACGGCTCAATTCCTTGTTGGCAAGCTGTTGCCACTCCTGCACGTTAGACATTATTTGCTCCGTAAAACGCAATCAAAATGAGGGTATTTGCGCTTACGGTGAGCTTTTTACGTGGGTTTGTCGCCAGCAAAAAAATGCATTCAGACGTCGTTTTTTGCCGCCTGAGATTTGTCTATTTTGCGATGTGATTCAAGGAATACAAAAAGAAGTGAGGATAACGCCTGATATGTGCTATCAGGCGTTATTTGATGGATTAATCCTGACGAAGAACTTTGTGACCATAATCGAGCAACGCATCAGTGACTTTACGCATCATGCGGCTTTCAGGAGCAAAGCGGTGCCAGTAGAGCATCCGGCGTTGAAATAGCCCTGGCGTTAAGTCAATCAGTTCGCCGCTGGCCAGCTCTTTCTCGATTTGCAGGTGCGGGATCATACAGCAGGTGGTGCCCTGACGAGCAAGTTGCACGAACGCTTCCGAAGAATTAACGATATGGCAGGGTACGCTGCCAGGAGGCAGATCGAAATTTTGCTGCAAAAAGGCCTGGTGCATATCGTCAAGATGGTCAAACGCGACCACTGGCGCTTTCAGTAATGCCGAACGCGTTACGCCGTTAGGGAAATATTTTTCGGCAAATGGTTTTGAGCTGACGAACAGATAGTCGAGCGCACCGAGTTTATCGACAAGACAACTCGGCAGCGCCTGATGTTGAATACTCACTGCGCCGACCACTTCGCCGCGACGCAGACGTTCCTGAGTGCGGGTTTCATCTTCTACCTGCAAGTTGAGGCGGATGGGCGAATCAGCCAACACAGGAGCCAGTGCCGGAAGCAACCACGTCGCCAGACTGTCGGCGTTGACCGCCAGTGAAAGCAGCAGCGGAGTCGAACCGGTTTGTTCATCGCCCAGCCACTCTTCTTCCAGCAGCTCCACCTGGCGTAGTAGCGCCAACAGTTTTTGCCCTTGTTCCGTCGGGCGCGGCGGTACGGTACGCACTAACAACGGCTGCCCGAACATATTTTCCAGTTGCTTAATGCGCTGTGAGACGGCTGATTGTGTAATGCACAGCTTTTGTGCCGCGCGCTCAAATCCTCGTTCACGTATCACCGCATCCAGTGCCTGTAATGTTCTGTAGTCCGGGCGTTTCATTGCTGTTGTCTGCTCCTGGTAAATGCTTTTTCCTGCACTATGACACAATTTTGTGTCGGGTTGCATATACCGAAGCCGTTGGCGGGTAACATTTGTATCAGTGGTTAACGCGCAGCTTAAAAGATCAGAGATTTGCGCTAATGCATTTCGCTCAGCGAGTTCGCGCCCTGGTTGTGTTGAATGGCGTGGCGTTATTGCCTCAGTTTGCCTGTAAACAGGGGCTTGCGAACGGGGAACTGGTGCGCCTGTTCGCACCGTGGAGCGGCATACCCAGACCGTTGTATGCTTTATTTGCGGGGCGAAAAGGGATGCCCGCCATTGCGCGATATTTTATGGATGAGTTAACCACGCGGCTTGCCAACGGGGTCTGAATCGCTTTTTTTGTATATAATGCGTGTGAAATTTCATACCACAGGCGAAACGATCATGACGCAGGATGAATTGAAAAAAGCAGTAGGATGGGCGGCACTTCAGTATGTTCAGCCCGGCACCATTGTTGGTGTAGGTACAGGTTCCACCGCCGCACACTTTATTGACGCACTCGGTACAATGAAAGGCCAGATTGAAGGGGCCGTTTCCAGTTCAGATGCTTCCACTGAAAAACTGAAAAGCCTCGGCATTCACGTTTTTGATCTCAACGAAGTCGACAGCCTTGGCATCTACGTTGATGGCGCAGATGAAATCAACGGCCACATGCAAATGATCAAAGGCGGCGGCGCGGCGCTGACCCGTGAAAAAATCATTGCTTCGGTTGCGGAAAAATTTATCTGTATTGCAGACGCTTCCAAGCAGGTTGATATTCTGGGCAAATTCCCGCTGCCAGTAGAAGTTATCCCGATGGCACGTAGTGCAGTGGCGCGCCAGCTGGTGAAACTGGGCGGTCGTCCGGAATACCGTCAGGGCGTAGTGACCGATAACGGCAACGTGATCCTCGACGTCCACGGCATGGAAATCCTTGACCCGATAGCGATGGAAAACGCCATAAATGCGATTCCTGGCGTGGTGACTGTTGGTTTGTTTGCTAACCGTGGCGCGGACGTTGCGCTGATTGGCACACCTGACGGTGTCAAAACTATTGTGAAATGATCTGACGGGGGAACCTCCCCCGTTAAAAAAATTCTCTTCATTAAATTTGGTGACATGTGTCACGTTTTTACCAGGCAATTGTCGATTGCTCTAAATAAATCCTCTAAACCAGCATATTCATCCAAGAAATACTTTTGCGTGATATTTCCTCAACATCGCGACGCAAACGTTCATATTGCCGCAATATTATTTTTTGATATGTTGAAAGGCGGATGCAAATCCGCACACAACATTTCAAAAGACAGGATTGGGTAAATGGCAAAGGTATCGCTGGAGAAAGACAAGATTAAGTTTCTGCTGGTAGAAGGCGTGCACCAAAAGGCGCTGGAAAGCCTTCGTGCAGCTGGTTACACCAACATCGAATTTCACAAAGGCGCGCTGGATGATGAACAATTAAAAGAATCCATCCGCGATGCCCACTTCATCGGCCTGCGATCCCGTACCCATCTGACTGAAGACGTGATCAACGCCGCAGAAAAACTGGTCGCTATTGGCTGTTTCTGTATCGGAACAAACCAGGTTGATCTGGATGCGGCGGCAAAGCGCGGGATCCCGGTATTTAACGCACCGTTCTCAAATACGCGCTCTGTTGCGGAGCTGGTGATTGGCGAACTGCTGCTGCTATTGCGCGGCGTGCCGGAAGCCAATGCTAAAGCGCATCGTGGCGTGTGGAACAAACTGGCGGCGGGTTCTTTTGAAGCGCGCGGCAAAAAGCTGGGTATCATCGGCTACGGTCATATTGGTACGCAATTGGGCATTCTGGCTGAATCGCTGGGAATGTATGTTTACTTTTATGATATTGAAAACAAACTGCCGCTGGGCAACGCCACTCAGGTACAGCATCTTTCTGACCTGCTGAATATGAGCGATGTGGTGAGTCTGCATGTACCAGAGAATCCGTCAACCAAAAATATGATGGGCGCGAAAGAGATTTCGCTAATGAAACCCGGCTCGCTGCTGATTAATGCTTCGCGCGGTACTGTGGTGGATATTCCAGCGCTGTGTGACGCGCTGGCGAGCAAACATCTGGCGGGGGCGGCAATCGACGTATTCCCGACGGAACCGGCGACCAATAGCGATCCATTTACCTCTCCGCTGTGTGAATTCGACAATGTCCTTCTGACGCCACACATTGGCGGTTCGACTCAGGAAGCGCAGGAGAATATTGGCCTGGAAGTTGCGGGTAAATTGATCAAGTATTCTGACAATGGTTCAACGCTCTCTGCGGTGAACTTCCCGGAAGTCTCGCTGCCACTGCACGGTGGTCGTCGTCTGATGCACATCCACGAAAACCGTCCGGGTGTGCTGACTGCGCTCAACAAAATTTTTGCCGAGCAGGGCGTCAACATCGCCGCGCAATATCTGCAAACTTCCGCCCAGATGGGTTATGTAGTTATTGATATTGAAGCCGACGAAGACGTTGCCGAAAAAGCGCTGCAGGCAATGAAAGCTATTCCGGGTACCATTCGCGCCCGTCTGCTATACTAAATCCCTTTCTCTGAAAATCAACGGGCAGGTCACTGACTTGCCCGTTATTTTATCCCTTCTCCACACCGTTGCCGCGTTGCGCATTCTACTTTGCGAGTCTGCTCCAGAAAATAAATCAAAGTCAGATCAATGCGTTGTGTTTATTTAATGGGGATTTACGATGGCGGGACTGTACAGGGCTGTAACGGTAAAGCCCTCACCGAAGCGAGGGCTTGAAGGAGAAGGGTTATGATGCGACTTGTCATCATACTGATTGTACTGTTACTCATAAGTTTCAGCGCTTATTAACAGTCAGTCACAGGGGAGGAGCAATCCCCCCTTACCCTTACTCACTAAATTAGGTTAAAGAATCAACGATGTCAATCAGGGCGATGCAGGTGTGTCGCCCTCACCACTCCCAGACTTTCGACGGTGTAACCACCGCAGGCAGTGGGATATCCCACTCTTCAACGGGGAGTTTTTCCACCAACTGACAATCATGCGCATAACCCACCGGTTGCATTTTATAGTGCTGCCAGTTTTGTAAGGTCCGATCATAAAAACCACCGCCCATTCCCAGGCGCTGACCGTACTCATCAAAGGCGACCAGCGGTGTAATCAACACGTCTAATCGGGAAAGGGGTAGCACGTCACGCACATCCAGTTTTGGCTCATGGATCTTCAACTTGTTCATCACCAGTTCGCTTTGTGGATGGTAATTCAGGAACAGCAAATTACCGGCACTAAAGGGATGCAAAACTGGAAGATATACGCGCTTACCGGCGCGCCAGAGTTGTTCTATGAGTGGCTGGGTGTCGAGTTCGCCATCAAAAGAGAGGAATACAGCGACCGTATGTGCCATCACCACCGGGGGATAAGTCATCATCCGGGTAGCGGCTTGTTGACCCATTTCCTGCTGTTGTTCCGGCGTTAACGCACGACGACGTTGCCGAATCATTTTGCGGATTTCTTGTCGGGATAATGTCAGTGGGAGTTCTGGTAATTGCGTCATGGCTGGTGCCAGATAAGAAGGGAATCTCCGAGATGCCGCCGCAGGCTGTAACCCTTGAACCCTTGGTTCAAGGTGAATGTGTCGTCGCAGTTTTAAGGCTTCTCGGACGGACCGAGCATGCTCACCAACCGCGGAGCGCCACATTCTTGTGGTATGAAATATCGGCTCAGGGGACTGGCCCGCTTGCGAACATCTCAGAGAAATTTTGTCTTCACGGTTACTCTACCACAGTAAACCGAAAAGTGTCATTCAAAGTTTTGGTTAGTTTTTTCGGTGATGCGACCTTGTTCAAGTAACGCTTGTTCTATGGTCTGCTGCAGCATCCGAATACGCTGTTCCATACTTGCCGCGTAGTCACGAGTCTTCGCTTTTTCTTGCGCTAACTCATAGCTGATATTCAGTGCGGCAATGAAGACCAACTGTTCAGTATTTGTGACTCTAGTGCGTTCTTTCAGATCTTGCAACCGTTGGTTCAGATCGTCCGCTGCCTGATTCAACGCATCCCTTTGGTCAGGCGGGCAGTTCACACGCAGTGAACGGCCAAAAATTTGGATATCGACGGGTTGTGCAGACATGCCACCTTCCTGCTGATTGACTGCGCTGCCTTCGTCTTTAGACCCATGGTCTGCGAAGGGGCGACACTATAGCTACCCTGATGAGAAGAGACAAGCCCTTTTCTGGTCCACCAGGGCCCAAAGTGGTAGCATATCATGAATATTCCTCCCTTTGACGACGAATGCTTATGTCTATACAGAACGAAATGCCTGGTTACAACGAAATGAACCAGTATCTGAACCAACAAGGGACGGGTCTGACCCCTGCTGAGATGCATGGTTTAATCAGTGGGATGATATGTGGCGGTAACGATGACAGCTCATGGCTGCCGCTACTTCACGACCTGACGAACGAAGGCATGGCTTTCGGTCATGAGCTGGCACAGGCACTGCGCAAAATGCACTCTGCCACCAGCGATGCCCTGCAGGATGACGGCTTCCTTTTTCAGCTTTATCTACCTGATGGCGATGATGTCAGCGTTTTCGATCGGGCTGATGCGCTGGCTGGTTGGGTCAATCACTTCCTGCTTGGTCTTGGCGTTACGCAACCGAAGCTGGACAAAGTGACCGGCGAAACCGGTGAAGCCATCGACGATCTGCGTAACATCGCGCAGTTGGGTTACGACGAAGACGAAGATCAGGAAGAGCTTGAAATGTCGCTTGAAGAGATCATCGAGTACGTCCGTGTTGCCGCGCTGTTATGCCACGACACCTTTACTCATCCGCAACCGACCGCGCCAGAAGTACAAAAACCGACTCTACACTAAAAACAAAAAACGTAAGGAGAGTGTTATGAGTGATATATCCCGGCAAGAATTTCAGCGTCGCCGTCAGGCCCTGGTAGAGCAAATGCAACCCGGCAGCGCCGCGCTGATTTTTGCTGCACCAGAAGTAACACGTAGCGCCGACAGCGAATACCCCTATCGTCAGAACAGTGACTTCTGGTACTTCACCGGCTTTAACGAACCGGAAGCGGTGCTGGTGCTGATTAAAAGCGATGACACTCATAACCACAGCGTTTTGTTTAACCGCGTTCGCGACCTGACGGCAGAGATCTGGTTTGGTCGTCGCTTAGGCCAGGATGCCGCGCCAGAGAAACTGGGCGTTGACCGCGCACTGGCATTCAGCGAAATCAATCAACAACTTTATCAACTACTTAATGGTCTGGATGTGGTTTACCACGCCCAGGGCGAATATGCATATGCTGATGAAATCGTGAACAGCGCGCTTGAGAAACTGCGTAAAGGTTCGCGGCAAAATCTCACCGCACCGGCAACGATGATCGACTGGCGTCCTGTTGTTCATGAAATGCGCCTGTTCAAATCACCAGAAGAGATTGCCGTACTTCGCCGCGCGGGTGAAATCACCGCACTGGCGCATACACGGGCGATGGAAAAATGCCGTCCGGGGATGTTCGAGTACCATCTGGAAGGCGAAATTCACCACGAATTTAACCGCCACGGTGCGCGTTACCCTTCCTATAACACCATTGTTGGCAGCGGTGAAAACGGCTGCATTTTGCATTACACCGAAAACGAGTGTGAACTGCGTGACGGTGACCTGGTGTTGATTGACGCGGGTTGTGAATACAAAGGTTACGCTGGCGACATTACCCGCACCTTCCCGGTCAACGGCAAATTCACTCAGGCTCAGCGTGAAATCTATGACATTGTGCTGGAGTCTCTTGAAACCAGCCTGCGCCTGTATCGTCCGGGAACTTCCATTCAGGAAGTCACTGGTGAAGTGGTGCGCATCATGGTTAGCGGTCTGGTAAAACTCGGCATCCTGAAAGGTGATGTTGATGAACTGATCGCTCAGAACGCCCATCGTCCTTTCTTTATGCATGGCCTTAGCCACTGGTTAGGACTGGATGTTCATGACGTTGGTGTTTATGGTCAGGATCGCTCGCGTATTCTGGAACCGGGTATGGTACTGACCGTAGAACCAGGACTGTATATTGCGCCGGATGCAGAAGTGCCAGAACAGTATCGCGGTATCGGCATTCGTATTGAAGACGATATTGTGATTACCGAAACCGGTAATGAAAACCTCACCGCCAGCGTGGTGAAAAAGCCGGAAGAAATCGAAGCGTTGATGGCAGCTGCGAGAAAGCAATGAGCGTAATCATCGTCGGTGGCGGCATGGCGGGCGCGACGCTGGCGCTGGCTATTTCCCGGTTAAGTCACGGGGCGCTGCCAGTACATTTGATTGAAGCGACCGCGCCAGAGTCACATGCGCATCCGGGCTTTGATGGACGAGCTATTGCGCTGGCGGCGGGTACCTGTCAGCAACTGGCGCGCATCGGCGTCTGGCAATCTCTGGCTGATTGCGCAACTGCCATCACCACCGTGCATGTTAGCGATCGTGGTCACGCTGGATTTGTCACCCTCGCCGCAGAAGATTACCAACTGGCGGCGCTGGGGCAGGTTGTCGAATTGCACAATGTCGGGCAACGGCTGTTTGCATTGCTGCGCAAAGCACCTGGCGTAACGCTGCATTGCCCTGATCGCGTGGCTAACGTTGCCCGTACTCAGAGCCACGTTGAAGTGACGCTGGAGAGTGGCGAGACGCTGACGGGCCGCGTGCTGGTAGCCGCTGATGGCACCCATTCAGCGTTAGCCACCGCGTGCGGTGTTGACTGGCAGCAGGAGCCTTACGAACAACTGGCTGTGATTGCCAACGTTGCGACTTCCGTTGCGCATGAAGGGCGCGCTTTTGAACGCTTTACACAATATGGCCCGCTGGCGATGTTGCCGATGTCTGACGGACGCTGTTCGCTGGTCTGGTGTCATCCACTGGAACGGCGCGAAGAGGTGCTGTCGTGGAGCGACGAGAAGTTCTGCCGTGAACTCCAGTCGGCCTTTGGCTGGCGACTGGGGCAAATTACCCACGCCGGAAAACGTAGTGCTTATCCGCTGGCGTTAACCCGCGCCGCCAAACCTATTACCCATCGTACCGTGCTGGTGGGGAATGCGGCGCAAACTCTGCATCCCATCGCCGGGCAAGGATTTAACCTCGGTATGCGTGATGTGATGAGTCTTGCAGAAACCCTGACTCAGGCGCAGGAACGCAGAGAAGACATGGGTGATTACGGCGTATTGTGCCGTTATCAGCAGCGTCGACAGCGCGATCGCGAAGCAACCATCGGCGTCACGGACAGCCTTGTACATCTTTTTGCCAACCGTTGGACGCCGCTGGTTGTCGGGCGCAACATCGGGCTGATGACGATGGAATTATTTACCCCGGCACGCGATGTGCTGGCGCAGCGCACTCTTGGTTGGGTGGCGCGTTGAAGGCGGTTTTAAGGAATAAACAATGCAAAGTGTTGATGTAGCCATTGTTGGCGGCGGCATGGTCGGGCTGGCGGTTGCCTGCGGCTTACAGGGTATCGGCTTACGCGTTGCCGTACTGGAGCAGCGCGTACCGGAACCTCTGGCGGCGGATGCACCACCACAACTGCGCGTTTCGGCTATCAATGCCGCCAGCGAAAAATTACTCACCCGTCTTGGCGTCTGGCAGGACATTCTCTCTCGTAGGGCCTGTTGCTATCACGGCATGGAAGTGTGGGACAAAGACAGCTTTGGTCACATCTCGTTTGACGATCAAAGCATGGGCTATAGCCATCTTGGGCATATCGTTGAAAACTCAGTGATTCACTACGCGCTGTGGAACAAAGCGCTGCAGTCGTCAGATATCACTCTGTTGGCCCCCGCAGAATTACAGCAGGTCGCCTGGGGTGAAAATGAAACCTTCCTGACGTTGAAAGATGGCAGCATGTTAACGGCGCGTCTGGTGATTGGCGCGGACGGCGCTAATTCCTGGTTGCGCAACAAAGCCGATATTCCGCTGACTTTCTGGGATTATCAGCATCACGCGCTGGTGGCGACCATTCGCACGGAAGAACCGCATGATGCGGTGGCGCGACAGGTTTTTCATGGCGAAGGCATTCTGGCCTTTTTGCCGCTTAGCGATCCGCATCTTTGCTCGATTGTCTGGTCACTGTCGCCAGAGGAAGCGCAGCGGATGCAGCAGGCAGGCGAAGACGAATTTAATCGCGCGTTAAATATCGCTTTTGATAATCGCCTGGGCTTATGCAAGGTTGAAAGTGAGCGCCTGGTGTTCCCGCTAACGGGGCGTTATGCGCGCCAGTTTGCCGCGCACCGTCTGGCGCTGGTGGGCGACGCCGCGCATACCATTCACCCGTTGGCGGGGCAGGGGGTAAATCTCGGCTTTATGGATGCTGCAGAGCTGATTGCTGAACTGAAACGGTTGCATCGTCAGGGTAAAGACATCGGGCAGTACATTTACCTGCGTCGCTATGAGCGTAGCCGCAAGCACAGCGCGGCGCTGATGCTGGCTGGTATGCAGGGATTCCGCGATCTGTTTTCCGGGGCTAATCCGGCGAAAAAATTGCTGCGTGATATTGGTCTGAAACTGGCTGATACGCTTCCTGGCGTTAAGCCACAACTTATTCGCCAGGCAATGGGATTAAACGATTTGCCTGAATGGCTGCGTTAAAAATTTCTCTTCTGCTGTTTATTTGATACCCATCACACTTTCATCTCCCGGTTTTTTCGCCGGGAGATTTTCCTCATTTGAAATAAACTAATTTCACCTGCGATTTCGCATTATATTTTCTAATGCCACGAATTTTTGATTTAGTGTTTTTTGACATTTTTTTAGTTCTTAATGTTGTCTTATTCAAATTAACTTTCTCATCTATTTATCTTTATATAGAGATTTGTTCATTTTTTGGTTTTTTATTCTGTTACGATTTTGGCGTTTTTTAACCATAAGCTAATGTGATGATCAATTTTACCTTATGGTTAACAGTCTGTTTCGGTGGTAAGTTCAGGCAAAAGAGAACGATTGCGTTGGGGACCGGGAGTGGCTCCGATGCTGGGTTTCGTGGTGATAATTTCGCCATAGAAAAGTTGTCAGCCCCGCTTATTCAATGAGGACAAGATGGCACAACAGACTCCTTTGTACGAACAACACACGCTTTGCGGCGCTCGCATGGTGGATTTCCACGGCTGGATGATGCCGCTGCATTACGGTTCGCAAATCGACGAACATCATGCGGTACGTACCGATGCCGGAATGTTTGATGTGTCACATATGACCATCGTCGATCTTCGCGGCAGCCGCACCCGGGAGTTTCTACGTTATCTGCTGGCGAACGATGTGGCGAAGCTCACCAAAAGCGGCAAAGCCCTTTACTCGGGGATGTTGAATGCCTCTGGCGGTGTGATAGATGATCTCATCGTCTACTACTTTACTGAAGATTTCTTCCGCCTCGTTGTTAACTCCGCCACCCGCGAAAAAGACCTCTCCTGGATTACCCAACACGCTGAACCTTTCGGCATCGAAATTACTGTTCGTGATGACCTTTCCATGATCGCCGTACAAGGGCCGAATGCGCAGGCAAAAGCTGCCACACTGTTTAATGACGCCCAGCGTCAGGCGGTGGAAGGGATGAAACCGTTCTTTGGCGTGCAGGCGGGCGATCTGTTTATTGCCACCACCGGTTACACCGGTGAAGCGGGCTACGAAATTGCGCTGCCCAATGAAAAAGCGGCCGATTTCTGGCGCGCGCTGGTGGAAGCTGGCGTTAAGCCATGTGGCCTGGGCGCGCGTGACACGCTGCGTCTGGAAGCGGGCATGAATTTGTATAGCCAGGAGATGGACGAAACTATTTCTCCTTTAGCCGCCAATATGGGCTGGACTATCGCCTGGGAACCGGCAGATCGTGACTTTATCGGTCGTGAAGCTCTGGAAGCGCAGCGTGAACATGGCACAGAAAAACTGGTTGGTCTGGTGATGACCGAAAAAGGCGTGCTGCGTAATGAACTGCCGGTACGTTTTACTGATGCGCAGGGCAACCAGCATGAAGGCATTATCACCAGCGGTACTTTCTCCCCAACGCTGGGTTATAGCATTGCGCTGGCGCGCGTGCCGGAAGGTATTGGTGAAACGGCGATTGTGCAAATTCGCAACCGTGAAATGCCGGTTAAAGTGACGAAACCTGTTTTTGTGCGTAACGGCAAAGCCGTCGCGTGATTTACTTTTTTGGAGATTGATTGATGAGCAACGTACCAGCAGAACTGAAATACAGCAAAGAACACGAATGGTTGCGTAAAGAAGCCGACGGCACTTACACCGTTGGCATCACCGAACACGCTCAGGAGCTGTTAGGCGATATGGTGTTTGTTGACCTGCCGGAAGTGGGCGCAACGGTTAGCGCGGGCGATGACTGCGCGGTTGCCGAATCGGTAAAAGCGGCGTCAGATATTTATGCGCCAGTAAGCGGTGAAATCGTGGCGGTAAACGATGCACTGAGCGATTCTCCGGAACTGGTCAACAGCGAACCGTATGCAGGCGGCTGGATTTTCAAAATCAAAGCCAGCGATGAAAGCGAACTGGAATCACTGCTGGATGCAACCGCATACGAAGCATTGTTAGAAGACGAGTAACGGCTTTATTCCTCTTCTGCGGGAGAGGATCAGGGTGAGGAACATTTACGCCTCACCCTCACTCTCTTCGTAAGGAGAGAGGTTCACAATTCACTGCACGTTTCAGGAACCATCGCTCATGACACAGACGTTAAGCCAGCTTGAAAACAGCGGCGCTTTTATTGAACGCCATATCGGACCGGACGCCGCGCAACAGCAAGAAATGCTGAATGCCGTTGGCGCACAATCGTTAAACGCGCTGACCGGCCAGATTGTGCCGAAAGATATTCAGCTTGCGACTCCGCCGCAGGTTGGCGCACCGGCGACCGAATACGCCGCACTGGCAGAACTCAAGGCTATTGCCAGTCGCAATAAACGCTTCACGTCTTACATCGGCATGGGTTACACCGCCGTGCAGC
Organism: Escherichia sp. WS2035; assembly: GCF_046487065.1. NCBI lineage: Bacteria > Pseudomonadati > Pseudomonadota > Gammaproteobacteria > Enterobacterales > Enterobacteriaceae > Escherichia > Escherichia sp. WS2035. The sequence goes on from NZ_JBJQKD010000012.1 coordinate 34,019, forward strand.
TACCGCCGGTTATCCTGCGTAACATGCTGGAAAATCCGGGCTGGTATACCGCGTATACTCCGTATCAACCTGAAGTCTCCCAGGGCCGCCTTGAAGCACTGCTCAACTTCCAGCAGGTAACGCTGGATTTAACCGGGCTGGATATGGCCTCTGCTTCTCTTCTTGACGAAGCCACCGCTGCCGCCGAAGCAATGGCGATGGCGAAACGCGTCAGCAAACTGAAAAATGCCAACCGCTTCTTTGTTGCTTCTGACGTTCATCCGCAAACGCTGGATGTGGTCCGTACTCGTGCCGAAACCTTTGGTTTTGAAGTGATTGTCGATGATGCGCAAAAAGTGCTCGACCATCAGGACGTCTTCGGCGCGCTGTTACAGCAGGTCGGCACTACTGGTGAAATTCACGACTACACTGCGCTTATTAGCGAACTGAAATCACGCAAAATTGTGGTCAGCGTTGCCGCCGATATTATGGCGCTGGTGCTGTTAACTGCGCCAGGTAAACAGGGCGCGGATATTGTTTTTGGTTCGGCGCAACGCTTTGGCGTACCGATGGGCTACGGTGGCCCACACGCGGCATTCTTTGCGGCGAAAGACGAATACAAACGCTCAATGCCGGGCCGTATTATCGGTGTATCGAAAGATGCAGCTGGCAACACCGCTCTGCGCATGGCGATGCAGACTCGTGAGCAACATATTCGTCGTGAAAAAGCGAACTCCAACATTTGTACATCCCAGGTCTTGCTGGCAAACATTGCCAGTCTGTATGCCGTTTACCACGGTCCGGTTGGCCTGAAACGTATCGCTAACCGCATCCACCGTCTGACCGATATCCTGGCGGCGGGCCTGCAACAAAAAGGTCTGAAGCTGCGCCATGCGCACTATTTCGATACTTTGTGTGTGGAAGTGGCCGACAAAGCGGGCGTGCTGGCGCGTGCCGAAGCGGCTGAAATCAACCTGCGTAGCGATATTCTGAACGCGGTTGGGATCACCCTTGATGAAACCACTACGCGCGAAAACGTGATGCAGCTTTTCAGCGTGCTGTTGGGCGATAACCACGGGCTGGACATCGACACACTGGACAAAGACGTGGCTCACGACAGTCGCTCTATTCAGGCTGCGATGCTGCGCGACGACGAAATCCTCACCCATCCGGTGTTTAATCGCTACCACAGCGAAACCGAAATGATGCGCTATATGCACTCGCTGGAGCGTAAAGATCTGGCGCTGAATCAGGCGATGATCCCGCTGGGTTCCTGCACCATGAAACTGAACGCCGCCGCCGAGATGATCCCGATCACCTGGCCGGAATTTGCCGAACTGCACCCGTTCTGCCCGCCGGAACAGGCTGAAGGTTATCAGCAGATGATCGCGCAGCTGGCTGAGTGGCTGGTGAAACTGACCGGTTACGACGCCGTTTGTATGCAGCCGAACTCTGGCGCACAGGGCGAATACGCGGGCCTGCTGGCGATTCGTCATTATCATGAAAGCCGCAACGAAGGGCATCGCGATATCTGCCTGATCCCGGCTTCTGCGCACGGCACTAACCCGGCTTCCGCGCATATGGCAGGAATGCAGGTGGTGGTTGTGGCGTGTGATAAAAACGGCAACATCGATCTGACTGATCTGCGCGCGAAAGCCGAACAGGCGGGCGATAACCTCTCCTGTATCATGGTGACCTATCCTTCCACCCACGGCGTGTATGAAGAAACGATCCGTGAAGTGTGTGAAGTCGTGCATCAGTTCGGCGGTCAGGTTTACCTTGATGGCGCGAACATGAACGCTCAGGTTGGCATCACCTCGCCGGGCTTTATTGGTGCGGACGTTTCCCACCTTAACCTGCATAAAACTTTCTGCATTCCGCATGGCGGTGGTGGTCCGGGTATGGGACCGATCGGTGTGAAAGCGCATCTGGCTCCGTTTGTACCGGGTCATAGCGTGGTGCAAATCGAAGGCATGTTAACCCGTCAGGGCGCGGTTTCTGCGGCACCGTTCGGTAGTGCCTCTATCCTGCCAATCAGCTGGATGTACATCCGCATGATGGGCGCAGAAGGGCTGAAAAAAGCAAGCCAGGTGGCAATTCTTAACGCCAACTATATTGCCAGCCGTCTGCAGGATGCCTTCCCGGTGCTGTATACCGGTCGCGACGGTCGCGTGGCGCACGAATGTATTCTCGATATTCGCCCGCTGAAAGAAGAAACCGGCATCAGCGAGCTGGATATTGCCAAGCGCCTGATCGACTACGGTTTCCACGCGCCGACCATGTCGTTCCCGGTGGCGGGTACGCTGATGGTTGAACCGACTGAATCTGAAAGCAAAGTGGAACTGGATCGCTTTATCGATGCGATGCTGGCTATCCGCGCAGAAATTGACCAGGTGAAAGCCGGTGTCTGGCCGCTGGAAGATAACCCGCTGGTGAACGCGCCGCACATTCAGAGCGAACTGGTCGCCGAGTGGGCGCATCCGTACAGTCGTGAAGTTGCAGTATTCCCGGCAGGTGTGGCAGACAAATACTGGCCGACCGTGAAACGTCTGGATGATGTTTACGGCGACCGTAACCTGTTCTGCTCCTGCGTACCGATTAGCGAATACCAGTAATTTACTGATTCGACTATCTTCTAAAGGCGCTTCGGCGCCTTTTTCGCTTGTTAATAAAGTGCGCTTTGTGTGTTTCGGTTGAGGCGTAATATAAAATATTGCGAGCTCAATATATTAAAAGAGTGCCAGGCCTGATGAGCGGAGCACATCAGGCACATCGGCTAATTACAAATTCTCGCCGTTGCTGGCAATCACCTCTTTGTACCAGTTAAAGCTCTTCTTACGTGAACGCGACATATCGCCAGTACCGTCGTCATGTTTATTCACATAGATAAAGCCGTAGCGTTTGCTGTACTGCCCGGTAGTGAACGACACGCAGTCGATGCAGCCCCACGGTGTGTAGCCCATCAGATCCACGCCATCGTAAGTCACCGCTTTTTTCATCTCTTCAATATGGGCGCGCAGGTAGTCAATGCGGTAATCGTCATTGATGCTGCCATCATCTTCCACTTTGTCGTAAGCGCCAAAACCGTTTTCGACAATAAACAGCGGCTTCTGGTAACGCTCATACAGCTCGCAAAGCGCGTAACGCAGACCAACCGGATCAATCTGCCAGCCCCAGTCAGACGCTTTAACATACGGGTTCGGTACGCTGCCTTCAAAACCAGAGATCGCATCGCCGGTGCCGCCTTCGGCCTTCACCGCGTTGGTCATGTAATAGCTGAAGCCGAGATAATCGCAGGTGCCTTCGCGCAGTACATCCAGATCGCCGTCTTCCATTTTGATGTTAAATCCGCGGCGTTCCCACTCGTTCAACACATAGGACGGGTAATAGCCACGCAACTGCACATCGGTAAAGACGTAACGTTCGCGCATCGACTTCTGGGCAAACATCACATCGTCCGGGTTACAGGAGTAGGGATAGAGCGGCACCATCGCCAGCATACAACCGACTTTCATCTCCGGGTTGATGCGATGCGCGGCTTTCACCGCCAGGGCGCTGGCGACAAACTGGTGATGCAGCACCTGATACATGGTCTCTTCCGGGTTTTCATGTTCGGTATACACCACGCCGGAGCAGCAGTAACCGAACAGCGGTGCACGCCAGTTACGCTGGTTGTTAATTTCGTTGAAGGTCATCCAGTATTTGACTTTGTGCTTATAGCGTTCGAATACCACTTCCGCGAAACGGACAAAGAAATCAACCACTTTACGGTTGGTCCAGCTACCATATTGCTGCACCAGATGCAGCGGCATTTCAAAGTGGGAGAGGGTGATCACCGGTTCGATGTTGTATTTCAGCAGTTCATCGATCATATCATCGTAGAACTTCAGCCCTTCTTCGTTTGGCTGAGCTTCATCGCCTTTTGGAAAAATGCGCGTCCAGGCGATGGAAGTACGAAAACATTTGAAGCCCATTTCGGCAAATAGCTTGATGTCCTCCTTGTAGTGACCATAAAAATCAACGGCTTCATGGTTTGGATAGTATTTGCCAGGCACAACTTCTTTGGTGATTTCGCGCGGCACGCCGTGTGCGCCACCGGTCAGAACGTCACAAATGCTCGGCCCTTTGCCGCCTTTGTTCCAGCCGCCTTCGACCTGATGAGCGGCAACTGCGCCGCCCCATAAGAAATCTTTCGGTAAGGTGAGTTTTTTCACTATCATAGGCTCCAGATGAGTCAATTCTTACAGGAAATATTACCATGCAGCCAAACGACATCACTTTTTTTCAACGTTTCCAGGATGACATTCTGGCTGGGCGTAAAACCATCACCATCCGCGACGAGTCTGAATCGCACTTCAAAACGGGTGATGTGCTTCGTGTCGGACGTTTTGAAGATGACGGTTATTTTTGCACGATTGAAGTCACCGCAACCTCAACCGTAACGCTGGATACGCTGACGGAAAAACATGCAGAGCAGGAAAATATGACCCTGACTGAACTGAAAAAGGTCATTGCCGACATCTATCCCGACCAGACACAGTTTTATGTGATTGAATTTAAATGTCTTTAAATTGAACTCACGCCTGTTAGTTGAAATTTCGCATTTAATTTCATGATTTTTCGGAGATTAATCTCAAATCAGAATTTATTTTAGCTAACAGGTGTTCACTGGAACTATTCTCAGTTACGCTGGAGAGGTATACATGTGCGTGTACGTTTTTCCGGAGTAAGTTATGGTTCAGAAGCCCCTCATTAAGCAGGGATATTCGCTGGCAGAGGAAATTGCCAACAGCGTCAGTCACGGCATTGGGCTGGTGTTTGGTATCGTTGGGCTGGTGTTGCTACTGGTTCAGGCGGTGGATCTCAATGCCAGCGCCACGGCGATAACCAGTTACAGCCTCTATGGCGGCAGTATGATCCTGCTGTTCCTCGCTTCGACGCTCTATCACGCCATTCCTCATCAACGGGCAAAAATGTGGCTGAAGAAATTTGACCACTGCGCTATTTATCTGTTGATTGCCGGAACCTACACGCCGTTTTTGCTGGTGGGGCTGGATTCTCCGTTAGCGCGCGGGTTGATGATTGTTATCTGGAGCCTGGCATTGCTGGGTATTCTGTTTAAACTGACCATCGCGCACCGATTCAAAATTTTATCTCTGGTGACCTATCTGGCGATGGGCTGGCTGTCGCTGGTGGTAATTTATGAAATGGCAGTTAAGCTCGCGGCGGGCAGCGTTACCTTACTGGCGGTAGGCGGTGTGGTTTATTCGCTCGGGGTGATTTTCTACGTCTGCAAGCGCATTCCATACAATCATGCCATCTGGCACGGCTTTGTGCTCGGCGGTAGTGTGTGCCACTTTCTGGCGATCTATTTGTATATTGGGCAGGTGTAATTGGCGTGCCTTTGTAGGCCTGAAAAGACACACCAGTGTCGCATCAGGCGATAAATGCCTGATGCGATACAGAGATTTACTCTTCCAGCGAATATGGCAGTGGCTCAATACGCAATGTATTCGCATCGTCACGCACGCGGAAGATGCTGTCCGGTTCCATATCGTTATTCATGACAACCTGCACCACAACCTGACCATCTTCCAGTTTGACCGCAGCCAGCACCGTACCGGTACGACGCCAGTTCTCGCCCATTTTCAGCTCTAAGTCTTCACCAGCTTCCGGCAGTCGGCTGGCGCTACCCGTCAGCAACCAGAGCGCGCGTTTGTTGGCACCACGGAATTTTGCTCGCGCCACCATCTCTTGTCCGGTATAGCAGCCTTTCTTAAAGCTGATGCCGCCCAGCGCCTGGAGGTTGGTCGCCTGGGGGATAAACTGCCCGCTGTTGGCGGCATCAATCACCGGAAAACCCGCTTCAATGTTTAATGCCAGCCACTGTTGGCTATTGTTCAGTTCCGCTTCACCGCGCAGTTTATCGGTCAGCATATTGGCAGTAGCTTCATCGGTTACGATCAGGAAACGTTCTGCCGGGTGTTCAAACCATAGCAACGTGGTCGCGCCTTCTTTGACTACCTGTTTTTCTCTCGAAGGTAGTTCACTAAAGAGATTTGCCAACGCGGCGCGCGCCTGAAAACCGGCAACACCAAGCAGCACACGCTCGTCGTCTGGCGCGATGGTCACTTTAGAGAACACCGCATATTTTTTCAGTTCAGTCAGCTGCGGTTCACGCACGCTGCGCCGTTCAATCCATGCAAAGCCATCGCCGTCGCGGAACAGACGTAAATTGCTCCACATTTTACCTTTGGCGTCGCAATGGGCGGCGAGCAGGTGCTGATCTTCAGTCATCTGGCTGACATCTGCTGTCACCTGGCCTTGCATATATTTTTCGCTGTCCGCGCCAGTAATAGTGGCAAGCGCCCAGTCATCAAGCGTCATCAGCGTCAGTGGCAAACGGGCAGAAGCCGTAGGCTGACGGGGAGGAAAAGGTGTAAAAGCCATAATAGAGTCCTGAGTTGCTTAACGGCGTATTAATCACTAATGGTAAAAGAGCTATGAGGCAATGCAAGTGCTTTCACTGCGCGATCTGTGCCTTCTGCGAGGCGACTTCCAAAAAAATGAAGCCCTTGAATTGTTGTGAATTAATTTCGCGATCGCGATTGTGTTTACTGATATTCCCGTAAAAGAAGTCGAAAAACACGTTACAATAGCCGGGTACTGGATTTTCGTGAGACAGGAAGAAGATGGACATTAACAACAAAGCCCGCATTCATTGGGCATGCCGCCGTGGTATGCGCGAACTCGATATTTCAATCATGCCGTTTTTCGAACATGAGTACGACAGCTTAAGCGATGACGAAAAACGCACCTTTATTCGTCTGCTGGAATGTGACGATCCGGACCTGTTTAACTGGCTGATGAATCACGGTAAACCAGCCGATGCAGAACTGGAAATGATGGTCCGACTCATCCAGACACGGAACCGGGAACGTGGTCCTGTGGCAATCTGATTTGCGCGTCTCCTGGCGCGCACAGTGGCTTTCCTTGCTGATTCATGGGCTGGTTGCCGCTGTTATTTTACTCATTCCCTGGCCGCTCAGTTACACCCCGTTATGGATGGTGTTACTTTCGCTGGTGGTGTTTGATTGCGTTCGCAGCCAGCGGCGCATTAATGCTCGCCAGGGGGAAATTCGCTTGTTGATGGACGGGCGTTTGCGTTGGCAAGGGCAGGAGTGGAGCATCGTCAAAGCGCCGTGGATGATTAAGAGCGGCATGATGCTGCGTTTACGTTCTGACAGCGGAAAACGGCAACATTTATGGCTGGCAGCTGACAGCATGGACGAAGCCGAATGGCGGGATTTACGGCGGATATTGTTGCAACAAGAGACGCAAAGATAAAGATGACGGCAAAGCATATGTGCTAAGCCGTCAGTGACATCAGGCGTAATGCTCTGCCATTTCGTTGAGGATTTGCTCGCACCAGCTTTGAATACGCTCGTCGCTAAGGTCATACTGGTTAGTTTCATCCAGCGCCAGACCCACGAACAGTTGCCCGTCAGCAATCACCGGTTTCGGACTGGTAAATTCATATCCTTCCGTTGGCCAGTAGCCGACGAACTTCACGCCTTTGGTCGAGAGTTTGTCATGCAGCATACCGAGCGCATCGAGGAACCACTCGCCGTATCCCAGTTGATCGCCAAGCCCATACAGCGCAACAATTTTACCTTCGAGGTTCAGGTCGTCGAGCTGATCCCAGACGGCTTCCCAGTCTTCCTGGATTTCGCCAAAATCCCAGGTCGGGATACCCAGAATGAGCACATCGTACTGCTCCATTAATTTCGGGGAGTCGTCCTTGAGGTTATGTAAGGTCACCAGTTCTGGGCCGATAATATCGCGGATTTTTTCTGCCGCCATTTCGGTGTAACAGGTGCTGGAACCGTAAAAAAGACCCATATTCATAACGTAAGCTTCTCGATTCTGCTGTGGCTTTTGCGGCTAGTGTATCAGAATCGCTTTAGTCACGGCACAATAAGGCATAATGGATCAAATGAGTGACCATAAGGGGCGCAAGTGAAACAGGATCTGGCACGCATCGAGCAGTTTCTTGATGCTCTGTGGCTGGAAAAAAATCTGGCTGAAAATACGTTGAACGCTTACCGTCGCGATCTGTCAATGATGGTGGAGTGGTTGCATCACCGCGGGTTGACGCTGGCGACGGCGCAAAGTGACGATTTGCAGGCATTACTGGCAGAACGGCTGGAGGGCGGGTATAAAGCCACCAGCTCAGCGCGTTTGCTGAGTGCAGTGCGCCGATTGTTCCAGTATCTTTATCGCGAAAAGTTTCGTGAAGATGATCCCAGTGCGCATCTCGCTTCACCGAAATTGCCCCAGCGTTTGCCAAAAGATTTAAGCGAAGCGCAGGTCGAACGTTTATTACAGGCACCATTAATTGATCAGCCACTGGAGCTACGCGATAAAGCCATGCTTGAAGTGTTGTATGCTACCGGACTGCGTGTCTCTGAACTGGTCGGGCTGACAATGAGTGATATCAGCCTGCGTCAGGGCGTGGTGCGGGTCATTGGTAAAGGCAACAAAGAGCGCCTGGTGCCGTTAGGTGAAGAGGCGGTTTACTGGCTGGAAACCTATCTGGAACATGGGCGTCCGTGGCTGTTGAATGGTGTGTCAATTGACGTGTTGTTTCCCAGCCAGCGTGCGCAGCAGATGACGCGACAGACCTTCTGGCACCGCATTAAACATTATGCCGTGCTGGCGGGTATCGACAGCGAAAAGCTGTCACCGCATGTGTTGCGTCACGCTTTTGCCACTCACTTATTAAATCATGGTGCGGATTTACGCGTGGTGCAGATGCTACTGGGCCACAGCGATCTCTCCACCACGCAAATTTATACGCATGTCGCTACCGAGCGTCTGCGACAACTTCATCAACAGCATCACCCGCGGGCGTGATGTCTGAAAAGAACAGGAAAATTTATGAAGAAAGGTTTTATGTTATTTACCTTGTTGGCAGCGTTTTCAGGCTTTGTTCAGGCTGATGACGCGGCAATTCAACAAACGTTAGCCAAAATGGGCATCAAAAGCAGCGATATTCAGCCCGCGCCCGTAGCTGGCATGAAGACAGTTCTGACTAACAGCGGTGTGTTGTACATCACCGATGATGGTAAACATATCATTCAGGGGCCAATGTATGACGTTAGTGGCACGGCTCCGGTCAATGTCACCAATAAGATGCTGTTAAAGCAGTTGAATGCGCTTGAAAAAGAGATGATCGTTTATAAAGCGCCGCAGGAAAAACACGTCATCACCGTGTTTACTGATATTACCTGTGGTTACTGCCACAAACTGCATGAGCAAATGGCAGACTATAACGCGCTGGGGATCACCGTGCGTTATCTTGCTTTCCCGCGCCAGGGGCTGGACAGCGATGCAGAGAAAGAAATGAAAGCTATCTGGTGTGCGAAAGATAAAAACAAAGCGTTTGATGATGTGATGGCAGGTAAAAGCGTCGCACCAGCCAGCTGCGACGTAGATATTGCCGACCATTACGCACTTGGCGTCCAGCTTGGCGTTAGCGGTACTCCGGCAGTTGTGCTGAGCAATGGCACACTTGTTCCGGGTTACCAGCCGCCGAAAGACATGAAAGAATTCCTCGACGAACACCAAAAAATGACCAGCGGTAAATAATTCGCGTGAAACAACAGATACAACTTCGTCGCCGTGAAGTCGATGAAACGGCCGACTTGCCCGCTGAATTGCCTCCCTTGCTGCGCCGTTTATATGCCAGCCGGGGTGTGCGTAGCGCGCAGGAACTGGAACGCAGTGTTAAAGGCATGCTGCCCTGGCAGCAACTGAGCGGCGTCGAAAAGGCCGTTGAGATCCTTTACAACGCTTTTCGCGAAGGAACGCGGATTATTGTGGTCGGTGATTTCGACGCCGACGGTGCCACCAGCACGGCTCTAAGCGTGCTGGCGATGCGCTCGCTTGGTTGCAGCAATATCGACTACCTGGTTCCAAACCGTTTCGAAGACGGTTACGGCTTAAGCCCGGAAGTAGTCGATCAGGCTCATGCCCGTGGCGCGCAGTTAATTGTCACGGTGGATAACGGTATTTCCTCCCATGCGGGGGTTGAACACGCTCGTTCGTTGGGCATTCCGGTTATTGTTACCGATCACCATTTGCCAGGCGACACATTACCCGCAGCGGAAGCGATCATTAACCCTAACTTGCGCGACTGTAATTTCCCGTCGAAATCACTGGCGGGCGTTGGCGTGGCGTTTTATCTGATGCTGGCGCTGCGCACCTTTTTGCGCGATCAGGGCTGGTTTGATGAGCGCGGCATCGCAATTCCTAATCTGGCAGAACTGCTGGATCTGGTAGCGTTGGGGACAGTGGCGGACGTCGTGCCGCTGGACGCTAATAATCGCATTCTGACCTGGCAGGGGATGAGTCGCATCCGTGCCGGAAAGTGCCGTCCGGGGATTAAAGCGTTGCTGGAAGTGGCCAATCGCGATCCACAAAAACTCGCCGCCAGCGATTTAGGTTTTGCGCTGGGGCCACGTCTCAATGCTGCCGGGCGACTGGACGATATGTCCGTTGGCGTGGCGCTGTTGCTGTGCGACAACATCGGCGAAGCGCGCGTGCTGGCAAATGAACTCGATGCGCTAAACCAGACGCGAAAAGAGATCGAACAGGGAATGCAAGTTGAAGCCCTGACCTTGTGCGAGAAACTGGAGCGCAGCCGCGACACGCTACCCGGCGGGCTGGCAATGTATCACCCCGAATGGCATCAGGGCGTTGTCGGTATTCTGGCTTCGCGCATCAAAGAGCGTTTTCATCGTCCGGTTATCGCCTTTGCGCCAGCTGGTGATGGTACGCTGAAAGGTTCCGGTCGCTCCATTCAGGGGCTGCATATGCGTGATGCGCTGGAGCGGCTAGACACGCTTTACCCCGGCATGATGCTCAAGTTTGGCGGTCATGCGATGGCGGCGGGTTTGTCGCTGGAAGAGGAGAAATTCGAACTCTTTCAACAACGGTTTGGCGAACTGGTTACTGAGTGGCTGGACCCTTCGCTATTGCAAGGCGAAGTGGTGTCGGACGGTCCGTTAAGTCCGGCCGAAATGACCATGGAAGTGGCGCAGCTGTTGCGCGATGCTGGCCCGTGGGGGCAGATGTTCCCGGAGCCGCTGTTTGATGGTCATTTCCGTCTGCTGCAACAGCGGCTGGTGGGCGAACGTCATTTGAAAGTCATGGTCGAACCGGTCGGCGGCGGTCCACTGCTGGACGGGATTGCTTTTAATGTCGATACCGCCCTCTGGCCGGATAACGGCGTGCGCGAAGTGCAACTGGCTTACAAGCTCGATATCAACGAGTTTCGCGGCAACCGCAGCCTGCAAATTATCATCGACAATATCTGGCCAATTTAGCGTCATCTTCTCTATAAAAAAGAGCGTGGATTGGGTACAATCCCGCTCTTATCACCGCATTTTGACTAGCTCAATAAAAGAAATCAGACCATGTTTGAAATTAATCCGGTAAATAATCGCATTCAGGACCTCACGGAACGCTCCGACGTTCTTAGGGGGTATCTTTGACTACGACGCCAAGAAAGAGCGTCTGGAAGAAGTAAACGCCGAGCTGGAACAGCCGGATGTCTGGAACGAACCCGAACGCGCACAGGCGCTGGGTAAAGAGCGTTCCTCCCTCGAAGCCGTTGTCGACACCCTCGACCAAATGAAACAGGGGCTGGAAGATGTTTCTGGTCTGCTGGAACTGGCTGTAGAAGCTGACGACGAAGAAACCTTTAACGAAGCCGTTGCTGAACTCGACGCCCTGGAAGAAAAACTGGCGCAGCTTGAGTTCCGCCGTATGTTCTCTGGCGAATATGACAGCGCCGACTGCTACCTCGATATTCAGGCGGGGTCTGGCGGTACGGAAGCACAGGACTGGGCGAGCATGCTTGAGCGTATGTATCTGCGCTGGGCTGAATCGCGTGGTTTCAAAACTGAAATCATCGAAGAGTCGGAAGGTGAAGTGGCGGGTATTAAATCCGTGACGATCAAAATCTCCGGCGATTACGCTTATGGCTGGCTGCGTACAGAAACCGGCGTTCACCGCCTGGTGCGTAAGAGCCCGTTTGACTCCGGCGGTCGTCGCCACACGTCGTTCAGCTCCGCGTTTGTTTACCCGGAAGTTGATGATGATATCGATATCGAAATCAATCCAGCGGATCTGCGCATCGACGTTTATCGCGCATCCGGCGCGGGCGGTCAGCACGTTAACCGTACCGAATCTGCGGTGCGTATTACTCACATCCCAACCGGGATCGTGACCCAATGCCAGAACGACCGTTCCCAGCACAAGAACAAAGACCAGGCCATGAAGCAGATGAAAGCGAAGCTTTATGAACTGGAGATGCAGAAGAAAAATGCCGAGAAACAGGCGATGGAAGATAACAAATCCGACATCGGCTGGGGCAGCCAGATTCGTTCTTATGTCCTTGATGACTCCCGCATTAAAGATCTGCGTACCGGGGTAGAAACTCGCAACACGCAGGCCGTGCTGGACGGCAGCCTGGATCAATTTATCGAAGCAAGTTTGAAAGCAGGGTTATGAGGAACCAACATGTCTGAACAACACGCACAGGGCGCTGACGCGGTAGTCGATCTTAACAATGAACTGAAAACGCGTCGTGAGAAGCTGGCGAACCTGCGTGAGCAGGGGATTGCCTTCCCGAACGATTTCCGTCGCGATCATACCTCTGACCAATTGCACGCAGAATTCGACGGTAAAGAGAACGAAGAACTGGAAGCGCTGAACATCGAAGTCGCCGTTGCTGGCCGCATGATGACCCGTCGTATTATGGGTAAAGCGTCTTTCGTTACCCTGCAGGACGTTGGCGGTCGCATTCAGTTGTACGTTGCCCGTGACGATCTGCCGGAAGGCGTTTACAACGAGCAGTTCAAAAAATGGGACCTCGGCGATATCCTCGGCGCGAAAGGTAAACTGTTCAAAACCAAAACCGGCGAACTGTCTATCCACTGTACCGAGCTGCGTCTGCTGACCAAAGCACTGCGTCCGCTGCCGGATAAATTCCACGGCTTGCAGGATCAGGAAGCGCGCTATCGTCAGCGTTATTTGGATCTCATCTCTAACGATGAATCCCGCAACACCTTTAAAGTGCGCTCGCAGATCCTCTCTGGTATTCGCCAGTTCATGGTGAACCGCGGCTTTATGGAAGTTGAAACGCCGATGATGCAGGTGATCCCTGGCGGTGCCGCTGCGCGTCCGTTTATCACTCACCATAACGCGCTGGATCTCGACATGTACCTGCGTATCGCGCCGGAACTGTACCTCAAGCGTCTGGTGGTCGGTGGCTTCGAGCGTGTATTCGAAATCAACCGTAACTTCCGTAACGAAGGTATTTCCGTACGTCATAACCCAGAGTTCACCATGATGGAACTCTATATGGCTTACGCAGATTACAAAGATCTGATCGAGCTGACCGAATCGCTGTTCCGTACTCTGGCACAGGATATTCTCGGTAAGACGGAAGTGACCTACGGCGACGTAACGCTGGACTTCGGTAAACCGTTCGAAAAACTGACCATGCGTGAAGCGATCAAGAAATATCGCCCGGAAACCGACATGGCGGATCTGGACAACTTCGACTCTGCGAAAGCGATTGCTGAATCTATCGGCATCCACGTTGAAAAGAGCTGGGGTCTGGGCCGTATCGTTACCGAGATCTTCGAAGAAGTGGCAGAAGCTCATCTGATCCAGCCGACCTTCATTACTGAATATCCGGCAGAAGTTTCTCCTCTGGCGCGTCGTAACGACGTTAACCCGGAAATCACAGACCGCTTTGAGTTCTTCATTGGTGGGCGTGAAATCGGTAACGGCTTTAGCGAACTGAATGACGCGGAAGATCAGGCGCAGCGCTTCCTGGATCAGGTTGCCGCGAAAGATGCAGGTGACGACGAAGCGATGTTCTACGACGAAGATTATGTCACCGCACTGGAACATGGCTTACCGCCGACAGCCGGTCTGGGAATTGGTATCGACCGTATGGTGATGCTGTTCACCAACAGCCATACCATCCGCGACGTTATTCTGTTCCCGGCGATGCGTCCGGTAAAATAAGCATTACGTTATGCTCACAACCCCGGCAACCGTCGGGGTTTTTTATTTAAGTTGGGTAAATGCAGATAATCGTTTTCTGGCTTCGCGATTTGTCGCCTGCATCACCATCCACGGACTGAACGCCCACGGCGTAGCATCAATACCGCGTAAAACCGCTGCTAAATCACACCATTGATAATCCATCACTTCATCATCGTTGATCTGTAACGCACTGGTCGTGCGTGCGGCAAATACCGGACACACTTCATTTTCCACAATGCCATTCGGATCGGTGGCGCGGTAGCGAAAGTCAGGATAGATAGATTCAGGAGGCGTAATTTCTACGCCAAGCTCATAACGGCAACGGCGGATCACCGCCTCTTCGTTGCTTTCTCCCAGTTGTGGGTGCCCACAAACCGAGTTAGTCCACACGCCAGGCCATGCTTTTTTGCTAAGGGCGCGGCGGGTAACTAATAATTGCCCTTTGGCATTAAACAGCCAACTGGAAAACGCGAGATGTAAGAGGGTGTCTGCCGTGTGTGCGGCATACTTTTCCAGCGTACCCGTGGGAACTCCCTGTGCATTCAATAAAATGACGTGTTCCGTTTGCATAATTTCTCACATGTAATTCTGATCACTCATCATTATAGATAATAGAAGAGTGAAATGATTAACCAAGTGAGCGTTTATCGACAACCGCCCGTTTTGAGCGGATGTCGACAGGTAAAAACCATTTAAAAAAGCAGCATCATATATTTGAAGCGACTTTCAATGGCCATTGCAACACAATCAGAAATGACAGGAATAGAGAGAGTAAAAAGCAACAGCAGACTGAATATAGCGCGCATTAAAAGATTCATATTATTCTCCATGCTCATTTTTCTTCAGCTTGCGCATCAGAAGCCACATACGTACTGTCCTGACTTTTAAATCTTTATCAGAGACGGATTCCTTCACCAGGTCAGCATGATGCTGGTAGCCATTAAAGAAGACGTTCAGCACAACGGCGCTAAGGGTTGCGAGCATAATGCCGCTATGCAGCAACGGTTGCAGTACGGCCGGTAACTTAGAAAAGAAATCGTGAGAGAGCGTTGGCGTCATGCCAACACCGAGACTGATCGCCACAATATAGAGGTTGTAACGGTTAGTGGTGTAGTTACAGCGCGACAGAATTCGAATCCCTGTCGCCAGTACCATGCCGAACATCACCAGCCCCGCGCCGCCCAGCACAAATTGCGGAATGGAGGCGACCAGCACCGCCATTTTGGGCACCATGCCAAACAGGATTAATATAATTCCCGAAGAAATACACACCCAGCGGCTGTGGACGCGCGTCACGCTGACCAGCCCGACGTTCTGCGAAAATGACGTATGTGGGAAGCTGTTAAACGTGCCTCCAATCATTGTCCCGACCCCATCTACGCGTAACCCACGAATAATGTCCTGGGAAGAGAGTTTGCGACCGACTATTTCACCCAGTGCCAGGAACATCCCCATTGACTCAATAAATACGATGATGAGTACTGCGGTCATGGTCAAAATGGAAACGGGATCGAAAATCGGCATACCAAATGACATCGGCGTGACAATCGCAAACCATGAAGCATCATGTAGCCCGGATAAATTGACTTCATTCATCATCCACGAAAGTAAAAAGCCAAATACAATCCCCAGTAATACGGCGACGTTGGACATAAATCCTTTCGCATAGCGAGTAATGAGCAAGATAAAAATTAAGACGGCAAAGGAGATACCTAAATAAACGGGATTACCATATTGCGGATTCCCTTTACCTCCGGCGGCCCAGTCAATACCCACCTGAATGATGCTAAGCCCGATAGAAGTAATCACCACACCGGTAACCAGTGGCGGGAATAAAGGCATCAAGCGACCGATAAGTGGCGCTAATAATGTGGTGATAAAACCCGCGGCGATAGTGGCACCGAATATCCCCAGCAGGCCGATATCCGGGTTCATACCAATGGCTATCATTGGTGTTACAGCGGCGAAGGTCACCGACATAATCACCGGCAGGCGGATCCCCATAAAGCGGCCGATACCGATACATTGCAATAATGTGACGATCCCGCAGCAAAAGAGATCCGAGCTAATGAGCATCGCAATAGCTTCTTTTGATAGGCCGAGTCGGTCACCAATCATAAGAGGAACAGCGACTGCACCTGCGTACATGACAAGGACGTGTTGCAGACCGAGTATGATCAGCTTTCCTGGTGATAATATGCGGTCAACCTCATCAGTTGGGCGGTCTTGCCCAGAAGATGAGGGAAGTTGGGAATCTATGGCGCTCATCAGTGTTTCTCCTTTCGCCCGCCAGAGTAAAAAGCAACCGTTTATGTTCATGAAACTGTCTAAACACATGCTCGTGGAGTGCCAGTTTTTGCGAGGAAGGGGAGTTAGAGACAGGAATTGCGGAGGCAATCACATAATCGTGGTTAAACCACGAAAATGAGAAGAGAACCTGACAATGGAATTATCTGTAATTTTCTCATATTGATATTTCATTAATCATTCTGGCATGTCGCACTCTCGCATTTAATCGTTTTTATCTGGATAGCATTCTTTTGATCGGCAATGTTGAAATAATGAAAGCGGCATAGATTGAGGGGCAATAATTTGAACTCAGTTGCAAAATTATAATTAAAACGGTCATGCTACCTAATATATGCCCGTTTATTGCATCGCGAAATTTGAGAAGACATAACTCATTAAATGAAAGGGATGCAAATGAATAAGTTTATCGCTGCTGAAGCTGCGGAATGTATAGGCTGCCATGCTTGTGAAATTGCCTGTGCGGTGGCACATAATCAAGAAAACTGGCCGCTGAGTCACAGTGACTTTCGACCGCGTATCCACGTTGTAGGGAAAGGCCAGGCTGCGAATCCGGTGGCCTGCCATCACTGCAACAATGCCCCTTGCGTTACGGCTTGTCCGGTTAATGCTCTGACTTTCCAGTCCGATAGCGTACAACTGGACGAGCAAAAATGTATTGGTTGTAAAAGATGCGCAATCGCTTGCCCCTTTGGCGTCGTTGAGATGGTCGATACGATTGCACAGAAATGCGACCTTTGTAACCAGCGCAGTTCCGGCACGCAAGCCTGTATTGACGTCTGCCCAACACAGGCGTTACGGCTGATGGACGATAAAGGGTTGCAGCAGATAAAGGTGGCCCGCCAGCGCAAAACGGCAGCAGGAAAAGCGTCATCAGACGCTCAGCCATCTCGCAGTGCAGCGTTGCTCCCCGTTAACTCGCGTAAAGGCGCAGATAAAATTTCAGCGAGTGAACGGAAAACCCACTTTGGCGAAATCTATTGCGGGCTGGATCCACAACAAGCGACTTATGAGAGTGACCGCTGTGTTTATTGTGCCGAAAAAGCTAACTGCAACTGGCATTGTCCGCTGCATAACGCTATTCCGGATTACATCCGTCTGGTACAGGAAGGAAAGATTATTGAAGCGGCAGAACTTTGCCACCAGACCAGTTCCTTACCCGAAATCTGCGGCAGGGTATGTCCACAGGACCGTCTTTGTGAAGGTGCATGTACTTTGAAAGATCACTCTGGCGCAGTCTCTATCGGTAATCTGGAACGCTACATCACCGATACTGCGCTGGCGATGGGCTGGCGTCCCGATGTCAGCAAAGTTGTTCCCCGTAGCGAAAAAGTGGCGGTGATTGGCGCTGGACCTGCAGGATTAGGGTGTGCTGATATTCTGGCGCGCGCGGGAGTTCAGGTTGATGTCTTTGATCGCCATCCAGAAATTGGCGGTATGCTGACTTTTGGCATTCCTCCTTTCAAACTCGATAAAACGGTATTAAGCCAGCGGCGAGAGATATTCACCGCAATGGGAATCGATTTCCATCTCAACTGTGAAATTGGCCGCGATATCTCTTTCAACGAATTAACGGCGGAATATGATGCTGTTTTCCTCGGCGTGGGGACTTACGGGATGATGCGAGCAGATCTGCCGCATGAAGATGCGCCTGGTGTCATTCAGGCGTTACCGTTCCTGACCGCCCATACCCGCCAGCTCATGGGATTGCCGGAGTCTGCAGAGTATCCGCTGACGGATGTGGAAGGTAAGCGAGTTGTGGTATTGGGCGGTGGCGATACGACAATGGATTGTTTGCGGACTTCCATCCGCCTTAATGCTGCCAGCGTGACCTGTGCGTATCGTCGTGATGAAGTCAGTATGCCGGGTTCGCGCAAAGAGGTGGTCAATGCCCGCGAGGAAGGTGTTGAGTTTCAGTTCAATGTTCAGCCGCAATATATCGCTTGTGATGAAGATGGACGCTTAACGGCGGTGGGCCTGATTCGTACCGCTATGGGTGAGCCGGGGCCGGATGGCCGCCGTCGTCCTCGTCCGGTTGCGGGTTCAGAGTTTGAATTGCCCGCCGATGTTCTCATTATGGCCTTTGGTTTCCAGGCACATACCATGCCGTGGTTGCAGGGCAGCGGAATTAAACTCGATAAATGGGGCCTGATTCAAACCGGCGACGTCGGGTATTTACCCACCCAGACGCATCTGAAAAAAGTCTTTGCTGGTGGTGATGCAGTTCATGGCGCAGATCTGGTTGTCACTGCAATGGCCGCAGGAAGGCAGGCGGCGCGCGATATGTTAACTCTGTTTGATACGAAGGCATCGTGATGAAATCGTTAATTATCGTTAATCCGGCTGACTGTATTGGCTGCCGTACTTGTGAAGTGGCCTGTGTGGTCGCTCACCCTTCAGAACAGGAGTTGAATGCCGATATCTTTTTACCCCGGCTGAAGGTACAACGGCTGGATAGCATCAGTGCGCCGGTGATGTGCCATCAGTGTGAAAACGCCCCTTGTGTTGGCGCTTGTCCCGTGGGGGCGCTGACGATGGGCGAGCAGGTGGTGCAGGCAAATTCTGCCCGTTGTATTGGCTGTCAGAGTTGCGTCAGTGCGTGCCCGTTTGGAATGATCACCATTCAGTCATTGCCGGGGGATACCCGGCAACAAATCGTGAAATGCGATCTCTGTGAACAGCGGGAAGAGGGGCCAGCCTGCGTTGAATCTTGCCCGACACAGGCGCTGCAGTTGCTGACTGAAAGAGAACTCAGGCGAGTCCGCCAGCAGCGTATTGTTGCCAGCAGTGAGAATCCTCTGTGAAAGAAATCTCCGCGCTGAAAGGCGCGGAGAATCTATTAGATTGCCCAACCACCCGCGTAAAACGCGACCAGTGCGGCAGTAATGATCACCGTACCAATATTCAGCTTTTGCCATTCGCGCGCAAAGACGCGACCCACCACCAGTGTTACAAAGCCCAGCATAATACCGGTAACGATATTACAAGTCAGAACGATGAACACGGCACACACCAGGCCAGCCATTGCGTCAATAAAATCGTTGAAATCCAGCTTCGAGACGTTGCTTAACATCAGCAAACCCACGTACATCAGTGCGGGAGCTGTGGCATAACCGGGGATCAGAAACGATAACGGTGATAAAAACAGAATCATCAGGAACAACACACCAACCACGGTTGCGGTTAAACCGGTTTTCCCCCCGGCGGCGGTTCCTGCCGCTGATTCGATATAAACCGCCGCGGGCGCTGCGCCCACCAGGCCGGAGAATATTGAACTTACTGAGTCACTGGTCAGGGCTTTGCCGCCGTTGATGATCTGGTTGTCTTTATCCAACAAATTCGCCTGACCGGCGACGGCACGGATGGTGCCAGTGGCGTCGAACACTGCGGTCATCACCAATGCCAGTACACTCGGAAGTACAGTTGGCTGGAGTGCGCCCATAATATCGAGGCTGAAAATCAGAGACTTACCATCTTCGCCAGTCAGGCTTGGCATCGCCACCAGACCGTGGTACTTCACCGCTGGGTCAAAGATTAAGCCGATGATCGAAATTGCAATAATCACCAACAAGATCCCGCCGGGTACGCGGCACTTTTCCAGACCGAAGATGACCGCCAGCCCCAGTAAGCTCATCATCACCGGGAAGGAGGTAAAGGCACCGAGCGCCACTGGCAAGCCTTCAATCGGGTTTTTTATAACCATTCCCACACCGTTAGCAGCAATCAGCAGCAGAAACAGGCCGATACCGATACCTGTACCGTGAGCGATCCCCATCGGCAAATTACGTAAGATCCAGGTACGCACACCGGTTACGGAAATAGCGGTGAAGATGACGCCCATCAGAAAGACTGCGCCCAGTGCGACAGGAACGCTAATTTGTTGCCCGAGTACCAGACTGAATGCGGTAAACGCCGTCAAGGAAATAGCGCAACCAATCGCCATTGGCAAATTGGCCCATAACCCCATCAGCAACGAGCCGAAGCCCGCGACCAGACAGGTGGCAACAAACACAGCTGCGGGAGGAAAACCTGCTTTGCCCAGCATTCCCGGAACGACGATAACGGAATAAACCATGGCCAGAAAGGTCGTTAAGCCAGCCAGTACTTCCTGACGAACGGTACTGCCACGAGCGGTAATTTTAAAATAATTATCCAGCGCGCCCTGTGGCTTTGGTGCGTCCGGTGTTTGTAGGATGTCTCCAGACATAATGATGTCCTCACGAGGATGTTAAAGTTTTATTATTAGTTGCGTTCGTACACCAGACGACCATCAACGTAGGTGCGGTAGATCGAACGGTCATCGCCCAACGTCATCATCACGAACAATTTGTCGACTAAAGAAACAGAGTTGTCATAGCGCAGCTGCTGTAGCGGAGTGGCAGTGGGTTCCATCACCACGAAATCAGCCTCTTTGCCAGGTAAAAAGTTGCCAATCAAATCGTCAAGGCCCAGAGATTTCGCTCCGCCGAGCGTGGCCAGGTAAAACGCTTCATATGCCGAGAGGCGATAGCCTTGTAATTGCAATACCTTGTAGGCTTCGTTCAGCGTTTGCAGCATGTTAAAAGTTGTTCCGGCACCGATATCCGTTCCCATGCCCACTTTGACTTTCTTCTGCCATGCTTTTTTCAAGTTGAATAAGCCGCTGCCGAGGTAAAGGTTGGAGGTCGGACAGAAAGCAATGCTGGATTTGGTTTCGCTGAGACGATCCCACTCTTTTTCTTCGAGATGGACGCAGTGAGCAAAGACGCAGTTTTTACCGGTCAGGCCGTACTGATGGTAAACATCAAGATAACCATCATGGTCAGGATAAAGCGATTTCACCCAGGCAATTTCATCTTTGTTTTCACAGAGATGGGTATGTACCCATGTATCCGGATATTCTTCTTTCAGGCGTTGCGCCATCGCCATCTGTTCAGGAGATGAGGTAGGGGCGAAGCGTGGCGTAATCGCATACAACAGACGACCATTTTTGTGCCAGCGTTCAATCAGTTCTTTGCTTTGGTGATAGCTGCTTTCGGCAGTGTCGAGCAGATAATCCGGTGCGTTTCGGTCCATCATCACTTTACCGGCAATCATACGCATATTGATATGACTGGCGGCTTCAAACAGCGCATCAACGGATTGTGGATGAACAGTGCCAAACACCAGCGCCGTGGTGGTTCCGTTACGTAAAAGCTGCTTGATGAAGAACGCCGACATCTCGCGGGCGTACTCTAAATCCTCATAACGACGTTCAGTAGGGAAGGTGTGTTTATTCAACCACTCCAGCAATTGTTCACCATAGGCCCCCACCATTTCACTTTGCGGATAATGGATATGTGTATCGATAAAGCCCGGTACTATCAGTTTGCCGCGATAGTCGCGCACGCGAATGGTGTCAGGAATTTGATGCTTTCCGTCTTCCCATTCGCCAAACCATTCCACTTTTCCCTGTTTAATGAGTAATAAACCATCCTCAATAAACCGCAGCGCAGAGGCAATTTCTTCCGGGTTATCGACCGTACGGGTGACATCAATAAAACTGCCTCGTACCGCTTTTAACGTGTGTTCTCCTGACATCATTGACTCCTTTACTGTTAATCCATCTCTTCCGCTGAGGTAATACCAGGCAGAACGTTTTCCTGTCGGTAGCCACCAGGGAGGATAATATTTAATAAAATCGCAGTTAACCCGCCAGCACAAATAGGGTTTTCAACTAATACATAAATAGAGGCTGGCAATATTTTAAAAATTTCGGGATCGTAGGAGATACCAAGCCCTAAACCTAAAGAAGTGGCAACAATAAGCGTTTCACGGCGCTTTAAACCGTTGGTGATGATGATGCGAATCCCTGCGATGGCAATCATGGAAAACATCAACGTCATTGCGCCTCCCAGAACTGCTGAGGGAATGGTCGTGAAGAAGCCGCCAATCATCGGAAATAAGCCGAGGATAACCAGCATTACCGCGATGGTTCGCCCGACATAACGTGAAGCGACGCCAGTCATCTGAATAACCCCATTATTTTGCGCAAACGTGGTTAATGGTAATGAACCGACAGCGGAGGCGATAACAGAAACCAGACCATCTGCCAGCACGCCGCCTTTCAGTCGGGACTGATACTCTTCCCCCTGAATGGGACGGCGGGAAACCATTGCCGTGGCGGTGATATCGCCGACAGCTTCCAGCACGCTAAGCAGATAAATCGTGCCAACCACCAGGAACTGATGGAAGCTAAAACTAAAGCCGTATTTGAACGGATGCGGGATGGTGATTAACGGCAAATTGCGCATACTGCTGAAATCCACCATGCCCAGGCATAACGATGCGATATAGCCGACACATAGCCCAATGGCGATCCCTCCCATGCGTAGCAACGGACTGCGACAGCAGTTAAAGCCGATCACCACAATCAAAACCAATAAACCAACGCCGAGATGTTCGTAATTGCCGAACGTACCGCTGCTTTTGGCTGCAAATCCTCCACCAAAATCAATAATGCCGACTTTAATCAGGCTTAAGCCGATCATCAGCACCACAATGCCGCTGACGGTAGGCGTAATAACCCGACGTAAATAGGGCAGGATAAAAGAAGAGCCGACAACCAGAAATGCGCCAACGAAGGAGACGCCGAGGAGCGACGACATGATTAACTCTTCGTGAAAACCGTCGCTTTTCATGCTGCTGCCCAGCGCAATCATGACCGTAACAAATGAAAAATTGACTGACTGAATTGAAAGTAAACCAGAACCGACGATGCCGTAGCGGTTTACTTGTAACCAGGTACCAATACCAGAGGCGATCATCGCCATAGAAACAAGATAGGCAGTTGTTTCAGCGGAAAGCTGTAAGGCCGCACCCACGATTAACGCGGGGGTTACCATCGGAACGAAAATTGCCAACAGATGGGTAATGGCACCTACGAGAGCCTGATGAAAGGGAGGGCGATCCTCCAGTTCAAATATAAGGTCAGAACCTGCATGGTTTATATCAGACATCCCTTCACTCCTTTTAAAGTAAATTTGATCATCTGAATTAGTAAAATAAATTCCCACGAATTTGGGGCGCAGGACGCCTTGAGAACGGCTTATCTCATTTTCGCAGTCACTATTTAGTCATCGTTCAAACAGAGAAACAGGCCGCCGAAGCGGCCATTTATTACTTATATTTTTTCCAGCGCGGTGAGTATTTTCTCCGGTGTGAAATGCCATTCGCGTAACCAGATGCCGCAGGCATCGTGAATTGCGGTAGCAATCGCCGGAGCTGCGCCATTTACACCGATTTCCGAGATCGATTTCGCCCCGAATGGGCCGACTTTATCGTCGCTCGGCACCAGCACAGCGCGGAAATCACGCGGAATGTCACCAATTTTCGGTGCGCCGTAACTGCGTAAATCACGCGTTAACGGGTGACCTTCGGCGTCATAAATGATCTCTTCGCTCATACTGTGGCCGATAGCACGCAGGGTGGCACCGTAGATTTGTCCCAACGCTAACTCTGGATTGACCGGTGTACCGCAGTCCAGCAAGGCGTAGAATTTATCCAGGCGGATTTCACCCGTACGCGTGTTGACGGCAACTTCAGCGAAGTTTGCGCCATACGGGAAGGCGAAATCAGGTGTGATATAACTGCCAGTTCCCACCAGTGAACCAAAGCCGGTGCCGGTTTCGCCTTTATGGGCTATCTCTCCGAAACTAACTTCGCCTTTCTTGCCGCGAACGACGCCCGGCGTTGCTAGTTGAACATCTGCCACTGGCTCACCCAATATTTGCGCGCCGTGGAACAGGATTTTCTCCCGCAGATTTTCCGCTGCCAAACGCGCAGCGTTACCCGAGAAGCAAGTACCGGACGAGGCATATGCGCCTTTATCAAACAGTGCATGATCGGTATCACCAGAGATAACATGCACGTCCTGCGGTGGGCAGTGCAGCACTTCTGCTGCCAGTTTGGTCACCACAGTATCCAGACCAGTACCAATATCCGCACCACCGGAATGAACGATAAAGGTGCCATCCGATTCCAGTTTGATCATGCAGTTAGCCTGATCGATATCCGGGATACCCGATTTCTGCATGATAATGGCGACGCCGCGACCGATGTGCCAGTCACCATTTTGCGGTTTTGGTGAAGACCATTGGATCATCTCGCGACCCTGACGCAGGATCTCTTCCAGTGCGCAGCTGGCGGCGGAAGGAACGGAGGTCGGCGCTTTACCTTCACCGATTGCACCGAGAATTTTCAGCTCTTGCCCTTCGTGTACCCGGTTACGTTCGATAATTTCCAGTTGGTCGATCTGTAACTGTTCAGCCAGTTCCGCTAATGCCATGGTGATAGCGAAGTTACCTTTCGGTGCGCCATAACCCTGATAAGCACCATTTGGGCAAATGTTGCTGTAGTAGGTGGTGACCTGAAAATCGACGTTATCGCATGGATATAACGGCAGCGACAGCGCCGGTCCGTTACACGGTACGGTGAGTGAGTGGTTACCGTAAGGACCCGTGTTGGCGCGGAAATCCATCTTCACTGCCGTCAGGCGACCATCTTTTTTCGCGCCCAGTTTGACGGTGACTTTCGCGACGTGACGAGAGGTGTTAGCAATAAACTCTTCTTCACGGGTGTAGCGGAAAAGTACCGGACGCCCGGTCACGCAGGTTGCCCAGGCGCACACTTCTTCCAGCAGGATGTCCTGTTTGGAACCAAAACCGCCGCCAACTCGCTCTTTAATGACATGAACTTTATGCTGTTTCATGCCCACGAGGCGCGCGACCTGGCGGCGTAAGTGCCATGGTACCTGGGTGGAGGCGTGGATCACCAGACGATCGCCGTCCATACGGGTAAAGCAGATATGTGTTTCAGTCGGGCACTGCTGTGCCTGCGTTGAATTATAGGTTCGCTCAATGATCACATCGGCATCGGCAAAGCCTTTGTCCATATCGCCAATATGACCATGAATACTGGCGGCGATATTTTTGCGTGGGCGAGAACCGATCGGGAAGTTGATGATCATATGCTCGCCGCGCTGGGCTGCATGGCTGTTATCATCTTCCAGAGTATCTGGCGCACCAGCAACATACACCACCGGTTCATCGTGCACGACAGGCGCATCTTCCGCCATTGCCTCGTCAATCGACATTACCGGCTTAAGCACTTCATATTCAACGTCGATGAGCTTCAGTGCTTCGAGCGCAATGTCTTCACTTTCGGCTACTACCGCAGCAACGCGATCGCCGACGTGACGCATTTTCTTGCCGAACATTCGGCGGTCAAGCGGTGACGGTTCCGGTGCGCTCTGACCACCCGGGGTATAGTAAATATCCGGGCAATTCAGGTGAGTAATAACGTGAACGACGCCCGGTAAGGCTTCAGCTTTGCTGACATCCAGATGAGTAATCAGTGCGTGAGCGTGTGGGCTACGTAACATTTTAATGACGCAGGCGTCAGCCGTTACGCGATCTTCAACATAGCAGGGTTTCGCCTGCACCATTTTCGCGGCATCAGTTTTAGGATAATGCTTGCCAATGACTTCAAGGTCGTCACGGAAAGTCGGAGCGATATCAATGGTGGCCTGCGGATTATTTTTACGTGCAACCGCCAGTTCAATGACCTGATAGTATTGCTGCCAGCCAGCATCGCGGCTAAACAGACCTGAGAGTGCGTCGTCGATCTCTTCGCGGGTAGGTGCGTCGATGCGATCGAGAAGATCGGTGATAATCAGAGCCGCAGCTGGATCGTTATAACCAGACTGCACCACGCCAACATCAACCATGGCCTGTTGAACCAGACTTAACTCATTCCATTTGCCCAGAGATTCTGCGGTACGAATATCTGCCTTCTCTAACTGTGCGGCGATAAGCAAGGACGCGTTAACGATATTACCGTTAAAGATAATTGCGTCAGAACCGGCAAACCCAAAGCCATCATCACTGTTGCGTACAGAGTGCATTCCCATGTTAAACAACAGCTTTTGCACGTTTTCGCCTGGATTAACGGTTAGCTCCTGAGGCGCGCCATTTAAAGTAAAGTGGATGATCATACGGCTTCCTCCCCAGCCTGTTGGCAGTCGGCATACAGGTCGGCTACCAGAACTCCCGTGATATAGCGTTTATAGGCCACGCTGCCCCGCAAATCTTCCTGCGGGAAAATGGCGTTGGCGACAGCCTGTTCCAGTGCATTGCCTTCCAGATTTTGAGTTTCAACATCATGCAGACGCAGTGCTTTACTGGCGACGCCATCCAGCGCAATTCGCATACCGTCGTGGTCTGTTATTGCAACGGCTGCCGTCACGACGGTTAAACCTGCCTGAGAACGGCTAATTTTGCGAGTCGCACAGGTGCGATACGGATCTTTAATGATAATTTCGGTTAACAGGCGATCGCATGGGCAGGCCAGGTAGTCCTCGATTGACAGCGTTTCGCCGTTGCCAAAAACCAGTTCAGCATCCAGTGCCAGCAGGACGGGAAGCAGCACTGACTCTTCTTGCCGGGCGGCAATTTCACCACCAATGGTCGACTGATTACGAACATGGCGAGAGTAGACAAAACCGAGAGCTTCCCGCAGTGCTGCAGGAATAAATCGCGCATCACGCAGTGGCTGCAAGCGAGACATTGCGCCAATTCGTAGTGCACCGTTATCCCAGTCAATCCAGTCCAGCTCCAGATCCTGCAAGGAAATGGCAATCTTTTTATCGGTACGGGTTGGTGTAGCGTTGAGTTTGCTGCCCCCGGCGAACCAGACGGCTTCATCCTGGTAGCGGCGCTTCAGTTCCAGCGCCTGTTCGACAGAGTCGGGTCTGAAAAATTGTTCAATCATCGTCTTTCCTTAATTTCCCCTCTTCTCTGAAAGAAGAGGGGAGCTGTTATTTATGCCAGCGCATCCATCCGACGCCACATACTGGCAGCGGCTTTTCTGGCTTGCGCATAAATGGAATCGCAATCGAAGTTAAACTGACGGTCTTCATAGACCATCACACCATTGACCATCACGCTGTGAACGCTACCTGAGCCCATACCGAAAGCGATATGCCCGGCGATATTGTCTGCCAGCAGCGGCGTCGGCGAGTTGTAATCGCAAATGGTTAAATCGGCTTTGTAACCGGCTTCCAGAAGCCCAAATTTCGCGCCAAAGTTGCGGCTCATCAGTTCGTTGCCGTTAGCCAGTGCTTTGGCAAAACTGTCAGGCCACAGCGGGCCACCCGCATCGCGATGTTTAAAGAAGGCAAATTTCATCTCTTCAAACATGTCCGAACCAATGCCGTCCGTTCCCAACGCCAGATTGCGGATGTCGCTAAGGTGATGGTTGTAGCCGACATGGTTGTTCATGTTTGAACGGGCGTTATGCACCAGGAACGCATCGCGCTGATTGAGTAGGACGATGTCATCTTTCGACAGGTACAGCCCATGAGCGACCAGCGTTTTGCTGTCGATGAGATCGAATTGCGCAAGTCGTGCCAGCAGGTCTTTGCCGTACCAATGGTGACTGTAGGAAACGTCGTAAAGGTCTTCCGCAACGTGAATATGCAAACCACGACCTGTGCTTTTCACGGCTTCACGCAGCATCTCCAGACCGGCATCCGGCACGGTAAACGGCGCGTGAGCGCCGATATGTGCTTCCACCAGATACGGCTCGGTTGCTGCTTTCTTCGCCTCATCAATCTGACGGGTGAAGCGGATGTTTTCTTCTACACCTTCCTGCAACTCTTTGATGCCGTTGTTACGGTCAGTAGTTTCAAAACAGGTCATCGCGCGCAGGCCAACTTTTAAAAATGCGTTGCGCAATGTGGAGAGCGACCCGTCGATATACGCCGGAGAGGCATGGTGATCGATAACCGATGTACATCCGCTCTTAATCGCTTCCAGGGAACAAATCAGTCCGCTGTAATAGAGCGACTCTTCATCAAGAGCGCGATCGAGCCGCCACCAGAGATTTTTCAGCGTTGAGATGAAATCCGGGCAGGGGGCGATGTTTGCCATAATTCCGCGGGAAAGCCCCGAGTAAAAATGGTTGTGCGAGCAGACAATTCCCGGCATCACAATCCGACCATGCATCTCTTTGTAGCTGGCATCGGGGTAGCGTTGCGTCAGGGCATCGCCGATAGCGACAATCACATCATTTTCGATGGCGATATCAACGCCTTCCTGCACTTTCGCCGGGTGTAACTGCACTGCGGTGACATTCTTCAGAATCAACATGATTACACCTCCACGCGGCCCAGCAGATAATGATGATGCTGGTGGACATGGCTAATGATGCGGCACATATCGTTCAGCTCCGGTGGTACGTTGTTGAACTGACCTTCGCTGTCGATGTTTAACACCCAGCTTTGGTTATTCAGACGTACGCGTACCCGGCAATCTTCCACAAGGAAGCCTGGGTTACTGCTGTTATCAAAGTCTTGCGACAGGCTGAAGACGGTGATTTTGTCTTTGTACGGTTTACCGTTCCACGGGCAGAATTGGGCGCAGTTGCCGCATTCGTTGCAGTAGGCATCGAGATGCAGCGTCTGGAAACGGTTCTGGAAGCCAGGAACCGCAATGGATACGTTGGCGCGGTTCGGGCAGACATCCACACACTTGCTGCAAACGTAGTTACATTCAAGGCAGCGTGCGGCTTCCTGTGCGACAAACGCGTCACGATCGTCACTGTTCACCAGAGTGACAGAGATATCGCCTTTACGTTGATAGATTTCCGCCGGATTTACGTTGTTCCAGTATTTATCGTTCTGGTGGGAACGGATATTTTCCCGACTAAGGATGGTATCGGTCGCCCGACGCGCGGTTCCGACAGCAGCGACAATGGAGGATGGTCCGCGCTGTACGTCGCCGATCATAAAGACGTCAGTCAGACGCGTTTCGCCATTATGGTCGACGTCTGGCCAGCCGTTTTTGTCCAGCGGCACGCCCATCGCATTCAGGGCTTCAGTATCCTGCTGTTCACCAATGGCGGTGATCAGACTGTCCACATGCAGTGTTACTGTTTCGTTGGTTTCAACCGGACGGCGACGACCTTTCTCATCAGGTTCGCCAAGCGACATAACGCGCAAGGTTAAGGTGCCATCAGCATCGAAACGTTCCGGATTATTCAGAAAACGGAACTCCACGCCGTCGTGCAACGCTTCTTCATACTCTTCGCGCCATGCGGGCATTTCTTGCAGTGAACGACGGTAAACGACCGTTGCTTTTTCTACGCCTGGAACGCGTAACGCCGCACGAGCGCAGTCCATTGCGGTGTTACCCGCCCCGACAACGACCACATGTTTGCCCAGCTTGAGCGCGGTGCCCTTGTTGTATTCACGCAGGAAAGGGAGTGATTTCCAGACATTTTGGTTGTCGCCCGCCAGTTTCACACCGCTATTTTTATCAGTGCCGGTGGCAATCAGAACATAGTGGAAGCCCTGATTTTTTAACTGTTCAACGGTCAAATCGGGTGAGCAACCGTACTCAAATTTCACGCCGTGAGCGGCAACAAAATCGATATCGTGCTGAATTAACTCTGCAGGAATACGGAACTGAGGAATGATATTTTTCACCACGCCGCCCGCATTGGCTTCGCGTTCAAACAGCGTGACCGGATGGCCCGCTCTGGCAAGGAAGTAACCTGCGGCCAGACCCGCCGGACCTGCACCAATCACGGCTACCGGATGGCGTGAACCGGAACCGGCTGGTTTGTGCCAGCGTTGCTTATATTCATCCCAACCTTTTTCCAGGGCGACTTTTTTCAGTTCGCGGATATTCAGCGCACTGTCGTAATCCAGGCGGGTACAGTTGTATTGGCACTGGTGATCGCAAATATGACCGGTAATGGCGGGCAGGGCGTTGCGTTGATAGATGAGTTCCAGCGCGTCGGCATAGCGGTGTTCGCCAAGCAGACGGATGTATTCCGGAATATCTTGCTTGATAGCGCAGGCAGTAACACAGGGGGCAACGTAGCAATCGGTCAGCGGCAGGTCTTCAGCCACTTCAATACGCTCTTCTGGCTTCCAGTGTTTCTGGGTGTATTCCATGGTTAACGCGTCTGCTGCCAGTCTGTTCAGTCGTTCGACGTCAACGTGGTTAAGCTCCCAGGCGTCGGAGCCTTCCAGCTCGCGCATGCAGGCACTTAAGCGCAGATAGCCGCCAGGTTTCAGCAGGTCGGTTGCCATAGTAATAGGGCGAATACCAGTATCAAAAATATCGCGGATAGTCAGCTGACTGGCACCACCGGAATAAGAAATGGGCAGTTTGCCGTCAAAGGCGCGAGAGAGAACTGCTGCAACGTTGATGGAGAGCGGGAACAGCGCACGGCCTGACATATACATCTCTTCACCGGGCAGTGCGCCTTTATTGTTGATGGTGCCGAGAGTGTTAGTCAGTTTTACGC
The DNA here is from genome assembly GCF_046487065.1 of Escherichia sp. WS2035. Taxonomy (NCBI): domain Bacteria; kingdom Pseudomonadati; phylum Pseudomonadota; class Gammaproteobacteria; order Enterobacterales; family Enterobacteriaceae; genus Escherichia; species Escherichia sp. WS2035. Next base: position 64,766 of record NZ_JBJQKD010000012.1, read on the forward strand.
CAAAGCCGAGTGATTTTTCTTTTGCCAGTGCCATCAGGCGTTCCAGCATTTCCAGTGCTTGCGTCAGCTTGAGGTCGTGATCAAATGACTCTTCTTTTAAGCCGATGTAACCGAAACCGCAGACATCGAGGATCTCACGAACACGCGCGTACCCCAGTAAGGTCGGGTTGAGTTTCACAAAGGTGTTGAGTCCTTTTTCTTCCAGCATGTAGCGGCAAATGGCTTCGATTTCATGCGGAGGACAGCCGTGCATGGTGGAGAGGGTAACACCTTGTACCATGCTGGTGGGGATGCGAGCGGGTAAGGCTTGCAAGCTTTCGCGTTTTTCCTGCAATCCGTGGCGGGCTAAAAATGCCTCATCCTGGAGTAGCTTATTAAGTGCATCGCGGTATTGAGCGAATTTCGGATGGTCAGATGCGTCCATCATATTGTCGATGAACTGCTGCATCGGCGGTTGCTTAATACCTTCGAGGTTGTAACCGACGCTCATATTAAAGATGAACGATTTACCGGAATCAGAAGGCTGGAACATCGCTTCGAGAAGGTGCAGGGCAAACCAGGCTTTGAGGTATTCATCCCAGGCTTTAAGCAGGGTAAATTCGGTAGACCATTCGGTGTTAAAGCACTCGTCTTCGGCATCGATACAGGGCTTTTCCAGCTCCAGACGGTCAAGAATTTGGACGGTTTTTAGTTCGATGAAGCGTCCGCCAGTCAGCCAGGAAGTGACAATATTTTGCGCGAGTTGCGTGTGCGGGCCAGCGGCAGGGCCGACGGGAGTGGCACAGGTTTCACCGAAGACGCTAACAGTTTTACTTTTTACGGGTGAGTAAAACTGTTGCTCGGGAATACCAAAGATTGAGCGTTGTTGTTGGTATTCATCAAATATGCGCGTCAAAAGTTCCTCAAACGGAATGGGACGCATAATATCCCCCATAACCCTCTCCTTAGCTTATACAGATATCATTGAGTGACCGGTGTTGAGAAATCCGGTGGTTTAGGGGGATAGAGCAACAATCGCACCACTCTTGCCAGGTTTGACGGGAAATATAAAAAAATGTGAGGCGGCTCGAAACTTAATGGCTTTTTGTGAATGAACTCACAGGTGCCAAATGAGAATTAAAATCACTCCTGAAAATTATTATTGCCAGCCCATTTATCACTTTTTCTCTTTTCTCAAAATCAGTGATTCCTTATCATTATGATAAAGAGTGCTGGAGGGATTAAATATTTGAACGCAATCGTTTAACTACGTTTTCTAAATTTCAGTATACCTTTTCTTCGCTGTAATAAAGTCGTCCGGAGTATCAATATCTAAAATTATTTCTGCATTTTCTATTTCGACGGAATAATGTTCTCCCATAAGGAGTGCCTGACGCATATTGGTGACATTGGGGCGCTGGATTGCCTGCATCAGGCATGGTTTTGACACTAAAATCGGATGGCCGGGGATGCCATTATGGAGTGGCAGTATTGCGCCATCATTTCGTAACGACCAGATTTTTCTAAAAATATCGATGGTGAGGGTTGGCATATCTCCGTGGGTGAGAAAACAATGTTCTGTTTGCACCGCGGGTACTGCGGCCTTTACTGATGTCAGTAAACCCTGCGCATAATCTGGGTTGTGGATAATAGTGATATTGCTCTGGTTCGCATAACGTTCGTGCAGTTCATTACCACGATAGCCGGTGACTAAAATAATTCGGCTACAAAACTGCAACGCATTTTTGATACTTGTATCAAGAATTGTTCCCTGTTGCCAGGGTAACATCATTTTCCATTGCCCCATTCTTGATGATAATCCTGCGGCGGTAATTATACAGTCGATGGCTGACATAGTGATTCCATTATTTACAGGAGCTAATAACGCCTGATAATTGCGTTACTTCCTGATGGATTACGTTGAGGGTAATTTATCCCAGAGAGGTCCATAAAGACGCGTGAAAAGTATAATTGACCCATCGGCATTATTCATTGATTTAGGCGCGCAGAAACGTCCCACTGTGATTTCTATTGTTGGTGCTGGGGGGAAAACCAGCTTGCTTTTTTGGCTGGCAGAACTGTTCCAGGCGAGTGGCAGGCGTGTATTAATCACTACGACGACACATATGTTTATGCCAACATCTCACTGGCCCGTGGTTTTCTGTCGTGATCCCGCCATGCTTCCTCATGCGTCTTTTATATCCCCCATTTCATTTTGTTTTCACTGCTGGAAAGCGAACCAGGGAAAAGTGCAGGGATTTACGCCAGAAGCGATTGATGCACTGGTACAACGACCAGAGTGTGACGTAATTCTCATTGAGGCAGATGGCTCGCGTGGAATGCCGTTAAAAGCGCCTGATGAGCACGAACCTTGCATACCTAAAAGCAGTTGCTGCGTGATTGCTGTGATGGGAGGACATATTTTGGGTGCGAAAGTGAGCACAGAAAATGTCCATCGCTGGTCGCAGTTTGCTGATATTACTGGGTTAACACCTGATGCACCCTTGCAACTGAGCGATCTCGTTGCGCTGGTTCGCCACCCTCAGGGCGCGTTTAAAAACGTACCGCAAGGTTGTCGGCGAGTCTGGTTCATTAACCGTTTTTCTCAATGTGAGAATGCGATTGCGCAAAGCGAGCTCCTTCAACCGCTGCAACAACACAACGTAGAGGCAATCTGGCTGGGCGATATACAAGAACATCCTGCAATCGCGCGCAGATTTGTGAATTAGCGGCCCGGGTATTCCGGGTTACTGAAAGGATATCCATTGAGGTTGGTATGAATATTTTCACAGAGGCTGCAAAACTCGAAGAGCAAAATTGTCCGTTTGCGATGGCGCAAATTGTTGATAGCCGAGGCTCAACCCCCCGCCATTCTGCACAAATGTTAGTGCGCGCCGATGGTTCTATCGTCGGTACAATTGGTGGCGGAATGGTTGAGCGGAAGGTGATTGAAGAGTCGCTTCAGGCATTGCAGGAACGTAAGCCGCGATTATTCCATGGACGTATGGCTCGTAACGGTGCGGATGCTGTCGGGTCAGATTGTGGAGGTGCAATGTCAGTATTTATCAGCGTCCATGGTATGCGTCCACGTCTGGTGTTGATTGGTGCGGGGCATGTCAACCGGGCGATAGCCCAGAGTGCGGCGCTATTAGGATTTGATATCGCCGTTGCCGATATTTATCGCGAAAGCCTCAATCCTGAACTATTCCCACCATCAACCACGCTTCTCCATGCTGAGTCGTTTGGTGCGGCAGTGGAAGCACTGGATATTCGCCCTGATAATTTTGTCCTGATTGCCACGAATAATCAGGATCGTGAAGCCCTCGACAAACTCATTGAACAACCCATTGCATGGCTGGGGTTGCTGGCAAGTCGCCGCAAGGTTCAGCTTTTCCTACACCAATTGCGTGAGAAAGGCGTGGCTGAAGAACATATTGCCCGTTTACATGCGCCCGTTGGTTACAACATAGGTGCGGAAACGCCGCAGGAGATCGCCATCAGCGTGCTGGCAGAAATATTACAGGTGAAAAATAACGCGCCGGGTGGGCTGATGATGAAGCCTTCTCATCCTTCCGGACACCAGCTGGTGGTGATTCGCGGTGCGGGGGATATCGCCAGTGGTGTAGCGCTACGTCTGTATCATGCGGGTTTTAAAGTGATCATGTTGGAAGTGGAAAAACCGACAGTGATTCGTTGTACCGTGGCGTTTGCCCAGGCCGTGTTCGATGGCGAAATGACGGTCGAAGGCGTCACCGCCCGCCTGGCAACCAGCTCTGCGGAAGCGATGAAACTTACCGAACGCGGATTTATCCCTGTGATGGTAGATCCCACCTGTTCATTGCTTGATGAACTGAAACCGCTTTGCGTGGTGGACGCTATTCTGGCGAAACAGAATTTGGGAACGCGGGCAGATATGGCACCAGTAACAATCGCGCTTGGGCCGGGCTTTACTGCAGGGAAGGATTGTCATGCGGTAATTGAAACAAATCGCGGGCACTGGCTCGGTCAGGTGATTTACTCAGGTTGTGCGCAGGAGAATACCGGTGTTCCCGGCAATATTATGGGGCATACCACCCGACGAGTGATCCGCGCTCCTGCTGCAGGCATTATGCGATCCAACGTGAAATTAGGCGATCTGGTGAAAGAGGGCGATGTCATTGCCTGGATTGGTGAGCATGAAATTAAAGCACCGTTGACGGGGATGGTGCGTGGCTTGTTGAACGACGGACTGGCCGTGGTCGGTGGTTTTAAAATTGGTGATATCGATCCTCGTGGTGAAACGGCTGATTTCACCAGCGTTTCTGATAAAGCCCGGGCGATTGGCGGCGGCGTACTTGAGGCGTTAATGATGTTGATGCATCAGGGCGTTAAAGCGACAAAAGAAGTGCTGGAAGTGGCTTAAATGAAAATGGCCGGATGGTATTACCCATCCGGCCTTTAAATTACTGACAAATCACCGTTCCGGTTTTGCCTTCAATCCCTTCTTTCGCTTTGCTCAATACGGTAATCAGTGCTTCACGACCTGCGCGAGAGCGAGCAAACGAGGCGGCAGCTTCCACTTTAGGCAGCATAGAACCTTTCGCAAAATGACCTTCTTCGATAAAGCGTTCAGCATCACTTAATGACAGGCGATCGAGCCACTGTTCATTCTCTTTTCCGAAGTTAATGGCCACTTTTTCTACCGCAGTCAGAATGATCAGCATATCGGCATCGATCATTTCTGCTAAACGGGCACTGGCCCAGTCTTTATCGATAACCGCGCTGGCACCACGCAGATGGTTACCTTCACGAATAACAGGGATACCACCACCGCCAACGGTGATCACCACCTGTCCGGCATCTACCAGAGCTTTAACCGTTTCTTTTTCAATGATATCAACCGGTTTTGGCGAAGCAACGACACGACGATAGCCGCGACCCGCATCTTCTTTCAGAGTGTAACCCTGTTTTGTCAGTAGCTCTGCTTCTTGCTCGGTAAAGAACGAACCAATCGGCTTGGTCGGGTTGAGGAATGCCGGATCGTTAGCATCGACTTCGACCTGGGTAACCAGCGTTGCTACAGGTTTATTAATGCCACGAGAAAGCAGTTCTTCTCTTAAGGCGTTTTGTAGATCGTAACCAATATAACCCTGGCTTAAGGCAACACAGACAGACATCGGCAGCATTGGCGAGTGCGCTTCAGTTTTTGCGGCAGCTTCAAAGGCCTGGTTAATCATGCCCACCTGTGGCCCGTTGCCATGAGTGACGATGACCTCATGTCCCTGGGCAATTAAATCAACAATTGCCTGAGAAGTAATTTTTACCGCTTTCATTTGTCCGGCCAGGTCATCGCCCAGCGCATTCCCGCCCAGGGCGAGAACAATTTTCTTACTCATTTTTCCTCACTCATCATTCTTGATTGTGTATAGATCCCTGGCAGTGGTTAGAGCACGGGAGGGACAAACGGTTTGCGTCGCAGGAAACGACCTTGCCCGGCTTTGCCTGTAAAGGTGCCGTCGCAGAAAATCGTTTCACCACGGGATAAGGTTCTGACAATCGCGCCCTGACAGGTAAAACCCTCCCATGGCGAGTAGTCAGCGTTGTCGTGGAGATGGCGATGCTGAATTTGTTGGCTCTGACGTGGGTCTATAATCACCACGTCGCCATCGGAACCGGGCGCTAATAATCCTTTTTGTGGCCACAGGCCAAACAGCCTGGCGGGCATTGCACTGGTTAACTCAACAAAACGCTCCGGTGAGATACGCCCCGTCATCACGCCACTGGAGAACAGCAGTTGCATGCGGTTCTCCACACCGGGTAAGCCATTTGGGCAGCGGCTGAAATCGCCTTTAGAAATTTGCAGGCGTTGAGCCATCGAGAAGGTGCAGTGATCGGTTGCCACCACGTCAATCGCACCATCGCTGATGCCACACCACAGTTTGTCCTGCTCGCGTACGTTACGCAGCGGTGGGCTAAGAATGAACTTCATGCCATCTTCTGTATCGTAACTGCGTTCGTCCAACAGGAGATATTGTGGGCAGGTTTCAACCCAGACTGGCTGGTGATTCGCACGGGCAAGACGCAGATAATCCAGACCTAAGCCGTTAGACAGGTGCACGATATAGAGCGGGGCGTTACCGGCAATTTGTGCCAGGTTAATCATGCGGGCGATGGCTTCCGCTTCGCATTCCAGAGGTCGACTCAAGGCATGATAACGCGGCGCGGTTAACCCTGCGGCGATAAACTCCGCCCGCTTGCTGGCGATAGCTGCGTCATTTTCCGGGTGCACGGTGGTCAGCGCGCCGGACTCATGCAAGCGGCGTAATGCCTGCAACACTTCATCATCGTTGAGTTTATATTGATAGGTTAAATAGAGTTTAAAACTGCTCAGTCCTTCCTCAACCATCATCGGAATTTCGTCGAGGATAGCGTGATTAATATGTTGAATGACACCGTGAAAGCTGTAGTCGATGACTGCTTTGTGGGCGGCATAACCGCGATAAACTTCCAGTTGATGGCGTAACCGGCAGCCATTTGGGCCAAATCCCATATGGTCAATAATGGTTGTTGTACCGCCACACGCAGCTGCGCGGGTACCGGTAAAAAAATCATCACAACTGCGCGCGATGCCGACATCAATATTGAAATGCGTATGGACATCCACGCCGCCAGGGAAAACGTAACAGCCAGAGGCATCAATTTCTTCGCAAGGGAGTTGCGGCGAAATATCGGTACCCAACTGGCGAACAATCCCGCTTTCAATCAGCAAATCCTGCTTCGCCTGTCCATCTGCATTAACAACAATGCCGTTTTTTATCAATACGCGCATAGCAAACTCCAAAAACCCTCCGGTGAACCGGAGGGGAATAAGTGAAGAGTAATTATTCGGTTGCCAGCCAGCTTAATGGGATTGCAGCGTACATAGCGGCACAGGTTACCAGGTGAGATTTCCAGGTTTTTTCGTTTGGCGCGTGCGCTTCCGGTTCTTTACCGGGGCCAAAACCGATGACCGGAATGCCGTGGCGACCCATGATGGATACGCCATTAGTCGAGAAGGTCCACTTATCAACGACAGGCGCTTTACCAAACAGCCCTTCATAAGCATTCACCAGTGCTTTAACGGTGAAGTGATCTTCTTCCACTTTCCAGGTCGGGAAGTAGCATTCGGTTGGGTAAACCAGGCCAGTCCAGGACGGGCGGTCGTAGTTGTACATAGAAACGACAGCATTCGCTTTTTGTACTGCAGGCAGGGCACGGATCTCGTCCAGCGCGCCTTCCCAGGTTTCGCCCCAGGTCAGACGACGGTCGATTGAAACTGCGCAGCTGTCTGCGACAGCGCAACGGCTTGGGGAGGTGAAGAAAATTTCAGAAACGGTGAGGGTGCCTTTGCCGAGGAATTCGTCATAACCCAGACGTTGGGAGAGTTCTTGTAATTCGCCAAGAATCGGACCCATTTTGAAAATGGCGTTATCACCGCGTTCTGGTGCCGAACCGTGGCAGCTAACACCCTGAACATCAATACGAATTTCCATACGACCGCGTTGACCACGGTATACCTGGCAGTCGGTTGGTTCGGTACTGACCACAAATTCCGGGCGAATGCCGGATTGTTCAATAATGTACTGCCAGCACAGGCCGTCGCAGTCTTCTTCCTGCACAGTACCGGTAACCAGCAGGGTATATTCATCTTCCAGACCGAGATCTTTAATGATTTTACCGGCATATACCATAGACGCCATGCCGCCTTCCTGGTCGGAAGTACCACGACCACCGATCAGCTCGTCGGTTTCCATGCCTTCATACGGATCGAAGTCCCAGTTTTTGATGTTGCCAATGCCGACTGTATCGATATGAGCGTCCATTGCCACCAGACGCGGGCCGTGGCCGATATAACCGAGAACGTTGCCCATTGGGTCGATTTCAACTTTATCGAAGCCGACTTTTTCCATCTCTTCTTTAATACGATGTACTACGCGTTTCTCGTCGCAGCTTTCACTGGGAATAGCAACCATATCGCGCAGGAAGCGAGTCATGTCTGCCTGGTAATCTTTTGCTTTTTCAAGAATCAGTTTGAATGGAATATTCTTAGCCATTATTTTTCTCCAGATTTTTTACTCCCCGTTTTGCAGGGAGCAGTTCCAATAGGGTGATTAAGGTGCTACAGCGTGTTTGCCTTCCCAGACAACTTCGCGGTAGTGCTTCACGTCGGTGTCGCCTTCAGTGCTGATAACCAGCACCACGGCATCTTTGTTCAGCGCCAGTTTTTCCATCAGGCTTTGACGTTGCGGGTGATAATGAACCGCTGCGAGAACGCCCAAACCGACAGCGCCGGATTCACCGGAGATGATGCGCGGGTCGTTGCCGTACGGATTACCCAGCACGCGCATACCTAATGCGGCAACGCTGTCCTGGCAGGAGATGAATTGGGTGGCGCAGTTACGTAGGATTTCCCAGCCCAGCGGGTTAGGTTCGCCGCAGGCCAGGCCCGCCATGATGGTGGCCATATCACCGCCAACGTTGACGATGTCGCCTTTGACGCCGGAGCGATAAATACAGTCAGCTTTGTCAGGTTCAACAATAATGCTGTGCAGATTTTGCGGGCTATAGACGTCGACCAGATAACCCAGCACACCACCGGCCATTGCACCGACACCTGCTTGCAGCAGAACGTGTGTCGGGGTTACGCCCATTTCACGCATTTGCTCGACGGCTTCATCCGCCAGTGTTGCGTAGCCTTGCATGATCCAGGTTGGGATTTTGGTGTAACCTTCCCATGCCGTGTCCTGTACCACTTCCCAGCCGTGCTGCTGCGCGTGTTGCATGGTCAGGCGAACGGTATCGTCATAGTTCATATCCGTGACGATGCACTCGGCACCGAGGTTTAGAATGGCGTCAACGCGTTCCTGAGCAGAACCTTTCGGCATGTAAATCACCGCATTCTGTCCGAGTTGCTGAGCGGCCCATGCCACACCGCGCCCGTGGTTGCCGTCGGTGGTGGTCGCGAAAGTCATTTTTTCGCCAATGGCATTTTTCAGGTGCTCAAATGATAGCGTTTCGATATCAAGATGATATTTTTCACACAATAATTGAGCGATGGCGTATGCGCCGCCGAGCATTTTGAAGGCGTTCAGACCGAAGCGTTTTGATTCGTCCTTAACGAGAATTTTCTTTACACCAAACAGGTTTGCGAGATCGTCCAGCGCACAAAGCGGTGTTGGGCGATAACCAGCAATTTTCTGGTGGAACTGGCGTGCCAGTTTTGCCTGGCTTTGCGAAAAAAGCGGTGATGTTTCGCCGTTGAAAAATTTGTTATCGGCGATATCAATCTTTAATGAGAAAACGGACATATCCTATCCTTTTGGCCTCTGGAAATAGAGGGCCGACCAGCTGATCGGCCCGAGGGGTTATTTCACGCGTTCTTGCGCTTCTTTCAGCAGTTGCTCGAGCAGTGCACCTGGTTTGGCGTATTTACGGGACAGGATCATCGCGGCGATGATATAAGGCTTCCAGCTGGCTTCTTTGTAGGTAGCGATACGGTATTTTTCGAATACGCCTTCAGTCACTTCACCTTCTTTGCAGGATACGCCGCTGATATCAGCTGGCAGGCAGTGCATGTACAGGGCTTCGCCATCACGGGTCAGCTCCATCATCTCTTCGGTACAATGCCAGTCTTTGTGCTGTGCGTTCTGTGCCAGACACTGTTTTTCCAGCGCTTTCAGTCCTTCGTGATCGTTCGCACGCAGCAGTTCAGTACGCTCTTCCATCACTTTGTAAGGTGCCCAGGACTTCGGATAAACGATGTCTGCGTCTTTGAAGGCTTCTTCCATGCTGGTGACCTGACGGAAGCTACCACCGGAGGCTTTAGCATTGTTTTTAGCAACTTCAACGACATCCGGGATCAGGTCGTAGCCTTCCGGATGGGCCAGGGTGACATCCATACCGAAGCGGGTCATCAGACCGATGATGCCTTGTGGTACAGAGAGCGGTTTGCCATAGCTTGGGGAGTAGGCCCAGGTCATGGCGATTTTTTTACCTTTCAGGTTTTCCAGTGAACCAAAGTGTTCACGTAACCATGCCAGATCAGCCATTGATTGAGTCGGGTGGTCAATATCGCATTGCAGGTTCACTAAAGCCGGACGCTGCGGCAGCACACCCTGCTTGTAACCGTCATCAAGTGCAGCGCCAACTTCACGCATATAGGCGTTGCCTGCGCCCAGATACATATCGTCGCGAATACCGATAGCGTCAGCGCAGAAGGAGATCATATTGGCGGTTTCACGCACGGTTTCGCCGTGAGCGATTTGTGATTTACCTTCGTCAAGATCTTGTTGTGCAAGGCCGAGCAGGTTAAGCGCGGAAGCATAAGAGAAGCGGGTACGGGTGGAATTGTCGCGGAATACGGAAATACCTAATCCACTATTAAAGACTTTGGTTGAGATGTTTTCAGCACGCAGTGCTTTTAACGCGGCGGCAACGTCCAGTACTTGTTTCAGTTCGTCTGGCGTCTGTTCCCACGTTAACAAAAAATCTTTTTCATGCAGGTGAGAGGTCAGCGAATTGATATCCTTAATCAGCTCATTAACAGTTTTCATCATAAAGTCCCGATAGTGGAATGACAGGCAAAGTGGTTTATTTCACTGTGACGTGCCAAAGTGATTGGTGTTTTCACAGCTATACCTCGGACTAACAATAAGTGTGCCAGAATTATCCACGCGGCTGCGAAAGGCTAATTTGACGGATAATGTGTGGGGTTGATCACATATTGATGCCAGTTTCCGGTTGTTTGTAAAATACGAAAACGTTTGGCTTTTTTTATTACGTTATTTATTTGCTGCTAAGTATCAGAAATAAGATAAAGAGGCAGGCTATCTCTCTTCAGTTTGATAAACTTGCCGCTGTAATTCTCATATTGATATAGAAATGTGATATCTCTTCCATAATTTTATTAGAAAGTGATAAAAATCTTATGTTTTTATCAAAGCCAATTTCGCCTGAGTTAATATCATCATGATCTGTGAACCATCAACGTCTTCAATGATCGACTTTTAAGTAAGTCTGGAAGGTAAAGCTATGGAGCTTGCGACTACGCAGTCAGTATTGATGCAAATTCAACCAACAATTCAGCGTTTTGCCAGAATGCTTGCCAGCGTTTTGCAGCTTGAGGTTGAGATCGTTGATGAAAACTTGTGTCGCGTCGCCGGAACGGGCGCGTATGGGAAGTTTCTTGGCCGCCAGTTGAGCGGCAACTCACGTCTGCTCCGCCACGTCCTGGAAACGAAAACTGAAAAAGTTGTGACACAGTCTCGCTTCGATCCCCTTTGTGAAGGTTGCGATAGTAAAGAAAATTGCCGCGAAAAAGCATTTCTGGGTACGCCAGTCATTTTACAGGATCGTTGTGTTGGGGTGATAAGTTTGATTGCCGTTACCCACGAGCAACAAGAACATATCAGTGATAATTTACGCGAATTTTCCGATTACGTTCGCCATATATCCACCATTTTTGTTTCTAAACTTCTGGAGGATCAGGGACCAGGAGATAACATCAGTAAAATATTCGCGACCATGATCGATAATATGGATCAGGGCGTGTTAGTGGTTGATGCTGATAATCGGGTTCAGTTTGTTAATCAGACAGCTTTAAAAACACTCGGTGTTGTACAAAATAATATTATTGGAAAACCTGTTCGTTTCAGACCATTAACATTTGAGAGTAATTTTACCCATGGTCATATGCAACATATTGTTTCGTGGGATGATAAAAGTGAATTAATCATTGGTCAGTTGCATAACATCCAGGGCCGACAACTATTTTTAATGGCGTTTCACCAATCGCATACCAGTTTTTCTGTAGCAAATGCACCTGATGAACCGCATATTGAACAATTGGTTGGCGAGTGCCGTGTTATGCGGCAATTAAAACGACTCATTAGCCGTATTGCACCCAGCCCATCCAGCGTTATGGTGGTTGGTGAAAGCGGCACGGGTAAAGAAGTCGTCGCCCGTGCAATCCATAAGTTGAGCGGAAGACGGAATAAACCCTTTATTGCTATCAACTGTGCCGCGATTCCGGAACAGCTTCTGGAGAGCGAACTGTTCGGTTATGTTAAAGGCGCATTTACTGGCGCTTCTGCCAACGGTAAAACAGGGTTGATTCAGGCGGCGAATACGGGCACGCTGTTTCTCGATGAAATTGGTGATATGCCATTAATGTTGCAGGCTAAATTACTGCGCGCTATTGAGGCGCGTGAAATTCTGCCGATTGGTGCCAGTAGCCCAATACAAGTCGACATCCGCATCATTTCTGCAACTAATCAGAATTTGGCCCAGTTCATTGCCGAAGGTAAATTCCGCGAAGATCTCTTCTACCGACTTAATGTTATCCCGATAACTCTTCCACCGCTGCGTGAACGTCAGGAAGATATTGAATTACTAGTGCATTACTTTTTACATCTGCATACCCGTCGTCTGGGATCGGTTTATCCTGGCATTGCTCCTGATGTCGTCGAAATATTGCGTAAGCATCGTTGGCCCGGAAACCTGCGCGAGTTAAGCAATTTGATGGAATATCTGGTTAACGTTGTTCCTTCAGGTGAAGTTATCGACAGCACGCTATTGCCGCCAAATCTGCTGAATAATGGCACAACGGAGCAAAGTGATGTAACAGAGGCCAGTGAGGCGCACCTGTCACTCGATGATGCGGGCGGCACGGCGCTGGAAGAGATGGAAAAGCAAATGATCCGCGAGGCGCTTTCACGTCATAACAGCAAGAAGGAAGTTGCTGATGAACTGGGCATCGGCATTGCTACGCTCTATCGCAAGATTAAGAAATATGAGTTGTTAAACACATAACCTCTGAGAATCCGGCCTGAATTCAGGCCGGATATCTTTTACTTTGTTTTCTCGCAATCCAGAACTGTATTTACAATCATCTGATACCCCGTGCAGCGACAAAGATTTCCCGCCAGTCCACGACGAATTTCCGTAATGGTTAATGGCTTCTCGCGTGGTTTCGCCAGCATTGCCGTGGTAGCCATAATCAGGCCCGGCGTACAAAACCCGCATTGCACTGCACCAGATTTCGCATAAGCCAGTTGGACATGAGAAAGTTTACCGCCTTTCGCTTCACCTTCCAGCGTGCGGATCTCTTTTCCTTCAGCCCAGGCCGCAAGGAATAAGCAACTGTCTATCGCAGTGCCGTCGACCAGCACCGTACAGGCACCACATTCACCCACGCAGCACCCTTGTTTGACACTTAGCAGTCCTTGTTCGCGGAGTAATTCCGAGAGCGGCGTGCCTGGTGCGGCGTGAAGCTGAAAAGGCATCCCGTTAATGGTGCATTCGATGGTAATTGTTTCGCTGTGATTCATTGCAATTTCCCCCCCGCCGCGGCGACGGCTTCGCTAATCACTTTTTTGGTCATCGTCTGGATGAGATGCAGACGAAACTCTTTACTGGCCCGCCATGACGAACGCGGGGCGACATCTTGCAGGACTGATTCGCTGATGGCTTCCAGCGTTTGCAGGTTTAATGGCGCATTTTGTGCAGTCTGTTCGGCATGTTGGCAGCGAATCGGCGTTGGCGCGGCAACACCAAATGCCAGGCGTAATTCGCTGAAATTGCCGTTATCCAGTCGGCAATGTGCGGCGCAGCCAATTGTTGAAATATCCATTGCGTCGCGCATGGCATATTTAAAATGCGCGCTGCCCGCGTGTTCTTTCGGCTGTGGCGGAAAATGAAAGGCGACAAGGATTTCGTCATGCTCAAGAGACACTTTGCCCGGCCCGGTGTGAAAGCCATTAATCGGGACGAAACGAACACCGCGCGGGGAGTGGATCTCCAGTTTCGCGTCATAAATTAGCGTTGGCGTGGCAGAATCTGCGCTGGTGGCACCGTTGCAAATATTTCCGCCGTAGGTGGCGACATTACGGATCTGCGGCCCGGCGATTGATGCAGCCGCAGCACATAACGCCGGGAGATGACGTTGAGTTACAGGATCTTCAATGAGCTGGGTAAATGTCGTTGCAGAGCCGATACGTAGCGCGCCATCTTCCGCCAGCGTAATTCCCCGCAGCTCCGCCAGATTATGAATATCAACAATATGGCGATAACGGTCATTGTGATGGTGAAGCTGTATCAGTACGTCAGTGCCACCGGCGAGCAGTTTGGCCTGCGGGTTGTCAGTCAGCAGGTTGATGGCATCGGCAAGGGTTGCTGCGCGATGGTAAGAAGCAAAATCAAACATGATGTTATCCTCAAATCAATCCTGCCAGATGGAATTCTTCATATAATCGTTTTGGCGTTAGCGGCAGTGTATTGATTGCAACACCGGTAGCCATCTTCACCGCGTTACGAATAGCAGCGGCTACAGGAATTATGGGTGGCTCACCCAGTGACTTATGTCCGTATGCGGATTGCGGCTCATTGATTTCGACGAACGCGCTTTCCAGTTGTGGCAGATCCGGCATGGTCGGCATTTTGTAATCCAGCAGATTGGGGTTACGGACCACGCCGCTTTTCGCATCGATGATCATCTCTTCAAATAGCGCCCAGCCAATGCCCATCCCCATTCCGCCGTGTACCTGACCTTCTGCCAGCAGCGGATTAAGAATATGGCCCGAATCATGAACGTTGAGGATGCGGTTGATGGTTACTTTACACAGTGCAATATCGACCGTCAGATCAACAAAGGTACAGCCAAACGCCGGTGGGTTAGTGGTGGTTTTGATGGAGCTTTCGGCAGAGAGCTGCCCGCCGCGTTCAGGGTGGTAGAAAGCGTCCATCGCCAAATCTTTTAACGACATTAACGGCTCTTCCGGTCGTTCAACCAGCACGATATGGCCTTTTATCAGGGTCAGATTCATCGCTGACTGATGTAGCATGACTGCGGCGTGAGCGATGATTTTCTCTTTTAATAACAGTGCCGCACTGCGCAGCGCAGGCGCGGCAACATAGCTCTGACGTGAGGCAAATGCGCCGGGGTCGAATGGTGTAACGTCGGTGTCTTGTGTCGAAATTACGCGGACATCGCTGACCGGAACTCCCACGGTTTCTGCCACCATTTGCGAGAACACGGTGTCGGCACCCTGGCCGATTTCCGTCGCGCCGCTTTGCACGTTGATGGTTCCATCCTGATTCATCAACAGGCGCGCGCCTGCTATTTCTACGCCGACAGGCCAGGTGTTAGAGGTGTAGCTAAAACAGGCGACGCCAACGCCACGACGTAAATTGCCTTGCTGGTTCTGGCACTCTGCACGGCGTTTTTCCCATTCAAAGATTTTCCGGCCTTTTTCAAGACACTCCGGCAACCCTGCGCTGTAAATACGTTTTCCCGTGAGCGGATTAGCATCTCCTTCGCGGGCGGCGTTGCGTAAACGAATTTCAACAGGATCAATACCTAACGCTGTCGCGGCATCATCAAGCATAGACTCAACGGCAAATACGACTTGTGGCGCGCCATAACCACGCATCGCACCAGCCGAGGGGAGGTTGGTATAGCAGGTCTTTGAACTGTAAGCGTAGGCACAACGAGGATAAAGGTAAGCGACTTTATTCCCCCCAGCAGAAGCAATGGAGTGCCCGTGAGATGCATAAGCGCCGGTGTTAGACAGAACATCCAGACTATAACCTTTCAATGTTCCGTCGCGGTTCACGCCCATTTGCCCGTCAATAGTAAAAGCGTGGCGGGTACGGGTTGCGAGGAAACACTCTTCACGGCTAAGAGAAACTTTCACCGGAATGCCGCCAAGTTTGCTTGTCAGGAATGCCGCCATTGGCTCTTCCAGTACATCCTGTTTATTACCAAAACCGCCACCGATAAACGGTTTGATGACTCGTACGCATGACCAGGGAATATCCAGCGCCTGACCAACCACGCGGCGAACAATGTGCGGGATCTGGGTGCTGGAAACGATGGTAATTCGCGAGTCATCCTCCATCCATGCCAGCGATGTCACGCTTTCCATATGACAATGTTGAATAACGGGCGTCTGATAGTGCCCCTGTACCTGGTAGTCGGCGGCATCGATTGTTTGTTGGACATTACCCGTCGACATCGTGCTTTGTTTCAGTAAATTGCCACCGTTATGGATTGGTGCAGCGTCTTCTGCCAGCGCCGCTTCTGACGAGGTGATAACGGGTAATTCTTGCCACTCAATGCTGACCAATTGCACCGCTTTTTCTGCCGTGAGTTCATCGCGGGCTACGACGATGGCAACGGCGTCACCATGATGACGAACATGACGCGTTAGCAGGGCACGATCGGCAGTATCGCGCTTGTTTTCGTCAAGTGTCCAGGCATGCCCTGCCGTGGCGAATGGGATTTCTGGCACATCTTCCCAGGTAAAAATCGCCAGGACGCCCGGCAAACTCCTGGCTTGTTCATCATTAATACTTACGGCATAACCATGTGCGATAGGGCTACGTACATATTTCGCGTAACACATGCCCGCCATAACATAATCGTCAGTATATCGTGCCCGCCCGGTGACCTTAGCAATGGCATCGACGCGCATGCATGATTCACCCGTAGCGGTTGCTTCCCGCGCTTCCATAGAAATCCCCTCGGTTTGAACATTTGGTTCTTATGGCAAAGATTTAGTCTTAGCAGGCAAGAATTACGCCAGAAACGACTATATGCGTGAGGGGAGGAAGGAAGTGTGATGACGTTAAAAAAACACAGATATGATACGAAACAGGACTCTGAATAGGGACAGTGATACGTATCAATATGAGTGGCGATAAAATCAATGTGATAAATTAGGATTATTACGCATCAAGGTGGGAAATAGGGTAAAAGTCAGGAAATTCGATACCACTACAGCAAATATTTTGCTGATGATACTTCCCTTTGCCAAATGAAATTAACCTCTTTCTCTATTACATCGTTTTTCCAGAAGCAAGAGATTGGGTATCAAGAGGCTGGCTGCTATGATATGGCGTCTTGTTTTTTAAGCGAGGAAAGATTTTGAGTGCGGGACGCCTGAATAAAAAATCTCTGGGTATCGTGATGTTGTTATCGGTTGGACTGCTTTTGGCGGGCTGTTCGGGTAGCAAATCATCCGATACAGGAACGTATTCCGGCTCCGTTTACACCGTGAAACGGGGGGATACGCTATATCGTATTTCGCGCACCACGGGAACCAGCGTAAAAGAACTGGCGCGACTGAACGGCATTTCCCCCCCTTACACCATTGAAGTAGGTCAGAAACTAAAACTGGGTGGGGCGAAAAGTAGCAGTAGTACACGTAAATCAACCGCCAAATCCACGACCAAAACCGCATCGGTTACACCGTCATCAGCGGTACCGAAATCTTCCTGGCCGCCAGTAGGGCAACGTTGTTGGTTATGGCCAACGACAGGGAAAGTTATCATGCCGTATTCGACAGCAGATGGCGGCAATAAAGGGATTGATATCTCAGCTCCACGAGGTACACCTATTTACGCCGCGGGTGCAGGAAAGGTGGTGTATGTGGGCAACCAGCTGCGTGGCTACGGTAATCTCATCATGATTAAACACAGTGAAGATTACATTACGGCTTACGCTCATAATGACACGATGCTGGTAAATAATGGGCAAAGCGTGAAGGCTGGGCAAAAAATCGCCACTATGGGGAGCACTGATGCGGCATCTGTTCGCCTGCATTTCCAGATTCGTTACCGTGCAACGGCAATTGATCCGCTACGTTACTTGCCGCCTCAGGGCAGCAAGCCAAAATGCTGATGGCGAATTAATCAGCAGTCAGCAGCGTGGTACTTGCTAAGGAGAGCGTAAGGTTTATAATGCCTTACGCATCTCGAAGCGGGCGTAGTTCAATGGTAGAACGAGAGCTTCCCAAGCTCTATACGAGGGTTCGATTCCCTTCGCCCGCTCCAATTTATCTTCACATCATCTACCTGCCATTTTTGTTGTATCTGATTTTCTATATTATCTTAATTCAAGCGCTTCAGACTTTTCGCAATCGCCGTAATACTTCCCCATTTTTTTGTAAATAAAAAGCGTTTACGCAATGCAATCGTCATGTATCTTAAATAGTCTTATTTAAGATGTTCAGAACTCTTTGTGTGTTTAACTGGCTGATAATTATATAATATTACGAGAGAAGTGATAGAGCGGAATAATAACAAATGAACATTATGAAAACTGGGATGGTTCAAAATTGAAGCAATTTTGAACCATCCACAACGGATATTAGCTAAAGAACATTACCGATACGCACAGGATACCCACGATCAGGGTAATCAGATTTCCGATGGAACGCCAGGGTTTAAGCGCCGGGATGAGATACGTTGACAGCGTAGGCATGATGAAAAGTATCATGGCAATGAGCGGGCCGCTGATCGCGTAAATCATCGAAATCGCGTTCGGGTTAATGCAACAAACAATGAAGGTAATCAGCGATACCAACATAATTGATAGTGCGCGGTTAAATGCACGACTTTTCTTTACACCAACCTGCTGTAATGTTGTTTTGACGACCTCTGTGGCACCTTCAATAACGCCAAAGTACGTACCCAGGAATGATTTCGACATCGCAACTACTGCGACAATAATCCCGGAAATTGACAACCATGCTGGGGCGTTCGGCAGCATAGAAAGCGCCGATAAAATGGTAACCCCTTCTTCTTTAGCCGCTTCAATATACGAAGGTGGAATAGAAAGCAGGCAGCTAAAGACAAAGAACAATACACTTATGCAGATGATGAGATAAGCGACTTTCATAATTTTTTTGCATTTATCCATAGCATGTTCGCCATATTTTTCACGTCTGTCTATGGCAAACGTAGAAATAATGGGCGTATGGCTAAAAGCGAAAACCATCACGGGAATCGATATCCATATCTGGTGAAGGGTATTCTGATTGAACTCTACCTGGGTTGTTAATAGATCAGGTTGCCAACTACCGACCAGGTAAATAGAAAGAAATAAGAAATAGGCAATCAATGGGAATACCAAAAATCCCATTACCCGAATAGTGGCATGGCGTCCCATCAGAAAAATGAGATTCAGGATTAATACAACCCCCAGACTCACTAGCATACGGATGCGAAGATCAATAACCATATGCTTTGCCAGCTGTTCCGTAAGTGAGTTGGTAATTGCCACTGCATATATCAACACGACGACAAAAAAGGCGATGAAGTACAGCGTGGTAATCAGATTACCAATCTTCTTGCCATAGTAGTGTGTTACCGCGCCCGTTATCCCTTCACCTGCTGATGTTTTCGATGAGAGGATGAACTGGCATAAGGCTTTATGTGGCCAATATGTTAAAGGCCAGGCGACCAGAGCAGTAATAAACAGGACCACAGCCCCCGCCGAACCTAACTGAATAGGAAGGAAGAGCGTGCCTGCACCAACGGCTGTGCCGTAGAGTGCGAAACTCCACAGAGTTTCTTCTTTTGACCAAATATTAGACATTATCTGAACGTATCATCTACAAATTAAACAAAATGGAGGGCAATTTACCATAAACCAGGTTAAGTATGGGAGATTAACGCCTTATCTACCTCTCTATTGGTGGGTTAGTGGTTGCAAACCTTACGTGCCAGTTATGTCTCTGACTACTACTCAGGCGTATTTCCTTTGTGATAATGGTCACTTTTTTTAAACAATTAAGATAACTGTAATTAACAATCATTTACTATTGCACTGTTAATTGGTGCGAGGTTGTGATGAAAGACGTTGTGATTGTCGGGGCGTTACGGACACCTATCGGCTGCTTTCGTGGTGCGTTAGCGGGTCATTCCGCCGTGGAACTTGGCAGCCTGGTCGTCAAAGCGTTAATAGAACGTACCGGCGTTCCTGCATATGCGGTGGATGAAGTGATTCTTGGTCAGGTGTTGACTGCAGGGGCAGGGCAGAATCCGGCAAGACAATCGGCTATTAAAGGTGGTCTTCCTAATAGCGTTTCTGCAATCACTATTAATGACGTTTGTGGTTCCGGGCTTAAAGCACTGCATCTGGCTACTCAGGCGATACAGTGTGGCGAGGCTGATATTGTCATCGCCGGTGGCCAGGAAAACATGAGCCGCGCACCACATGTTCTGACTGATAGCCGCACCGGCGCACAGCTTGGCAATAGCCAGTTGGTTGATAGTCTTGTGCATGATGGGTTGTGGGATGCCTTCAATGATTATCATATTGGTGTCACCGCCGAAAATCTGGCTCGCGAATATGGCATCAGCCGTCAGTTGCAGGATGCTTACGCACTTAGCTCGCAACAAAAAGCGCGAGCGGCGATTGACGCCGGACGATTTAAAGATGAGATCGTCCCGGTAATAACCCAAAGTAACGGTCAGACGTTGGTTGTTGATACCGATGAACAGCCACGCACTGACACCAGCGCAGAAGGCTTAGCCCGTTTAAATCCTTCATTTGATAGTCTCGGTTCTGTGACAGCGGGTAATGCATCATCCATAAACGATGGGGCAGCTGCAGTAATGATGATGAGCGAAGCCAAAGCACGAGCGTTGAATTTACCCGTGCTGGCCCGCATCCGCGCATTTGCCAGCGTTGGTGTGGATCCGGCATTGATGGGAATTGCGCCGGTGTATGCGACCCGCCGTTGCCTGGAGCGTGTTGGCTGGCAGTTGGCTGATGTCGATCTTATCGAGGCTAATGAAGCGTTTGCTGCACAGGCGCTTTCGGTTGGCAAGATGCTTGAATGGGATGAGCGTCGGGTCAATGTTAATGGTGGTGCGATCGCACTCGGTCACCCGATAGGCGCTTCCGGTTGCCGAATCCTGGTTTCTCTTGTTCATGAAATGGTGAAACGTAATGCCCGCAAAGGACTGGCAACGCTTTGTATCGGCGGAGGCCAGGGTGTGGCATTGACCATTGAACGTGACGAGTAGCTCTGCATTACCTCCTTACCGATAAATATCTGCCGTCATTAATCTGTTGAATAATGATGGCTGGTGAGTCGACATACCTTTTCAGGGCTCCCTGATTTTTCCATTCTCATGACATATTCGTGATCGACACTGCACTTTTTTTAATCCTTAACTTGAAAATGAAACATTGTTTTATTTTTAATTGAAAACCCTATCCCATGGGCATATCATCCCCTCATAGAGAAAACGAAACAGTGTTTTATTATTGTTTTCTATTTTCACGCTTCACTGATTATCGGAGGTTGATGTGGACGTAAGACAGAGCATCCACAGCGCGCACGCAAAAACGCTGGATACCCAGGGGCTGCGCAATGAATTTTTGGTTGAAAAGGTATTTGTCGCCGATGAGTACACCATGGTTTACAGCCACATTGACCGTATTATTGTTGGCGGCATTATGCCGGTAACTAAAACGGTTTCCGTTGGCGGGGAAGTTGGTAAACAACTCGGCGTAAGCTATTTCCTTGAACGTCGCGAGTTAGGTGTTATCAATATTGGCGGTGCCGGTACGATTACTGTCGATGGTCAATGCTATGAAATCGGTCACCGCGACGCCCTGTATGTTGGTAAAGGTGCAAAAGAAGTTGTCTTTGCCAGTATTGATACCGCCACTCCGGCGAAGTTTTATTACAATTGCGCACCCGCGCATACGACGTATCCCACCAAAAAAGTCACACCGGACGAAGTATCTCCAGTCACGTTAGGCGATAACCTCACCAGTAACCGTCGCACGATTAACAAATATTTTGTCCCGGATGTGCTGGAAACCTGCCAATTGAGTATGGGGCTGACGGAGCTGGCTCCAGGTAACTTGTGGAACACCATGCCGTGTCACACCCACGAGCGCCGGATGGAAGTTTATTTCTATTTCAATATGGATGATGACGCCTGCGTTTTCCACATGATGGGGCAACCGCAAGAAACGCGTCACATTGTGATGCATAACGAGCAGGCGGTGATCTCCCCGAGCTGGTCGATCCATTCCGGCGTCGGAACCAAAGCTTATACCTTTATCTGGGGCATGGTCGGTGAAAACCAGGTTTTTGATGATATGGACCATGTGGCCGTTAAAGATTTGCGCTAGTTGTGGGCATAAACGAATAAGGTATTGTTATGATTTTAAGTGCATTTTCTCTCGAAGGTAAAGTTGCGGTCGTCACTGGTTGTGATACTGGGCTGGGCCAGGGGATGGCGTTGGGGCTGGCGCAAGCGGGCTGTGACATTGTTGGCATTAACATCGTTGAACCGACTGAAACCATCAAGCAGGTCACGGCGCTGGGGCGTCGTTTTTTAAGCCTGACCGCCGATCTGCGAAAGATTGATGGCATTCCAGCACTGCTGGATCGCGCGGTAGCGGAGTTTGGTCATATTGATATCCTGGTGAATAACGCCGGATTGATTCGCCGCGAAGACGCTCTCGAATTCAGCGAAAAAGACTGGGACGATGTCATGAACCTGAATATCAAGAGCGTATTCTTCATGTCTCAGGCAGCGGCGAAACACTTTATCGCGCAAGGCAATGGCGGCAAGATTATCAATATCGCGTCAATGCTCTCCTTCCAGGGCGGGATCCGTGTGCCTTCTTATACCGCATCAAAAAGCGGTGTGATGGGCGTGACGCGATTGATGGCGAACGAATGGGCTAAACACAACATTAATGTTAATGCGATAGCTCCGGGTTACATGGCGACCAACAATACTCAACAACTGCGGGCAGATGAACAACGTAGCGCGGAAATTCTCGACCGCATTCCAGCTGGCCGTTGGGGACTGCCGAGTGACCTGATGGGGCCGGTGGTGTTCCTTGCCTCCAGCGCTTCAGATTATGTGAATGGTTATACCATTGCCGTGGATGGCGGTTGGCTGGCGCGTTAATTCATTCCTCTTACTTTTATGACCCTGTCGCATGGCAGGGTTTTTTATACCTGTAGATCATCATAATCCATATCATGGTTATGAAATAATCCATATCAATTATCAATTGATGAACTTTATGAATTTTATCTGCTTTAAAATTAGGTGGTTAATAATAATCTCAATAATTCAACTTAATTTGAAAATTGGAATATCCATCACATAACGACATGTCGTAGCAATTTAATCCATATTTATGCTATTTCCGACCTGACACCTGTGTGAATTGTTCACGTATTTTTTCACTATGTCTTACTCTCTGCTGGCAGGAAAAAATGGTTACTATCAATACGGAATCTGCTTTAACGCCACGTCCTCTGCGGGATACGCGGCGTATGAATATGTTTGTTTCGGTAGCTGCTGCGGTCGCAGGATTGTTATTTGGTCTTGATATCGGCGTAATCGCCGGAGCGTTGCCGTTCATTACCGATCACTTTGTGCTGACCAGTCGTTTGCAGGAATGGGTGGTCAGTAGCATGATGCTCGGTGCAGCAATTGGTGCGCTGTTTAATGGTTGGCTGTCGTTCCGCCTGGGGCGTAAATACAGCCTGATGGCGGGGGCCATCCTGTTTGTACTCGGTTCGATAGGGTCCGCTTTTGCGACCAGCGTAGAGATGTTAATCGCCGCTCGTGTGGTGTTGGGCATTGCTGTCGGGATCGCGTCTTACACCGCTCCTCTATATCTTTCTGAAATGGCAAGTGAAAACGTTCGCGGTAAGATGATCAGCATGTACCAGTTGATGGTCACTCTCGGCATCGTGCTGGCGTTTTTATCCGATACAGCGTTCAGTTATAGCGGTAACTGGCGCGCAATGTTGGGGGTTCTTGCTTTACCAGCAGTTCTGCTGATTATTCTGGTGGTCTTCCTGCCAAATAGCCCGCGCTGGCTGGCGGAAAAGGGGCGTCATATTGAGGCGGAAGAAGTATTGCGTATGCTGCGCGATACGTCGGAAAAAGCGCGAGAAGAACTCAACGAAATTCGCGAAAGCCTGAAGTTAAAACAGGGCGGTTGGGCACTGTTTAAGATCAACCGTAACGTCCGTCGTGCTGTATTTCTCGGTATGTTGTTGCAGGCGATGCAGCAGTTTACCGGTATGAACATCATCATGTACTACGCGCCACGTATCTTCAAAATGGCGGGCTTTACGACCACAGAACAACAGATGATTGCGACTCTGGTCGTGGGGCTGACCTTTATGTTCGCTACCTTCATTGCGGTCTTTACGGTAGATAAAGCAGGGCGTAAGCCGGCGCTGAAAATTGGTTTCAGCGTGATGGCGTTAGGCACTCTGGTGCTGGGTTACTGCCTGATGCAGTTTGATAACGGTACGGCTTCCAGTGGCTTGTCCTGGCTCTCTGTTGGCATGACGATGATGTGTATTGCCGGTTATGCGATGAGCGCCGCGCCAGTGGTGTGGATCTTGTGCTCTGAAATTCAGCCGCTGAAATGCCGCGATTTTGGCATCACCTGCTCAACGACGACAAACTGGGTGTCGAATATGATTATCGGCGCGACCTTCCTGACACTGCTTGATAGCATTGGCGCTGCCGGTACGTTCTGGCTCTACACTGCGCTGAACATTGCGTTTGTGGGCATCACTTTCTGGCTCATTCCGGAAACCAAAAATGTCACGCTGGAACATATCGAGCGCAAACTGATGGCAGGCGAAAAGTTGAGAAATATCGGCGTCTGATTTCACGGGCCGGATGTGCTGTACA
The DNA here is from genome assembly GCF_046487065.1 of Escherichia sp. WS2035. NCBI lineage: Bacteria > Pseudomonadati > Pseudomonadota > Gammaproteobacteria > Enterobacterales > Enterobacteriaceae > Escherichia > Escherichia sp. WS2035. Next base: position 89,249 of record NZ_JBJQKD010000012.1, read on the forward strand.
TCCGGCCCTTTTTTCGTTAATAGAGATTAGGCACCTGGCCGTTGAGGCGTTTGCCTCGTTCCTTATTCAGCCTTGTTGCGGTAACACTCATCAGGAGAGAGGAATGAAAACAATTGGTTTGCTGGGAGGAATGAGCTGGGAATCCACTATTCCTTACTATCGTCTGATAAATGAAGGCATTAAACAGCGGCTTGGTGGGCTTCACTCTGCGCAAGTGCTGCTACATAGCGTCGATTTTCATGAAATAGAAGAGTGCCAGCGTCGCGGTGAGTGGGACAAAACCGGGGATATTCTGGCTGAGGCGGCGCTTGGCTTACAGCGGGCGGGCGCAGAAGGTATTGTGTTATGCACCAATACGATGCACAAAGTGGCGGATGCCATTGAGTCTCGTTGCTCTCTGCCTTTCTTACACATAGCGGATGCCACTGGACGTGCAATTACCGGGGCAGGAATGACTCGTGTGGCGCTGCTGGGTACACGTTACACCATGGAACAGGATTTTTATCGCGGGCGGCTGACGGAACAATTTTCCATCAACTGTCTTATTCCTGAAGCGGATGACCGGGCGAAAATTAATCAGATTATTTTTGAAGAACTGTGTCTGGGGCAATTTACCGAAGCGTCACGCGCTTATTATGCGCAAGTGATTGCTCGCCTTGCAGAACAGGGCGCACAGGGCGTCATTTTTGGCTGCACAGAAATTGGTTTACTGGTGCCAGAAGAGCGCAGTGTTCTGCCTGTGTTTGATACCGCGGCGATCCATGCCGAGGATGCTGTCGCTTTTATGCTGTCGTAGCTGACGACAAAATAGCGTCAAGAGAAGTGACCAGTTTCGGTAATCCCGCTTGTAAATGCTCACTAAACGCCTGCACCAGCGCTGATGACGGGCGGTGCAGGGGGCGGATCAGGCTGACGGTGAATGGAACCGCAATGCTGAACCGCCGCACCACTAAACCGCTTGCCGCATAATCCAGTGCGGTGAGCGGGTTAACCACTGAAACGCCTACCCCCGCCCGTACCATTGCGCAGACTGACGCGGCGCTGTGGGTTTCTACGATCATGCGTCGTTTAACCTGATTCTCAGTAAACAATTGATCCAGCAACTGGCGATAGCTGTCAGTACGGGAAAGGCTGATGTAGTTCTCACCGTGAAAATCATCCGGCGTTAATACCTTTTTTACCGCCAGCGGATGGCCCGGAGGTAACACACACACTTCATCTAAAGAGAGTAATTCGGTACGTTCTGTTCCCGCAGGCGTATGGAGCGTTTCAGTGAGTCCTAAATCATGACGCTGGGCCGAGAGCCACTCTTCAAGTAGCGGTGATTCCTGGGGCACGATATTTAAGCTGACATCGGGATAACGTGCCAGAAAGGGTTGCAGGAGCTGCGGTAAAAAAGATTGCGAAAAGACCGGCAGGCAGGCAATAGACAGTTCTCCCTGGCGAAACTCGCGCAGACTTTCTGCGGCACTGACAATGCGATCCAGTCCGTACCAGGATCGTTGCACTTCTTCAAACAGACGCAGTCCTTGCACGGTAGGATGTAATCGTCCACGTATGCGCTCAAACAATTTCAGCCCGATCACCTTCTCAAAGCGCGCCAGTTCGCGGCTGACGGTTGGCTGTGAGGTGTGTAGCAGGTGTGCCGCCTCAGTCAGGCTTCCGGCGGTCATTACCGCATGAAAAATTTCAATATGACGTAAGTTAACGGCGGCCATTAGCGCTCTCTCGCAATCCGGTAATCCATATCATTTTTGCATAGACTCGACATAAATCGATATTTTTTATTCTTTTTATGATGTGGCGTAATCATAAAAAAGCACTTATCTGGAGTTTGTTATGCCACATTCACTGTTCAGCACTGATACCGATCTCACCGCCGAAAATCTGCTGCGTTTGCCCGCAGAATTTGGCTGCCCGGTGTGGGTCTACGATGCGCAAATTATTCGTCGGCAGATTGCGGCGCTGAAACAGTTTGATGTGGTGCGCTTTGCACAGAAAGCCTGTTCCAATATTCATATTTTGCGCTTAATGCGTGAGCAGGGCGTAAAAGTGGATTCCGTCTCGTTAGGTGAAATAGAGCGTGCACTGGCGGCGGGTTACAATCCGCAAACGCACCCTGATGATATTGTTTTTACGGCAGATGTTATCGATCAGGCGACGCTTGAACGCGTCAGTGAATTGCAAATTCCGGTGAATGCGGGTTCTGTTGATATGCTCGACCAACTGGGGCAGGTTTCGCCAGGGCATCGGGTATGGCTGCGTGTTAATCCGGGGTTTGGTCACGGGCATAGCCAAAAAACCAATACCGGTGGCGAAAACAGCAAGCACGGTATCTGGTACACCGATCTGCCCGCCGCACTGGACGTGATACAACGTCATCATCTACAGCTGGTCGGCATTCACATGCACATTGGTTCTGGCGTCGATTATGCCCATCTGGAACAGGTATGTGGTGCTATGGTGCGTCAAGTCCTCGAATTCGGTCAGGATTTACAGGCTATTTCTGCGGGCGGTGGGCTTTCTATTCCTTATCAACAGGGTGAAGAGGCGGTTGATACCGAACATTATTATGGTCTGTGGAATGCCGCGCGTGAGCAAATCGCCCGCCATTTGGGCCATCCTGTGAAACTGGAAATTGAACCGGGTCGCTTTCTGGTAGCGCAGGCTGGCGTATTAATTACTCAAGTGCGGAGCGTCAAACAAATGGGTAGCCGCCACTTTGTTCTGGTTGATGCCGGGTTCAACGATCTGATGCGCCCGGCAATGTACGGTAGTTACCACCATATCAGTGCCCTGGCAGCTGATGGTCGTTCTCTGGAACACGCGCCAACGGTGGAAACCGTCGTCGCCGGGCCGTTATGTGAATCGGGCGATGTCTTTACCCAGCAGGAAGGGGGAAATGTCGAAACCCGCGCCTTGCCGGAAGTGAAGGCGGGTGATTATCTGGTACTGCATGATACAGGGGCATATGGCGCGTCAATGTCATCCAACTACAACAGCCGTCCGCTGTTACCAGAAGTTCTGTTTGATAATGGTCAGGCGCGGTTGATTCGCCGTCGCCAGACCATTGAAGAATTACTGGCGCTGGAATTGCTTTAACTGCGGTTAGTCGCTGGTTGCATGATGACTTGCCTCCAGCGACGGAGTTGACACTGAATGGCGACGTACCAGCGTCGGACTAAAGACATTAGTGATTTCCGGGAGAGGGCGATTATCCGCCAGCGCCAAAGCCAGTTCGGCAGCCTGCGTCGCCATCGTCACGATTGGGTAACGCACGGTGGTCAGGCGCGGACGCACATAGCGTGACACCAGCACATCATCAAAGCCAATTAACGAAATCTCACCCGGTACATCAATACCATTATCATTGAGCACGCCCATCGCGCCCGCCGCCATTGAATCGTTATAACAGGCTACCGCAGTGAAATTTCTGCCTCGTCCCAAAAGCTCGGTCATTGCCTGTTCGCCGCCGCTTTCGTCTGGTTCGCCAAATGTCACCAGCCGGTCATTGGCCGGAATACCACTTTCAGCAAGGGCATCGTAATACCCTTGCAGACGATCTTCGGCGTCAGAAATAGAGTGGTTAGAGCACAGATAACCAATGCGGGTATGACCTTGCTGAATTAAATGACGCGTTGCCAGCCAGGCACCGTAACGATCGTCCAGAGCAATACAACGGTTTTCAAAGCCAGGCAGGATACGGTTGATCAGCACCATACCGGGCATTTGTTTCATTAATGAGGCTAAATCGGCATCCGGGATCATTTTGGCATGGACAACCAGCGCAGCACAGCGATGGCGGATCAGTTGCTCAATGGCCTGACGCTCTTTTTGTTCGTTGTGGTAACCGTTGCCAATCAATAAAAAATTACCAGTGTGATAAGCCACCTGTTCGACCGCTTTCACCATTGCACCGAAAAACGGATCGGAAACATCACCAACGACCAGACCGATCGTTTCAGTGGTCTGCTGCGCCAGCGCACGGGCGTTGGCGTTCGGGTGATAGCTAAGAGACTCCATTGCACTATGCACAGCCAGTCGGGAAGCTTCGCTGGCTTTGGGTGAATTATTAATGACGCGGGAAACGGTGGCGACTGAAACGCCTGCCAGTCGGGCTACATCCTTTATGGTCGCCATGAAAATACCTTAGTGGGTAAACGCTTACATTCTTTCAGTGTTACGGAAAACGCCCGTTGGTTCAAGGGGCGGCGTGTTTTCATTGTGGGAATGTGAGCCAAACGCAAATAAGTAAGACAAAAAAAGAGATTGCAAACCTTTGGTTACACTTTGCGAAACGCTGTTGCGATTGACCGCTGGTGGCGTTTGGCTTCAGGTTGCTAAAGTGGTGATCCCAGAGGTATTGATAGGTGAAGTCAACTTCGGGTTGAGCACATGAATTACACCAGCCTGCGCAGATGCGCAGGTTTTTTTTTGCCGGTCATCAATCTGTAACAGTAACCGACAATTTACACACCTCGTTGCATTTCCCTTCATTCCTTTGCGTTTTCTCGCTGGCGAAGAGTCGTCGTGCAGACCACAATCAAGATCCCAGAGGTATTGATTGGTGAGATTATTCGGTACGCTCTTCGTACCCTGTCTCTTGCACCAACCTGCGCGGATGCGCAGGTTTTTTTTCGCACCTAATTTACTGTCGCTCGCGTTCTTTATCTCGTGTAATCTCCCTCCATTCGCTTTTACTGAATCAGAGCAAAGGGAGTTGGAATGCTTTTTAGCTTTTTTCGAAATTTGTGCCGTGTTTTGTATCGCGTTCGCGTTACGGGTGACACCAAGGCACTGAAGGGCGAGCGCGTTCTAATCACGCCTAATCACGTCTCTTTTATTGATGGCATACTGCTGGCATTGTTTTTACCCGTACGTCCGGTATTTGCCGTTTACACCTCAATAAGCCAACAGTGGTATATGCGTTGGCTGAAATCATTTATCGACTTTGTTCCTCTCGACCCGACGCAACCTATGGCGATTAAACATCTGGTACGTCTGGTGGAACAGGGCCGACCAGTGGTGATTTTCCCTGAAGGACGCATCACCACCACTGGCTCGCTGATGAAAATCTACGATGGCGCGGGATTTGTCGCGGCGAAGTCTGGTGCAACGGTTATTCCTGTGCGTATTGAAGGGGCGGAACTTACGCACTTCAGCCGCCTGAAAGGTCTGGTTAAACGTCGCTTGTTCCCGCAAATTACTCTGCATATTTTGCCACCAACGCAGGTGGAGATGCCGGATGCGCCGCGTGCCCGTGACCGTCGCAAAATCGCTGGCGAAATGCTGCATCAAATAATGATGGAGGCGCGTATGGCGGTGCGCCCGCGTGAAACGCTGTACGAATCTTTACTGAGCGCAATGTACCGCTTCGGAGCCGGGAAGAAATGTGTCGAAGACGTCAACTTTACCCCAGACTCCTATCGCAAATTGCTTACGAAAACGCTGTTTGTTGGACGCATCCTTGAAAAATACAGTGTTGAAGGCGAACGCATCGGCTTAATGCTGCCCAATGCAGGCATCAGTGCGGCAGTGATTTTTGGGGCCATCGCCCGTCGCCGCATTCCCGCAATGATGAACTACACCGCCGGGGTAAAAGGGCTGACCAGTGCTATTACGGCGGCTGAAATCAAAACCATCTTCACTTCCCGTCAGTTTCTCGATAAAGGCAAACTCTGGCATCTGCCGGAGCAACTTACTCAGGTGCGCTGGGTCTATCTGGAAGATTTAAAAGCAGATGTCACCACTGCCGACAAAGTGTGGATTTTCGCTCATTTGCTGATGCCGCGTCTGGCACAGTTAAAACAGCAGCCGGAAGAAGAAGCGCTGATCCTCTTTACCTCCGGTTCTGAAGGCCATCCGAAAGGCGTCGTCCATAGCCATAAAAGCATTCTGGCGAACGTTGAGCAGATTAAAACGATTGCCGACTTCACCACCAACGATCGCTTTATGTCGGCGTTACCGCTGTTTCACTCCTTTGGGCTGACGGTAGGCCTGTTTACGCCACTGCTCACAGGTGCAGAAGTGTTCCTTTATCCAAGCCCGCTGCATTACCGCATTGTGCCGGAGTTGGTGTATGACCGCAGTTGCACCGTGTTGTTCGGTACCTCGACTTTCCTCGGTCACTACGCGCGCTTTGCCAACCCGTATGACTTCTATCGTCTACGCTATGTGGTGGCAGGCGCAGAAAAACTACAAGAAAGTACCAAACAGCTTTGGCAGGATAAATTTGGCCTGCGCATCCTTGAAGGCTACGGTGTGACCGAATGCGCGCCTGTCGTTTCTATCAACGTACCGATGGCGGCGAAACCCGGTACGGTAGGGCGTATTCTACCAGGAATGGATGCGCGCCTGTTGTCGGTTCCTGGTATCGAAGAGGGCGGACGCCTGCAACTGAAAGGGCCGAACATAATGAACGGCTATCTGCGGGTGGAGAAGCCTGGTGTACTGGAAGTGCCCACCGCCGAGAATATTCGCGGCGAAATGGAGCGCGGCTGGTATGACACTGGCGATATCGTGCGTTTTGATGAGCAGGGCTTTGTGCAGATTCAGGGCCGCGCAAAACGCTTTGCCAAAATTGCAGGCGAAATGGTGTCGCTGGAAATGGTGGAACAACTGGCACTTGGTGTTTCGCCAGATAAAGTCCATGCCACTGCGATTAAGAGCGATGCCAGCAAAGGCGAGGCACTGGTGCTTTTCACCACAGATAACGAACTGACGCGCGATAAGTTACAACAGTATGCCCGCGAGCACGGCGTGCCGGAGCTTGCTGTACCGCGCGATATTCGCTATCTGAAACAGATGCCATTACTTGGCAGCGGCAAACCTGACTTTGTCACGTTGAAAAGCTGGGTAGACGAAGCGGAACAACACGATGAGTGAGTCAGTGCACACTAACACTTCGTTGTGGTCGAAGGGGATGAAAGCGGTTATCGTGGCGCAGTTTCTCTCTGCGTTTGGCGATAATGCGCTACTGTTTGCTACTCTGGCGTTACTGAAAGCGCAGTTCTATCCGGAGTGGAGCCAGCCCATCCTGCAAATGGTGTTTGTAGGTGCTTACATTCTTTTTGCGCCGTTTGTCGGGCAGGTGGCGGATAGCTTCGCCAAAGGCCGGGTGATGATGTTTGCCAACGGCCTGAAGCTACTGGGCGCAGCCAGTATCTGCTTTGGTATCAATCCGTTTCTCGGCTATACGTTGGTGGGTGTTGGTGCTGCAGCCTATTCACCGGCGAAATACGGTATTCTCGGCGAATTAACCACGGGTAGTAAGTTAGTAAAAGCTAACGGTTTAATGGAGGCGTCTACCATAGCGGCGATTTTGCTCGGTTCCGTAGCTGGTGGTGTTCTGGCTGACTGGCATGTCCTGATCGCCCTGGCCGCATGCGCACTGGCCTACGGTGGCGCGGTCATTGCCAATATCTACATTCCCAAACTGGCGGCGGCGCGTCCGGGGCAGTCCTGGAATCTCATCAGCATGACCCGCAGTTTCCTGAATGCCTGCACCTCGCTATGGCGCAATGGTGAAACGCGTTTTTCGCTGGTGGGCACCAGTTTATTCTGGGGAGCGGGTGTCACGCTGCGTTTCCTGTTGGTGCTGTGGGTACCGGTGGCGCTGGGTATTACCGATAACGCTACGCCGACCTATCTCAACGCGATGGTAGCGATTGGTATCGTGGTTGGTGCAGGTGCGGCAGCGAAGTTAGTTACGCTGGAAACCGTGTCACGCTGTATGCCAGCCGGGATTTTGATTGGCGTGGTGGTACTGATTTTCTCCCTGCAACACGAGCTGCTGCCAGCCTATGCTTTGTTGATGCTGATTGGCGTGCTGGGGGGTTTTTTTGTCGTTCCGCTCAATGCGTTGCTACAGGAGCGGGGTAAAAAAAGCGTCGGGGCGGGGAATGCGATTGCAGTACAAAACCTTGGCGAAAACAGCGCCATGTTGTTGATGCTGGGCATTTACTCGCTGGCGGTAATGGTAGGCATCCCGGTCGTGCCCATTGGCATTGGCTTCGGTGCGCTGTTTGCGCTGGCAATAACGGCGCTGTGGATCTGGCAGCGCCGTCATTAATATTTAACGCCGGTTTTAACCGGCGTTAATCTTATGGTGCAGGATACGTATAAACCTGATGCACCGCTTCAATTTCAGCTAATACGTCTTCGCTCAACTCCAGATGCAAACTTTCGACGTTAGTTTTCAGCTGCTCCATCGTGGTTGCGCCCAGCAGAGTGCTGGCAACAAACGGTTGACGGCGTACAAATGCGAGCGCCATCTGAGCAGGGTCCAGGCTATGACGTCTGGCGATATCAACATACGCCGCGACGGCTTTTTGCGTTTGCTCACCGCTATAGCGGGTGAAGCGACTAAAGAGCGTATTACGTGCGCCAGCGGGTTTTGCACCATTGAGATATTTCCCGGTCAGCGTGCCGAAACCCAGGCACGAATAGGCCAGCAGTTCGACCCCTTCATACTGGCTGACTTCTGCCAGACCTACTTCAAAACTGCGGTTTAACAGGCTGTAGGGGTTCTGAATGGTGACAATACGCGGCAGATCGTGTTTGTCCGCCAGATGCAGGTAGCGCATTACGCCAAATGCAGTTTCGTTCGACACGCCTATATAACGAATTTTTCCCGCGCGTTGGTACTCTGCCAGTGCGTCCAGCGTATCCAGCAGCGAAACCGCAGGCGCAGAATCTGTCCAGCTATAACCGAGTTTGCCGAAGCAGTTGGTTGGGCGCTGCGGCCAGTGCACCTGATAGAGATCGAGGTAATCAGTCTGCAGACGCTTGAGGCTGTCATGCAGCGCTTCACGGATATTCTTCCGATCCAGCGCCTGATCCGGGCGGATGCCTTTGTCATTATTGCGCGACGGTCCGCTCACTTTGGAGGCGATAATTAACTTTTCGCGGCTGCCATGTTTCGCCAGCCAGTTGCCGACGTAGGTTTCGGTTAGCCCTTGAGTTTCGGGGCGCGGAGGTACTGGGTACATTTCGGCAACGTCGATAAGGTTAATGCCCTGAGCGACGGCATAGTCGAGTTGTGCGTGGGCGTCGGCTTCGCTGTTCTGTTCACCAAACGTCATCGTGCCAAGCCCCAGCGTGCTGACTTCCAGCGAACTGTGGGGTATACGGTGATATTGCATAGCCGTTTCCTTTTTATAATCACGACATAAGGAATATAAAAATGGCAGAGGGAAGGGAAAAGGGAAAGAGAAAAATCTTAAGGCCAGCCGGATGCTGACCTTATTTGTTAACGTTCAATAATTTGCGAAACATCATCACGGTTAATTTGCATCGCGTTACCTTGCTGATCGTGATAACTCACCAGCCCGGTATCATCATCAATTTCAGGTTTTCCATCGGTCAAAATCATACGGCCATCTTTGGTCGCCATGACGTAATCACTGGAACACCCGGAAACAGCAAACGCCAGTCCGACTGCAGAAATTATTACTGCCCATTTTTTCATCCGGTTATCCTCATTTGGCCCACCTATGATAATAGTCTGTTTATAAACCGACGTTATATATCTTGAAAGCAGGAAAATCTTAAACTGTGAGGGTAACAGGAGTGAGTACGCCCTCCCGCAGGAGAGCGTACGGAGTATCAGAGCGGATTCTTTTTGTTGCGAATCAGGTTTAGGCTTTCAACCGCAATAGAGAAGAACATCGCGAAGTAGATGTAACCTTTCGGTACGTGGATGTCGAAACTTTCCAGAATCAGGGTAAAGCCCACCAGAATCAGGAAAGAGAGCGCCAGCATTTTTACCGAAGGATGGCGCTCGACAAAATCACCAATCGAGCGCGCGGCGAACATCATCACGCCTACGGCAATCACCACGGCAGCCATCATAATAAACAGGTGATCTGACAGACCCACAGCGGTAATCACCGAGTCGAGGCTGAAGATAATATCCAGCAGCATAATCTGCACGATAGCGCCGAGGAATGATGAAACGCGTGTTTTCAGCCCTTCTTCTTCACCTTCGATGGATTCGTGGATTTCCTTGCTGGCTTTCCAGATAAGGAACAAGCCACCCAGAAGCAGAATCAAATCACGGGCGGAAATTTCCTGACTGAATATTGTAAAAAGCGGATTCGTCAGGCGCGTAACCCAGGCGATGGATGCCAGCAGCGCCAGACGCATGACCATGGCTCCCGCCAACCCCAGACGGCGCGCATGAGCACGTTGTGCTGTTGGGAGCTTTGCCACCACCAGAGAAAGGAAAATAATATTGTCGATCCCAAGAACGATCTCCAGCAGCGTCAGCGTACCGAGCGCAAGCCAGGCGTTAGGATCGGTTATCCATGCAAATAACATCTAAAAAGCCCTGCCAAAAAAATGAAGCGGTAATTATATGCCCGGAAAGCGGCAGGTCAAAGCGATGGCTACTGGATCAGAAAATGACGGGCCAGTAGCGCACTGGTGAAATTCTTCTTCAAATAAAATCCGCGCGGCAGCGTCAGAATCCGTTCGCCCCGGGCACCAATAGCTTCGGTCAGCGCTTTCGCATTCGCTGCTTTCGGTCGTATCTGTAAATATTCCCCGTGACGAGCGGTGATCCGCTCAATCTGACCGAGAACAATCATATCCATTAATTCTTCCCAGTCTTCGCGTAGCTGCCGGTCTTCCTCTTCATTCGGGCTCCACAGCAACGGTGATCCTACGCGACGCTTTGCCAGCGGGATGCTGCGCTCGCCTTCAACCGGTATCCACAGCACGCGTTTGAGCTTGTGGCGCACGTGGCTGGTTTCCCATGTCACCCCGCTATTGCCCGTTAACGGGGCAACACAAACGAATGTTGTTTCCAGCGGACGACCAAGACTATCCACAGGGATAGTTTTAAGTTCCACGCCCAGAGCAGCAAAATCTTGCTCAGGTTTACTCCCTGCGCTGGCACCTAGCCAGATCTCCAGTAACACGCCAATCCAGCCCTTATCGCGTTTTAAATTCTCCGGCGTAACCAGCCCGGCAAGTGCCGCCAGTTCTCCCAATGTATAACCAGAAAGTTGTTGTGCTTGCGCTAACAATTGTTCTTCAGTTTCGGGAGGAGAGAGCAGTGGGCGAGGTTGGGACATGTCATGATACCTTGGTTAAAAAACAAACAGCAATTATGTGCCGAATATTCGCAGTGTAACTTTTTCCACATGCGTTGTTCAATTCTCTGATTTATATTGCTTTTTAGGTTGCCGGTAATCGAGTTGCGCAACACTGCAACGGGTTTTCCAAATCTGGTCACTGAAAATAAACAGGATCTTACACCATGTTATCCACAGAAAGCTGGGATAACTGTGAAAAACCTTCACTACTGTTTCCATTTACAGCCTTGACGTGCGACGAAACTCCAGTTTTTAGTGGTTCAGTGCTTAACTTAGTGGCACATTCTGTGGATAAATACGGCGTTGGTTGATCTTTCGCCAACCCGTAAATGAGAGGTGTGACCTGGGTCACGAATTACTCTTTTTTATTACTCAAATCACATGTAATACATTGACTGATAATGAATATTTTAAAATCTCTATATCTGTCTTATTCAGAATGCTCCGGGTTTTCCCGTAGTAATTCCGTAGTTCTTCACAACTCTATCCACAGAAAAGGTGAATAAAAACGGCTATCCACCCCTTCCTCTGTTTATAACTCTGCACATAACTGTGAGTTATTCAATTGTTATTAGTGTGTAATGCCCTGCAGAGAGTGGTTTACCGTCTTCCTGGAGTATGAAACAATCATTCGTATATAAAGCTTTATTTTGAGGTAGTCCGGTGATTGATGACGATGGCTACCGCCCAAACGTAGGTATCGTGATTTGTAATCGCCAGGGGCAGGTAATGTGGGCCCGGCGATTTGGTCAGCACTCCTGGCAATTTCCGCAAGGCGGAATCAACCCCGGAGAATCCGCAGAGCAGGCGATGTACCGTGAATTGTTTGAAGAAGTAGGATTAAGCCGCAAAGACGTTCGAATCCTTGCTTCAACGCGTAACTGGTTGCGCTACAAATTACCGAAACGTTTGGTGCGTTGGGACACGAAGCCGGTTTGTATCGGCCAAAAACAAAAATGGTTTCTCTTGCAGCTGGTGAGCGGCGATGCAGAAATCAATATGCAAACCAGCAGTACACCAGAGTTTGACGGCTGGCGATGGGTAAGTTACTGGTATCCAGTCAGACAGGTGGTGTCATTTAAACGTGATGTCTACCGTAGGGTAATGAAAGAGTTCGCGAGTGTGGTGATGTCACTGCAGGAAAATACGCCAAAACCACAAAACGCATCTGCTTATCGACGTAAAAGAGGTTAAGTCACGCCAATTATGCTCACTCGCCTGCGCGAAATAGTCGAAAAGGTAGCCAGCGCACCACGCCTGAATGAGGCGTTAAATATTCTGGTTACCGACATCTGTCTTGCGATGGATACCGAGGTCTGTTCGGTCTACCTGGCCGATCATGATCGACGTTGTTACTACCTGATGGCGACCCGGGGACTGAAAAAACCACGCGGTCGCACTGTAACGCTCGCGTTTGATGAAGGGATCGTCGGCCTGGTTGGCAGGCTGGCGGAACCGATAAACCTTGCAGATGCGCAAAAGCACCCCAGCTTCAAATACATCCCCTCCGTAAAAGAAGAACGTTTCCGCGCGTTTTTAGGCGTACCAATTATTCAACGTCGCCAGTTGCTTGGTGTACTGGTGGTACAGCAACGAGAGTTGCGCCAGTATGACGAAAGTGAAGAATCCTTCCTGGTGACGCTTGCCACCCAGATGGCAGCTATTCTTTCTCAGTCGCAGTTGACTGCCTTGTTTGGGCAATATCGCCAGACGCGAATCCGTGCATTACCGGCAGCACCTGGTGTGGCGATTGCCGAAGGCTGGCAGGATGCCACGTTACCTTTAATGGAACAGGTGTATCAGGCATCAACGCTGGATCCGGCTCTGGAACGCGAACGACTGACCGGGGCGTTGGAAGAGGCGGCTAACGAGTTTCGCCGCTATAGCAAACGCTTTGCTGCCGGTGCACAAAAAGAAACGGCGGCTATTTTCGATCTTTACTCACACCTGCTTTCGGATACCCGGCTGCGTCGCGAATTGTTTGCCGAGGTTGATAAAGGCTCGGTGGCAGAGTGGGCGGTAAAAACGGTCATTGAAAAATTTGCCGAACAGTTTGCCGCGCTAAGCGATAACTATCTCAAAGAGCGGGCTGGCGATTTACGTGCACTTGGTCAGCGATTGCTGTTTCATCTTGATGACGCTAATCAAGGGCCGAACGCCTGGCCGGAACGTTTCATTCTGGTGGCAGATGAACTGTCAGCGACAACGCTTGCTGAGCTGCCCCAGGATCGCTTAGTCGGTGTTGTCGTGCGCGATGGCGCTGCCAACTCCCATGCTGCGATCATGGTACGTGCGCTGGGGATCCCTACCGTGATGGGCGCGGATATTCAGCCTTCGGTACTGCATCGTCGGACGCTGATCGTCGATGGTTATCGCGGTGAATTGCTGGTCGATCCGGAGCCGGTACTGCTGCAAGAATATCAGCGGCTAATTAGTGAAGAGATCGAGCTTAGCCGTCTGGCGGAAGATGACGTCAATTTACCCGCCCAGTTAAAAAGCGGCGAACGCATTAAAGTCATGCTCAATGCCGGTTTAAGCCCGGAACATGAAGAAAAACTGGGCAGCCGTATTGATGGCATAGGACTTTATCGCACTGAAATCCCATTCATGCTGCAAAGTGGTTTTCCGTCGGAAGAAGAACAGGTGGCGCAGTATCAGGGGATGCTGCAAATGTTTAATGATAAACCCGTCACCTTGCGTACGCTGGATGTCGGAGCAGATAAGCAGCTGCCTTACATGCCGATCAGCGAAGAGAATCCATGCCTGGGTTGGCGTGGGATTCGCATTACGCTCGATCAGCCGGAGATCTTCTTGATCCAGGTGCGGGCGATGCTGCGTGCTAATGCCGCTACGGGCAACCTGAATATTCTGTTGCCGATGGTCACAAGCCTCGATGAAGTTGACGAAGCACGCCGCCTGATTGAACGTGCCGGACGTGAAGTCGAGGAGATGATCGGTTACGAAATTCCCAAACCACGTATCGGCATCATGCTGGAAGTGCCGTCAATGGTGTTTATGCTGCCGCATCTGGCAAAGCGGGTCGATTTCATCTCTGTTGGCACCAACGATCTGACGCAATACATCCTGGCCGTTGATCGCAACAATACCCGGGTGGCGAACATTTATGACAGTCTTCATCCTGCAATGTTACGAGCTCTGGCGATGATCGCCCGGGAAGCGGAAATACATGGAATCGATCTCCGTTTGTGCGGTGAAATGGCGGGCGATCCGATGTGCGTGGCAATCCTCATTGGGCTTGGGTATCGCCATCTGTCTATGAACGGACGTTCTGTAGCGCGCGTAAAATACCTGCTGCGGCGCATTGATTTTGCCGAAGCAGAAAATCTTGCGCAGCGTAGTCTGGAAGCGCAACTGGCGACCGAAGTTCGCCATCAGGTTGCAGCCTTTATGGAGCGTCGCGGCATGGGCGGGCTGATTCGTGGGGGGTTATAGCGCGGATCATATACATATCTTTTAACGGTATCCGGCAACCAGCCAGGTCCCCTTGTGCTATTATTCGCACCTTTGGAGCGCCTGAAACCTGCGGCGCGCATTTCAATCGCTGTTCTCTTTCAGCGAAATAACAAGAACTTGTGGTGACAGATGACCAGTAGCTATCTGCATTTTCCGGAGTTTGATCCGGTCATTTTCTCAATAGGACCCGTGGCGCTTCACTGGTACGGACTGATGTATCTGGTGGGTTTCATTTTTGCAATGTGGCTGGCAACACGACGGGCGAATCGTCCGGGCAGTGGCTGGACCAAAAATGAAGTTGAAAACTTACTCTATGCGGGCTTCCTCGGCGTCTTCCTCGGTGGACGTATTGGTTATGTTCTGTTCTACAATTTCCCGCAGTTTATGGCCGATCCGCTGTATCTTTTCCGTGTCTGGGACGGCGGCATGTCCTTCCACGGCGGCCTGATTGGCGTTATCGTGGTGATGATTATCTTCGCCCGCCGTACTAAACGTTCCTTCTTCCAGGTCTCTGATTTTATTGCTCCACTCATTCCGTTTGGTCTTGGTGCCGGGCGTCTGGGCAACTTTATTAACGGTGAATTGTGGGGCCGCGTTGACCCGAACTTCCCGTTTGCCATGCTGTTCCCTGGCTCCCGTACAGAAGATATTTTGCTGCTGCAAACCAACCCGCAGTGGCAATCCATTTTCGACACTTACGGTGTGCTGCCGCGCCACCCATCACAGCTTTACGAGCTGCTGCTGGAAGGTGTGGTGCTGTTTATTATCCTCAACCTGTATATTCGTAAACCGCGCCCAATGGGAGCTGTCTCAGGCTTGTTCCTGATTGGTTACGGAGCGTTTCGCATCATTGTTGAGTTTTTCCGCCAGCCCGACGCGCAGTTTACTGGTGCCTGGGTGCAGTACATCAGCATGGGGCAAATTCTTTCCATCCCGATGATTGTCGCGGGTGTGATCATGATGGTCTGGGCATATCGTCGCAGCCCACAGCAACACGTTTCCTGAGGAACCATGAAACAGTATTTAGAACTGATGCAAAAAGTGCTCGACGAAGGCACACAGAAAAACGACCGTACCGGAACCGGAACGCTTTCCATTTTTGGTCATCAGATGCGTTTTAACCTGCAGGATGGATTCCCGCTGGTGACAACTAAACGTTGCCACCTGCGTTCCATCATCCACGAACTGCTGTGGTTCCTGCAGGGCGACACTAACATTGCTTATCTACACGAAAACAATGTCACCATCTGGGACGAATGGGCCGATGAAAACGGCGACCTCGGGCCAGTGTATGGTAAACAGTGGCGCGCCTGGCCAACGCCGGATGGTCGTCATATTGACCAGATCACTACGGTACTGAACCAGCTGAAAAACGACCCGGATTCCCGTCGCATTATTGTTTCAGCGTGGAACGTAGGCGAACTGGATAAAATGGCGCTGGCACCGTGCCATGCATTCTTCCAGTTCTATGTGGCAGACGGCAAACTCTCTTGCCAGCTTTATCAGCGCTCCTGTGACGTCTTCCTCGGCCTGCCGTTCAACATTGCCAGCTACGCGTTACTGGTGCATATGATGGCGCAGCAGTGCGATCTGGAAGTGGGTGATTTTGTCTGGACCGGTGGCGACACGCATCTGTACAGCAACCATATGGATCAAACTCATCTGCAATTAAGCCGCGAACCGCGTCCGCTGCCGAAGTTGATTATCAAACGTAAACCCGAATCCATCTTCGACTACCGTTTCGAAGACTTTGAGATTGAAGGATACGATCCACATCCGGGCATTAAAGCGCCGGTGGCTATCTAATTACGAAACATCCTGCCAGAGCCGACGCCAGTGTGCGTCGGTTTTTTTTGCCCTCCGTTAAATTCTTCGAGACACCTTCCCGAAATTTTGCAACGTCCTGCAACGACGTAAATAGTCCGGAAGATGCGCCGAAGAAATAGAAACTGGCCCTCGTCTTTTTTTCTCCTCGCTCCATACTGCCGGCATGAAAAAACAACGTGGTTATACGCTGATTGAAACGCTGGTCGCGATGCTGATTCTGGTCATGCTAAGCGCAAGTGGGCTCTATGGCTGGCAATACTGGCAGCAGTCGCAACGGCTTTGGCAAACCGCCAGCCAGGCGCGGGACTATTTGCTCTATTTACGTGAAGATGCCAACTGGCATAACCGCGACCACAGTATCAGTCTTATCAGGGAGGGGACGTTATGGTGCCTTGTGAGTTCCGTTGCTGGGGCGAATACCTGTCATGGCAGTTCACCATTGGTCTTTGTGCCGCGCTGGCCCGAAGTCGAAATGAGCGACCTGACACCTTCGCTTGCTTTCTTTGGCCTGCGCAATACCGCATGGGCCGGGCATATTCGCTTCAAAAACTCAACGGGCGAGTGGTGGCTAGTGGTTTCGCCGTGGGGAAGACTCCGGCTTTGTCAGCAAGGAGAAACAGAAGGATGCCTGTAAAAGAGCAAGGTTTTTCTCTGCTGGAAGTGTTGATTGCTATGGCGATCAGTAGCGTATTGTTGCTGGGGGCTGCACGCTTTCTGCCTGCGTTACAGCGTGAAAGTTTAACGAACACCCGTAAGCTGGCGCTGGAAGATGAAATCTGGCTGCGGGTATTTACCGTCGCGAAGCATCTCCAGAGGGCGGGTTATTGCCATGGCAGCTGTACGGGCGAAGGGCTGGAAATTGTCGGACAGGGTGACTGTGTCATTGTGCAGTGGGATGCGAACAGTAATGGTATCTGGGATCGCGAACCGGTAAAAGAGTCCGACCAGATTGGATTTCGTCTGAAGGAGCATGTGCTGGAAACGCTACGCGGTGCGACATCCTGTGAAGGTAAGGGCTGGGATAAAGTCACTAATCCGGATGCCATCATTATCGACACTTTTCAGGTCGTACGTCAGGATGTCAGCGGCTTCTCGCCGGTGTTGACGGTTAATATGCACGCTGCCAGCAAGGCTGATCCGCAAACCGTGGTGGATGCCAGCTATAGCGTGACAGGATCCAACCTGTGAACCGCGAAAAGGGTGTTTCGTCACTGGCTCTGGTCCTGATGCTGCTGATTTTGGGTAGCTTGCTATTGCAAGGAATGAGTCAGCAGGATCGCAGTTTTGCTTCTCGCGTGAGCATGGAAAGTCAGTCATTGCGCCGCCAGGCCATCGTTCAGTCGGCGCTGGAGTGGGGAAAAATGCACTCCTGGCAGACGCTGCCCGCAGTTCAGTGCTTACTGTATGCTGCCACCGGTGCCCGGGTTTGTCTGCGTTTACTGGCAGATAATGAAGCCTTATTGATTGCTGGTTATGAAGGCGTTTCGTTGTGGCGAACAGGCGAAGTCATCGATGGAAACATTGTTTTTTCGCCACGCGGCTGGAGCGATTTTTGTCCGCTGAAAGAGAGGGCGTTATGTCAGCTTCCCTGAGGAATCAACAAGGCTTTAGTCTGCCGGAGGTAATGTTGGCGATGGTGTTGATGGTGATGATTGTCACTGCGTTATCGGGTTTCCAGCGAACATTAATGAACAGTCTTGCCAGCAGAAACCAGTACCAACAGCTCTGGCGGCATGGCTGGCAGCAAACGCAACTGCGCGCGATTTCGCCACCTGCTAACTGGCAGGTCAACCGAATGCAGACATCGCAGGCGGGATGTGTCAGCATCAGCGTTACGCTAGTTTCACCCGGGGGCAGAGAAGGCGAGATGACCCGCCTGCATTGCCCGAATCGTCAGTAGTCAGGAGCCGCTATGTTAAGGGTCTACCATTCCAATCGTCTGGACGTGCTGGAAGCGTTGATGGAGTTTATTGTCGAACGCGAACGGCTGGACGATCCTTTCGAACCAGAGATGATTCTGGTGCAAAGTACCGGTATGGCACAGTGGCTGCAAATGACCCTGTCGCAAAAGTTTGGTATTGCGGCAAACATTGATTTTCCGCTGCCAGCGAGCTTTATCTGGGATATGTTCGTCCGGGTGTTACCGGAGATCCCCAAAGAGAGCGCCTTTAACAAACAGAGCATGAGCTGGAAACTGATGACACTGCTGCCGCAACTGTTGGAGCGCGAAGACTTTACCCTGTTGCGGCATTATCTGACTGACGATAGTGACAAGCGAAAACTGTTCCAGCTTTCTTCAAAAGCGGCGGACCTGTTTGACCAGTATCTGGTCTATCGTCCGGACTGGCTGGCACAGTGGGAAACAGGACATCTGGTAGAAGGGTTGGGAGAAGCACAGGCCTGGCAAGCGCCGTTGTGGAAGGCGTTGGTGGAATATACCGACGAACTTGGGCAACCGCGCTGGCACCGCGCCAATCTCTATCAGCGCTTTATCGAAACGCTGGAGTCCGCGACGACCTGCCCGCCGGGGTTACCTTCGCGCGTCTTTATATGCGGTATTTCCGCGTTACCGCCTGTTTATCTCCAGGCGCTACAGGCGCTGGGTAAACATATTGAAATCCATCTCCTGTTTACCAACCCCTGCCGTTATTACTGGGGCGACATTAAAGATCCCGCTTATCTGGCGAAACTACTGACTCGCCAGCGCCGACACAGTTTTGAAGATCGCGAATTACCGCTATTTCGCGACAGCGAAAATGCCGGGCAGCTCTTTAACAGCGATGGTGAACAGGATGTCGGCAACCCGCTGCTGGCTTCATGGGGCAAGCTTGGGCGCGACTACATTTATCTCCTTTCTGACCTGGAGAGCAGCCAGGAGCTGGACGCTTTTGTCGATGTGACGCCAGATAACCTGCTGCATAATATTCAGTCTGACATTCTGGAACTGGAAAACCGCGCCGTTGCTGGTGTGAACATCGAAGAGTTTTCCCGTAGCGATAACAAACGCCCGCTTGATCCACTGGATAGCAGTATCACCTTCCACGTTTGCCATAGCCCGCAGCGTGAAGTTGAAGTTTTACACGATCGCCTGCTGGCGATGCTGGAGGAAGACCCGACACTTACTCCGCGCGACATCATCGTGATGGTGGCTGATATCGACAGCTACAGTCCGTTTATTCAGGCTGTGTTTGGTAGCGCACCTGCGGATCGTTACCTGCCTTACGCCATTTCCGACCGTCGGGCGCGGCAGTCGCATCCTGTACTTGAAGCGTTTATCAGCCTGTTATCGTTGCCAGACAGCCGCTTTGTGTCGGAAGACGTGCTGGCATTACTGGATGTGCCGGTGCTGGCGGCGCGGTTTGACATCACCGAAGAAGGGCTGCGTTATTTACGCCAGTGGGTCAACGAGTCCGGCATTCGTTGGGGGATAGATGACGACAACGTTCGCGAGCTGGAACTTCCCGCTACCGGTCAACACACCTGGCGGTTTGGCCTGACGCGCATGTTGCTGGGCTACGCGATGGAGAGCGCGCAGGGCGAGTGGCAATCGGTTCTACCTTATGATGAATCGAGCGGCTTAATTGCAGAACTGGTGGGGCATCTGGCTTCACTGCTAATGCAGCTAAATATCTGGCGTCGCGGGCTGGCGCAGGAGCGTCCGCTGGAAGAGTGGTTGCCGGTTTGTCGCGATATGCTCAACGCCTTCTTCCTGCCGGATGCGGAAACCGAAGCGGCGATGACGCTGATCGAACAACAATGGCAGGCGATTATCGCCGAAGGTTTAGGTGCGCAGTATGGCGACGCGGTGCCGCTGTCACTATTGCGTGATGAACTGGCACAGCGCCTGGATCAAGAACGTATCAGCCAGCGTTTTCTCGCCGGACCGGTTAACATTTGTACTCTGATGCCAATGCGTTCAATTCCGTTCAAAGTGGTTTGCCTGCTGGGAATGAACGACGGCGTTTATCCACGTCAGCTTGCGCCATTGGGCTTTGATCTGATGAGCCAGAAACCGAAGCGTGGCGACCGTAGCCGTCGCGATGACGACCGCTATCTGTTCCTGGAAGCGTTAATTTCCGCGCAGCAAAAACTCTATATCAGCTATATCGGGCGTTCCATTCAGGATAACAGTGAACGTTTCCCGTCGGTACTGGTGCAGGAACTGATCGACTACATCGGGCAAAGCCATTATCTACCGGGCGATGAAGCGCTCAACTGTGATGAAAGCGAGGCAAGGGTAAAAGCGCATCTTACTTGCCTCCATACCCGAATGCCGTTTGATCCACAAAACTACCAGCCAGGCGAACGACAAAGTTATGCTCGTGAATGGCTACCTGCGGCCAGCCAGGCTGGTAAAGCACATTCTGAATTTGTTCAGCCGCTGCCATTTACCTTACCGGAAACCGTGCCGCTGGAAACGCTACAACGATTCTGGGCACATCCGGTGCGGGCATTTTTCCAGATGCGTTTGCAGGTGAACTTCCGTACCGAAGACAGCGAAATCCCCGACACCGAGCCATTTATTCTGGAAGGACTTAGCCGTTATCAAATCAATCAGCAGTTATTGAATGCACTGGTTGAGCAGGATGATGCCGAACGCTTGTTCCGTCGCTTCCGGGCGGCAGGGGATTTACCGTATGGCGCTTTTGGTGAAATTTTCTGGGAAACGCAGTGTCAGGAGATGCAGCAGCTTGCCGACAGAGTCATTGCCTGTCGCCAGCCGGGGCAGAGTATGGAGATTGATCTCGCCTGCAACGGTGTGCAAATAACGGGCTGGTTGCCGCAGGTGCAGCCGGATGGCCTGTTGCGCTGGCGTCCCTCTTTATTAAGTGTGGCGCAGGGAATGCAACTTTGGCTGGAACACCTTGTCTACTGTGCCAGCGGTGGTAATGGTGAAAGTCGCCTTTTTCTACGCAAAGACGGCGAGTGGCGTTTTCCGCCGCTTGCAGCCGAACAGGCTTTGCATTACCTCTCACAACTGATTGAGGGGTATCGTGAAGGAATGTCCGCGCCATTGCTGGTGTTACCTGAAAGTGGCGGCGCGTGGCTAAAAACCTGTTATGACGCGCAAAACGATGCCATGCTGGATGACGATTCCACGTTGCAAAAAGCCCGTACGAAATTCCTTCAGGCTTACGAAGGCAACATGATGGTGCGTGGCGAAGGTGATGATATCTGGTATCAACGGCTCTGGCGGCAATTAACACCAGAGACAATGGAGGCTATCGTTGAACAGTCGCAACGTTTCCTGTTACCGCTGTTTCGCTTTAATCAGTCATGAGTGTTGTATAAAAATTGCGCAATCTATCCGCTTACTTTATGATGCGCACCAGTCACGGACTGATGGTTATATAGACATAGGCTGACTCGTTCAGCACAAGATTAAATTCTGGCAGATGATTTGCGTTAACGTGTTGAATCTGGCCAGAAAATAAAGTTGATTATGAGGTCCGTGAATGCCCCGCAGCATCTGGTTCAAAGCATTATTGTTGTTTGTTGCCCTCTGGGCACCCTTAAGTCAGGCAGAAACGGGATGGCAGCCGATTCAGGAAACCATCCGTAAAAGTGATAAAGATAACCGCCAGTATCAGGCTATACGTCTGGATAACGGTATGGTGGTCTTACTGGTTTCTGATCCGCAGGCAGTTAAATCGCTCTCGGCGCTGGTGGTGCCCGTTGGGTCGCTGGAAGATCCTGAGGCGTACCAGGGGCTGGCACATTACCTTGAACATATGAGTCTGATGGGGTCGAAAAAGTATCCGCAGGCTGACAGTCTGGCCGAATATCTCAAAATGCACGGCGGCAGTCACAATGCCAGCACGGCACCGTATCGCACGGCTTTCTATCTGGAAGTTGAGAACGATGCCTTACCCGGTGCGGTAGACCGCCTGGCCGATGCTATTGCAGAACCCTTGCTCGACAAGAAATACGCCGAACGTGAGCGTAATGCAGTGAATGCCGAATTAACCATGGCGCGTACGCGTGACGGGATGCGCATGGCACAGGTCAGCGCAGAAACCATTAACCCGGCACACCCCGGTTCAAAGTTTTCTGGTGGTAACCTCGAAACTTTAAGCGACAAACCAGGTAATCCGGTACAGCAGGCGCTGAAAGATTTCCACGAGAAGTACTATTCCGCCAATCTGATGAAGGCGGTTATTTACAGCAATAAACCGTTGCCGGAGTTGGCGAAAATGGCGGCGGACACCTTTGGTCGCGTGCCGAACAAAGAGAGCAAAAAACCGGAAATCACCGTGCCGGTAGTCACCGACGCGCAAAAGGGCATTATCATTCATTACGTCCCGGCGCTGCCGCGTAAAGTTCTGCGCGTTGAGTTTCGCATCGATAACAATTCAGCGAAGTTCCGTAGTAAAACGGATGAATTGATTACCTATCTGATTGGTAATCGCAGCCCTGGTACACTTTCTGACTGGCTGCAAAAGCAGGGATTAGTTGAGGGCATTAGCGCCAATTCCGATCCTATCGTCAACGGCAACAGCGGCGTATTAGCGATCTCTGCGTCTTTAACCGATAAAGGTCTGGCGAATCGCGATCAGGTTGTGGCGGCCATTTTTAGCTACCTCAATCTGTTACGTGAAAAAGGGATCGATAAACAATACTTCGATGAACTGGCGAATGTGCTGGATATCGACTTCCGTTATCCGTCAATCACCCGTGATATGGATTACGTCGAATGGCTGGCAGATACCATGATTCGCGTTCCTGTTGAGCATACACTGGATGCAGTCAATATTGCCGATCGGTACGACGCTAAAGCGGTAAAAGAACGTCTGGCGATGATGACGCCACAGAATGCGCGTATCTGGTATATCAGCCCGAAAGAGCCGCACAACAAAACGGCTTACTTTGTCGATGCGCCGTATCAGGTCGATAAAATTAGCGCACAAACTTTCGCTGACTGGCAGAAAAAAGCCGCCAATATTGCGCTCTCCTTACCGGAGCTTAACCCCTATATTCCTGACGATTTCTCGCTGATTAAGTCAGAGAAGAAATACGACCATCCAGAGTTGATTGTTGATGAGTCGAATCTGCGCGTGGTGTATGCGCCAAGCCGTTATTTTGCCAGCGAGCCCAAAGCTGATGTCAGCCTGATTTTGCGTAATCCGAAAGCCATGGACAGCGCCCGCAATCAGGTGATGTTTGCACTCAATGATTATCTCGCAGGGCTGGCGCTTGATCAGTTAAGCAACCAGGCGTCGGTTGGTGGCATAAGTTTTTCCACCAATGCTAACAACGGCCTTATGGTTAATGCTAATGGTTACACCCAGCGTCTGCCGCAGCTGTTCCAGGCTCTGCTGGAGGGCTACTTTAGCTATACCGCTACGGAAGATCAGCTTGAGCAGGCGAAGTCCTGGTATAACCAGATGATGGATTCCGCAGAAAAGGGCAAAGCGTTCGAGCAGGCGATTATGCCCGCGCAGATGCTCTCGCAAGTGCCGTACTTCTCGCGAGATGAACGGCGCAAAATTTTGCCCTCCATTACGTTGAAAGAGGTGCTGGCCTATCGCGACGCCTTAAAATCAGGGGCTAGACCAGAGTTTATGGTTATCGGCAACATGACTGAAGCCCAGGCAATAACGCTGGCACGCCATGTGCAAAAACAGTTGGGCGCTGATGGTTCAGAGTGGTGTCGTAACAAAGATGTCGTGGTCGATAAAAAACAATCCGTCATCTTTGAAAAAGCCGGTAACAGCACCGACTCCGCACTGGCAGCGGTATTTGTACCGACTGGCTACGATGAATACACCAGCTCAGCGTATAGTTCTCTGTTGGGGCAGATCGTACAGCCGTGGTTCTACAATCAGTTGCGTACCGAAGAACAGTTGGGCTATGCCGTGTTTGCGTTTCCAATGAGCGTGGGGCGTCAGTGGGGCATGGGCTTCCTTTTGCAAAGCAATGATAAACAGCCTTCATTCTTGTGGGAGCGTTACAAGGCGTTTTTCCCAACCGCAGAGGCAAAATTGCGGGCGATGAAGCCAGAAGAGTTTGCGCAAATCCAGCAGGCGGTAATTACCCAGATGCTGCAGGCACCGCAAACGCTCGGCGAAGAAGCATCGAAGTTAAGTAAAGATTTCGATCGCGGCAATATGCGCTTCGATTCGCGTGATAAAATCGTGGCCCAGATAAAACTGCTGACGCCGCAAAAAATTGCTGATTTCTTCCATCAGGCGGTGGTCGAGCCGCAAGGTATGGCTATTCTGTCGCAGATTTCCGGCAGCCAGAATGGGAAAGCCGAATATGTGCATCCTGAAGGCTGGAAAGTGTGGGAGAACGTCAGCGCGTTGCAGCAAACAATGCCCCTGATGAGTGAAAAGAATGAGTGATGTCGCCGAGACACTAGATCCTTTGCGCTTGCCCTTACAGGGCGAGCGCCTGATTGAAGCCTCTGCCGGCACAGGCAAAACCTTTACGATTGCGGCGCTCTATTTGCGCCTGTTACTTGGACTAGGCGGTTCGGCCGCCTTTCCCCGCCCGCTGACCGTTGAAGAACTGCTGGTGGTGACCTTTACCGAGGCTGCCACGGCAGAATTGCGTGGTCGTATCCGTAGCAATATCCACGAGTTGCGCATCGCCTGTCTGCGTGAAACCACCGACAATCCACTGTACAAACGCCTGCTGGAAGAGATCGACGATAAAGCGCAAGCCGCGCAGTGGTTGTTGTTAGCCGAGCGGCAGATGGATGAAGCGGCAGTCTTTACTATCCACGGCTTTTGCCAGCGCATGCTCAACCTGAATGCCTTTGAATCCGGCATGCTGTTTGAGCAGCAGCTGATTGAAGATGAGTCTCTGCTACGCTACCAGGCCTGCGCCGATTTCTGGCGTCGCCACTGCTACCCGCTGCCGCGTGAAATTGCCCAGGTCGTCTTTGAAACCTGGAAAGGGCCGCAGGCGTTGCTGCGCGATATTAATCGTTATCTGCAAGGCGAAGCGCCAGTTATCAAAGCACCGCCCCCCGATGATGAAACGCTGGCTTCCCGCCACGCGCAAATTGTGGCGCGTATTGATGCCGTAAAACAGCAGTGGCGCGACGCAGTGGGTGAACTGGATGCGCTGATCGAATCTTCTGGTATTGATCGACGCAAGTTTAACCGTAGCAATCAGGCTAAATGGATCGAGAAGATCAGCGCCTGGGCAGAAGAAGAGACCAATAGCTATCAGTTGCCGGAGTCGCTGGAAAAATTCTCTCAGCGTTTCTTAGAAGATCGCACGAAAGCCGGGGGGGAAACCCCGCGACATCCACTGTTTGAGGCGATCGATCAACTGCTTGCAGAACCATTGTCGATCCGCGATCTGGTGATCACCCGCGCATTGGCTGAGATCCGCGAAACAGTAGCGCGTGAAAAACGCCGCCGTGGCGAATTGGGTTTTGATGACATGTTAAGTCGGCTCGATTCCGCGCTGCGTAGTGAAAGCGGCGAGGTATTGGCAGCGGCGATCCGTACGCGATTCCCGGTGGCAATGATCGATGAATTTCAGGATACCGACCCCCAGCAGTACCGAATTTTTCGCCGTATCTGGCACCATCAGCCGGAAACCGCATTGTTGCTGATTGGCGACCCGAAACAGGCCATATATGCATTCCGGGGTGCGGATATCTTCACTTATATGAAGGCGCGTAGCGAAGTTCATGCTCACTACACCTTAGATACCAACTGGCGTTCCGCACCGGGAATGGTGAACAGCGTTAACAAACTTTTCAGCCAGACTGATGACGCGTTCATGTTTCGTGAAATACCGTTTATTCCTGTGAAATCTGCCGGGAAAAATCAGGCGTTACGCTTTGTGTTTAAAGGTGAAATGCAGCCTGCGATGAAAATGTGGCTGATGGAAGGCGAAAGCTGCGGCGTTGGCGACTATCAAAGTACCATGGCGCAGGTATGTGCTGCGCAAATCCGCGACTGGCTACAAGCCGGACAGCGGGGCGAAGCGTTGCTGATGAACGGCGACGATGCGCGTCCGGTGCGTGCTTCGGACATCAGTGTGCTGGTGCGCAGCCGCCAGGAGGCCGCTCAGGTGCGCGATGCCTTAACGCTGCTGGAAATCCCTTCCGTTTACCTTTCGAACCGCGACAGTGTTTTTGAAACTCTGGAAGCACAGGAGATGCTTTGGCTGTTGCAGGCGGTGATGACGCCCGAACGTGAGAACACCCTGCGCAGTGCGCTGGCAACGTCAATGATGGGGCTGAATGCGCTGGATATTGAAACGCTGAATAATGACGAACATGCGTGGGATGCGGTAGTCGAAGAGTTCGATGGTTATCGGCAAATCTGGCGCAAACGTGGCGTTATGCCGATGCTGCGGGCGCTGATGTCGGCGCGTAACATTGCAGAAAACTTGCTGGCAACGGCAGGCGGTGAGCGGCGTCTTACCGATATCTTGCATATCAGCGAACTGCTACAAGAAGCCGGAACGCAGCTGGAAAGTGAACATGCGCTGGTACGCTGGTTATCGCAACATATCCTCGAGCCAGACAGTAATGCCTCCAGCCAACAAATGCGCCTCGAAAGTGATAAACATCTGGTGCAGATTGTCACGATACACAAATCAAAAGGGCTGGAATATCCGCTGGTCTGGTTGCCATTTATTACCAATTTCCGCGTCCAGGATCAGGCGTTTTATCACGATCGCCACTCGTTTGAGGCCGTTCTGGATCTTAATGCTGCGCCAGAAAGCGTCGACCTCGCGGAGGCCGAACGTCTGGCGGAAGATCTGCGTTTACTTTACGTGGCGCTGACGCGTTCGGTTTGGCATTGCAGTCTCGGCGTTGCACCGCTGGTGCGCCGTCGTGGCGATAAAAAAGGTGATACCGACGTCCACCAAAGTGCGCTCGGGCGTTTGCTGCAAAAAGGAGAACCGCAAGATGTGGCAGGGCTTCGTACCTGCATTGAAGCGTTGTGCGATGATGATATTGCCTGGCAAACGGCACAAATTGGTGATAACCAGCCCTGGCAGGTTAATGATGCATTAACTGCAGAACTGAATGCGAGGACGCTACAACGATTGCCCGGCGATAACTGGCGTGTCACCAGCTACTCCGGTTTGCAGCAGCGTGGTCACGGTATCGCTCAGGATCTGATGCCACGGTTGGATGTTGATGCCGCAGGCGTGGTCAGCGTCGTTGAAGTACCGACGTTAACACCGCATCAGTTCCCGCGCGGTGCGTCACCGGGGACATTCTTGCACAGTTTGTTTGAAGACCTCGATTTTACCCAGCCGGTTGACCCGAACTGGGTACAGGAAAAACTGGAGCTCGGTGGCTTTGAACCGCAGTGGGAACCGGTGTTGACTGAGTGGATCACGGCTGTCCTCCTGGCACCTCTCAATGAAACGGGTATTAGCCTGAGTCAGCTTTCCGATCGCGATAAACAGGTGGAGATGGAGTTTTACCTGCCAATTAGCGAACCGCTCATCGCCAGCCAGCTTGATGCACTAATTCGCCAGTTTGACCCGCTATCTGCTGGCTGCCCGCCGCTGGAGTTCATGCAGGTACGTGGCATGTTAAAAGGCTTTATCGATCTGGTGTTCCGCCACGAAGGGCGTTATTACCTGCTCGACTATAAATCCAACTGGTTGGGTGAAGACAGTTCGGCTTACACCCAACAGGCTATGGCAGCGGCAATGCAGGCACACCGCTATGATCTGCAATATCAGCTTTATACCCTGGCGCTGCACCGTTATCTGCGCCATCGTATTGCTGATTACGACTATGAGCGCCACTTTGGCGGCGTTATTTATCTGTTCCTGCGTGGCGTTGATAAAGAACATCCGCAACAAGGGATCTACGCGACCCGACCCAACGCCGGGTTGATTGACCTGATGGATGAGATGTTTGCCGGTATGACCCTGGAGGAGGCGTAATGAAATTGCAAAAGCAATTACTGGAAGCTGTGGAGCACAAACAGCTACGCCCGCTGGACGTGCAGTTTGCCCTGACCGTGGCGGGAGATGAACATCCTGCCGTCACCCTCGCGGCGGCACTATTAAGTCATGATGCCGGAGAGGGACACGTTTGTTTGCCGCTTTCACGACTGGAAAATAACGAGGCGTCGCATCCGCTGTTGGCGACCTGTGTCAGTGAAATCGGTGAGCTACAAAATTGGGAAGAATGCTTGCTGGCTTCACAAGCGGTCAGCCGGGGAGATGAACCAACGCCGATGATCCTCTGTGGCGATCGTCTTTATTTGAATCGCATGTGGTGTAACGAGCGCACAGTGGCACGTTTTTTCAACGAAGTGAATCATGCCATTGAGGTTGATGAAGCTCTACTGGCGCAAACCCTGGACAAACTTTTTCCAGTAAGCGATGAAATTAACTGGCAAAAAGTTGCGGCGGCAGTGGCGCTGACGCGGCGGATTTCGGTGATTTCCGGCGGTCCTGGCACCGGTAAAACGACCACCGTAGCGAAGTTGCTGGCAGCCTTAATTCAAATGGCCGACGGAGAACGCTGCCGTATCCGTCTGGCTGCACCAACGGGTAAAGCTGCCGCGCGCTTAACCGAATCTCTCGGCAAGGCTTTGCGACAGTTACCGCTGACCGCTGAACAAAAGAAACGCATTCCGGAAGATGCCAGCACTTTGCACCGATTGCTGGGCGCGCAGCCGGGTAGCCAGCGTTTACGTCATCATGCCGGTAACCCGCTGCATCTTGATGTGCTGGTGGTAGATGAAGCGTCAATGATCGATCTTCCTATGATGTCGAGACTGATCGACGCCTTGCCCGATCATGCGCGAGTGATCTTTCTCGGCGATCGTGATCAACTGGCCTCGGTTGAGGCTGGGGCTGTGCTGGGCGATATCTGCGCTTATGCCAACGCGGGCTTTACCGCCGAGCGTGCCGGGCAGTTGAGCCGCCTGACGGGAAGCCACGTTCCAGCAGGAACTGGCACAGAAGCGGCATCTTTGCGCGACAGCCTCTGCCTGCTGCAAAAAAGCTATCGTTTCGGCAGCGATTCTGGCATTGGTCAGTTAGCTGCGGCGATTAACCGAGGTGATAAAACGGCAGTGAAAACCGTTTTTCAGCAGGATTTTACTGATATCGAAAAACGGCTTTTACAGAGTGGCGAAGATTATATTGCGATGCTTGAGGAAGTTCTTGCGGGTTACGGACGTTATCTGGATCTGCTGCAAGCGCGTGCCGAGCCGGATTTAATCATTCAGGCGTTCAATGAGTACCAGCTTTTGTGCGCCCTGCGGGAAGGACCGTTTGGCGTGGCTGGATTGAATGAGCGAATTGAGCAATTTATGCAACAGAAGCGCAAAATTCATCGTCATCCGCACTCTCGTTGGTACGAAGGTCGACCAGTGATGATTGCCCGTAATGACAGCGCGCTTGGGTTGTTTAATGGCGATATTGGTATTGCGCTGGATCGCGGGCAGGGGACGCGCGTCTGGTTTGCGATGCCGGACGGCAATATTAAGTCTGTGCAACCGAGTCGCCTGCCAGAGCACGAAACGACGTGGGCGATGACGGTACATAAATCGCAGGGATCGGAGTTCGACCATGCGGCGTTGATTTTACCGAGTCAACGCACGCCGGTAGTAACGCGAGAGCTGGTTTACACCGCGGTGACCCGCGCGCGTCGCCGTCTGTCGCTGTATGCCGATGAGCGCATTTTAAGTGCGGCAATTGCCACGCGCACCGAGCGGCGCAGTGGTCTGGCGGCGTTGTTTAGTTCACGGGGATAAACGTAATTGCCTGATGCGACGCATGTGGGTCTTATCATACCTATGAATGTTGTGCATGTCGCATCCGGCGATTTGCATCGCTTAACCCAAATCCGCCATCAACACTTTGGATTTACGCTGGTAGTTGTACAACTGCTTTTTGCTCTCGGGTAGTAAATCAATATCCACTGGGGTAAATCCACGTTCCTGGAACCAGTGAATACTGCGCGTGGTCAGCACAAACAATTTGCTTAAGCCGCTCTGCTTCGCCTGAGCGGCAATGCGTTCCAGCAGAACCTCGCCCCGTGATGAACTGCGGTAATCCGGGTGAACTGCCACACAGGCCATTTCCCCAATCTTCTCTTCCGGGAACGGATAGAGCGCGGCGCAGGCAATAGTCGTGTTATCGCGCTGAATAATGGTGAATTTGTCGATTTCCATCTCCAGCTGCTCGCGAGAACGGCGTACCAGAATACCTTGTTGCTCCAGCGGGCGAATCAACTCCAGAATACCGCCAATATCGTTGATTGTTGCGCGACGAATCTGCTCGGCGCTTTCCATCACAATCTGCGTACCGATACCGTCGCGTGAGAACAACTCTTGCAATAGCGCGCCATCTTCCTGATAACTGATTAAATGACAGCGACGCACGCCGCTGCGGCAGGCTTTCACTGCGCCA
The DNA here is from genome assembly GCF_046487065.1 of Escherichia sp. WS2035. NCBI lineage: Bacteria > Pseudomonadati > Pseudomonadota > Gammaproteobacteria > Enterobacterales > Enterobacteriaceae > Escherichia > Escherichia sp. WS2035. The sequence continues at coordinate 120,013 of NZ_JBJQKD010000012.1, forward strand.
CGCAAAAAGCGCACCGTACCGGAGTTGTAATCGCCTTTCTCTTCCTGGGCTTCTACCCGCGTTTGCGCTTCGTTAGGGAAAAGTTCGGAGACAATATCACCGTCGTCATTAGTGACGCCCTGGGAAGAGCAAAAACCAATCATTTTTTCAGCTTTCAGTTTGATGGCCAGTTGAGTGGCAATCTCTTCCGAGGTCAGATTAAAGCTCTCGCCAGTGACCGAAACAGCGACCGGCCCCATTAGCACTATTGCACCGCTGTCCAGTTGACGATGGATCGCGTCTTCATCAATCCGCCGGATACGCCCGCTATGACAGTAATCCACGCCGTCATCGACGCCCAGCGGCTGGGCAATAATAAAATTACCACTGACGACGTTGATATGCGCGCCCTGCAGCGGTGTGTTATTGAGACTCATCGACAGGCGAGCAGTAATATCCAGTTGCAATGTTCCCGCAGCCTGCTTCACCAGTTCCAGTGTTTTGGCGTCGGTCACACGTATATTCTTGTGATACAGCGGTTCGTGGTGATGTGCAGCCAGATTTGCGTCGATCTGCGGACGTGCGCCATAGACCACCACCAGACGGATGCCGAGGCTGTGCAACAACCCGATATCATTAACGATACTGGAGAAATTCTCATGCTCAATGGCTTCACCGCCGAGCATGATGACAAACGTTTTTCCCCGGTGGGTATTGATATAGGGAACCGAATGGCGGAATCCCTCGACCAGCTCGGTTTTACGTTCCTTTACCACGGTACACCTCTTTGCATGATTATTCTAAATTATTGTATTTTTATTCTGTTTTTTCGCAGGGTGCAAGTGTAAATTTTATGCGGGAGCGAGTTTTTTATCAGTAATACCGTGAATATAAAAAGAATGTTTACCGTTTTATAGATGACAGATTATGCGTCTTTCGCTAAAGTTTCCGGTCAAATTGGTCGTTTACTTGTTACACAGCTTAGATTTCTTTTGCTCGGGAGAGGCATGTCAGGATCCAACACTGCAATCAGCCGTCGTCGTTTACTGCAAGGCGCGGGTGCCATGTGGCTATTGAGCGTAAGTCAGGTCAGCCTGGCTGCGGTCAGCCAGGTCGTGGCGGTGCGCGTCTGGCCTGCGTCCAGCTACACCCGCGTGACGGTAGAATCAAATCGTCAGCTGAAATATAAGCAGTTCGCGTTGAGTAATCCTGAACGCGTGGTGGTGGATATCGAAGATGTAAACCTGAACTCAGTGCTCAAGGGGATGGCTGCGCAAATCCGCGCTGACGACCCGTTCATCAAGTCGGCGCGCGTCGGGCAATTTGACCCGCAAACCGTACGTATGGTTTTTGAATTAAAGCAAAACGTAAAACCGCAGCTGTTTGCCCTTGCGCCGGTCGCCGGGTTTAAAGAGCGTCTGGTGATGGACCTCTATCCGGCCAATGCACAGGATATGCAGGACCCGCTGCTGGCGCTGCTGGAGGATTACAACAAAGGCGACCTCGAAAAGCAGGTGCCGCCAGCACAAAGTGGTCCACAACCGGGTAAAGCAGGGCGGGATCGTCCGATTGTCATTATGCTTGACCCTGGCCACGGTGGCGAAGACTCCGGTGCGGTGGGGAAATACAAAACACGCGAAAAAGACGTGGTATTGCAAATAGCTCGCCGTCTGCGCTCTCTGATCGAGAAAGAGGGCAATATGAAGGTGTACATGACGCGCAATGAAGACATCTTCATTCCGTTGCAAGTGCGCGTAGCAAAAGCCCAGAAACAGCGCGCTGACTTGTTTGTTTCTATCCATGCCGACGCCTTTACCAGTCGCCAGCCGAGCGGTTCCTCGGTGTTTGCGCTCTCAACCAAAGGCGCAACCAGTACTGCGGCAAAATATCTGGCACAAACCCAGAACGCCTCGGACTTGATTGGTGGCGTAAGCAAAAGCGGTGACCGCTATGTCGACCACACCATGTTCGATATGGTGCAGTCGCTGACCATTGCCGACAGCCTTAAGTTTGGTAAAGCGGTGCTGAATAAGCTCGGTAAAATCAACAAGCTGCATAAAAATCAAGTTGAACAGGCTGGGTTTGCCGTACTAAAGGCACCAGATATTCCCTCCATTCTGGTCGAAACGGCGTTTATCAGTAACGTTGAGGAAGAGCGTAAACTGAAAACGGCGACTTTCCAGCAGGAAGTTGCGGAGTCTATTCTTGCGGGAATTAAAGCGTATTTTGCCGATGGGGCGACGCTGGCGAGAAGGGGATAATGTTTTTATTTATTCAATGAATTTATATTTCGTCGAATAGATAACATTTACCTGAATATTAGACGCTGGTTTTGTGACTGATGTCGGATATTTGAATGTCGGCTTGAAAAATAAGCCGACCATCTCTTTAATTAAGCACAATTCCGTGTAATGTATACGCATTAGTTAATCATCTTGTAACTGTTAAATCAGGCAAGGCAATGTTTGAAGTAGTTATTACTTCTGACGTGCCTTGCCTTTTTTTTTGGAGCCATGGAATGATCATCGAAAAAGTCATGAACAATAATTGTGTACAGGCATCGATGAATGGACAGGAGGTTATCATTTCTGGGCCTGGCGTCGGTTACAACAAAAAATATGGAATGTCGGTCCCTGAGCATCCGGCTAACCGGATTTTTTATGTCAGAAATGAACAAAAAAACAAACTCTATAAATTGATTGAACATGTAGATATTGAGTATGTGTTTGTTGCCGAAAAAATAGTGCAATATGCGGAGAAAAATCTCGAAAAAAATCTCAATCCATCGCTACTATTGATTCTTGCGGATCACATTTCGAATGCAATATCCCGAGTCGCTTCAGGTATACAAATTAATAATGTTTTCCTTGATGAAATCAAAGCGTTGTACAAAGCAGAGTATGCGATAAGTCGCGATGCATTAACTATCATTAATGAGCAATTCAGCGTTCAACTTCCTGATGATGAGATTGGTTTTATAGCATTGCATATTTTAAATAATTATGAAAATTCAGTTGATTATGAATCAGTACGAATTATTGAGTTGTCGCAAATAATCACGGGGCTTATTGAAGTTGTTTATAACAGAAAGGTGGACAGAAGTTCATTTAACTATTCCAGATTTATGATGCACCTTAAATATTTTTCAAGTCGCGTGTTATGCAATGAAGAAATAAAACAGAAAGATATTGGTGATATCTATGAACAGTTTCTTGAAAAGGACATCCTGTTACAGCGCGCAATTCATGAAATTGAACGGTATCTGTATGCCACTTTTAAATATGAATTAATTTTAGAAGAAAAACTATATCTCTCTATTCGTACCAAAGTATTAATGGACTAATTATATATAACATTTATATGAGATAACCCACATGAAACAAAAGAAAGCCTGGAGTTTTTTTCAGAGCCTGGGGAAGGCATTTATGTATCCCATTGCTCTGCTAAGTGTATGTGGCATGATGCTAGGTCTGGGAAGTGGTTTAGCCAGTGATGATATGGCAAAGTTAATTCCATTTCTGGCTATCCCAATAATTAAAACCATACTTGATTTCATTGTTAGTCTTGGTTTGTTTGCCTTTGTTAATTTACCTGTATTGTTTGCGATAGCGATTCCCTTAGGATTATTAAAAGATAAAGAGGATAAAGCCTATGGTGCTTTTTCTGGCTTAATTGGTTTTATGGCGATGCATCTGGGAACGAACTTTTATCTTAAACAGCACGACTTATTGGTCGTTGCTGACCAAATGTCGACACATGGGCAAACCATCATTCTGGGGATCCAGTCCTACAATACCAGCGTGTTGGGGGGAATTGTTGCTGGGTTATTAGTCGCCAGCATGTATAAAAAGATCGTTAATTTACGCATTCCTGAATCGTTAGGTTTTTATAGCGGCCCACGTCTGGTGCCTATCATTACACTGATTGTGATGAGTGGATTTGGTCTGATCATTCCTTTTATCTGGCCGCCGTTTTTCAATCTTTTCATGCTCATTGGACACTGGATTTCAACTTCCGGTCCTGTTGGTTATTTCTTCTATGCAGTTGCCGAACGCGTGACGATTCCTTTTGGCTTAAACCATCTGGTGACGTCAGTTTTCCGCTTTACGCCAATCGGCGGTTCGGCTGTGATTGGCGGCGAAGAATATTACGGCACCCTGAACATGTTTATGGCGTACGTCAAAGAGAATGCGGTCATTCCGCTGGATTTGGCGGGGAAAATGGAGCAGGGCAAACTGATGATTCAGTATGGTCTGGCTGGTGCCGCGCTGGCGATGTATCGCACTGCTCATGCTCAAAACAGAAAGGCTATCAAAGCATTGCTTATTTCCGGGGTGCTTACGGTGATTATTGGCGGCGTCAGCGAACCGATTGAGTTTCTGTTCTTATTTGTCAGTCCACTGCTGTTTGTCTTCCATGCCTTTATGAATGGATTCGCTAACATGGTTCTGCCATATATGGGCGTGAAGATGGGATTTACTGGCGATCTGATTCAATTTATTAGCTTTGGCGTATTGCGTGGCACAAGAACAGGTTGGCCGATCGCGGTGTGTGTCGAAGTGGCCTATTTCTTCATTTATTACTTTGTGTTCCGTTGGACCATTCTTAAATTTAACCTGATGACCGTAGGCCGTGAAGAGTCCAGTCCTGTCACGCTGAACGCTCACGAAGATACGGCTATAGCGGATATCCCAACTCCTGATAAATCAGAGCTGCAAGCGGCGGAGCAGATGGTTAAGGCACTTGGTGGTAAAGAGAATATTAAGTCACTGGATAATTGCGTAACTCGTTTACGTTTAACAATCGCAGATATGGGATTGATTGACGAAGTTGCAATAAAAATAGCTGGCGGGATTGCGGTTGTTAAACTTGATCAAAATACCCTACAAGTCATTATCGGCACTAAAGTCATCGCCCTGCGTCGGGATATGGATAACTATATGGGGATATACTGATGGATGTTTTTAATACTCCTGTTTCCCGCAAAGGAACATATTGTACCCAATGGGACTTTTGCGAGGACAGATTTGGTGTAAAAGATGTACTACCATTCTCTATTTCAGATATGGATCTTCCGATACCAGACGCTATCACCAGAGCATTAAAAAAACGCCTGGAACACCCGATTTTAGGGTACAGTCGTTGGCAACATGGTGAATATCTGAATGCGATAGTAAACTGGTATTATCAACAATATCAAACAGATATTAAACCTGAATGGATAACCTATAGCCCCAGTGTGATGTACTCTATTGCAAAAGCAATAGAGTTATTGACATCGCATGGTGATAATATTCTCGTTTTTACACCTGTCTATAATGCATTTTTTGATGTAATTAAACATAGCGAGCGAAATATTCTGACAGCCTCTTTGATTATAAAAAATGAGGGGAGCTACGCTATCAACTGGCAAGATTTTGATCTTAAGATTAAAAGCGCAAAGATGGTGTTATTATGTAATCCTCATAACCCGACAGGAACAGTCTGGTCGGAAGAAGAACTGCATAAAATCGCTGCAAGCTGTACAAGGCATAATGTCTGGTTATGTTCAGATGAAATCCATAGTGATTTTGTTTTTAATCGTAGCTTTACATCCGCGCTTAAAATAAAAAAAGAAAAAGTAGTAGTATTTAACTCGATATCGAAAACATTTAATGTTCCTGCACTAACAGGATCGTATATGATTTCAACTGACGATAATTTTAATCATAAGTTCAGAACGATATCGAGGTATCGCGATTTTGTAAACTCCCCATCAGTACTGAATATAATTGCAACTATTATTGGCTATAACGAATGTGAGGGATGGTTAAAGTCATTAAAGGCACATATTGCCTCTAACATTCAATTCACCCAGCAGTATCTGAATGAAAATATTCCAGAATTGATCGTAAGGCCAGCTGATGGTTGCTATTTTTCCTGGATAGATTGTTCTGCTATTGGTTATCCTTTTGATGAATTCTACAGTCGATTAATTCATGAAGGCAAAGTGGGCATTATGGCGGGGCATGTCTATGGAACGGAGGGGGAGGGCTACCTTCGTCTGAACCTGGCCTGCAGTCGAGAAAAATTATATATGGGGCTTACGCGTCTTGTGAGTGTAATTAAAAATATTAATCAGGGAGAATAAAAATGAATAACACGGATCTTATCCATCTCATTAAACATTTTATGCGTAACGAACATAAAGCAGTTGAAGAAGTTATTGATTCCCCTCTTTCGGAGGTCGCAAATTTAATTAAAGTATTACAATCTTGTCAGGGAAAAGTTGTTTTTATTGGTGTTGGTAAGTCCGGTATTATTGCCAGGAAACTCGCCGCAACATTTGCCAGCACCGGAACTCCCTCGTTTTTTGTTCACGGTACGGAAGCTGTACACGGCGACCTTGGAATGGTGGCGAAAGACGATGTTGTTATTCTTATTTCAAACAGTGGTGAGACGGCGGAAATCCTGGCGACACTGCCTAGTCTGAAAAAAATGGGTAATTATTTGATCTCTTTTACCCGCAGTCACCACTCATCGCTTGCGATAAGTTGTGATTTATCTGTTGAAATCCCCGTCAAAAGTGAGGCGGATAATTTAGGTTTAGCACCGTCATGCTCGTCGACTGTTGTTCTGGTTGTTGGTGATGCGGTGGCGCTTGCACTCTCTGAATTGAAAAAATTTACTCGTGCTGATTTCGGCTTATATCATCCAGGAGGTGCACTCGGCATTAAAGCAAATTCATAATTTCAAAATATAAATACAGTAACCGGTCACGCCATCTTTTGGGGTGGCGTTCTTTGAAGTGAGTGTCCGCTATGAAAAATGTTCTGGTCACCGTCCCCAGCTTTTCAGCACGCTGTGTTTCCGCCAGCAAGTTGCTAAGAGAGAATAATTTTAATCTTATTATTAAGAATAATGTGGAGCATCTGCTTAAATCAGAATCCACTGCATTACGAGAATCTATTTGCGCGGTCATCGCCGGAAAAGATTGTTATCAGGCGGACACGCTATCATTGCTGTCTGGTGTGAAAATAATATCGAGATTCGGGACGGGGATAGACAATATTGATCTTCGTGCGGCACAGCAATCCGGTATTGTTGTCAATAATGCGGTTGGGATTAATTCAAATGCGGTTGCGGAATTTATCATTGGACTTATCTTCGCGAGCATGAGAAATATCCCTGGCAGCTATCATGCGATGCAAAATGGCTACTGGGGTGAGTCGCATGGCTGTGAATTACAAGGGAAACGGATTGGCCTGGTTGGCTACGGTAATATAGGTAAAATTCTGGCGAAAAGGTTATCCGGTTTTGATGTTGAGCTTTTAGCTTTTGACAAACAACCCGACTATCAGGTTGCTGACAAAGCTGGAGTTCAGTTTGTATCAATTGAAGATATCTTTATGCAGTCGCATGCCATCATTGTTCTTTTGCCTTTTTCTTCTGAGCTGGAGAACTTCATTAGTCATAAATATTTGTCGATGATGCGCAATGGTGCTCTGATCATCAATGCCGCAAGGGGAAAGTTGCTGGATGAGGGCGCTTTACTTCAGGTGATTGAAGAACGAAATGTGTTTGCGGCGCTGGATGTGTTTAGCTCTGAACCGTTGGCGCAATTTAGCCCACTGCTACATGCCAAAAATATCATTACAACGCCGCATATTGCGGCCGCCACCGTTGAGTCATACCAGCAAACCGGGATACACGTTGCCCAGTCGATAATTGATTACTTCGCAGGAAGGAAGATAAAAAACGTGTTGTGAGTTCAGCGAACAAAGATTTTAAATACAAAAAAACCGCAATTTGTAGAACACATTGCGGTTTGTCAGCATTCTAATAAATTGGTTGCGGGGGCCACAGTCAAGAGGTTAATCCAATCTTTTGAAACTTAAGGTATTCACTGTTCCCGAACCCAAGCTATCTACCGAAATATACACTCATTATCTGATGTGAATCAACGAGTAGATCGAATGGCCTGTTCCTCTCTTTTTTGTACACAAAGACTCCTTTTAAAAAATAGCAAGGTCACATATCCCTTATTGGTACATAAATCCCCCGATGTTTACTGACTTTGTTCCACCTTCGTATCCAGTAAAATGACATAGCGATTCAGCAACTGATTTAACCGGGTATCAATCTGCGTCAACAGCGTCGGCGAAATCTCTCCGGTCTGTTTTTGCTCTTCCAGTTGCCGAAGCAGTTCTTCCAGCGGCGGCTCCTTTAACGACTGCCGGATGCCGTACACCGCCGTTTTTAGTTCCGAACCGGTCAGATATCTCCCCTTACGTTCATCCAGTGCATCCAGTTGTGCCGACAGGCGCTGTAGCTGACTCTGCGCCTGTGCGTAGCCATTCAGTGCCTCTGCGGACAGGGCGCTCAGTTCCCGCTGTTTACGCCACTGCACGTTCAGCGCCCTGACCTGAGGATTATCCGGCCACAGGGCATCAAGCTGGCGTAGCTGGCGATATCCCTGCTCCAGCGGCCAGCGGGCAGGTAATTTGTTTAACTGCTCCAGTTGCATCTGACTTGCCGCAATTGTTCTGTCCTGAGCCAGCAGCGCCTTATCCTTTACATCCAGCTTTGCCAGTTCGCCGCTCTCCAGCGACTGCGGCAACGGCATGACAGACAGTTGTATTCGCTGGATTAGCGCGTCCGGCTGATTAAGCTGCGACCAGCCCCATAATCCTGTTCCGCCGAGACCGGCCATCACAACCATTCCGGCCATAAATATCGGCCATGTCCGCTGTCGGGAGATTTCAGGGGATGACACGGGTGGACTGGCATCCTTATCGTTTTGCTGAGCGGGTCTCGTTGCAAAAACCGGCTGTGGACTTTCTTCTGACTTTTTCGGTTGATTCATTTCCCGGCGGGGTAATTCAGGGGGAGTGATAGTGGTTTCCGCTCCCTGAGGCGCCAGCCGTTCCAGACGCAATGCGGTATTGCGAAACTGCCCGGCCAGCACATCCAGTTTCGTCATATGCCACAGTTCACACTGTTGCAGCGTGGTTTCGATGGCGGAAAGATGCTGTACACAACGGTAGATCTGCGGCAGATCCTGATACTGAATATCCAGCGTTCTCAGTGCCTGCTGCATTTTTTCTGTGACCCAGCTGAGCAGTGATATTCTGGAATGTACCTGTACCGGCCAGAAGTCAGCCCAGCGCTGGAGCAGTATATCCAGTGAGCCGAGTCCGTCTGCCATCCCTGCCAGCCCCTGCCGTCTGGTTATCGCCAGTACGTAACAGACCAGCGTCTGTAGTTCCACGCCATTTTGCCGGAACAGCGCGAGGCAGAGTTTTTCCACCTGACGCCAGTCCACATCCGGTCGGGCCGGGTGAGTCAGTTTACTCATTTCAGCCTGCAGTTCACCGGATTCCTTATAAGTACAGGGATCGCCGCCCATGACGAACTGGCTGATAAAATTCGCGTTACTTGCCATCAGTACGCCCGCTCCTGTTGTTTGAGATGACGCAGAACAATTCGTCCTTCCGGAGAAAATACGCCATCAAAGCGTATCCAGCCGGTATCGGGAAGCTGCGCGTGGATCAGGTAATTAAGATGCCCCGGACGGGGCTGGGGGAGTAACTCCACCTGTATCTGACTCAGGCGTGGTTCATAACGCAGCAGCGTTTCTTCAATCTGACGCATCAGGCCATGAATACCCGCAGCCATCCCCTGATGGATCAGACTGAGATCCGGCAGACCGTAATCCGGCAAATGCGCCAGCGTGCCTGCCCGGCAGTTGATAATGCGTTGCATATTGTCCATCACGGAAAGGATAAGCTGATCCCGCTCTCTGACCTGTTCCAGCGGTAACTCGCCGCTGAAACTGAACGTCAGCATTTCATATAAGGAAGGTGTCGACATCGGTTATTTATCCTTGAGAGGCAGCAGTCGCAGGTCGCTTCTCATCAGTTCAATCGAGCGCGGCTTGTCGGCCTCCAGTTCGTCCCTTTTGATCACCAGACGCCAGCTGTCGCTTTTTTCATCAGGGTGATAAAACTGCCCAATAATGGCGACAAACTGCGTCTCTTTATCCAGCGGCACATTCAGGGATGCCGTGCCTTCCGGTTTTACCCAGACGGTGTGTTTTGCCAGTACGTTCTTCTCCAGCGTCTTCTCTTCCTGCATAAACAGGGTGTCATAATCCGCCTTGTCAAAATCTTCGCGGGTTTTCAGTTGCCAGACATGCACCATCGTGGAAAGCGGCGTATCTTCCGCATCCGTATTCAGGGCACTTCGGGAGAAGAAATCGAGATGCAGTATTTTGATTTGCTTGTAGAAAACGGCTGAGGCCACGCTTTTCGATTCATCCACCACTTTCTGAATCAGCCCGCAGCCGCTCAGAACAACCGTCAGCATCGCCATACAGAGCAGCGCCGGACGTTTAAAACGAATAGGAAACATGAGTCATACTCTCCCTGTTACGAATGGAAAAAGCGGGTATTAATCCCTGATAACGCCCCAGACTGACCGTCACTGTTCCGGTCGCGGGCGCGGCAAAGGAGGCGCGAAGGATGCCGGTACGGCTAATCTGTACACGCTGTTTTCCCAGCCGGGCAGCAGGCAACAGGCTGACGGGCAGCGTCAGTTGCAGTCGGGCCTGACAGCGCCAGCCCAGATAAACGCGCAGCAGCACCAGCAAATCGCTGTGCAGTTGCCCGCCGGGCAGCCAGCCACGTGCTTCTGCGGCATCTTCGGTATACAGTTTCAGCAGCAACTGGCTGTTGACGTCGGTGCCGGTACGCCCCAGCAGCGTTCGCGTTTTCAGGCTGATGGGTGAATTTTTTGACAGACCCGCAGGGGCCGGGAGAATTACAGGCTGCGGATCATGAGGCACCACCGTCGCTTTCGTCAGCGGGGCAAGCAGTCCCACCAGTGCCGTAACGCCTTCCGCCGTGCGCGTCGGCAGGCGCATCACGCTGAGCAGGGCCAGAAAACGGGATACCGGCGTGGCGATATGGTTCTCGCTGCCGGGAATACCCAGCCCGATGAGTCCCAGCAGGCAACGGGAAATGTCATCCACTGCACCTGCTTCAAACGACGCCGGGTAGTTATATTTGCGCCAGATGCGGTAATACTGGGTGATAAAGCGATGGTTAAAAATATCGAGAAACGCCATCACCGCGTCATGTCCGTCATGACGCTGGGTAATGTAGTCCAGATAGGCGGTTGGCAGTGGCGAATCCACGCCGTACAGGCCGAGAATGTGGGTGGCGCGTCGGGATTGTCCACGTCACGTTCAACGTTCTTTAACTCGCTGACCGGAAAGCCCATCCCCGGATGAGGACGAAAGCGCACCGCATCGGCGGCGGGGCTGTCGGTACTGCCCAGCGGCGCGTTCTGCTGGCGCTGTTCCAGCAACTGGCAAAAACGGTAAAAATTGATCCGCGCAATATCCGGGGCCAGCCGGTCGGTCAGCCCGGTACGCGCTGGCTGTGATGCTCTGTCCATTGCAGGCACTTTCCTGTGGGTTGCAGAATTAAGGTTAGTTGAGTGAATAAGTGGATATCGGCATACAGTGCGAAGAAGCGGTGCAGCAGTTCACCAAACAGCGTGATATCACCTTCTCCGGCAAAGCCGTTACTGTCCAGCGTCACCTGAATATCCACGCCACGCAGCAGAAAGCCTCTTTCAAAACGCTGTATCAGGCTGTGCTGAACGTCGACAATCGCCGCCAGACGACGGCGGTTCATCTCGCTTTCGGTCCAGTCGTACAGCGCCAGCGTGCCGCGCAGAATTTCGGCGTTATCCATCATCGATAAAAAGTTAGAACCAAGGTGGCTGAGCACCCGCCAGTGGAAGCGGTCACGCGCCGGGGGATAGCAGGGCTGCGTCGGGGCGCACAGGTTGCGCACCCGCAGGACGTTCTGTGAGGCATGAACTGGCGTATCGAGCAGCGTGCTCTGTAAAGCTTTACGGGGAAGCTGCCCGTTAGTACCGGTCAGGCTTAAGGACAGGGTTTCATCCTCCAGCATCCGGTCAGTATCAAACGCATCGCCGCCCAGAATCAGCCAGGTGTCATGCAGGCCGGAAGGGCCGCGCTTTACCCGCGTGTGGTAATAGCGTTCCGGCGCATCGTGGCGCAGCATCCCGCCCCGGTGACGAAAGCTGGAGAATGGCACATACGCCTGACTGCCGGTATGGCGCGAAGAAATAATGTTGTCGACGGAATAAATCTCGGTATGCCCGTCCTGAATGCGCATCGGGCGCAGCAGAAATTCGTTTTCCAGTGGCGAAAGGTGTAACGGATCGGCTTCCAGCGGAAACAGGTTGATGACCGGCACGCAGTGCAGACGGATATTATCGCTGTCAAACGGCAGGTCGTGAGGCCAGTTCTCGTTCAGCAACACGTCAATCTCAAAGCCGGTTATCCCCTCCGGCCATGCAACCTGCTCCAGCCCGTTCAGCGCCACGAACATAAACTTCTCGCGGAAGGTGAAATACTCCAGCAGCAACTGGTAGCCGCTGAACGCCGATTCGCCTTTCGGCCACAGTCGGTCATCGTCATCAAAACCCATCGGGGAAAAGTGCGCGTCCAGCACACGGCGTCCCTGCCCTGGCAGACGCAGCCAGAACTGCTGCGTACCAAGCGTTAAAGCCCGGTGCAGCGCACAGGCCACCGGGCTGTCGGCACTGAGGTACAGCGGCAGGCGGGATAAATCAATCTGTGACCAGTCACCAACCAGCGGGCCGCATTCAAAGCGCAGACGGATAACCGAGCGTCCGTCCGGTTCATATTGCAATGACACGTCCGGCAACGCCAGCGGATGCAGCGTGATATCCCGCGTGGCGCTGTAGACGCAGCGGGTTCTGCGTTCGCCGATGGGACGGGATAGCACCTGAAACTCTTTCAGCGTATCACTTTGCTTCATTTGTTGGTGATCCGTGGTCAGTTCGACCACGGAAAGCGACGGAATAGTGCGCAGGTAGTGCGGCCACAGCAGGCTGACCAGCCCTTCAGTCAGTTCCGGCAGATCGTCGTCCAGCTTTTCGCGCAGGCGGCCCATTAAAAAAGCGAAGCCCTCGAACAGGCGCTCCACATAGGGATCGCGTGCGCCGGGTTTATCAAGATTAAGCATCGCAGCGCGGTCGGGGTAAGCCTGCGCAAATTCTTTCCCCGCTTCACGCAGGTAGCGCATTTCGGCCTCAAAGTAGCGTTGGGTCAGGTCGTCCATCGGAGGATTTATCTTTCCTTTTATTGAAATTAATACCAACGAGTAGTGAGATTAGAATTTTTTATTTTCAGAATCCTAAGGACATATAGATGGATCATTTATTTCAAAAGAAAAATCGGACTCCATACTAGATGAGGATTTCTTCAATAAAGAGGATATATGATATCCAGATAAAGTTTTAGAATTATTACCATCAGATATCAAAATACTAAGTTCAGACACAATATTCACAGGGTTTTTATTAAAAACATCTGACTCTCTACCTGTGTAAATAAAGTATACAATTGGCTTTCGTTCTCCGACATCAAGATGGAAATTATCTCTTACTTTACCATCATAATGTGTTGAATTATTAACTGTCGAAATGCTAATAGATACTTTGCATGTATTTACCATGACAATGGAACAAGAATAGAATGGTTGAGATAAACATCCAGCACACAGTGTGCATAATAAAAAAGAGAATATTAATCTAATCATCAAATTTCACTTGGTAGTATCAAAAAATTACAAATGATTAATAATGTCAATTTTTCAGTTGATTATGATATGAATCATACTATGGGCAAATATTCTGACTATCTATCATGTACTTTACAACCCCATGCTTCTTATCGTCTTTTGTTGAAATGTCCCTGGATAATTCAATTAGATCGTTTTTCCCAAATTTTTTTTCACGTCCTGATGATAAGATAACAAACGGATAGTCAAAATTACCCGAGCTATCTTTATTTACGGTGAATGCTTCTTCATATTGGAAACCATCATTGATGTTTTCAGTATAAAAATAAGACAAAACATCAATCCCATTAACAGGTAAGTAAATATGATGTTGCTTAATAACATTACCTCCAAAAACATACTCAGGAATAAACACATTAATATCTGAGGAACATACATTCCTAATCCTGACGACATTGGAATACTTCATTTGCGAAGTACATCCGGCAAGAAATAATAAAGCAATAACTACTCTAGTCATCAAATTTTATCCTGCTTAACCAGATCAACCCCTGAACATCTTCATCTGCTGCAACCAATCGAGTATACATGTCAGGACGATATTTTCCATATTTCATTACATCAATCTCTCCCTGAGCGGGCATAACATTCCCTGGTATTGTTTTTTGCATAAGAGTAGATGTTCCTTTATGAGTCCACGAATAATCAGGGCTAGAACCCTCTCCATATTCATCCAGTACTTTATGCCCCATTTCATGAGCACTATCCCATTTATATCTGTTATTAGCGTCAAGAAGTGCCTGTAATTCATCTTGAATATCCTTATAACTATCACCGTAGTTATAATATATTTTTTCAAATCCTGATAGACTAACGGATGCCTGAAAGTCAGGATCTAATGATGATATCAAAGAAAAAGTTCGCATGGATGGAGTAATATTTATCTCAGCCTTTACATTTACTTTAAAAACACCAATCGCTGTAACAATACTTTCACCAATCCCCCCGCCGCGACTTCCATTTCGAGACCAATAAAATTCAACTCCATTTTTGGTCAGGTCAACCAAGTCGTTATAAGGAACTGGGGATAACTTAGGATTACTTCCTTTTATCCCTCCATCACTAACTGCCAGTCGCCATATTATATTTACTGTCTTATTGTTTTTGTTAACTTCTATATCTACCCAATCTTCCTCATTCGCAGAAGTTTTCAATGGATAATCAACTTTTATCATCATATCACCACATAAAGCAATCAGTCTTACGAGTAGTGATTTACTTTTTAGCTTAGTTGTATCCAGTATGCCTTGATTACTGTAGCCATCCCATTGCCAGGCATGCTCTCCCTTAGTAAAATATTTACCGGTCTGCCGTTCACTATAAATCACTTCATTGCCATCAAGCACTTCCAGGGAAAGTCCTTCAGCCTCATCGCCTTTATTTGTGATGGTAAAATCTATTTTTTCTGTATTCTTCGTGCTACCACCGTTTATCATTTCTTTATAATCAGGTATATTCAGTGGCGTCAGTATCTTATTACCTGATAATTTAATTCTGTAATCCAGTTTTACATCATCAGAGGATGAATCAGAACCAGAAGTCAGATCCTTTTTCGCCGACTGCGCATGTTGTTCCGCTTCACTTTCCCCGTCATCCGTCTCATACGTATCATCCATCATTGACGCAATAAACCGTGCTTTACACGGGCAACTGCTCTGACTGTCCAGCGTCCCCGCCATCAGCCTGCCGTGAATATCTGTTTCAGGAACGCCGCCCACAATAATAAACATTCCCGGATATCTGCCGCAGGTGACCCGGTCCATATCCCGTGCCTGCGGGATACCCATGATCGTATGGTCGTCCGCCCCTTCAATAATTTTTCCACCACAGGTGGTCTTATCCCCCCTGACCAGAAAGTAGCCTGTTCCCATTGCCATCAGTCCTTATGTTGCGTATCACACAATACCGCTGCCCGTACCGGATCGATTGCCACCAGCGTTCCCAGCAGGATTTCCATTTTTCGGTTCAGCAGGGCTTTATCCGCATAGCGGTGCGCCCGCAGACGCAGCAGTTTCAGTTGTCGGGCTTTTACTTCAAACAGCAGCTCTGGCTCCCACTGTGTCAGCGTTATTCCCTGTGCGGCGGTATCCAGTTCTTCCAGCAGCAGGAGCGCCATCTCGTTTTTACCGTACTGTTCCGCCACCCGTGCCATCAGCAGTCGCAATAACAGGCGCTGTCGTGCCGTGGTGATGCCCGGACGGGTCTGTATCCAGCCCAGCGCCGCTTCCACGCCCTGACTGTCAGCCATCTCCAGTGCTTCCGGCTCCAGCGCCAGTACGTCATTTGTGGCGTCGTCTGTCGGCACAGCGGCTTTCCCCGCAAGCCATGCGCCGTCTTCCCGCATCATGACCTGCTGCGCTATCCAGTTGCGCGTCACCTCATCGGCAAACGGCGTGCCGTCGTTCCATGCCAGATTTTCCAGCCCCGGCAGGCGCTCCAGCAGCAGCGCCAGGTCCTGACGGATAACCGCTGTCCATCTGTCCCACGGTGCGCCCGCCTTCGCCAGCGCCTGATGCAGATACCACTGGATATCCAGCCAGAAATGGCTGACACCGGTGCTGAACATCAGGTCGGCCTGCTCCAGCAGTTCCGTCCAGTTCTGCTGGGCATACAGCCGCTTAAGCTGGTTGCGTGATTCGGTGCGCGGCGGGGCCAGCCGGGTTTTGCCGTCCACGTCCGGCGGCAGTTCATGCACCGTGTCCCAGCGCAGGGTTTTCATCAGCCGGTGTGCTGAAAGCCAGCCCTGCGGCTGTTCGTTCAGATAACGGGCCAGCACTTTCGCCTGGTCGAGTAGGTCGCGCCCGGAGGTGATGGTCTGTACCTGCGGCGCATCCACCGGGGAAGACGGTGCCGGAACGCCGCTGCTGTTTTGCGGCACCACCGCGTTCATCCCGCCCGACTGCGCCAGACGTGATTCCAGCGCGTTAATCAGCGGCATCAGGGAGGGGGAATGCTGGTCTTCGGGCCATGCAGTGAAGGAAACCGACAGTTGATTAAGAGCGGCAACAATGTTCGCAAAATCCTCTTTTGCCACCTCCGGGTAGCGGGCAAGGCTGTCGAGCATCTTTTCCCCCGCCAGCCACTCCAGCGCCATTTTTCGGCTTGCCGGTCGCGAGGGCAGCAGTTGCGTACCGAAGCGTTCCACCAGCCCGGCTAACAGCGCCAGTCCTTCAGCCAGTCCGCGCTCACCGTCGCGGTGCAGTCGCGCCCAGATGTAGTAAGTGGCGATGCGCACGTCTTTGGCCTGCGTCAGCAGCAGGGATTCGGCAAGCTGGCAGATAAGGCCGGTATCGGCACCGGACAGTTTGTTCATTTCGTCGCGGATACGCAGGAAATCGTCGTGGTAGCCGGGGTCTTCCCCGACCGGCGTGTCTGCCGTCACCGGCAGCAGCCATGTCTGCCACAGCGCCGCCTGTGTTCGCGCCACATCCAGTGCATCCCGGTCGGCAAAACAGCTACGGGTCAGCTTTTGCAACAGTTCACTCATCGGCGTCTTCCCCATACTCTTCCGCATCCTTCATACTCCTGCCGGTCAGAAATACCTGTCCCGGCAGGCGGAAGTTTTTCAGTTCCAGCAGCGCCAGCGGCCCTTTACCCTGTTCAACCCGCAGCAGGTAATTCAGTGGCAGGCCGTCCTGCGCTTTCCACACCACTTTAAAGGTGCTGCTGTCGACCGGTGTTACCTGCGCCCGTTCCAGCAGGCGAATAAGGCTCCAGCTTCCCCGGTAATCCGCCAGTATGCGTTCCATCGCCTGTGTGCTGGTCCAGCTCAGCGATGCGCCGGGTTGCCACTGTTCATCCGGCCAGTTAAAACGCTGCCAGCGTTCTTTCTGGTTGAAATACTCCAGTTCCTGCCCGTCAATCACCAGATGCGTTTTCATCACGTCACGCGCCGGTTTTGCCCGCAGTTCGAAATGTATTCCGGCATCGCCGCTGGCAAAGGCGGTATCGGCCACATCGCGCAGGCGGTTCAGGGCGCGGATAAAGTCCGGGTTGACCGTCAGCCCCTGCGTGTTCATGGCGTCAGCCACCCAGTAGCGGCCTTCACGTTTCAGAACACCGGAAAGGTTGGCGGCGATAAACTGGTTGATGCGTCCGTCATCGCGCAGGTACTGCGCCAGCAAGGGAAGAGAGGCATCGTTCTGTGAGGCTTTGAACGGATAGCGGCCAGCGAAGTCCTGATTCCAGTGACTGACAATCGCCCGTTGCCACTGGCGGTTCAGGCTGTCCGCTGCGGGCGTCAGCACCTGCCGCCACGACTGTTCCACCGGGCGGACGAACAGCGCCTGACCGAAGCCACTCCATTCTTCGCCCAGACTGGCGGCGATTAACCGCCCGTAGTCGCGGGTGTCGGTGAGGTCAACGGTTTTGCCCTGTAAAACCGTCTGCGCCAGTTGCTGGGTCATCTCCTGCGGGTCGGGGGCGTTGGTCACCTGTTGCAGTTTGAGGCGTACGCGGGTGACGCGGGTCAGATACGTTTGCAGGTTGAGTTGCGTATCACCACCACCGCCTCCTGACTTATCGCCCAGCAACCGCAGCAGCGGCGCGAAGGTTTTATCCAGCGGCCCGGCAGGCACGTCGCCTTCACGGGATTGCTGCGGCGTTTTCTCCTTGCCGTTAAACAGTTCCTGTGCCGATTTCGCCAGCGAGTCTGACAGGCCACGATTTTCCCTGCCTGTTGCCACCTGCCACGCAATAGTGTCTGTCAGTGCAATCAGTGGCGACTGACGGGCATCGGCCATCAGCGTCAGCTGGTCGAGAATGCCGGAGAGCGAGTCTTCCTTTTTCCAGCGAATGCTGTTGAGAAACGCCAGCCAGCTTCCGGCAAAGTCGGTAAAGTAGCGTGAGGTGAGGCGGTTACGCAGCGTATCCGGCGAGATATCAGCAGAGGTATCCTGCTGGCGGTCGCTGAGTACCCAGTCGATTTCCTCGCGCCGCGCCGTCACCACCTGCTCGATAGCTTCCCTGACCTGTCCTTCCCATGCCTGACGGGTGAACATCCCCGGCACCGTCTGTTCCGTACTGAAAAGAGATTCAGTGAGGGTATCCCCGGTCATGTCCGCCAGCGTCATATCGGCGTAGTTGCGGGACACCTGTTGCAGCACGTTCTGGTAGAGGGTGTTTTCGGCATTACGCACACCAATCTGGCGCAGCAGGATTTTACGCACCGCGCCGGTCAGTTCCGGTGGCGGTGAGGTTTTCCACTGCGGGTGTTCCGGCAGGTTCGCCATCCAGAAGGTCAGCAGTGACGGCAACACGCTCTGCCGCACGCCTTCCGGGATATTTTCATAGCGCAGGCCGTCTGCCATCAGCGTGGTACTGAAAAAGGCAGCGTCGGCCTTTTCCGGGCGGGAAGTCATCAGCAATGCCTTAAGCTGCTTATAGCGTTGTTCACCGGTGGCGGTACGCTGAGGACTGTTGGGCGGCAGGGCGACAAAGGCGTTCAGTTGCTGTTGCAGATGGTCAACGGCCACGTCGCGCACCAGCCGGTTTGCCGCCTGCGCATAGCCGGGAAAGGCGGCGGCGAGCAGTTGCTGGTTACGTTCAGGGCCAAAACGCTGATACCACGGCGCACCTTCGCGGATACGGTATTGCAGGCGTTCCAGTTCGCCCTGCAGGGTATGCAGCGCCACCAGTTGTTCTGCCAGCGGCAGGCGGGTATCGAGCGCCCGCGCCGTCTGGATGCTGGTTTCCTGAACAAGTGCGCGGTTGGCGAAGAACGAGGTCGTCATTCCGGCCCCCCCTATCGCCAGCACGCAGACAGCGGACATCAGTGCGGTACGCAGCCACGGAAAGCCCACCGCGCGGCCCCGCGCGTTATCGCCGGTGATGCCTGCCCAGACCGGCGACGGCAGCCACGCATGAGGTGCGGCCTCCGGTACGGCGGCAAGCGGCGGGCTGAACATCAGGCCGCGCAGGCGCAGGGAAGAAAATGCGCCGCCTGCCAGCAGCGGTTTCAGGACGGTCTGCCAGTGGGTGATACCCCGCTCTGCAAGGGTATGGGCCAGACGCAGCAGAAAATCATGGCGGTTATCGGTCAGCAGCTGCGACATGCCCTGTTCCGTCAGCGGTAGGGTCTGTGCTTCCAGCATTGCAGCCAGTTGTTCCGGGGTACAGCCTTCCGGCAGCAGGCAGCCGACGCTTTGCAGGACGCGCCCGGACTGATAATCACCGTTGTCACAGACCTGCCACAAATAGAATGGGGCCTGAAAACCGAGTCGCTTACCGCCGTTTATCAGTTCGCGCCAGCCTTTGTCGAGTTGCGCTGTCTGGCGGCTCTGTTCTTCTGTCAGCGGCCAGATGATGCCGTCCAGCGGACGGCTGCGGCGCAGTTTTTTTAAGGCGGTCAGTAGCGCGACATCAGGCTCCGCTGATGGCCTGCCGCCGTATATCAGCACCGTGTGGTCGCCCTCCAGCCAGTGTTGCCCGGTCAGCCCCGGCGCGATGGCCTCTGCCTGTTCAGGCTCGCCGGTCACCAGCAGCAGGCGGATTTTACGCCGCCAGAATGGGCCGTAGCGGTCGCGCAGGAAGGCGGCGAGTTCCACCATTGCCGGATGACGGCTGTCGGCTTTCTTTGTCGTCACCGCACGATAGTCATCTCCGGCGGCAAGCTGTCTGCGGAGTTCAAAGTTCTGCACGGCAGCGTGGCGGTTCAGCAGATGATAAACCCCCATGATAATCAGAAAGACCACGCCTGCGGCAATCACGCCAGCCATCCAGTACATTTGCTGTGAGCTACCCGGTTCAACGCCCAGCAATGCCGGTTTACGGTGAATAAACGTGCAAAGCGCAACCACAACAGCCACGGTCATGACGATGGCAGGCCCTGAAACCGAACGGGGCCGGAGACGGTTTAATCCCGGAACCACTATGATGCCTCCTGAGGGGAAACGAATGGCGACACCACGGTCGCCCATGAATAATGCCCGCCCTGAACGCCGCTGAGCGTCAGTTGGGGGTGTTGTGATTGTATTGCCGCCAGCGTTGCCACAGCGACGGACAGCCACGGCGCAGCCGGTCCGGAGCGCCCCAGAAAGGCATCCAGCTCGTACATCAGGGCTTCCTGAGCAAACGGCTGGTTCAGGCTTAACAACGCGGCACGCTGTTCCCTGTCCAGTTCGGCAGTCCACATACCGGATATGGCATCTGGCTGCACCGGCATCCAGTCCAGCGCCTGTGCAATGCCTGACGCCATCATCTCTGTATCAGTGATACATTCAGGACGATGCAGCAGGGCCAGCGGCGTCAGCGCGGTTTGCGTCAACCGGTTTGCCAGCAACAGCGCGGTGGCGGATTCTGCCGTCCGTTCCGGGTTCTTCGGTTCCAGACGCACGGAAATCACCAGCAGTACGGCCTTTTCCTGAATGTGGTTGTCCAGCCAGTCGTCCACGGCGGCCAGCCCCGGCTCCGGGGCTGAAAACAGACGGGCTTCCGGGAGTCCGGCTTTTTGCCATTCGTCCTGCCAGATAGTTCTCACGGAGGCCCCTGAAAGCGGCGCATCAATTTCCAGTAGTACGTTGATATGAAAATCATCGGGTAGCCGCGTCAGTTGCAGCCTGATATCGCTGAACAGACGGGAAAAAACTTCGGATAGACGTCCGGTAACCGGTTTATTGGTTAATACAGGGATGACGCTGCGACGCACAGTATCTTCTCCGCGCAAGTCAGCGTAGGTATTCAACACCTGCTGACGTGCCAGAAATGCTGTTATAGTTTCTGCAACGGAATCACCATTCAGCGCGGTTTGTACGGAAAAACTGAGTATCTGCAACGCCCGTCGTCCCCGGCGCGTTTCCTGCAAAATCACCTCTTCCCGGCGCTTATTCCAGGCATCAGTCCGAATGTACTGCGTGATAAAAAACAGCCAGCGAACTGAAGCAACCAGTGACCAGATAAAGGCAGGCACACCACAGGCCAGCCCCCAGAAATACGGGCCGTTTTTTGCCAGTTCATCGCTGGCGAATAATGAAGTCAGGGCCACACCGACAGACAGCATCAGTAATAAAGCTGTCAGCCACTTAATTCGGGCTGGCGGTACGGGATAGGGTTCTGCGTCGGGAATGGTATTAAGTCGGACTGGCATCAGTACATCCCTTTATTTTGCATTATCGACCAGAAGTTAATAACCAAGTGAAATTTAAAGTTATGTATAGAGTCATTTTATTTAATGCAAAAATTATGTAACCATCTTTTGATGGTAGATTATCTGATGAGTATGCTCTTTCTCCTGACTTTTTCGCATTATCATAGATAATATATTTCCCTTTCCATGTCCCAACATCCATTTGGTTTCGGATGATAATTAAAATATTGTTTTTTCCAAACCATACCGCTTCGGGAATATTTCTCTCTGCGAAACAAAAGCCTTCAGGAGAGTTCTTACCTTTAAACCCATTTTCCCAACCAGTTACCAGACAACCTTTTATATATGGAGAACCATATTCCAGCGCAAAGATAAGAGAACCATTTATGCACTGAGAAAGAACCACATCTCCAAAAAAATCATAACTTTTAGTTGGAGTATCTAAAAAGGCCCCGGTGATAACATTTCTGAATTTTAGATATAATGTATCACCGTCAATGGTTCTAAGGGAAAGCAACTGCACACTTTCATTTTTTTTCAATTGACAGGTTTTCACGATTTTAATCTTATCGCCTGAAAAACAGGGGAAAGAAAAAAAACAAAGTAATATTAACATAATGCGCATACTATCTTCCTATTCCCTCCATTAGTATTTGTATGTTATCAGGATCTTTAGCCAGTTTTTCAGCGCAAGGTTTTATAACAGAATAGTATGCTTCATCTGTTCCACGATATGTCCGATATGCCTCCTCAATTGTTGCTTCTTTATCTATCCAGTATTGCAAATACTCTGTGCCAATCTTAATATTTTCTTTTTCATCAAATATTTTATCAGATTTATAAAATGTATCAGCATTAGCGAAAGCTTCATTTGTCTCTTTATCAGTAGTCATTCTTCCTTTTATTTTTTGTTGTCGATATTTAAAAACCTGCCTCACTGCATTTCGTTGCATTTGCATTAAGCCTTTCGCATTATGTTTATTCTTACCTGCAAATTGCTTAAATCTAGATTCTTTATAGATTTGACAAATAATATAATCCTCTCCCATGATGGATTTATTATTATTACGGACAAGTTGACGAATTTGTTTCAATCTTATAGCTGGATCTACATTCACTTGTTTTGGTGCGGTGTCTTTTGCTGGAGTTAATTTTTCGCTCTTCTTCGTTAGTGTTTTTTTTGCTGATTTATTTGTGGTTTCTTTTTTCTTTTCGGATTTATCTGCCATGTTATATTCTCGCTATATGTCTTAATTAATTTCATCGTCTAAAAACTCATCGGGTTCAAACACACTAATATTAACGACCTCCTCCTTATCAGAGGATATTAGTTCTGTATTTCCATTTTCATCAGTAATCCCACTCATTTTTAGCCCACTTTCCAGTTCTAGTTCATAGGGCCAATTAATAAGTGGTTGCCCAGTATTTTCATCCAGCAAAATAAAGCTCTGATTAAAATCCTCAGACTTAATCACCGGAAATGCCATCAGCTCCGGCGTCAGCTTCGCCTTCGGCTTACGCCCGTAATATCCCGCCTTAACGTTATATTCTCCCGGCGTACCGGCCTCTATCCCACAGGCATCCAGCCGGATGTAGCTGCCACCGCCGTTAAGGGTGATTTTCTTCTTCGCGGTGATTTTAATCTCATCTTCCGTACTGGTGATCTCTATCGATTTCTGCGCCAACAGTTCCATCAGATCGTTCTGTGCCTGTACCGAGATCGCCCCTTTATTGGCAAACAGTTTGATACCCGCTTTGCGTACAAACACGCTCAGCGCCTGACCCACGCCGATAAACATATTCTTCACGACACCGATATCAGCGTGATTTCCTGCGTTCGCGATCAGGTTTTTCGACGCCGCCAGTTGCAGGTGCTCTCCGCTGGCGATCGCCACGCCTTTGGGTGCGCTTAGCAGGATCGCAGCCTGCGTCAGATCTTTTACACTCTGCTGCAACAGCGCTATCTGTGATGACAGATCTGCCGGATCGGCATTCGCCGTCTGCGCATCAGTGGACAGCGACTTCATCTGTGACTGTGCGCCATCCAGTATTGCCATCGCCGGAGCCATTTCGCGCACCTTACCCTGCGCCTTGTCCTGCGCGTCGGAGCTGATAAAGATGCCTTTCTTTGCCCGTACTGTACCCCACAGATCGGTACGCAGTTCAAAGCCTTCCCCGCGCTGCTGTTTTCCGGCATCCACCAGATGGCCGAGGTTGAGCTGGCTCTTGCCGCCATACTCGGTACTGACCTTGATATGCTCTTTGCCGCGCTCGTCATCGAGGCGGATTTTGTTGTTCGCCGGGGTGCGCAGTACGTTGCGCTTGTAGTTCTGAATGGTCACATGGTCGGTGTGTGCCGAGTCGTGTTTTACGCCTGCAATATAAGGTCGGTCCGGGTTGCCTTCCTCAAACGCGATGCTGACTTCCGTTCCCGCCAGCAGCGGCAGATGCAGGCCGTAGGTGTCTCCCGCATACGGGCGCGACTGGCGTACCCACAGGCTTTCATAACCCGGTTTCCACGTATCGCGGTCAAAGTCGAGGTTGACCCGGTAGCGCCCGTCCTTGTCGATATGGGCGTAGATGTCGTTCTTCACCGTGCTGGTGACCCGTGCCGGGAGCGTGCCGGCCATCACGGGGCAGGGGATAAGCGCCGGGCGGTAGCCATAGCGTTCTGAGTACGGGATGGCGGTAAACGTCAGTTCATAGCTGCGGTCACGCGCCGCGCTGGCCGTCACGCCGGTAATCAGTACGCCCTTGCGGAACACCGCTGGCGCGTCGTCACCCTGAACTTTTATCTCCAGCCCCGGCATCAGCAGTGAACTGGTGCTCTGGCCCTGTAGAATGGCCTGTTCATTCAAATAGCGTTCGTGGCGGATACGGGCATAAAACGCGCCGCTTTCCGCTGCCTCTTTATCGCCTTTTTGCAGGAAGTTGTCAGCGTAGTGGTAGGCTTCGCCGTAGGTGGTGTTATCGCCCCCGGTGGCGTCATGCTGGCCTGTGGTCATTTCCGCCGTGGCTTCACGGTAGTTGTAGTCCCGCGTGGAGACGCTTTTTTCCACCACGCTGTACGCGCTGTTCAACCCCCATACGGCTTCCGTTTCACCATCAAACAGCCCTGAAGGATGACGAAGCGGCAGCGTCAGTCCGCGCTCATAGCCGCTCTGGTCGTCATAAAACTCGACAACTTCGATTTTCAGCCGGGCGTCGGTGGCAAAGCGGAACCAGATACCCACCTCCGACAGCAGGCGTGAGACAAACGTCAGGTCGTCCTCACCGTACTGCATCACCTGTTCACGGGCCGGGTATTCGTTTTTGAGGTTAAACACGAAGTCCTGACCGCGCATTTGATGGCGCTCGCGCAGGATTTTTTCGACGATTTGCGGCACCGTCTGGTTCTGGTAGATGGCGTTCTGGCGGCTGCGGGTAAGCAGCGCCATACGGGGTTCAAGGCGCACTTCGTAACGGGCTTCGTCCTGTGACGATGAGAGGTGTTTAAAGCTGGTAATGACGCCGTGCAGGGTGCGCAGGGCAGTCTGCACCGGCATTCCCTGCACGGGCGGTGCCGTCAGGCTGAATGCGCCGTCCTGCATCAGCACCGACTCCGGCGTTATTGCTTTATTGGTACTGGTAAACTCAATGTCGTAGCGGAAGGGTGAGCTGAGCTGTTCGTGGCCCGTAAACGTCAGCACATCCGCCGGGCTTTTCAGGCCGCGAATTTTGAGCTTGTGGTGTGAGTGGTCGAAATTCAGAGTCGGGATATCCATCTCTGTACTCCTTTATATTTATGAAAAATAAATCCAAGTATGATTCTCTTTAAAAAGGGAAAAATGCAAAAAATATAACTAATTAAAGTAAGCTACTTATAATTTCTAATCATCCCTGCGAGTATGTTTCTTTCCATCATCTTTATTTCCTGGAGGTTCATCCGCATCTGGAATTTCAGATGAGCGACGTAAGAAGAAATCTTCAGATATAGAAGGTGTGTGATCAACCTTTTGTATATCATGCACAAAAAAGGAATATAGTGTATTTGCCGTCAAAGATGATGATGATGGCAGATTTTTATCATTATAAACTGCGCGAGAAAACTCAAGGAATTTCACAGCCCGATTGACAGCAGCATTATAAACCTGAGGTTTAAGTTTTATTCGGCTATCATTTTTCCTCGGGTTGACTATAAAGTCATTTCGTAATCCAATAGCTACACTTTTTACATCATTCAACCATCCCCATAGTGAGTCAAGTTCTGAAATCTGCGATTTTATATCATCAGCGTTAGTATTTGGATTAATTCCCGTACCTGCAAGTGGCCCATAGTCACTTATTTTCCCACGATGAGCCGATGTCAACTCCTTATCCAGACGTTCCCGTTCATACTGATACATATAATATTGCTCACCCAACCAGAGAAAATAGTTATCTAGATACTTCTCCTGCATTGCCTCACTAAATACTTTATCCTTCACTTCCTCTCTTTGATAACGACTAACCCAGTAATTTACAGATCCTCCCTGAACAGCATCATTCATAATAAAATAGCTGGCAACTTTCGTATCATATTGATCCAAAGTGTCAAAATCAGGAAATGGCACACCAGCTTGACATGCTGCATGATACATATTGTATAGTGCAACCCTGCACAGTTCTGCACTGGGTTTCTGTTCATCCGGTTTCAAGCCACCACCAATATCTTCACTACAACCGGGAAGCAGTTCTTCCCTGTATTTTTTATTCGCTGTATCCGTTTTTTTCCCCAACAGATACAGACCACGCCATGGACGCCGTTCATGAGCTGCTACAAGGTGAAGTGCGTTATTTACTACGTCCGGCAGTGGTGAGTCCTGATCAATAGCTTTTTCACCTAATACTGAACCAATCATTTTCCCTGGTAAACCCAACCACATAAAAAAATAGTCCAACCCATTATTACTACTAGTCGGTGAATGCCGAGAACAGTCAAAAAGACCAATAAAAGCAATATCTACCAACGCGTTTTTATATTGGTGTTTTTTTTCTTTATTTTTCAGGCAAACTTCCTTAAGAAAATTATCCAAAAATTTACGTGCCAGTGTAGCTCCAAGGTCAAAACCGTATAATGAAACAGAAATTTTTTTGATGGGAACATCTCCCTTCATATTTTCCGTATAAAACTTCTTAAACAATCGCTTTGCAGCTTCAAGGCGTACGGGTTCTCCCGTCATAAAATAGGCGCTCATGGCTTCGCTATCACGCAACCAAGGTGTGGACTCAATTCCTGCTTTGCCTACCGACTTAGCCGCCATCTTGCCAATCCCTTTAACCCACTCTACCGGATTATTGAGATCCTCAAGGAGATTACCAAGCACATCCGTCCATTTCTTTTCTCCTTTAATAACAGACTCCCCTGCATCCGATATAGTATCCTCTGGCAGACTTTTCATATCCTCCAGAAAGTTATCTAAACCAATATCCATAAGAGCGTGAATATTGTCGACAGAATCGTCATGGTAGGCAGTGCCCATTCCGGAGAAATAAAATTTATTATAACAAGTATCACCTGTATTTTTTTGTTCATCAGGATATGCCCGGAACAGGCGGGCAATATTACTCAAACGGCAGTCTGTCGCATCCCGGTCGATATTTCGTCCCACTCCATCAAAAAAGAAAGCGACATGCCAGATCCGGCCACAATTTCCCACTTTACCATCTTCTGACTGTTGTGCTCGTACAGCTGCGGAAATCACTGATTCACTTATCACGGCTGCGCCTCCTGATTTTTTCGACTCGGATAAGAAGGTTCTTTTCGTTTCTCATAGGGCGAACCAGCTCCTTCACTCCAACCCAAAAAAACCTTATCACCAGGCAAGAAATGTACATGCAAAAAATCCTGCCCATGTTTCCTTTCAGGCAAAGGCAGAGTGATACGTCGAACTTCTTCACGCAGTCCCGTATTATACTGAGCGCGAGTCGTACTCAATGTCCAGACGACCTCAGCTTCTTTCCCTCTGATGTCACCGCAGCAAGTCGTTGAACCTCCACCATGTGCAAACGCATTTGCCCCAGCCATGCCGTTCACGCTGAATCCTAATATTGGCCTATCCAGTTCACTATGGATCACCAATATGACTCCTCCAGTTGGAGCTCCCCAGATTGATATTCCTACACACAGTAAAAAATAAGCCACGGGGATCGCTATTAGCATCCGCCACACCCAACGCCCCCAGCGGGCATAACCACGCGTAAGCTTTTGGTCAAATTTTTCCAGTCGGGTAAATAGCCCCATCAGATTTTATTCCCTTTTATCAATTGGTTGGCAAAGATGTATGTCACTGGCGACCAAGGTCAGACAGCGATATTTCATTTCGTTTCACCTTTTCCAGCATGACCTGAAATTCGGCTGACTCAAGATACGCTTTCTTTCCATTCAGATAGCTCAACGCATAAATTTTCTGATCCAGTGGCTTTGTCAATCCGACCACCTGAGCCTTATTCAAGGCCTTCTCCACCATATTTCGCTGAATACAGGGCGGGAAGTGCTCACTCGTTTTCATGGTGCGCCACTCTCTTAAAAGCGCAGATACATCTCCCCGATCCGCTATTTTCTGCCAGAGCGGTTCATCAAGCGTTATGATTTCCACTGTCTCATCGCTGTTATTTGCCACAGTAAGCGGCATGTTCAGCCTTTGCCACCGCGTATCTTCCAGCATCCACCATGATTCTATCTGAGAAAACATTACCGGATGCCAGTCCATATCAGGCCGGGCAGCCAGTTGTTTCAGCACTCGGGGCGTGTAGTACCTCAGCAGAACTTCACGACCATCCGGCGTTTTTGCCATACATCCCACAGCAAGCCGAGACGCCAGTGGCTCCAGCTGCAATTCGGAGAAAGTAATGCCTGCGACAGGTAGTTTCCCGACAAGCACCATCGCCAGATCCTTTTCACTTTCAATACGAACCAACCAGGGACCGTAAGCTGCTACCTTTTTAAGATCGGGCAGTTGATACAGGGAAATTCGTCGGTATTTATAATGCTCCATCATGATCTGAAGCATTTCCTGAGAGAGCGCTCCACCTTCAAATAAAATAAAGGCGTTTAACGTTTCGTTTCGCTTAAGCCAGTGGTCTGCCAGTTGTTGTTCTGAAGACATGATTACACTCCTTCAACAACAGCGTCATCGTTTTTGATGGCATTCAGCAGGCATTCAAGACAAAAATCGGATGAGTCCACGGCTGAAAGGATGGGAAATTCTGGCATAGGAACCTTCTCCGAGGCTTTAGGCTGACGCCCGTAATGTACCGCTTTGACGTTATAATCCCCCGGCGTTCCCGGCTCAATGCCGCTACCCTCTATCCGGATATAACTCCCACCACCATTAATCGTTATTTTTTTCTTCGCGGTGATTTTAATCTCATCTTCGGTACTGACGATCTCTATCGATTTTTTCGCCAGTAACTCCATCAGATCGTGCTGCGCCTGTACCGATACTGCGCCTTTATTGGCAATCAGCCTGATACCCGCCTTGCGTACAAACACGCTCAGCGCCCGTCCCACGCCGATAAACATATTCTTCACTACGCCGATATCGGCGTTGTTTCCCGCATTTATCTGGAGGTTTTTCACCGCGGCCAGTTGCAGGTGCTCGCCGCTGGCGACCGCCACGCCTTTCGGTGCGTGCATCAAAATCACCGAGGCGGTCAGGTCATTTATCCGGCTGGTTATCAATGCTATCTGCGCGGCCATATCCGCCGGATCGGCGTTCGCCGTGGCCGCATCGTCAGACAGTTTCTGGATTTTATCGCTCAGGCTGTTCAGTTCGCTGATAATGTCGGCCATTTCGCGCACCTGACCCTGCGCCTTGTCCTGCGCGTCGGCGCTGATAAAGATGCCTTTCTTTGCCCGTACTGCACCCCACAGATCGGTACGCAGTTCAAAACCTTCCCCGCGCTGCTGTTTCCCGGCATCCACCAGATGACCGAGGTTGAGCTGGCTCTTGCCGCCGTACTCGGTACTGACCTTGATATGCTCTTTGCCGCGCTCATCGTCGAGGCGGATTTTGTTGTTCGCCGGGGTGCGTAGCACGTTGCGCTTGTAGTTCTGAATGGTCACATGGTCAGTGTGTGCCGAGTCGTGTTTTACCCCGGCGATATAAGGTCGGTCCGGGTTGCCTTCCTCAAAGGCGATGCTGACTTCCGTTCCCGCCAGCAGCGGCAGATGCAGGCCATAC
>NZ_JBJQKD010000013.1:0-136589 GCF_046487065.1 Escherichia sp. WS2035
GAATCAAAAAAGAATAAAACTCAGTCTTGGGGGACTCAGCCCGGTAGAATACCGGACTGAGTATCAAAAAGCCGGTTAACTGAAACTGTCCAGGTTTTGGGGTTCAGTTCAGCTCGCGCCGCATCCGGCCGGGATAACGCGAAGTTTGTCGGCAATATGAAGTTATAGAGATAATTTGTTGTGGGCCTGCTTGCGTAACCGGTTGAAAAGGGAAAGCAACTTCTTATACCGTAAGGCTAAAAGCAGTACAGCCAGCCCAGCGTAGATGAGTGGCTGCGGTGAAATAATCTTCACTGACCACAGATAATGTATTGGGGTCAGGATCGCGACAAGATAGACGAAGTTATGCAACTGTTGCCAGTGTTTGCCGAGTTTTCGCTGCATCGACTGGGTTGAAGTGAACGCTAAAGCAAGCAAAATAACCCAGCTGATAATTCCTAACGTTAAATAAGGCCGGGTAATTAACTCCTTACCTAATAACGCCAGATTATTCACGCCCAACTCCAGCAATGCGTAACTGGTTAAATGCAGTGTCGCCCAGGCAAAGCACCATAAGCCTAACAGGCGGCGAGTGCGTATCAATAACGGCTGTTTTGCGTAGCGTGCCAGAGGTGTGATTAACAAGGCCGCAAGCAAAAATTTCAGTGCAGTGCGACCGGTAAAATGCTGAATATCTTTCACCGGATCGGCACCTAGTCCACCGTGATTGATCGCCCAGACCAGCCAGAGAAACGGCAACAATCCGGCAAGATGCAGGCAAACTTTCAGCCATATCACCTGTTTTGCTGTCAGGCGCATTTAGAAATTCTCCCGCAAATCCAGGCCACGATACAGCGATGCCACCTGGTCGGCGTAACCATTAAACAGTAGTGTTGGCTGGCGCTGAACATCGAGAATGCCGCCTGAACCAATAAATCGTTCGGTAGCCTGTGACCAGCGCGGGTGATCAACATGCGGATTAACGTTGGCGTAAAAACCGTATTCGTCAGGCGCTGCCAGAT
Source organism: Escherichia sp. WS2035 (assembly GCF_046487065.1). Classification (NCBI taxonomy): domain Bacteria; kingdom Pseudomonadati; phylum Pseudomonadota; class Gammaproteobacteria; order Enterobacterales; family Enterobacteriaceae; genus Escherichia; species Escherichia sp. WS2035. The sequence continues at coordinate 1,002 of NZ_JBJQKD010000013.1, forward strand.
TCCAGGTGGTTGGCGGACGCTCGCGGGTCAGCTTAATACTGACGATCGATTTAATCCCTTTAAAGCCATATTTCCACGGCACAATCAGTCGCACCGGCGCGCCATTTTGCGGTGGTAACGCCTTGCCATAAACACCTACGGTCATCAGTGTGAGCGGATGCATTGCTTCGTCGAGACGCAATCCTTCGACATAAGGATATTTCAGCCCGCCGCCGATAAAGCGGTCCTGCTGGCCTGGCATCTGTTCCGGCGCATAAATCGTTTCGAAAGCGACATATTTCGCATTGCTGGTGGGTTCGGCAAGCGCCAGCAATTTGTGTAGCGGAAAACCAATCCACGGCACCACCATCGACCACGCTTCCACGCAGCGCATACGATAAATACGCTCTTCCAGCGGGAAGCGACGGGTTAAATCATCATGATCGAGGGTCAATGGTTTTGCCACTTCGCCGCTGATTTTCAGTGTCCATGGATCGGTTTTCAGGCTACCAGCATTAGCAGCGGGATCGGCTTTATCCAGCCCGAATTCATAGAAGTTGTTATAACCGGAGACTTTATCTGCTGGCGTCAGTGGCAGGTTATTTTGCCAGGCGGCAGGCTTGCTGAACTCCAGCGGTTTTCCGGCGGGGGCGGGCGGACGATCGTTCCCTTTAAACCAGCTAAGCAGATCGGCATGCGCAGCGTGAGGCAAAGAAAATGCAGCTGCGCTGATGCCCAGTGCTTTTAACACCTGCCGACGCTTCATAAAGAATACCGACTCGGCCGTAACATCTGATTCTTTTAAAAATTGATTCTTTTTCATAAGCCATCACACTTTTTTGTCGTTAGCCAACAAGAGCCGTTTACTGTTAATCTGTCAGGGAGTCACCTCCCTAACAGTAGCAGAGATCAGCTTTTACATATTTACGCATTAACTGCCACGATAGGTTGAATACCCATATTGGCTGAGTAACAAAGGCACATGATAATGCTCGTTCACTTTATTAATATGAAATTCAACGGGGATCTCAGGGAAGAAACTTTCAAGATTTTGTTTCTTGAAATAGTCCCCGGTTTTAAATACGACACGGTAATCGCCAGTAGTCGCAGTTTGCTCGGGCCACAGTGCCTTAATTCGTCCATCCTTATCTGTTTTGGCGGTATTAAGTTGTAACCAGCCGTTATCCGCTTTCTTTTCAAGAGTGACTGTCACGTCGGCAGCGGGTTTTCCTGTTTGCTGGTTCAAAATGTGCACGCTAAGAATGTTTTGTTGTGCGGCATAAACCAAAGAAGGTAATGAAAATGCTGCCGTTGCTACCGAGAGTACTAAATAACGCTTTAACATGTTTATATCCTTGTCATGTGAATGAGTTTTGAGGATAGCGAAAAAACGTCCAGGGTAACCTTACAGCAGCATTACAATTTTGTAATGAACCAGGTTGTTTCTATAACATATGATTTATGGCATATTATTTTCATGAAGATTCTACTTATTGAAGATAATCAAAGGACCCAGGAATGGGTAACGCAGGGGCTTTCCGAAGCGGGTTATGTCATTGATGCCGTTTCTGATGGCAGAGATGGGCTTTATCTTGCGCTGAAGGATGATTATGCATTGATCATTCTGGATATTATGCTTCCGGGTATGGATGGCTGGCAGATCTTACAAACGTTAAGAACGGCAAAGCAAACTCCTGTTATTTGCCTTACAGCAAGGGATTCTGTCGATGACAGAGTCAGAGGGCTGGACAGTGGAGCAAATGATTATCTGGTAAAACCTTTTTCATTTTCTGAGTTGCTGGCAAGGGTTCGGGCACAATTAAGGCAACATCACGCTTTGAATTCAACATTAGAAATCAGTGGCTTAAAAATGGACTCTGTCAGTCAAAGTGTGAGCAGGGACAATATCAGTATTACACTGACGCGCAAGGAGTTTCAGTTACTTTGGCTACTGGCCTCCAGAGCTGGCGAGATTATACCCAGAACGGTTATTGCGAGTGAAATTTGGGGAATCAACTTTGATAGTGATACCAATACGGTGGATGTCGCCATTCGCAGGCTCCGCGCAAAAGTTGATGATCCTTTTCCTGAAAAGCTAATCGCCACAATCCGGGGGATGGGCTATTCATTCGTAGCGGTAAAAAAATAATGAAAAGATTATCTATAACCGTCCGTTTAACCTTGCTTTTTATATTTCTGCTGTCTGTTGCTGGCGCTGGAATTGTATGGACTCTCTATAATGGCCTGGCAAGTGAGTTGAAATGGCGCGATGATACAACACTCATTAACCGGACAGCGCAGATCAAGCAGTTGTTAATTGATGGGGTAAATCCAGATACATTACCTGTCTATTTTAACCGGATGATGGATGTTAGTCAGGATATCTTGATCATTCATGGTGATGGCATCAATAAAATTGTTAACCGGACAAATGTCAGTGATGACATGTTAAATAACATACCTGCTAGTGAGACAATCAGCGCAGCAGGCATTTACAGAAGCATTATTAATGATACAGAGATAGATGCTTTACGAATTAACATTGATGAAGTTTCGCCATCATTAACGGTTACTGTGGCTAAATTGGCTTCAGCCAGACATAATATGCTTGAACAGTATAAAATTAATAGCATTATAATTTGCATTGTCGTCATTATATTGTGCTCATTATTAAGTCCGTTGTTAATCAGAACGGGGTTGCGAGAGATCAAAAAGTTGAGTGGCGTAACGGAAGCGCTGAATTATAACGATAGCCGAGTGCCGGTTGAGGTTAACGCATTACCGAGAGAACTAAAACCTCTTGGGCAGGCGTTGAATAAAATGCATCATGCTTTAGTCAAAGATTTTGAGCGCCTTAGTCAATTTGCTGACGATCTCGCTCATGAACTTAGAACGCCAATTAATGCATTACTGGGTCAGAATCAGGTTACGCTCAGTCAAACCAGAAGTATCGCTGAATATCAAAAAACAATTGCCGGAAACATCGAAGAGCTGGAAAATATTTCGCGGTTAACAGAGAATATACTGTTTCTTGCCAGGGCAGACAAAAACAATGTTTTGGTGAAACTGGATTCGCTTTCTCTCAATAAGGAAGTTGAAAATCTTTTGGACTATCTTGAATATCTTTCAGACGAGAAAGAGATTTGCTTTAAGGTCAAGTGCAATCAACAAATCTTTGCGGATAAAATTTTACTGCAACGAATGTTATCGAATCTTATTGTTAACGCCATTCGATATTCACCAGAAAAATCGCGTATTCATATAACCAGTTTTCTTGATGCCAACGGTTCTCTTAATATTGATATCGCCAGTCCTGGAACGAAAATTAATGAGCCTGAAAAACTCTTCCGTAGATTTTGGCGGGGAGATAATTCGCGTCATTCCGTAGGTCAGGGACTTGGCCTTTCTTTAGTCAAAGCGATTGCCGAATTACATGGAGGAAGTGCTACGTATCACTATCTCAGTAAGCATAACGTGTTCCGAATTACGTTACCGCAAAGAAATTAACATCGGGCTTCAGTACGCCATAAGTTAACCGTGAAAAAACGCAGCCACGTCGTGAGTATTAACGTGGCTGCGATTGATTATGCGCTTACATTACAATGTAACAGGGATTAACTCGCGTAAGCTGCCAGCATTTCCTGCGCCGCCAGTTTACCCAACGCATTCGCTGCAAAAGGACTGTCGCCGGTGAGAAGTTTACGGTCCTTATGTACTCGCCCGGTGATGTCGTCATTAATGATGTTCATGCCCATTTTCTTCAACTCTTCGCCGAAGTACCAGGTGAGATGACCCGGCATATAGCCAATATCTGGCGTTTGTTTGTCTGCGGCGTCTGGGAATGCGCAAATAGAATAACCATTCAGTGGGTTATCGCTGTGGCGAAGTGCCAGAAAAGCTGCCGGACCGTGGCAAAGGGAGATAACAAAACGGTCATTTTTGATTGCCCACTGTAAAGCGGCAGCCACGTCCTGGCTTTCTGGTAAACCAATAAGTGCGCCATGCCCACCAGGAACAAAGATTGCTGCATATTCGCTATCAGCGTTGAGGCTGGCGACAACATCCGCGAGTTTCTTCGGATTACGGAATAACGATTTATGCTGTTCAAAGAATGGCATTACTTTTTCATCTTTGTGCGGCATAGCCCAGTATTCAAACTTGGTCATCAGACCGGAAATGGTCGCCACTTCGAATTCGAAACCTGCAGCATGGAGATGATACAACGGCAGCAACGTTTCAATCGGATGGTTACCGGTCGAGAACAGTTTTCCGTTATCGGTCGGCAAATAACGTTCGTCCGCGGCGATCACCAGAATTTTATGTTTACCGCGATACGGTTTTGGATAGTCCACGCCATCAAGATCAGAGACGGGACTCGTATATTGGCTAAGCGAATATTCTGAAGGGAAGAACGCATTATCTTCAGCAATATCGACCTGCGGGTTTTTACTTGTTTGAACAGTCATAGTGTATTCCTTATTGTTGCTTAGTTAGGGTAGTCACTATATTTGCGACTGAGCTGGTCGCTATTTTTAACCAGGCTGAAAAATTGAGTCAATATATCGAAAGCGGTAGTTGGCGGGCATAAGTATGTAATGATGATGCTGCACTGGTGTTGAATATTATTCACGCCAAACTTTCCTTATTGAGTAACGTCGTCGCAAGTGGCCTCAATGATTTTAGACCATTATCAGAGGTTTGGGGGCGATGGGGAGAGATTTAGTGCTGTGGAATGTTGTGGTACTGATGAATATTTATATCCCGGATTGGTAGGGAAAAAGTTTTTTTCATGCACTATTTTTGCAAATATTTCTATATGGGAAGCGGTTTTGTTGCGGATTAATTCATAAAGAAATGCATTTGGGTGTTGGCTGGAAGAGACGCTGGTAGATTTTATTGAGCCAGGAGGGGCGGGGTAATGTGCTGTATCGATATGCTTTGGCAATTGCGTGTGCCGCAGATGGAGATGAAATGCCAATAAAAAAGCCTGAGTTCGATGAGGGACGAACTCAGGCTGGTGTTATGTTTTACAGTAACACGCCTCGGCGCGTTGGCTGATTAGAACTGGTAGACGATACCAACTGCAAACTGGTCATCAGCTGCTGCGCCAGTAATGGCGGCGTCATCTTTATCCAGCATGTTGAATTTGTATGCAGTATAAACGTTCATGTTCTTATTGAAGTAGTACCAGGTACCAACTTCAATGTAGTTCACACGGTCAGCGTCAACATATCTATGTCCAGGTACACCTTTGATATCTTTACCTTTAGAGTACACATAACCTAAGGACGGACGCAGACCAAAGTCGAATTGGTACTGAACAACCGCTTCAAAGTTCTGGGTTTCATTGATAAGTTGATCACGCATTATTGTATTGCCTTCTTGATCGGCAACACCTGTATCAATAGAACCCGGAGTCATATTACGAGTTTCACCGTACATTACAGCTGCGTAGACATTGTTCGCGTCATACTTTGCAGCCAATGACCACAGTTCAGCATTTGAACCGTTTCCATCGGCAACTTGATCGTTGGTGCGATCAGATTTGCTATATGCACCAACGATACCAAAACCATTGATGTTATAGTCTACAGACAACGCATAGCCGTCACCATTTTGTTTCTTAGTGCTACGGTTGCTGTTTTTGCCTTGGTACTGAATCGCAAAATCAAGACCATCAACCAGGCCAAAGAAATCAGAGTTACGGTAGGTTGCAACACCGTTGGTACGACCGTTCATGAAGTTGTCAGCGGAAGCCCAGGAATCGCCACCCCATTCAACTAACATATCGGTATAAGCTGCGGCATCATAAGCAACACCGTAGTTACGGCCATAGTCAAATGATCCTAACTCGTTATATTTCAAACCGGCGAAGGTTAAACGGGTTTTTTCTTGGTTTTCACCTTCAGGCTTGCTGGCGTCGAGGTTGTATTCAAACTGACCGAAACCAGTCAGTTCGCTGGTGATTTGGGTTTCACCTTTAACACCGAAACGAGCATAGGAGGTATCTTCGTTTTCGCTGTTATTATCATCAGTATTTGACCAGATGCGTTCGCCAACCATCTTGCCGTAAAAATCAACTTTATTGCCATTTTTATTATAAATTTCAGCCGCATTTGCTGCGCCAGCAACTAATAACGCCGGGACCAGCATTGCCAGAACTTTTCTTTTCATTATGTATTCCCTTGTGATTATAATCTTCATGAATATATCAATAAGTGCTGTTATCCAAAAAAAGCACATTTGGATACTATTCTATGAAGTTCATTTTATTTTAAAGATTACATGTAACAAATGTATTTAAAAGATTTCAAAATGTTTCTAATCTATTTAATATAATTCATAGTTATGAATTCTGAATATAAATATTCACGAATATTATGGATATATATCAATATTTTATGAGTTGATCGAAAAAATAGGGAGTATCAATGATTGTTGCGCTAAACGGCTGGTGTGATCTCGCGCACATTAATGAAGGCATAAAAAAAAGCCGGCATCATGCCGGCCCAAAAAATATAAACAAGACGATAAAAGGCTAATAACGGAGGCATGATGACACAGAAAAATAAAAAGGTATAATTGTAATCAGTACCAATATATTGATTGAATGAATTAATAAAGCCGAAATCAAAGATAAATAACATCGTTCAAATCGATTTTTCCTGTATTCACCGCCGTTGCGCAAAATTTATCTATTTGTTCAAAAAATGATTGAGTCTTGACTGGCTCATCCAATGTGGAAAAATGTGACTTTTATCACATAATAGTTCTAAGTCTGAATTTTCCGGGTTATCTCAAAATGGAATACGGTTCGACAAAGATGGAAGAGAGACTCTCTCGCAGCCCTGGCGGCAAATTGGCTTTGTGGGCTTTCTATACATGGTGTGGCTATTTCGTCTGGGCAATGGCGCGATACATCTGGGTGATGAGCCGGATCCCCGATGCCCCCGTGTCGGGATTTGAAAGTGATTTAGGATCTACCGCGGGGAAGTGGTTAGGAGCATTGGTCGGATTTCTGTTTATGGCCCTGGTTGGTGCCTTGTTAGGCGGCATTGCATGGTACACCCGACCTCGTCCCGCACGTTGCAGACGCTATGAATAAAAACTGCTAAGGTTGCGACTCTTTGGCAACGGAGCGCGTATGGAGTTACAACACTGGCAGGCACAGTTCGATAACTGGTTGAAAAACCATCATCAACATCAGGACGCGGCGCATGACTTGTGTCATTTTCGCCGTGTCTGGGCTACGGCACAGAAACTGGCGGCAGATGACGATGTCGATATGCTGGTGATTTTAACCGCCTGTTATTTTCACGATATCGTGACCCTGGCGAAAAATCATCCGCAACGGCAGCGTTCTTCAATCCTGGCGGCAGAAGAGACGCGTCGCCTGCTCCGTGAAGAGTTCGCGCAATTTCCGGCGGAGAAAATTGAGGCCGTTTGTCATGCCATTGCCGCTCACAGTTTCAGCGCGCAAATCGCCCCCTTAACAACGGAAGCTAAAATCGTCCAGGATGCGGATCGGCTGGAAGCCCTGGGGGCGATTGGCCTGGCGCGCGTATTTGCCGTTTCAGGGGCATTGGGCTTGGCGCTGTTTGATGGCGAAGATCCGTTCGCACAGCATCGCCCGCTTGATGATAAACGCTACGCGCTGGATCATTTCCAGACAAAGTTACTGAAATTACCGCAAACCATGCAAACCGCAAGAGGCAAGCAGCTGGCACAGCACAACGCGCAATTTTTAGTCGAGTTTATGGCGAAGCTCGGTGCCGAACTGGCGGGGGAGAATGAAGGTATCGATCACAAGGTGATAGATGCGTTTTCACCCGCTGGCTGAGCGCGTGGCCCTAAACGGCAGTAATTATGTTAACCTGTCGGCCATCTCAGATGGCCGGTTAAATCTATGCAGGAAAATATATCAGTAACCGATTCATACAGCACCGGGAATGCCGCACAGGCAATGCTGGAGAAACTGCTGCAAATTTATGATGTTAAAACGCTGGTGGCGCAGCTTAATGGTGTGGGTGAGAATCACTGGAGCGCGGCAATTTTAAAACGTGCGCTGGCGAATGACTCGGCATGGCACCGTTTAAGTGAGAAAGAGTTTGCCCATCTGCAAACGTTGTTACCCAAACCACCGGAACATCATCCGCATTATGCGTTTCGCTTTATCGATCTATTTGCCGGAATTGGCGGCATCCGTCGCGGTTTTGAATCGATTGGCGGACAGTGCGTGTTTACCAGCGAATGGAACAAACATGCTGTACGCACTTATAAAGCCAACCATTATTGCGACCCGGCGACGCATCATTTTAATGAAGATATCCGCGACATCACCCTCAGTCATCAAGAAGGCGTGAGTGATGAGGCGGCGGCGGAACATATTCGTCAACACATTCCTGAACACGATGTTTTACTGGCCGGTTTCCCTTGTCAGCCATTTTCGCTGGCTGGCGTATCGAAAAAGAACTCGCTCGGGCGGGCGCACGGTTTTGCCTGCGATACCCAGGGTACGCTGTTCTTTGATGTGGTGCGCATTATCGACGCGCGTCGTCCGGCGATGTTTGTGCTCGAAAATGTCAAAAACCTGAAGAGTCACGATAAGGGAAAAACGTTCCGCATCATCATGCAGACGCTGGACGAACTGGGCTATGACGTTGCCGACGCAGCAGATAACGGGCCGGACGATCCGAAAATCATCGACGGTAAACATTTCCTGCCGCAGCACCGTGAACGCATCGTGCTGGTGGGTTTTCGTCGCGATCTGAATCTGAAAGCCGATTTTACTCTGCGTGATATCAGCGAATGTTTCCCTGCACAGCGAGTGACGCTGGCGCAGCTGCTGGACCCGATGGTTGAGGCGAAATATATCCTGACGCCGGTGCTGTGGAAGTACCTCTATCGATATGCGAAAAAACATCAGGCGCGCGGTAACGGCTTCGGTTATGGAATGGTTTATCCGAACAATCCGCAAAGCGTCACCCGTACGCTGTCTGCTCGTTATTACAAGGATGGCGCGGAAATTTTAATCGACCGCGGCTGGGATATGGCCACGGGTGAGAAAGACTTTGACGATCCGCTGAATCAGCAACATCGTCCACGTCGGTTAACACCTCGTGAATGCGCGCGCTTAATGGGTTTTGAAGCGCCGGGAGAAGCGAAATTCCGCATTCCGGTTTCGGACACTCAGGCCTATCGCCAGTTCGGTAACTCGGTGGTCGTGCCGGTCTTTGCCGCGGTGGCAAAACTGCTTGAGCCAAAAATCAAACAGGCGGTGGCGTTGCGTCAGCAAGAGGCACAACATGGTCGACGTTCACGATAAGGCCACCCGCAGCAAAAATATGCGCGCGATTGCCACGCGTGATACGGCGATTGAGAAGCGCCTCGCCAGTTTGTTAACCGGGCAGGGCCTTGCGTTTCGCGTTCAGGACGCCAGTCTGCCCGGACGCCCGGATTTTGTCGTTGATGAATATCGCTGCGTGATATTTACCCACGGCTGCTTCTGGCATCATCATCACTGCTATCTGTTTAAAGTGCCTGCGACTCGAACCGAGTTCTGGCTGGAGAAGATAGGTAAAAATGTTGAACGCGATCGCCGCGATATCAGTCGCTTGCAGGAACTCGGCTGGCGCGTACTGATTGTCTGGGAGTGTGCGTTACGTGGGCGCGAGAAGCTTACGGATGCGGCGCTTACCGAGCGTCTGGAAGAGTGGATCTGCGGCGAAGGTGCCAGCGCGCAGATCGACACGCAGGGGATTCATTTACTCGCTTGATGCATCCTGAATAACTGGCGCGACAACGGGTTTGGCCGGGAAGAGATATTTTCCCAACGTGACCAGTACCACCGCGAAGACAATTACGCCGAGCGCCAGCCATTCAATCTTCGACAGCGTTTCGCCACCCAGTCCCGTACCCAGCAAGACCGCGACCACCGGGTTAACGTAGGCGTAGCTGGTGGCGAGAGCCGGACTGACGTTGCGGATTAAATACATATAAGCGTTAATGGCGATAATCGAACCAAACAGCGCCAGATAGCCGACCGCAAGGAAGCCTGAAAGGGAAGGGAGCGCCGTCAGTTTTTCACCCGCAATCATCGACGCAATCATTAACACCACGCCAGCCGCCAGCATCTCAATCGCACCCGCCATCATCCCTACAGGTAAGGTAATGCGCGAGCCATAAACCGAGCCAAACGCCCAGCTAATCGAGCCGATTAAAATCAGAATCGCGCCCCATGGATTGCCGCTTAAGTTTCCACCGCTATTGAGCATGATGATTCCGGCAAGCCCAATGGCGATACCCACCCATTCCAGTTTGCGCGTTTTAATGCCAAACAGGCGGCTGAAGCACAGGGTAAAAAGGGGCACGGTTGCAACCACTACGGCGGCGATGCCGGAAGGAACATTTTGATGTTCGGCAACCGTCACCATGCCATTACCGACAGCCAGCAATAACAGGCCAATCAGCGCGGCATTGAGCAGCGGACGTAGCGGGGGAAGTTTGTGTCCGCGCAGTAGCAAAAATGCCAGCAATAAAATACCGGCTGCCAGGAATCGAACGCCCGCCATCATTAACGGAGGCCAGCTTTCCACGCCAATCCGAATGACAAAATAGGTTGAGCCCCAAATGATATACAACGCAAACAGCGCGCCAAAAAGCGGTAACAACTGGCGGAAACGCATAATCCCTCACGGCTGAAATAAAAAGGTGGTTCATAGTAAACGTGAAAATCATTCTGCTGGCGAGAGATATAATTGCACTTGATTGTTAAATAAATGTTGACCTGTGAAGCAAGTATCAGAGCTGCCGTTTTTGCTTCATACTTACACCCTTCAACAATAAAAATGAGAGGGAATGCTTTTGGCCGGGAGTAGTTTACTGACGTTGCTCGATGATATCGCCACACTGCTGGACGATATCTCCGTGATGGGCAAACTGGCGGCGAAGAAAACCGCCGGTGTATTAGGGGATGACTTATCGCTCAATGCGCAACAAGTTTCAGGCGTGCGGGCCAACCGGGAACTTCCCGTGGTCTGGGGCGTGGCGAAAGGTTCGCTGATCAATAAAGTGATTCTGGTGCCGCTGGCGCTGATCATCAGTGCGTTTATCCCGTGGGCGATTACGCCACTGTTGATGATTGGCGGCGCGTTTCTCTGCTTTGAAGGGGTAGAGAAAGTGCTGCATATGCTGGAGGCGCGTAAACATAAAGAAGATCCGGCGCAGAGTCAGCAGCGTCTGGAGAAGCTGGCGGCGCAGGATCCGCTGAAGTTTGAAAAGGACAAAATAAAAGGGGCGATTCGTACCGATTTTATATTGTCTGCGGAAATCGTCGCCATCACGCTGGGGATTGTGGCAGAAGCGCCGTTGCTTAATCAGGTGCTGGTGCTTTCAGGCATCGCGCTGGTAGTGACCGTGGGCGTCTACGGTCTGGTAGGGGTTATCGTTAAGATTGATGACCTGGGGTATTGGCTGGCGGAAAAATCCAGCGCGCTGATGCAGGCATTAGGTAAAGGGTTATTGATCATTGCGCCCTGGTTGATGAAAGCGTTATCGATTGTCGGCACGCTGGCGATGTTCCTCGTCGGCGGCGGGATTGTGGTACATGGTATTGCGCCGTTGCATCACGCCATTGAACATTTCGCCGGGCAGCAAAGTGCAGTGGTGGCGATGATATTACCGACTGTTTTAAATCTGATTCTTGGATTTATCATCGGCGGCATCGTGGTGCTGGGAGTGAAAGCCGTAGCGAAAATGCGCGGTCAGGCACATTAATACTCGCACAGGCTATTATGCAAAATTCGCCATCTTCAACTAAGGTGAACAAGTTTCACTCGAAAAAAGGAGGCGAGTATGAGCTTTATGGTTAGTGAGGAAGTTACGGTTAAAGAGGGCGGCCCGCGGATGATTGTCACTGGATACTCCAGCGGTATGGTTGAGTGTCGTTGGTATGACGGGTACGGGGTCAAGCGGGAAGCTTTTCATGAAACCGAGCTTGTTCCGGGGGAGGGGAGTCGTTCTGCGGAAGAAGTTTGAAAGGGTATCATTAACACCAGGCCGGATCACATCCGGCCTGGTGTCCCAATGCCTGCAATGAATGATAGTCGCGTCTTATCATGCCACCATTATAAAATTATCGCTGTTTTGCGGTACGCTATCGCCGGGTTATGCCAGAATCATAAAAAAGCAGGTTGGGAGTCGTCAGGGTGCAGCACGAGACAAAAATGGAAAACCAGAGCTGGTTGAAAAAACTCGCACGCCGCCTGGGGCCCGGTCATGTCGTTAATCTCTGCTTTATCGTGGTATTGCTTTTTTCCACCTTGCTCACCTGGCGTGAAGTGGTGGTGCTGGAAGATGCCTATATCTCCAGCCAGCGTAATCATCTGGAAAACGTAGCCAACGCGCTCGATAAGCATTTGCAGTATAACGTCGACAAACTGATCTTTTTGCGTAATGGCATGCGCGAAGCTCTCGTGGCGCCACTGGATTTCACCTCTCTGCGTAATGCCGTAACCGAGTTCGAACAGCATCGCGACGAGCACGCCTGGCAAATCGAACTCAACCGACGGCGCACCCTGCCAGTCAATGGCGTATCGGATGCATTAGTCAGCGAGGGGAATCTCCTGTCTCGCGAAAATGAAAGCCTCGACAATGAAATTACCGCTGCACTGGAAGTTGGTTACTTGCTGCGACTGGCGCACAACTCCTCGTCGATGGTTGAACAGGCGGTGTATGTCTCGCGTGCTGGATTTTACGTTTCGACGCTGCCGACCTTGTTTACGCGCAATGTACCAACGCGTTATTACGGCTATGTCACCCAACCCTGGTTTATCGGCCATTCACAACGAGAAAATCGTCACCGCGCGGTACGCTGGTTCACTTCGCAACCGGAACACGCCAGCAATACTGAACCGCAGGTTACCGTCAGTGTTCCGGTAGACAGTAATAACTACTGGTATGGCGTGCTGGGGATGAGTATTCCCGTGCGTACTATGCAGCAATTTTTAAAAAACGCCATCGATAAAAACCTCGATGGTGAGTATCAGCTCTATGACAGTAAGCTGAGATTTTTGACCTCTTCAAATCCTGACCATCCAACAGGGAATATTTTTGATCCTCGTGAACTGGCCTTGCTGGCGCAGGCAATGGAACATGACACGCGGGGCGGCATTCGTATGGACAGTCGCTATGTTAGCTGGGAACGTCTGGACCATTTCGACGGTGTGCTGGTGCGCGTCCATACGCTAAGCGAAGGCGTGCGCGGCGATTTCGGCAGTATCAGCATTGCATTAACCCTGCTGTGGGCGCTCTTTACCACCATGTTACTCATCTCCTGGTATGTGATTCGCCGGATGGTCAGCAACATGTATGTTCTGCAAAGCTCGTTGCAGTGGCAGGCGTGGCACGACACCTTAACGCGTTTATATAACCGTGGCGCATTGTTCGAAAAAGCCCGTCCGCTCGCTAAATTGTGTCAGACGCACCAACATCCTTTTTCTGTCATTCAGGTCGATCTTGACCATTTTAAAGCGATTAATGACCGCTTTGGTCATCAGGCGGGCGACCGTGTTCTTTCTCATGCTGCCGGATTAATTAGCAGTTCCTTGCGTGCGCAGGACGTTGCCGGGCGGGTCGGTGGTGAGGAGTTTTGTGTGATTCTGCCAGGCGCGAATCTGACGCAGGCTGCGGAGGTCGCAGAACGTATTCGCCTGAAGTTAAATGAAAAAGAGATGCTGATCGCCAAGAGTACAACGATACGCATCAGTGCCTCGCTGGGGGTAAGTAGCAGCGAGGAAACCGGTGATTATGATTTTGAACAACTCCAGTCATTGGCCGACCGTCGGCTTTACCTCGCAAAACAGGCCGGGCGTAATCGGGTATTCGCGAGCGATAACGCTTAACGGGCGGAGAAAAAATGGTCCAGCCCTTCACGCCAGCCTTCCGGTCCTTCACGCTGCGTTCGCCAGACGCGGGCCGGATCCTCATCATGCAGATGGACCCCTTCACGGTTTAGCCCTTTCACAATCACCGCGTAATCCATTACCTCCAGTAAAGGCGCATCGTTTGGCCCATCGCCCAGGCCAAGTGTGGTTGGGCGTCTGCCTGACAATTGTTGATAGGTCGCGGTAATCCAGTTGGCAGCCTGATCTTTTCCGGCAGAGGCATCCAGTACGTGCCAGAAGCGCGCACCCTGCATAAACTGCAAGCCCAGTTCGTTCAGACGAGCGATAAATTGTGCCATACGCTCGTCACTGTCGCGCCAGATTAGCGTTACCGACGCCTCATGCAGCTGCGTCAGCGCCGCCTGGCTACGGCTTAATCCCGTCCATTCGGCAATGGTTGCATCGTCGACATCATCAAAAGTCGTGAATTTAAAATGTTCTTTCTCGCGTAGCGTATTTAAAACCTGGCAGATTTCGCCATGGCTAATACCTGAGATGATGCGTGGAAAACCGTCTATATCCTGCCATTGTTCAGCAAGCTGGATCACTGCGCCATTCTCTGCAATCAGCGGTAAGCCTTGTAGCCCCAACATTTTTTGCAAGTACAGCATTTCCGCTGAAGTTTTACTGCTACAGAGAATGACGGGAATATTGGCTTCGTGTAAACGGCTGAGCCAGGGGGCTGCCGGTTGCCAGTCATAACTATGACTGTCCAGCAGGGTGCTATCAAGATCGCTAAAAACCAGTAGTGGTTGTTGAATTGAAAACATGGGCGCAGTACTCCCCTTACCAGGATGATTCTCAAAACAGCACAAATAATCAAAGATGATTTTTTCGGGAGCGATCCCGTTGACACCAGAGCCACCAAGGGGTGACGCGCGTCACATTTCTATTCATAAGTAGCGTTAATCATTCATAGCGCGAATATTTTCTTGTCAGCGAAAAAAATTGCAGATAAGGTGATGAACACATCAGATTTCCTGGTGTAACGAATTTTTTAAGTGCTTCTTGCTTAAGCAAGTTTCATCCCGACCCCCTCAGGGTCGGGATTTTTTTATTGTGCATTCAACGATTCACTTCAGAGACGCTGAAGTCATGAATATCCAGTTCGAAGGCATCCGCCAATTCACGCCATGTATGATATTCACGTCCATCGACGCTAACGTGTTCAGAATCGTTCTGGCTGCGATGAACTTCGCTTTCGCTAATTTCATTGATCGCCGCCAGCAGGGCATCGACATCGACGCTGACCTCACGTTTTGCGGTATCGCTGTACTCTTTTGCGGTTTTCATCATCTTTCCTCGCAACCGTTACTCTGTTGTTGCCGCCAGTCGTTAAGTCCGCCTGGCATCTCTTAAGTATAGACCGTCGAGAAAATCAGCACTCGCGCGCGCCTGGCGCTGCCAGAAAAACGAAATTGTTCTACACTGGCACAAAGCCACAGGAGGAAAACGATGAAGGTGAATGATCGGGTAACAGTCAAAACGGATGGCGGTCCGCGTCGTCCTGGCGTGGTACTGGCAGTTGAGGAGTTTAGTGAAGGCACAATGTACCTGGTTTCGCTGGAAGACTACCCGCTCGGCATCTGGTTCTTTAATGAAGCAGGGCATCAGGACGGTATCTTTGTTGAGAAAGCAGAGTAATCTTATTCAGCCTGACTGGTGGGAAACCACCAGTCAGAATGTGTTAGCGCATGTTGACAAAAATACCATTAGTCACATTATCCGTCAGTCGGACGACATGGTAGATAACCTGTTTATTATGCGTTTTGATCTTACGTTTAATATTACCTTTATGCGATGAAACGGTCTTGGCTTTGATATTCATTTGGTCGGAGATTTGAATGGTTCCCTGACCTGCCATCCACATTCGCAACATACTCGATTCGGTTCGGCTCAATGATAAAGTCGGCATATTTAAAAACGAGGTTATCGTTGTATCTTTTTTCAGAATATCGCCAAGGATATCGTCGAGAGATTCCGGTTTAATCGATTTAGAGCTGATCAATAAATTTTTTCTGACCAATAGATATTCATCAAAATGAACATTGGCAATTGCCATAAAAACGATAAATAACGTATTGGGATGTTGATTAATGATGTGCTTGATGCGCTGACTGTTAGAAGCATCGTGGATGAAACAGTCCTCATTAATAAACACCACTGAAGGGCGCTGTGAATCACAAGCTATGGCAAGGTCATCAACGGTTTCAATGTCGTTGATTTCTCTTTTTTTAACCCCTCTACTCAACAGATACCCGGTTAAACCTAGTCGGGTGTAACTACATAAATCCATAATAATCGTTGACATGGCATACCCTCACTCAATGCGTAACGATAATTCCCCTTACCTGAATATTTCATCATGACTAAACGGAACAACATGGGTCACCTAATGCGCCACTCTCGCAATTTTTCAGGCGGACTTACTATCCCGTAAAGTGTTGTATAATTTGCCTGGAATTGTCTTAAAGTAAAGTAAATGTTGCGATATGTGAGTGAGCTTAAAACAAATATTTCGCTACAGGAGTATCCTGGAAGATGTTCGCAGATATTATTTTTCGGATAATCCTTAGGGTAGCATGATAAACGTTACGGAATTATATTAATGGTAATTCACTAATAATATCAGCCAGCAAATTAAAAATTTCACTGAATAAATGTTCGCAAAAAGGCGCAATTAACGGCATTAATGCCGCCATTAAAGAGATGCCGACAGTCAGAGTTAATGGAAATCCAATAACAAAAATGGATAATTGCGGGGCCATACGATTCAGTAAACCTAATGCCAGATTCAGGGTCAGCAACAGAGTAATGAGCGGTAACGCCAGCATCAGCCCGTTAAGGAAAATCAAACTCCCTGCTTTGGTGAGTGCCAGAAACGCATTGCTGTTCAACGGTTCGCTACCAATCGGCAGGGTGTGAAAGGTATCGACCAGCAGTGAAATCAACCATAAATGACCGTTAAATGTCAGGAACAGCAGTAATGCCAGCATATCCATGATGCGCGCTAAAACGGGCATATTGAGATGGCTGCCAGGATCGACAAATGTCGCAAATGACAGCCCCATTTGCAGACCGATAATTTCGCCAGCGGTTCGCACAGCGGCAAAGGCAAATTGCATGGTAAAACCAAGCGCAATGCCGATCAGGATCTGCTGCACGGCCAGCCACAGAGCAAAGAACGAAAAAACAGGAACATCGTTGGCAGGTAATGATGGGGCAATGGCGAACGTGATCATCATTGCCAGACCCAGTTTTACCCGTTTCGGCACGCTGCGTTCGCTCAGAATTGGCGCGGTAGAAATGAGCGCCAGCACGCGCAGTAACGGCCAGAAGTACAGGCTTAACCAGGAAAGCCATTGATCGCTTGTTACCTGCATCATTGTACGGCCTACCCGATGATATACGGCAGGTTAGTGAACAAGGTGCGGACGTAATCCAGCAACAGATTGAGCATCCACGGTCCGGCAATAATAATGGCGATAAATACGGCGATGATTTTTGGAATAAACGACAGCGTCATTTCGTTGATCTGCGTGGCGGCCTGCAAAATACTGATGATAAGACCCGTGACCAGCGCCACCAGCAACAGTGGGGCAGCCAGTGCCAGCGCGACTTTCATCGCTTCAGTCCCCATCATCATGACCGATTCAGGTGTCATTTTGCCTCTCTAGCTGTAAAAGCTCTGCGCCAGCGAACCGACCAGCAATTGCCAGCCATCCACCAGTACAAACAGCATCAGTTTAAAGGGCAGAGCAATGGTGGCTGGGGGAACCATCATCATCCCCAATGCCATCAACACGCTGGCAATCACCAGGTCGATAATCAAAAAAGGGATGAAAATCGTGAAGCCTATCTGAAATGCGGTTTTCAACTCGCTGGTCACGTAGGCCGGGAGCAAAATGCGCATCGGCACAGCTTCAGGCCCCTGCAACGGGCCGGTATTCGCCAGTCTGGCAAACAACCCTAAATCCGCCTCGCGGGTCTGACGCAGCATAAACTCACGCAGCGGCTGCGCCCCTTTTTCCAGCGCCTCCTGCATTGAGATTTTCTCTTCGCTGAATGGCTGGTACGCATCGACATAAATTTTGTCGATCACTGGCGACATAATAAAAAAGGTCAAAAACAGTGCCAGTCCCAGCAATACCTGGTTAGGTGGCGCGGAGGGCGTTCCCAGCGCGTTACGCAATAAACCAAAAACAATAATGATGCGGGTGAAACTGGTCATCATCAGTAAAATCGCTGGAATGAACGTCAACGAGGTGATGAACACCAGCGTCTGCACCGGGAGCGACCAGCTTTGTCCACCGCCAGGTAGCGGCTGGCTGGTGATACCCGGCAGTTGCGCGAAGGCGAGGGGCGTAATCAGCCAGAGAAGGACCGGTGCGACAGAAAACAAACGACGCATCAGGATCTCCCGCCACGCTTAAGCAAATTTTTCATGACCGACTGAAAATCGGTCTGCGGTATCTCCTCCGTTGGTGCTGAAGGGGGAAGTTTATGTAGCAGATTGATTTGCCCTGCGGTAACGCCGAGCACCAGCCGTGCATCTTCCACATCGACCACCACGACCCGTTCACGCGCGCCCAGCGAAGCACTGGCGCTAATTTTCAGACCGTTAACGCCAGTGCGTTTAGGGGCAAATCCCAGCCGTTTTACCAGCCAGGCGGCAGCGAGGATCAGGGCAATAATGGCGATGAGTGCGCCGCTCACCTGCAGCAGTGGCGCAGCAGAAACCGGCGCGGAAGATTGCACAGTAGCATGGTTATTCATCACTAACGGCTCAGGCGGCGCATCCGCTCGGACGGGGTAATGATATCGGTGATCCGCACGCCATATTTATCGGCAACAACCACCACTTCGCCCTGGGCGATTAAATAACCGTTGATCAGAATATCCAGCGGTTCGCCCGCCAGACCGTCCAGCGCCACGACTGATCCTTGCGTCAGACGCAACAGCTCTTTGATGGTCATCCGCGTACGGCCCAGCTCGACGGTCAGCTTGACCGGAATATCCATAATCAGGTCGATATCCTGCAACGTTCCGCTGACATCTCCGCCGCCAAATTGCTGGAACATTGCGTCGGCAGCGCTTTTTCCGCTGGTTGATTTTTGCTCGCTCAACGCTTCAGCCCACATATCGTCCATTGCGCCGTTGTTGTCATCGGCCGGATTATTCATGTCACTCATTTGGGCTGTTCCTCGTTCAGAGAATTTAAAATCGGGTTAATCAAATGTTCTATCCGTAACGCATACTGACCGTTGAGAGTGCCGTACTGACTGGTCAGAACCGGGACGCCGTCAACATGGGCGATGATGCGATCGGGTTTTTCTATCGGCAGGACGTCGCCGGGTTTCAGTTTTAAAATCTGCGACAGGCGTAGCGAGATATCGGCAAAGTTGGCCACCAGTTCCAGCTGTGAATGCTGCACCTGGCGCACCAGGTTATCGCGCCAGTTCTGATCTTCATTACGCGAGTTTTCCAGCGGCGGGTTAACCAACAATTCCCGTAGCGGCTCGATCATGCTGAATGGCAGGCAGATATTAAATTCGCCGGTCAGGTTGCCAATCTCCACATGGAACGGCGTGTTAACCACAATGTCGTTCGGCGAGGTGGTGATATTGGTAAATTTCACCTGCATTTCCGAACGCACGTACTCAACTTCCAGCGGATTAATCGCTTTCCAGGCGTCGCTATAGCCTTCAAGCGCCAGCTTTAACATGCGGTTGATGACGCGCTGTTCGGTATGAGTAAACTCGCGACCTTCCACTTTGGTCGGGAAGCGTCCATCGCCGCCAAACAGGTTATCCACGGCGATAAACACCAGGCTCGGCGAGAACACCACCAGCCCTGTGCCGCGCAGCGGTTTAAGGTGGATAAGGTTCAGGTTGGTCGGCACCGGCAAGTTGCGGGCAAATTCATGGTACGGCTGAATGCGGATGGCCCCGACGGTAATGTCCGGGCTACGGCGCAGCAGGTTGAACAGCCCCATACGAAAATGGCGGGCAAAGCGCTCATTAATGATTTCCAGCGCCTGCAAACGTTCGCGCACAACCCGTCGTTGGGTATTCGGATCGTACGGACGAATGTCACTTTCGCCGCTAACACTGGCTGTCGGTTCGTCTTTGACTTCGCTGTCACCATTCAACAGCGCATCAATTTCAGCTTGAGAAAGAATACTATCGCCCATGTCGTTATCGCAGAATAAAAGCGGTATACAGCACGTCGGTGACATCCTGTTTCGGTTGCCCGGCAACAAGCGGGGTGGAAAGTGTGGTTTTAATCTCGGCAATCAGGTTTTTCTTGCCTTCTTCTGTCGCCAGTACGGCAGCATCCTGACGTGAAAACAGTAACAGCAAGCGACTACGGACTTCCGGCAAATACTCACTCAGCCGCGAGCGGGTTGCTTCATCTTTCAGTCGCAGGGTTATGCCGATATAAAGCACGCGATCCGCATCGCCCAAATTGACCGTAAAGGTATCCAGCGCATAGAAGACCGGGGAGGGCACGACGCGTTGCTGCGCTTTGTCGTCAGCGGCAACCTGATGCGAATGCCAGTAGCTGTAACCTGCGCTGGCACAGGCCGCGAGGGTAATGAATACCAGAATCGGGATCCAAAGCGATCGCTTGCTTTTCTTGCTTATCGCGTAATCAGTCATGTGTTGCGGTCTTCCTGTGTCGCTACTGCTTATCGGCTAATTATCCTGCGTCTTGAGCGCAACAAAGCGGGGAAAAGACGCGGATTACGGTGCTACCTCTGACGTTAGGCGAAAATATCAACGCCGCTGTTGCCTGTTACACGCCCTTGTAAAGAGACGGGAACCGGAAGCGTATCGTCGTCTTCCCCCGTCAGAGGTTCATGGTTTGCTGTGCGTTGGCTTTGCTGTTGCTGGGAAGCGGCCTGCTGCTGACCACTAAAGCTTTCGCCACTAATGTTGCTTTGCCCTAACTGAATGCCACTTTCGGCCAGCTGCGTACGCAGTACCGGCAGCGCTGCTTCCAGGGCTGCGCGTACGTGCTGATGCGGTGAAATCATCTGGATCTGCGCCTGGTTATCATCCACTTTGAGGGAAATTTGCACTTCACCTAAATCCTGTGGGTGCAGACGCAACTCTGCACTTTGTTGCCCCTGGCGGGTGAACAGCGAAATATGCTGGCTTAATGATTGTTGCCATTCGTGAGAACCCAGCGGTGCACTCAAAACAGGCGCGGCGACGGTGGGCAGTGGCTGTGTCTGGTGTGGAGTGATTAGCGGGCTGGCGGCAGCAGTCACCGGCGAAGGTGTGCTGATGACTTCCGCTTTACTCTGGGCTTCTGCTACCAGCGGTGTTAATGGCTGAGCTGGTGTGCCGGGGGCGTCATCAGGCTGTGCTGTTGTGAGTTGCGCAGAAGTCAGTTTTGTGAAAAGCGTTGGTTTCTCTGCCGGTAACACGGTTGACGGTGCATCAGTCACTTTGGGCGTATTGTCAAAACCCGGCAACATCGCAAAAAGGGCGCTCAGGCTTGCGGTGACGTCTTCATTAAGATCATCCGCTTTTTCGTCTTTTGTCGTATTTTTGTCAGCCACCGCAGCCAACGTCATCGTCTGAGCGGTGGTTAACGGTGTTGATGTGGATTGTTCGTCGTTGATGACAGGCAGTGTTTCATCCACGGGGATCAGTAAATCCGCTTGTTGCGCGTCGGAAACAATATCGCTGATCAGCGGCTCGCCTTTTGTCGTGGGCTTATCTGTTGCCACCAGCAACTGGGGGGCCGCTTTGTCGGTAGTTGTCTCGCCTGCTAATGCTTCGCTCAACAACGCGAGAAAATCTTGTGCAGCATCGCTGGCTTTGCCGCCAGGCAATGTGGTGGTGTCAACGTCGGCGGTAATTAAGGGCGCTAAGCGAATCATTCAGGTTTCCTCATGGCGGCGCGCTGGGCGAACTCATCCATCTTTTTCTGATCGAGGCGGTTTTCTGCAAGCAGTGCCGCCGTGGATTGCCGTTCCTGCAGTGTCTGCCAGGCCTGCAAACGTTGTTTCTTTTCTCGCCAGCTGTTCAGGGCAATGTCAACTTTCTGCGTCCACTGATTAAGTTGCTGGCGATGCTGAGTAATGGCTTTTTCCAGCGTCTGGATAAACTGCTGATAGTTGATCCAGCGGTTGCTGGTCATCCCGGCACTCATATCGCTATTGAGGTTATTGCGATATTCATTCTGATAATCGATCAGCATTTTGAGCTGTTCTTCCGCCTGCTGACATCCGCGACGCATTTCACCCAGCAGGCGCGCGGCATCCTCTACCTCTTTTTCTGCCAGATCTTTCAGGGTCGCCAGCGCGCCATGTTCTGCCATCTGCCGTTATCTCCTGGGTTATGACACTGTCGGGAAAATACGCTCCAGCCCCTGGAGAGACGCTTCCCAGTCCGCGCGTTCAAAAATGCCTTGTTGCAAATAGCCCTCCAGCTGCGGCCACAGGGCGATGGCTTTGTCGAGCATCGGATCGCTGCCTTTGGCATACGCGCCGACGCTAACCAGATCTCGGTTACGCTGAAAACTCGACAACAGCTGTTTGAAGGTGCGCACTCGTGCGTAATGTTGCTCACTGATCAACGCCGTCATTGCGCGGCTGATCGACGCTTCAATATCGATAGCCGGATAGTGCCCGGCTTCCGCCAGTCGGCGAGACAGCACAATGTGACCGTCGAGGATGGCCCGCGCGGAGTCGGCAATGGGGTCCTGCTGGTCATCGCCCTCGGTGAGCACGGTATAAAACGCGGTAATCGAGCCGCCGCCGCTAATGCCATTTCCGGCACGCTCGACCAGTGCCGGTAATTTGGCAAACACCGACGGTGGATAACCTTTAGTAGCAGGTGGTTCGCCAATCGCCAGCGCAATTTCACGCTGGGCCATCGCGTAGCGGGTGAGGGAGTCCATAATCAGCAACACATGCTGACCACGATCGCGAAAATCTTCGGCAATGCGCGTGGCATAGGCGGCACCTTGCATTCGCAGGAGCGGAGAAACATCCGCCGGAGCGGCAATCACCACTGAGCGTGCACGTCCTTCGGCACCGAGGATATTCTCAATAAAATCTTTTACTTCGCGCCCACGTTCACCAATCAAACCCACGACAATGACATCGGCGCGGGTGTAACGTGCCATCATCCCCAACAGCACACTTTTACCAACGCCGGACCCGGCAAACAGCCCCATACGCTGCCCGCGCCCGACGGTAAGCAGGGCATTGATTGGGCGCACGCCGGTGTCCAGCACATGTTCAATCGGTGTACGTTGCAATGGGTTAAATGGCGGGGTAATCAGCGCACCGGTTTCCGTCGTATCGGGGGAGGGGAGGCCATCGAGCGGTTTACCGCTGCCGTCCAGAACACGACCTAATAACGCCGGACCGAGCGGCAACTGCTTGCCGCTTTGCAGCCCTTCTGCCGAAATGTTTTTGGCATATACACGCGCGCCGGGCAGGACACCTTCCACTTCCTCCAGCGGCATTAAAAACAGCCGTTGACCGTTAAAGCCGACGACTTCGCTTTCTACTTCGTGCGTTTTGCTGCCGTTCTGGCGCTCAATGACACAGGTTGCGCCGAGCGGCAATTGTAATCCGGTGGCTTCCAGCACCAGCCCGGTAGCGCGGGTTAATCGCCCGTAGCGACGTACCGCAGGCAACTGCGCCATTTTGGCTTCAAAGTTATCTAGCGTGGTTAGCCAGCGAGTCAGGCGCGTGGTCATTACACCACTCCTGGTGCTGCCAGACGGCAGAGTTCTTGCCAGCGAGTGGCGACACTGGCGTCGAGATCGCCTTCATCGGCGGAGACTTTGCAACCGCCAGGATGGAGGGTGGGATCGCCCCGCAAGCGCCAGCCATGCAAACTTAAAGTTGCGCCGAGCATATCATCAACACGTTGCA
The DNA here is from genome assembly GCF_046487065.1 of Escherichia sp. WS2035. NCBI lineage: Bacteria > Pseudomonadati > Pseudomonadota > Gammaproteobacteria > Enterobacterales > Enterobacteriaceae > Escherichia > Escherichia sp. WS2035. The sequence goes on from NZ_JBJQKD010000013.1 coordinate 24,828, forward strand.
GATCATCCGGGTGTACGCGCAGCTGTGGTTTACCGCTGAATAACGGTTCTTGCTGCAACAACTGTTGGATCTGTTTGATCAGTGCCGAGTTATCCACCGTTGGCGTCTGACCTATGACCTGACGTGCTGCCTCCAGCGCCATCTGCATCAGGCGCGAAGCTATCACACTATCAAGCGCATCAAGGGTAGTTTGAAATTCGCTGACCAGTTGCTGCATCCGGGCATGAATTGGCGCTTGTTGAGCCTTCGCCTCTGCCAGACCTTGTTCCAGCCCCTGGGCCAGTCCTTCCTGATAGCCCTGTTCATGACCTTGCTGGCGACCTTCGGCAATCCCTGCCTGATAACCCTGCTCGTGGGCCTGCATTTGCAGTTGCGCCAGTTGCTGCTCAAGGCTGGGTTCGGCCTCTTCAATAATGGTTTCTTCCGACTCGACCATTGGCACAAACTCTGCCGGTGGTGGCGCGAGATCGTCCGGCGTCCAGGTTTTCCACGGCAGATTATCAGACATAGGTATCCTCGCCGCTGCCAATCACCATCTCGCCAGTTTCGGCAAGACGGCGCACAATCAGCAGAATCGCTTTCTGTTCGTTTTCCACCTGCGACAGACGCACCGGACCACGGTTGGCGAGATCGTCGCGCAGAATATCGGCGGCACGCTGCGACATATTGCGCAAGAATTTCTCGCGCAGTGGCTGCTCGGCCCCTTTCAGCGCGATCAGCAGCGATTCGGAATCCACTTCCTGCAACAGACGCTGAATGCTGCGATCATCGACATCCACCAGATTCTCGAACAGGAACATCTCGTCGATGATTTTCTGCGCCAGCTCGCCGTCGAATTCACGCACGGCGGTAATAACGGCTTCTTCCTGCTGCGTTTTCATCAGGTTGATAATTTCGGCTGCCGTTCTCACGCCGCCCATTTTGCTGCGCTTGAGATTCTGACCGTCGAGCAAGCCATTCAGTACTTCGGTCAGTTCCGCCAGCGCGGCTGGCTGCACGCCGCCAAAGGTGGCGATACGCAACATCACGTCGTGGCGCAGACGTTCATCGAACAACGCCAGAATATCGGCGGCCTGGGCGCGCTTCAGATGCACCAGAATGGTGGCGATAATTTGCGGATGCTCATCGCGAATCAGATCGGCGGCGCTCTGCGGCTCCATAAAGTTGAGCGTTTCAATACCGCTGGCGGTATCGCGGGTTTCGAGAATATCTTCCAGCAGGCTGGCGGCACGTTCTTCACCCAGAGCTTTGACCAATACCGAACGCAGATAATCGTTGGCGTTGATATTCAGTGCGGCAAACTGTTCAGCTTCTTGCTCAAACTCCGCCAGCACATCGGTTAGCTGCTTGTTGGAGATCTGCGTGACGTTCGCCATTGCAGCGCTAAGGGTTTGCACTTCGCGCTGGGAGAGGTGCTTGAACACCTCTGCCGCCCGGTCTTCGCCAATGGTCATCAGCAGGATGACGCTTTTATCGGTGCCTGTCAGGTTACTCATGATCGTTATTTATCCACTGGCGAATGACCAGCGCCACCACGCGCGGATCGTTATCAGACATTTCACGGATACGCTGGCTCATGACTTCTGCCCCCAGTCGTTGGTTAGCGCGCCGTTGTTGGAGTTGTTCGTCTTTGCTCAGACGGACTTCCACCGCATCTTCCATTTCCTCGCGGGCCAGCGCTTGTTGCTGCACAGTCTTCACCGCCTCGGCGCGACGTGTTAGCTGCGGGCGTACCGCTTTCCGCCACAGCAACCACGCCACCAGCAGTACCAGCAACCAGCGACCGGCAGCCAGCAACTGATCGATAAACACTTGCTGTTGCCAGAACGGCAGTGCTCCGCCGCTTTCGTCACTGCTATTGAACGGCGAGTTAACAACATTGAGCGAATCACCGCGTTTTTCAGAAAAGCCCATCGCCTCGCGGGTCAGAGCTTCAATTTGCTTCATCTGTTCGTTGCTGAGAGGCAATGGTTTACCGTCTGGCAAGGTTTTGTAATTCACCACTACCGCGACTGACAGACGTTGCACATCGCCCACGTTCATTTTGGTATGACGAATGGTGCGATCGACTTCGTAGTTACTGGTTTCATTCCGCTGTGTGCTACGCGGCCCACTATTGCTGGTGGTGCTCGCCTGCTGCTGGCGGTTATTTTGATTTGCCGGAGGCGTGCTGATTGGTGCGTTATTCGCAGGTGCCGGTTGATTCGACAACGCCCCCGGTACGCCGCCCGGATAACCGGAACCGCTTTGCTCGCTCTCATTAAGCTGGCGTGAACGAAGCGCCGCATGAGATTCATCACCGTTAGGGCGATACTGTTCTTCCGTTTGTTCTTTACTGGCGAAGTCCAGTTGCGCCGTGACCTGGGCGTGAATATTACCGTTACCAACAATAGGCGACAGGATCGCTTCAATACGCCGCTGAATACGGCCTTCGACATCGCTGGCATATTTCAACTGAGCGTCATTAAGATCGCGCCCGCTGGTATTGGACTGGGTTAACAGATGCCCGCCCTGATCCACCAGCGTGACGTTTCCTGGCGGCAGACCAGCAACCGCGCTGGAAACCAGATGTACAATAGCGCTAATTTGCCCTTCATCGAGTGCGCGGCCGGGTAACAGATTTACCGTCACCGATGCAGAAGGGGATTTTTGTTCACGGACGAATAAAGACGGTTTCGGCATTGCCAGATGTACGCGCGCCCCTTTTACCGGGCCGATAGTTTCGATGGTACGAGAAAGCTCGCCTTCCAGCGCCCGCTGATAATTCACCTGTTCGCTGAACTGGCTGATACCAAACTTTTCCTGATCGAGCAGTTCGAAACCGACCGCGCCGCCTTTGGGCAAACCTTGTTGCGCCAGGCGCAGGCGCAGTTCGTGAACTTTATCTGCCGGAACCTCAATAGCGCCGCTGGCTTCGCTGAAGCGGTAAGGAATATTCATTTGCGTCAGTTGGCTGACAATTGCGCCACCATCCTGATCGGAAAGATTGCTGAATAATGTGCGGTAGTCGGGGGCTTTCGCCCACAGGATCAGTGCGACCATGACCGCCACTGCTGCGGAACCGGCAACAATCAATGGAATTTTCGGATTCGCACGCAGGCGATTAAGCCACTCAAGAGATTTTGTCTGGGCTGCAGTCGCATTCATCGCGCACCTCGTGGCTGATTATGGACGGCGTTATTGGCAAAGTGGAACAAGACTCACTCCCGGGTCAGCAAACTCGAAAAATTGACGCTCCCATTATTTGTGCTTTCGTTTTTTTCTATCCGCCAATAAACCCGTTTTTTTGTTGCTATTTAGCGCCTTTGTCTTATTGACTTACTGGTAGGCTTTGCTATCAGAAATTATCCGGGAGACGAAAATGTCAGCGATACAGGGGATTGAAGGGGTTATCAGCCAGTTACAGGCTACGGCGATGAGTGCGCGTGCGCAGGAATCACTGCCGCAACCGACCATTAGTTTTGCCGGGCAGCTGCACGCCGCGCTCGATCGCATAAGCGATACACAAACAGCCGCCCGCACGCAGGCAGAAAAATTCACCCTCGGTGAACCCGGCGTGGCGCTAAACGATGTGATGACCGATATGCAAAAAGCCTCAGTTTCTATGCAAATGGGGATTCAGGTGCGTAATAAGCTGGTGGCGGCGTATCAGGAAGTGATGTCCATGCAGGTGTAGGTTGTGTAACCTGTTGACTATGCTTGTTTAATTATATCCGATCCCACAGCGTGGGGCATGGATGGGCAAACTCACTCAATTTCTGGTTTAAAATGGATACCTGATCCTGGTTGTTTTCTGCCATCCACGATCCGTAAACGCGATAACATGTTTTGTCTTCGCTTTGCTCCCAGGAAGAGTGAACTCTTTCGTTAGCCTGGGGTTCCTTCTGATCATTATTGTTCCTGCCTTTATCTCTTGCCACGCCAGAGCCCCCTGGATACACATACACCAGGATGAAAACAGTGAGTTGTGTTCAAACTGTAGTACAATTCTCTCCAGTATGAACAGGAAAGAATATGCTATGAACCCTTATATTTATCTTGGTGGCGCAATACTTGCAGAGGTCATTGGTACAACCTTAATGAAGTTTTCAGAGGGGTTTACACGGTTATGGCCCTCTGTTGGCACAATTATTTGCTATTGTGCATCATTCTGGTTATTAGCTCAGACGCTGGCTTATATACCTACAGGGATTGCTTATGCTATCTGGTCAGGAGTCGGTATCGTTCTGATTAGTTTGCTTTCCTGGGGATTTTTTGGTCAACGACTGGACCTGCCAGCTATCATAGGCATGATGTTGATTTGTGCCGGTGTGTTAGTCATTAACTTGTTGTCACGAAGTGCACCGCATTAAAAAATAATTATCCTTGAGATAACAGGAATCTGATTTGTGCATATTATGGCTAATGTTCGGGGCACCTTTATAATTATGATTGCATTTGCGCGATCATTGCGCCTTTATGCATAATGAGATCAAGGCACATCAAATAAAATAACGATAGGTCACAACAATGAGGTTTTTATGAAAAAACTTATCGTTTCAAGTGTATTGGCATTCATAACATTTTCTGCGCAGGCCGCAGCATTTCAGGTCACTAGTAATGAAATAAAAACAGGAGAGCAACTTACAACGTCTCATGTATTTTCTGGATTTGGGTGTGAAGGTGGTAATACATCGCCCTCATTAACCTGGTCTGGTGCTCCTGAAGGCACCAAAAGCTTTGCCGTAACTGTGTATGATCCAGATGCTCCTACAGGCAGTGGATGGTGGCACTGGACTGTTGCTAATATTCCAGCAACTGTAACATATTTGCCCGCTGATGCAGGAAGACGTGATGGTACAAAACTTCCGACTGGTGCTGTTCAAGGCCGAAATGATTTTGGTTATGCAGGATTTGGTGGAGCATGTCCTCCCAAAGGAGATAAACCCCATCATTACCAGTTTAAAGTATGGGCTCTAAAAACTGATAAAATTCCTGTGGATTCTAATTCCAGCGGAGCGTTAGTTGGTTATATGCTTAATGCCAATAAAATTGCAACCGCTGAGATAACACCAGTTTATGAGATAAAGTAGGGTAAGAGTATGCTGGCAAAAGATAAGACTAACCTAAAGATTGAAGAAATACGGATGCATAAACATCATGAGATTCACAGGGTTAAGCCTCTTATGCCAGCTTTATGTCGTATCCGTCAGGGAAAAAAAGTTATCAATTGGGAGACGCATAGTCTAACTGTTGATAATAATCAGATAATATTATTTCCCTGTGGATATGAATTTTATATTGCGAATTATCCAGAAGCAGGTCTTTATCTTGCAGAAATGCTTTGTTATCCCATTGATCTAATTGAAAAGTTTCAAAAATTTTATGCGATAACTGATCAAATTCGTAACACGACAGGTTTCTGCTTACCTCAGAACCCCGAGTTAATATATTGTTGGGAGCAACTAAAAACATCTATTTCCCGAGGCTTCTCAACGCAAATTCAGGAACACTTAGCAATGGGCGTTCTACTTTCATTAGGAGCACATCATGTTAATTGTTTACTTTTATCAGATAGTAAACAATCATTAATAAGTCGTTGTTATAACCTAATGCTATCCGAACCTGGAACAAAATGGACAGCAAACAAGGTAGCGAGATATCTCTACATTTCTGTTTCCACATTGCATCGCCGTCTGGCAAGCGAGGGAGTAAGTTTTCAAAGTATATTGGACGACGTGAGGTTAAATAATGCGTTGTCTGCTATACAAACGACAGTAAAACCCATCAGCGAGATTGCCAGGGAAAATGGTTACAAGTGTCCTTCTCGTTTTACTGAAAGGTTCCATAATCGTTTTAAGATAACACCAAGAGAGCTAAGAAAAGCGTCCAGAGAGTAAAAGTATTTTATGAAGGAGCAACAGCATCGATTTTTATTTTGGAAAATAAATACGGCATACTCAACCTATTGGAGTCTGAACAATCCGGTGACTTCTGCGCTAATCGGGGACGTTTCTAAGCACATATAATTGATACTATCTTCCTCCATCACAATTTCAGAAATGCACGTGTGATTTTTTTGCATCCGGCGTTTGGACTATGTGGAGCTCAAGAGTGGGAAAGTTACAAGAGGTTGAGGGGATAATTAAAGGGATGCTTATGACATTAGATATCCGGTTAGGTACGGATATCGTTGTTATTAAATCTAGTTGATACGTTAAGATGCAGCTACTGACAAAATAGCCAGGACTCCACAAAACGCCTTTGTCGTAATACCTGACTGCAATATCTGGTCGATCTCGTCGCAGTAACCTACTCGATACGCCTTTGAGGCTGTTTACCAGACTGGATATCGCCAGTTTGGGAGGATAGTTAATTAACAAATGGACGTGATCTGGTCCGCCATCCATTTCAACCCGTTCAGCTTCAAAATCAGCACATACATTTGAAAAGTAAGTGCGTAGTTTTTCTGTCGCGTCATGGTCAAAAATCTGACGTCGGTATTTAGTAACGAAGACCAGGTGAACATGCTTCAGGAAAACACAATGCCTTCCGCGTCGGATATCGGTTTCTTTTTTCATAGGCCAAAGTATGATTTGGCCCATGAAACGACTACAGGCATTCAAATTCCGGTTAAGACCAGGTGGTCAACAGGAGCGTGGAATGAGGCGCTTCGCAGGCGCATGTCGTTTCGTTTTCAATCGTGCTCTGGCGCTTCAGAATGAGAATCATGAGGCCGGTAATAAATACATCCCTTACGGGAAAATGGCTTCCTGGTTGGTTGAGTGGAAAAATGCCACTGAAACGCAATGGCTTAAAGATTCGCCCTCACAGCCATTGCAACAGTCACTGAAAGACCCTGAGCGGGCTTACAAAAACTTCTTCCGGCTTCGTCACCACGCTCAAACGGTGTGCTACCTATCGCGGCTATAAAAACAGCTTGTCCATCAGCACGATAGATAAAATAAGGCTGCTTTTTGTCGCCTTCTTTTTTCCACTCAAACCAGCCATCGGCAAAACAGATTGCCCGACCATGTTGCCAGAGCGGTTTAAACATGTGACTGGTTGCGGCAGTTTCTACGCGGGCGTTAATCAGCGGCGGTTTATCCCACCATCCGGGAGCATATCCCCAGAAAACCGGATCCAGATGAAGGTGTTCATCACGTTCACTGAGCAGAAGGACTTTGGTTCCCGGCGCGACGTTGTATCTGCCAATAGGTTCGGGATCGTAGGGAATATCGCGTTCAATATCTTCCGCGAGAAACGCGAGGTAATCTTCACGCGTTTGGGATTGGGCAAAGCGTCCACACATAGAAACCTCCTGAGAGCACACTGAAAAGAATAGGAGAGAGGGCGGGTAAAATCTATGTGATAGAGAGGTAACGATGTTCCCGCTGTGGGCCACAGCGGGAATGAGGGATTACTTCTGAATTAAATAACGAATGGTCGGCCCGTCTTGCTGAATATCCAGCACCGTATAGCCGTGATTACGCGCATCCAGTGGAATATTATTGATCGACTGCGGACAGTCGCTCACCACTTCCAGGATCTCCCCTTTTTTTAACTGCGGCATCGCCTCAAGGGTTGCGACTGCCGGATAAGGGCAGGGTTCACCCACCATATCAAGACGGTAATCAGGAACGATATTTTTCATGCGATCTCCTTAGCAGTCTGCGGTGCCGCACGGCGGAAGAAGCGTTTTTCCCAGCCAATAATCAACATTAGAGCAGCAAACAACAGCAAATATGTCACCAGCAGGCCGCCCATCGGGCCAAAGGTTTTCAGCAGGTTGATTTTGTCCCAGTCGGTGGCCAGCGCCGGAGCGAAATCATCCCAGTAGTACGCCAGAATCGTTGAGCCGATCACGTTGCCCAGACCGACCCACCAGTAGTGCACCTGGCCTTCTACCGCGCGGTACATCCAGCCGGTTTCGCAGCCGCCTGCCAGCACGATGCCAAAACCAAACAGTAAACCACCAATTACCGCGTTTGGTCCCGCCCACATGATTTTGGGTTCAACGCCTAACTGTACGTAACTGAAGATCCCGATGGCACTTACCGCCATACCGATAATGATTGCTTTCGCCATATGGGTACGTCCGGTGATCCACATATCGCGGAACGCCGAAGTAAAGCAGATTTGCGCACGTTCAATCAGTAAACCAAAGCCGACGCCAAACAGCATTGCCAGCCCCAGTTTGGGCTGGTTCATCGCCGTCAGCAGCGCCCAGCCCAGCATGCCGAAAAAGACCAGCATCCCGAGACGAAAACGACGCCGCGCCTGATCCGGTTTTTGCGTCAACGGTGAGGCAGCAGAAACTTTCTGCATTTTCACGGGAATACGGAAGATGGGCAGAAGGGTAAAGCGCGCGCCAAACCATGAACCAATGGCAGTGGCGATGGCAAAGAACCAGGCGTGCAGCGAGAACTGTGGAATTCCGGTAAAGAACGCCGCCAGGTTACAGCCCATTGCCAGACGTGCGCCAAAACCGGCGATAATACCGCCAATGATGGCCTGCATAATGCGGATACGGCTGCGCGGCATGCGCAGTTTGACATTGTTGGCCCACAGCGCTGCGGCAAAACAGCCGCCAAACATACCGAGGATCATCATTCCGTCGATGCGGGTTAATGGCGATCCTTCCAGATGGATAATTTTAAAATAACCCCACTCTTCAGCATGGACGCCGAACAACTGCAGGAGCTGACCGCCCCAACGGGTAAATTCACCCGTGACTGCCCAAAAGGTGCCAGTGATGCCAAAATAGTAAGTGGAGAGAATACCCGCCGCGATGACCGCGGGGATGGGCGCCCAGAATTTAATCAACCAGGCGTGTTTGAATTGCTGCCATGACATGAATGTAGCCTCTGAACTCAGAAGGTTTGAAACAAGAGTCGCGAATCATACACCATGCAAATTTATTTTCGGGGTAATAATTCACAAAAATAATGGTTAGATCAAATTTCTCTCTGAACCTGGAAAGGCTGGCGACATCAGGGCTTTAATGCCACAATCCTCTTTTCTTCTCATGCAGGACGAATGATGAAAAAACTCGCAATTGCAGGTGCGCTCATGTTGCTGGCGGGCTGTGCCGAAGTCGAAAACTATAACAATGTCGTGAAAACCCCCGCGCCGGACTGGCTGACGGGTTACTGGCAGACCAAAGGGCCGCAACGTGCGTTGGTCAGTCCGGAAGCGATAGGCAGCCTCATTGTCACTAAAGAGGGCGATACCCTGGATTGCCGTCAGTGGCAGCGGGTGATTGCCGTGCCGGGTAAGTTGACATTGATGTCTGATGATCTCACTAACGTTACCGTAAAACGTGAGCTGTACGAGGTTGAGCGTGACGGTAACACCATTGAGTACGATGGTATGACGATGGAGCGTGTGGATCGCCCGACGGCAGAGTGTGCCGCCGCGCTGGATAAAGCGCCGTTACCGACGCCACTGCCGTAATGAAATCTCCCCGGCTTGCCGCCGGGGATGGATTTAAATCACCTCTTCGATAACCCACACGCTGACGCTGCCGCCGTTGCAAAAGAAGGTCGCTTCGCCGTTTTCGTCTGTCACTACGCTCTCTTGCCGGTTCCCCAGAAAATCGCGCCAGGTTTTATTGCCGTAATTCTCTCCCAGATGAATGGTTTTTTCGCCATCATCTCCGTTCGACATGACCACCACGCAGCCGGGATATTCGTCGGTGCCACTGCGGCTAAAGGCAATGCAGTTCGGATGGTCGAAAAATAACGTCTGTACACCGTGGGCGAAACGCTGACGGGCGAGAATTAACTCATCAAGCTGTTCGATTATTGGCATATCTATCGGATAGGTTTGCCCGTCACCACCGACATCTTCGTAATGTGCACCGTAGAGGTCCGGATAGAACACCGAAGGAACGCCATTTTCCCGCAACAAAATTAAGGCATACGCCAGCGGTTTAAACCACGGTTCGACGGGGGCTTCGAGGGCTTGCAACGGTTGGGTGTCGTGGTTGGCAACGAGGGTTACGGCGTGAAAAGGATCGGCTTCCACCAGCGTCCCAGTGAAGATCTGCGTCATGTCGTAGTCGCGACCCATGCGCGATGCTTCATGGAATTTCATCTGCAGCGGCGCATCAAACAGCATGGTTTTGCCTTCCACCTGATCAATATACGTTTGCAGTTTATCGACTTCATGCGACCAGTATTCAGCCACAATAAACAACGGCTTTGGCGCAACTTCCTGTACGTGTTCGATCCACTCTTTATAAAACCATGCCGGAATATGTTTGACCGCATCAAGACGAAAGCCGTCGCATTGCGTTTGTTCCATCACCCAGCGCGCCCAGTATTTAATCTCTTCCGTCACGGCATGATTGCGAAAATCGATATTCTCCCCCATCAGATAATCGAAATTACCGAGTTCATCATCAACCTGATCGTTCCAGCCTTCTCCGGTATAGTCGTTAACAATTTTAAAAATGCCATCTTCATCAGGGTTTTCGATATGGTCGATACCGCTAAAACATTTGAAATCCCAGATAAACTGCGAGTATTGCCCGGCACGAGCGGGGAAGGTGTAACGCGTCCAGCCTTCACACTCAATGATTTCTTCGTCAATTTGCGTACGGTCATCAGCATTTACACGCTGCACGCGAATAGCTTCTTTTTCATCCGCGCCCATTTTGTGGTTGACTACCACGTCCAGCAGCACCGCAATGTCATTACGTTTCAGGGCGTCAATGGCGGCCAGCAGTTGTGCTTTATCACCATATTTAGTAGGGATGCTGCCTTTCTGATCAAACTCACCTAGATCAAATAAATCATAGGAGTCGTAGCCGACCGAATAGCCGCCCGATGCGCCTTTATAGGCGGGCGGCAACCAGACCATATTGATACCAATATCATTAAAACCGTCTGCGCGCTCGGCCAGTTCAGGCCAGAGCTTACCGCCTTCCGGGTAATACCAGTGAAAACATTGTAACAGCGTGGGATTACGCATTCTTCGACTCCATTCAAGGGGAATATTAGAAGCGTAGCCGTAATCGGATTATTCGCGAGCCATCGGCTCATTAAGATTCAAAAGAGGTTATCCTGCGGAGCCAGCACAAAGCCGCCCTGATCGCCATAGGCACTTAACACCGATTTTTGCACCGATGACTGACCGACCAGTTTCGCCAGTTCATCCATCCGAATCTGTAATAACTGCTTTATCTTGCTTTCGTTGTCGAGAATCAGGCGCAGCATCGGGCGGAGCTGCTCCTGCATCGTAGTGGACGGGGCAACCTCTTCAGTCAGGTGTGCGATCTCCTGCACCGCATTCACATACGCCATTTCGCTGGCGATGAGTTCGTCCCATTGTTCTTCCGTTGCCAGGCGTAACATGAGCTGGCTTTTTTCGACGAGTTGTTGCCAGGCGAAATACAAATGCGGTGCATTGTTCATCAGACTGGGTCCTGAATCAAAGAAGGGGAGAGTAAAGACTCTTTCCAGGCATCGGCAATATTGCGCATTAATGCTTCCACTTCTTCGACTGCGGAGACATCGTTGCGTAAATTGGCTTGCAGCAAACGCCTGACCATATAGCTATAAAGAGCAATCAAGTTTTGGGTTAGTTCGTCTTTGCTCTCTTCATCAAGACTCACCCGCAGTCCGTTCTCAATGATGTTGATCGCTTTTGACAAAGAGACGCCTTTGCCTTGCTGATTGTTGTCCTGCATAAACAGGCGCGCTCTAACCAGTGCGCTCAACACTCCATCAAATAGCATGGTGACCAACTGCTGTTGGCTGGCGCTCATTACGGCGCTTTCGACGCCAATTTGTGCATAGGCCTGGGTGCCTTTTGCCGCGTACATAGTCTCTCCTGAAGATTATTTCGAGTTGCTATTTGAGGTGTCGAACTGCTGTGTCAGATAGCTACTAGTGGAGTTCAGCGAGTTCATTAACACATCTAATTGGGTGAACTGGGCTTTATAGCGCGTCATTAAGGTATCGATACGTTCACTGGCTGCGTTGTACTGGTCGGTCAAATTATTCAGCGTTTTGCTGACGCCATCTTTTGCTGCCTGGATTATCCCGGTGGAAGAGAGCCAACTGGTCAGGTTGCTACTAATGCCGGTGGTTACCCCAGTACTTTTGCCGTCACCTATAAACATTTCACCGATACCAGCGGCATCATTTTTTAGCGCCGTTTGCAGTTTGTCGGTCGCGATTTCCAGCTTGCCGGTACTGGCATCGCTGGTAATGCCAATCTGTGCCAGCGTTTTATAGTTTGAACTGCTGTGAGTATTGGCGAGCAAGGTTTTAAGCTGAGTCTGGATGGTACGCAGTGTGGAGTCACCGAGTAATGCGCCATTACTGGAGTCCTGACTTTCAGCTCCGGCATCGACAGCGGTGTATTTGGTTAAGCTGCTGAATGTATCCTGCAATGTGTTATAGGCATCCACCCACGCTTTAACCGCATTTTCAGCTTTGGATGTGTCTTTACTGATGGTCAGTGTCTGATTACCGGTGGTGACGTCATTCAGGTTGAGGGTGATATCTTCCAGTGAGTCGCTGATAGTGTTACTGCTGTTTTCAATCTCAACGTTATTGACTGTCAGTTTGGCGTTTTGCGCGGTGACGCTTTCAATCATGCCATTGCTGCTATCACCCGGCGTTCCGTTGTAACCCATAAAACTTTCCAGGGCGCTGTCGCCGCTGACGCTAAGTTTCATAGCGTTATTGCTGCCCGTATCGTTAGCGGTGATGGACAGACGATATTCGCCGTTTCCCACATTGATGATACTGGCGCTGACACCAGCTTTGGCGTTGTTAATGGCATCGCGAATGCCGGAAAGTGACGAGTTACCCGCGCTGATATCAATCGTGACCGGATCTTTACCGCCGCCTTGTTGGATGGTCAGTACGCTATCGCTGGTGGCGATGGCGGCTTTACTGTCTTTTTGACTATTTTTTGTTGTCAGCGTCTGTGCCTGCGCCAGTTGGCTAACGCTAATGGTGTATTTCCCAGCAATCGCGCTGCCCGTGGTGGTGGCGCTGAAAGCCGATGAACTGCTGGTGGTTGAGGTGGCGGTAAATAAATCGGCTTTATTCAGTGCTGTGTTGGCTGTCTGGAAACTCTCTAGTGCACTTTTCAGCGTCCCGTAGGCGCTCAGTTTCGCGGTGTAAGAGCTTTGCTGTTTTGATATCGGCGTCAGGGTAGATTTTTCTGCCGCCTCCAGACTGTCAAGGATGCTGCTTAAGTCCAGCCCCGACCCAACCCCAAGCGTTGAAATACTAGCCATATAGTTTCCTTAATCATGCGACGTGTATAGAACGAATACCGGGGTTATCGGCGTAAGCGGGGTAAAGTTTACGATTTATTTTTTGCCTTAATGGCACGAACAGCAACGAGGAAGGGGAGTATTTCGACCGCTAGAAAAAAATTCTAAAGGTTGTGAGTGACCAGACGATAACAGGGTTGACGGCGACGAAGCCGAAGGGTGGAAGCCCAATACTTAAACCGTAGACTTGAAAACAGGAAAATGAATTATGGCACAAGTCATTAATACCAACAGCCTCTCGCTGATCACTCAGAACAACATCAACAAAAACCAGTCTGCGCTGTCGACTTCTATCGAGCGCCTCTCTTCTGGTCTGCGTATTAACAGCGCTAAAGATGACGCCGCGGGCCAGGCGATTGCTAACCGCTTTACTTCTAACATCAAAGGTCTGACTCAGGCCGCACGTAACGCCAACGACGGTATTTCTCTGGCGCAGACGGCTGAAGGCGCGCTGTCAGAGATTAACAACAACTTGCAGCGTATTCGTGAACTGACCGTTCAGGCCTCTACCGGCACGAACTCTGATTCCGACCTGTCTTCTATTCAGGACGAAATCAAATCCCGTCTTGATGAAATTGACCGTGTATCTGGTCAGACCCAGTTCAACGGTGTGAACGTGCTGTCGAAAAACGATTCGATGAAGATTCAGATTGGTGCCAATGATAACCAGACGATCAGCATTGGCTTGCAACAAATCGACAGTACCACTTTGAATCTGAAAGGATTTACCGTGTCCGGCATGGCGGATTTCAGCGCGGCGAAACTGACGGCTGCTGATGGTACAGCAATTGCTGCTGCGGATGTCAAGGATGCTGGGGGTAAACAAGTCAATTTACTGTCTTACACTGACACCGCGTCTAACAGTACTAAATATGCGGTCGTTGATTCTGCAACCGGTAAATACATGGAAGCCACTGTAGTCATTACCGGTACGGCGGCGGCGGTAACTGTTGGTGCAGCGGAAGTGGCGGGAGCCGCTACAGCCGATCCGTTAAAAGCACTGGATGCCGCAATCGCTAAAGTCGACAAATTCCGCTCCTCCCTCGGTGCCGTTCAAAACCGTCTGGATTCTGCGGTCACCAACCTGAACAACACCACCACCAACCTGTCTGAAGCGCAGTCCCGTATTCAGGACGCCGACTATGCGACCGAAGTGTCCAACATGTCGAAAGCGCAGATTATCCAGCAGGCGGGCAACTCCGTGCTGTCTAAAGCCAACCAGGTACCGCAGCAAGTTCTGTCTCTGTTACAAGGCTAATGGCCTTAACCTGCCTGACCCCGCCAACGGCGGGGTTTTTTCTGCCCGCAATTTACCGGTAACCCCCAAATAACCCCTCATTTCACCCACTAATCGTCCGATTAAAAACCCTGCAGAAACGGATAATCATGCCGATAACTCATATAACGCAGGGCTGTTTATCGTGAATTCACTCTATACCGCTGAAGGTGTAATGGATAAACACTCGCTGTGGCAGCGTTATGTCCCGCTGGTGCGTCACGAAGCATTGCGCCTGCAGGTTCGACTGCCCGCGAGCGTGGAACTTGACGATCTGCTACAGGCGGGCGGCATTGGGTTACTTAATGCCGTCGAACGCTATGACGCCCTACAAGGAACGGCATTTACAACTTACGCAGTGCAGCGTATCCGTGGCGCTATGCTGGATGAACTTCGCAGCCGTGACTGGGTGCCGCGCAGCGTGCGACGCAACGCGCGTGAAGTGGCACAGGCAATAGGGCAACTGGAGCAGGAACTTGGCCGCAACGCCACGGAAACTGAGGTAGCGGAACGTTTAGGGATCGATATTGCCGATTATCGCCAAATGTTGCTCGACACCAATAACAGCCAGCTCTTCTCCTACGATGAGTGGCGCGAAGAGCACGGCGATAGCATCGAACTGGTTACTGATGATCATCAGCGAGAAAACCCGCTACAACAACTGCTGGACAATAATCTGCGCCAGCGGGTGATGGAAGCCATCGAAACGTTGCCGGAGCGCGAAAAACTGGTATTAACCCTCTATTATCAGGAAGAGCTGAATCTCAAAGAGATTGGTGCGGTGCTGGAGGTCGGGGAATCGCGGGTCAGTCAGTTACACAGCCAGGCTATTAAACGGTTACGCACTAAACTGGGTAAGTTATAACGTCAGTAAATGCCGCACTTTAATTTTGACTACCAGGAGTTCTTAATGATGGTGCAGCACCTGAAAAGACGGCCATTAAGCCGCTATCTTAAAGACTTTAAACACAGCCAGACCCATTGCGCGCATTGCCGTAAATTACTCGATCGCATTACCCTCGTTCGCGACGGCAAAATAGTGAATAAAATCGAGATTTCCCGCCTGGACACGCTGCTTGATGAAAATGGCTGGCAAGTGGAACAACAATCATGGGCGGCATTGTGCCGATTTTGCGGTGATTTACATTGCAAAACGCAGAGTGATTTTTTCGATATTATCGGCTTTAAGCAATTTCTTTTTGAGCAAACTGAAATGAGCCCTGGTACGGTGCGTGAATATGTCGTTCGTCTGCGCCGTTTGGGGAATCATCTACACGAGCAAAATATTTCCCTCGATCAGCTGCAGGACGGTTTCCTCGATGAAATCCTCGCCCCGTGGCTGCCCTCCACCAGCACCAACAATTACCGCATCGCGTTACGGAAGTATCAACACTATCAGCGTCAAACGTGTACCGGACTTGTGCAGAAATCCTCCAGCCTGCCTGCTTCTGATATATATTAAATAAGAATAAGATGTAGCGGAGTTGTTTTTGTGTTTACAAACAATGGCTCTACACTGCAAACAGACATAACAACATTCGGGGTGAATATGAAATTAGCACATCTGGGACGTCAGGCATTGATGGGTGTGATGGCCGTGGCGCTGGTTGCGGGTATGAGCGTTAAAAGTTTTGCAGATGAAGGTCTGCTTAATAAAGTCAAAGAGCGCGGCACGCTGCTGGTAGGGCTGGAAGGAACTTATCCGCCGTTCAGTTTTCAGGGGGATGACGGCAAATTAACCGGTTTTGAAGTGGAATTTGCCCAACAACTGGCAAAACATCTTGGCGTTGAGGCGTCACTAAAACCGACCAAATGGGACGGTATGCTGGCGTCGCTGGACTCTAAACGCATTGATGTGGTGATTAACCAGGTCACCATTTCTGACGAGCGCAAGAAAAAATACGATTTCTCTACCCCGTACACCATTTCTGGTATTCAGGCGCTGGTGAAAAAAGGCAACGAAGGCACCATTAAAACGGCTGATGATCTGAAAGGCAAAAAAGTGGGTGTCGGTCTGGGCACCAACTATGAAGAGTGGCTGCGTCAGAATGTTCAGGGCGTCGATGTGCGTACCTATGATGATGACCCGACCAAATATCAGGATCTGCGCGTAGGCCGTATCGATGCGATCCTCGTTGATCGTCTGGCGGCGCTGGATCTGGTGAAGAAAACCAACGATACGCTGGCAGTAACCGGTGAAGCATTCTCTCGTCAGGAGTCTGGCGTGGCGCTGCGTAAAGGAAATGAAGACCTGCTGAAAGCGGTGAATGATGCAATTGCGGAAATGCAAAAAGATGGCACTTTGCAAGCCCTTTCCGAAAAATGGTTTGGTGCTGATGTGACCAAATAATCAGCATAATGACAAAAAAGGGCGCTTTCACTAGCGCCTTTTTTATTTACGCGTTTTCAGCGTGCATAATAAGAAAATCACAACAACACACATCGGAGGCTGTTATGCCACTGCATAATTTAACCCGTTTTCCACGGCTGGAGTTTATTGGCGCGCCAACGCCGCTCGAATATCTGCCGCGCTTTTCTGATTATCTTGGACGGGAAATTTTCATCAAACGGGATGACGTCACTCCCATGGCAATGGGCGGCAATAAATTACGTAAGCTGGAATTTCTCGCGGCAGATGCTCTGCGTGAAGGTGCCGATACGCTGATTACTGCCGGGGCGATCCAGTCTAACCATGTGCGCCAGACTGCCGCAGTCGCTGCGAAACTCGGTCTGCACTGCGTGGCGCTGCTGGAAAATCCTATTGGTACAACCGCGGAAAACTATTTAACCAACGGCAATCGTTTGTTGCTGGATCTGTTCAATACCCAGATTGAAATGTGCGACGCACTGACCGATCCCAATGCCCAACTGGAAGAGCTGGCGACGCGAGTCGAAGCACAAGGCTTTCGCCCGTATGTCATTCCGGTTGGCGGTTCTAATGCTTTGGGCGCGCTGGGTTATGTGGAGAGTGCGCTGGAAATCGCGCAACAGTGTGAAGTGGCGGTTAATATTTCGTCGGTGGTGGTCGCATCGGGCAGTGCCGGAACTCACGCCGGACTGGCTGTTGGGCTGGAACAGCTGATGCCTGAAAGCGAACTGATTGGCGTGACTGTGTCGCGTTCAGTTGCCGATCAATTGCCGAAAGTGGTTAACCTCCAACAGGCGATTGCGAAAGAACTGGAGCTGACCGCATCAGCGGAAATTTTACTCTGGGATGACTATTTTGCACCTGGCTACGGCGTGCCGAACGACGAAGGCATGGAAGCAGTGAAATTGCTGGCGAGGCTGGAAGGCATTCTGCTTGATCCTGTGTATACCGGAAAAGCGATGGCGGGGCTGATTGACGGTATCAGTCAGAAACGCTTCAAAGATGAAGGGCCGATTTTGTTTATTCATACCGGCGGTGCGCCTGCGCTGTTCGCCTATCATCCCCACGTTTAGCTCCGGGAACGCTCATGCAAGAAAGTATACAACTGGTTATTGATTCCTTGCCGTTCCTGCTGAAAGGGGCTGGGTATACGCTGCAACTCAGTATCGGAGGCATGTTTTTTGGCTTACTGCTCGGGTTTATTCTCGCGCTGATGCGCCTGTCGCCAATCTGGCCCGTGCGCTGGCTGGCGCGTTTTTATATCTCTATTTTTCGTGGTACGCCGCTCATCGCACAACTGTTTATGATCTATTACGGACTGCCACAGTTTGGTATCGAATTAGATCCCATTCCGTCAGCAATGATTGGTCTGTCGCTGAACACTGCCGCCTATGCTGCTGAAACGCTGCGCGCCGCCATTTCTTCTATTGATAAAGGTCAGTGGGAAGCTGCAGCCAGTATTGGTATGACGCCATGGCAGACCATGCGTCGCGCGATTTTGCCACAGGCGGCGCGGGTGGCGTTGCCGCCGCTGTCGAACAGCTTTATCAGCCTGGTAAAAGATACGTCGCTGGCCGCGACAATCCAGGTGCCGGAGCTGTTCCGTCAGGCGCAGTTGATTACCTCGCGCACGCTGGAGGTGTTCACCATGTACCTGGCGGCTTCGCTCATCTACTGGATCATGGCGACTGTGTTATCGACGTTGCAGAACCATTTTGAGAATCAACTTAATCGCCAGGAGAGAGAACCCAAATGAGTGCCATTGAAGTTAAGAACCTGGTGAAAAAATTCCACGGTCAGACGGTGCTGCATGGTATCGACCTTGAGGTGAAGCCAGGCGAAGTAGTGGCAATTATCGGTCCGAGTGGTTCCGGCAAAACCACGTTGCTACGCAGCATAAATCTGCTGGAACAACCGGAAGCGGGAACCATCACCGTTGGCGATATCACTATTGATACTGCACGTTCATTAAGTCAGCAAAAATCGCTGATTCGCCAGTTGCGTCAGCACGTCGGGTTTGTCTTCCAGAACTTTAATCTGTTTCCGCATCGTACGGTGCTGGAAAACATTATTGAAGGGCCGGTGATCGTCAAAGGCGAACCGAAAGAAGAGGCCACGGCGCGCGCTCGCGAGCTGCTGGCGAAAGTTGGGCTGGCCGGTAAAGAAACCAGTTATCCACGTCGTTTGTCTGGCGGTCAACAGCAGCGCGTTGCGATTGCGCGTGCTCTGGCAATGCGTCCTGAAGTGATTTTGTTTGACGAGCCAACGTCGGCGCTGGATCCAGAGCTGGTGGGCGAAGTCCTGAACACCATTCGTCAGCTGGCGCAGGAAAAGCGCACGATGGTGATTGTGACGCACGAAATGAGCTTTGCCCGGGATGTTGCGGACCGGGCGATTTTTATGGACCAGGGGCGGATAGTCGAGCAGGGGGTAGCAAAAGCGTTATTTGCTGATCCTCAGCAGCCTCGCACCCGCCAGTTCCTGGAGAAGTTTCTGCTGCAATAATAAGAAAAAATCAGCCCCGACGATTCACCAGTCGGGGCGGGACGCCATTTCAAACGTGATAAAACTGCTTAACAAATCAGCATAACTCATTAATAACATAAGAGAATGCGATGGCTTGCAAAAGTAATTCATTGCCTGAATAATATAAATTATATATAAATCTTATTTATGTGATAGTTTGAATTATCATTATAAATGATACTCACTCTCAGGGGCGTTGCGGTTTACTATGCAGGATACGGATTTTTTCAGCTGGCTTCGCACGATGCTGTTGCGTTTTCAGAGGATGGAGGCCGCAGAAGAGGTCTACCATGAAATAGAGCTTCAGGCTCAGCAGCTGGAGTACGATTACTATTCGTTATGTGTTCGCCACCCGGTACCATTCACGCGACCTAAAGTGGCTTTCTACACCAATTACCCTGAGTCGTGGGTTAGTTATTATCAGGCAAAAAATTTTCTCGCAATTGATCCGGTGCTGAACCCTGAAAACTTTAGTCAGGGCCATTTAATGTGGAATGATGACTTATTCAGCGAAGCACAGCCGTTATGGGAAGCTGCGCGCGCACATGGTTTACGCCGCGGTGTCACTCAGTATTTAATGCTGCCAAATCGGGCGTTGGGCTTTTTGTCCTTTTCCCGTTGCAGCACGCGCGAAATACCCATTCTTAGTGATGAACTGCAATTAAAAATGCAGCTACTGGTGCGCGAAAGTCTGATGGCTCTGATGCGTTTAAATGATGAAATAGTGATGACGCCAGAGATGAATTTCAGCAAGCGCGAAAAAGAAATTCTGAAATGGACGGCGGAAGGTAAGACATCAGCAGAGATAGCGATGATTTTGTCAATCTCTGAGAATACGGTCAATTTCCATCAGAAAAACATGCAGAAAAAAATCAATGCACCGAATAAGACGCAGGTTGCCTGTTACGCGGCCGCTACTGGCTTAATTTGATCTCTTTTCTGTTCTGCGTGCCAGATGCAAAAACCGGCTGAAAGGCACGCTCTCAGCCGGTTTTATATTACTGACGGTAGGCTTGTTTAATTTGCTTAACCGTTTTGGAAAATACTGCAGCCTGGGTTTCGTCTTCGATCAGCGCAAGCTGTTTTTCCATCTTTAACATCACGCGGCCCGCGTCAGCTTGTCCCATCGCCTGCAGCATCAGCGTCAGCATCGCTTTCAGGCAGGAGACTTCATTTGCCAGTTCTTGATTATTCTCGGCAGTAGAAAAATCAGGCGTACTCATTTATTTTCCTCGTCATGTTGCAATGAAAATTTGCGGTGAAAAATGTTAAGGCGGCGGAGTATACCATAAGCTTTGCTAAAAATAGCAGTGGTTGTTTTTTGAGCGTGATATCAACAGTACTATAAAATACGTTAATATAATGACCAATAAATATTTTTATCATGAATGTTTTTTGCCCGTATTATTCGGGTTAATTAATGTTACATATTCAGCGGGCTGATTTTCATTTTTGCTGAATAAAGTCAATTTTTGTCACATTTCATCGCCGGGCTTACTGTGAAACGATCCCGGAAGCCGTTGGTGACGGGCGTGACCATAACTGTGGACAATCGAATTGACAAAAACGAGAGAAAAATCGAATACCCACCATTTTTAACGTTTCAAAGTTGCAATAAAAACCGCTAATATACGAATGACTAACTATCAGTAGCGTTATCCCTATTTCTGGAGATATTCCTTTGATCAACGTTCTACTTGTTGATGACCACGAACTGGTGCGCGCAGGGATACGACGCATTCTGGAAGATATAAAGGGTATAAAAGTCGTCGGTGAGGCATCGTGCGGTGAAGACGCCGTTAAATGGTGCCGGGCAAATGCCGTTGACGTGGTGCTAATGGACATGAGTATGCCGGGCATTGGCGGTCTTGAGGCGACGCGTAAAATCGCGCGTTCCACAGCTGATGTCAAAATCATCATGCTTACCGTCCATACAGAAAACCCTTTACCAGCGAAAGTCATGCAGGCCGGAGCTGCGGGCTACCTCAGCAAAGGCGCGGCTCCGCAGGAAGTCGTGAGTGCGATTCGTTCTGTCTATTCAGGGCAGCGTTACATTGCTTCTGATATCGCTCAACAAATGGCGTTAAGCCAGATCGAACCAGAAAAAACAGAAAGCCCATTTGCCAGTTTGTCTGAACGTGAATTGCAGATTATGCTGATGATCACCAAGGGCCAGAAGGTCAATGAGATCTCAGAACAGCTCAATCTCAGTCCGAAAACGGTGAACAGCTACCGCTATCGTATGTTCAGTAAACTAAACATTCATGGCGATGTTGAGCTGACTCACCTGGCAATTCGCCATGGTCTGTGTAATGCGGAGACATTATCAAGTCAGTGAGTGATCAGTTTGACGCAAAAGCGTTTTTAAAAACCGTAACCAGCCAGCCAGGCGTTTATCGCATGTATGATGCTGGTGGTACGGTTATCTATGTCGGCAAAGCGAAAGACCTGAAAAAACGGCTTTCCAGCTATTTCCGTAGCAACCTCGCTTCGCGCAAAACCGAAGCGCTGGTCGCCCAGATCCAGCAAATTGATGTAACGGTTACTCATACAGAAACCGAAGCGCTGTTACTGGAACACAACTACATCAAACTTTATCAGCCGCGTTACAACGTTTTGCTACGCGATGATAAATCATATCCTTTTATCTTCCTGAGTGGCGATACCCACCCGCGTCTGGCGATGCATCGTGGAGCGAAGCATGCCAAAGGTGAATATTTCGGCCCGTTCCCGAATGGCTATGCCGTACGTGAAACACTGGCGCTACTGCAAAAGATTTTCCCCATTCGCCAGTGCGAAAACAGTGTTTATCGCAACCGCTCGCGTCCGTGTCTGCAATATCAGATAGGGCGCTGTCTGGGGCCGTGCGTTGAAGGACTGGTGAGTGAAGAAGAATACGCTCAGCAGGTCGAGTATGTGCGCCTGTTTTTGTCTGGCAAAGATGATCAGGTGCTTACGCAACTCATTAGTCGTATGGAAACTGCCAGCCAGAATCTGGAGTTTGAAGAAGCGGCGCGGATTCGCGACCAAATTCAGGCGGTGCGACGTGTCACCGAAAAACAGTTTGTTTCCAATACCGGCGACGACCTT
The DNA here is from genome assembly GCF_046487065.1 of Escherichia sp. WS2035. Taxonomy (NCBI): domain Bacteria; kingdom Pseudomonadati; phylum Pseudomonadota; class Gammaproteobacteria; order Enterobacterales; family Enterobacteriaceae; genus Escherichia; species Escherichia sp. WS2035. The sequence goes on from NZ_JBJQKD010000013.1 coordinate 47,367, forward strand.
GACGTTATTGGAGTGGCGTTCGATGCGGGTATGGCTTGTGTCCACGTATTGTTCATTCGTCAGGGCAAAGTGCTCGGCAGCCGCAGCTATTTCCCGAAAGTGCCTGGCGGTACGGAACTGAGCGAGGTGGTGGAAACCTTCGTAGGTCAGTTCTATTTACAAGGCAGCCAGATGCGCACCTTACCGGGTGAGATCCTGCTCGATTTTAATCTTAGCGATAAAACGCTGCTCGCCGATTCCCTTTCAGAACTGGCGGGACGCAAGATTAATGTTCAAACCAAACCTCGTGGCGATAGAGCGCGTTATCTGAAACTCGCGCGTACCAATGCGGCGACGGCCTTAACCAGCAAACTTTCGCAGCAATCTACCGTTCACCAGCGGCTGACCGCGCTTGCCAGCGTGTTGAAATTGCCGGAAGTGAAGCGGATGGAGTGCTTTGACATCAGCCATACCATGGGTGAACAAACCGTCGCTTCCTGTGTGGTGTTTGATGCCAACGGCCCGCTGCGTGCGGAGTATCGGCGCTATAACATTACTGGCATCACGCCGGGCGATGATTACGCGGCGATGAATCAGGTGCTGCGTCGGCGTTATGGTAAAGCTATCGACGACAGTAAGATCCCGGATGTGATCCTTATTGACGGCGGCAAAGGCCAGCTTGCGCAGGCGAAAAATGTTTTCGCCGAACTGGATGTCTCATGGGATAAAAATCATCCGCTGCTACTTGGCGTTGCCAAAGGAGCAGATCGTAAGGCTGGGCTGGAAACGCTGTTCTTTGAGCCGGAAGGTGAGGGATTTAGTTTGCCGCCAGATTCTCCCGCGCTGCATGTTATCCAGCATATTCGCGATGAATCACACGATCACGCGATTGGCGGGCACCGTAAAAAACGGGCGAAGGTCAAAAATACCAGTTCCCTGGAAACCATTGAAGGCGTCGGGCCAAAACGTCGGCAAATGTTGTTGAAATATATGGGCGGTTTGCAAGGTTTACGTAACGCCAGCGTCGAGGAAATTGCAAAAGTGCCGGGTATTTCGCAAGGTCTGGCAGAAAAGATCTTCTGGTCGTTGAAACATTGATGTCTCTGTAGCAACATAGGGGTAATCTTACTGACAACAGATAGTTACCCGTCATTATGCAATTTAATATCCCTACGTTGCTTACACTGTTCCGTGTCATCCTTATCCCATTCTTTGTATTGGTCTTTTATTTGCCTGTCACCTGGTCGCCGTTTGCCGCCGCGCTCATTTTCTGCGTCGCGGCGGTGACTGACTGGTTCGATGGTTTTCTGGCACGCCGCTGGAATCAGAGTACCCGGTTTGGTGCTTTCCTTGACCCTGTCGCAGATAAAGTTCTCGTGGCTATCGCCATGGTGCTGGTAACCGAGCATTACCACAGCTGGTGGGTGACCTTACCGGCAGCAACGATGATCGCCCGTGAAATTATTATTTCTGCGCTACGCGAATGGATGGCGGAGTTGGGTAAACGCAGTAGCGTGGCTGTCTCCTGGATTGGAAAAGTGAAAACCACTGCCCAGATGGTGGCGTTGGCATGGCTGCTGTGGCGTCCGAATATTTGGGTTGAGTACGCCGGTATTGCACTTTTCTTTGTGGCTGCGGTACTGACTCTGTGGTCAATGTTGCAATATTTGAGCGCTGCGCGTGCAGATTTGCTTGATCAGTGATCGTTTCGGCGCAATTTTCAGCAAACGATCAAAAGTGGTGAAAAATATCGTTGACTCATCGCGCCAGGTAAGTAGAATGCAACGCATCGAACGGCGGCACTGATTGCCAGACGATAATAAAATCAAGTGATTAACTGATTGCTTGATGAATGCGGGAATAGCTCAGTTGGTAGAGCACGACCTTGCCAAGGTCGGGGTCGCGAGTTCGAGTCTCGTTTCCCGCTCCAGTTTAAAAGGCATCGGCGTCAGCGGATGTCTGGCTGAAAGGCCTGAAGAATTTGGCGCGTTAACAAAGCGGTTATGTAGCGGATTGCAAATCCGTCTAGTCCGGTTCGACTCCGGAACGCGCCTCCACTTTTTTCCCGAGCCCGGATGGTGGAATCGGTAGACACAAGGGATTTAAAATCCCTCGGCGTTCGCGCTGTGCGGGTTCAAGTCCCGCTCCGGGTACCATGGGAAAGATAAGAATAAAATCAAAGCAATAAGCAGTGTCGTGAAACCACCTTCGGGTGGTTTTTTTGTATCTTCTTTCTCATTTCCGAAGATGCGTCCGAAGATGATTTTTCTCTGGACGCATCATCATTCATTTTCTCTGGCCACCAACTACGGGCACTACTTTAACTTTCCGGTCATATGCTGCTGTCTGTCGCGGGTTCTTATGCCCGGAAATTGCTTGCTTCTCTTCCAGGCTGCCTTCCAGATCAGAGATACCTTTTGCTTTCAGATCATGAAATGTGAAGTCTATTTGCAGATGAGGATATTTTTCCTGTGCTGCCGCTTTGACATCACGCCAACGAGAGTTAAAACCATCACGGGTATACTTGCCACCGGTAGTTTGATGAATCACAAACAGGCTACTGATTCCCGTTTTTAATGGCAGAGAACGAGCCAGAGCTATCGCTTTCTGCAGACGAGGCGACCAGGCTTTGATTTGCTTAACGCCGGTTTTTCCCTGACGAATGTAGATCCCGGAATCGAACAGCTGGTCTTTCTGCAATGAAAGTACATCACTCTGTCTGGCCACGCATAAGTAGGCAATCTCCATTGCTACGCGAACAACATCAGGAGACACTTCATAAACGGCCTGATATTCTTCATCCGTAATATAACGTTCGCGAGCTTTCTCTTTAAACTGTTTAACTCCCTGACAAGGATTCCTCTGAACATAACCTCGTTCATAACCCCAACGGAATACCCGGGACATAAAGCTTTTTTCCCTGTTTGCCTGAGTTCGGCTTGATAAACCGCGTTGATCCATATAGCGCCGAATATGTTCAGGTTTGATTTTATCCGGGTCGATCTTCCCGAAGACAGGCAGAACTTTTCCGGAATATTTTGTGTAGTCTTTCCGGGTTTCGACTGCCAAATCCATAAAATCAGGGGAGGTCATGAATTGTTCCGTGAGCGCCTGAAAAGTATTTCTTTCTTTTTCGTCACCGACCGCTTTTTCATATGCCAGCCATACGGCTGATCGTGGTGCATCCAATGCGCACAGGCGTATCGCTTTGTTATCTTTATTCCTGAATTCGTAGGCCGCTTTGCCCTGGTAAACACGAGGCGGCATCCAGTTATCTGCTGGGTTCTTTCTCTTTCCGGCCATTAAATATTGCTCCAAAATCAGGTTCATCATCTTTTCGCGTCGTCACCTCCTGTAAATTGCGAAATTTTATTGGGTTCATGAAATGGCCCCAGGTTGTTTTTGGGTGTCCGTCAGCCCTTTCCATGAAGAAAATTCCAGCCCGGCGAAGAGCCTCACATTGCTTTGATTTAAGTGGGCTTCCCGTCAGCTCGACCATTTCTTCTCTGGTGATTATGTCGTGATCGCTTTTCATGGTCTTTCCTCATTATGTAGCTTATTGCGTCATCTGCCTTCTGGCAGGCACGGGCAATATCAGACTCGGTCAAAGTCTGTTTCCTGACGCTGGCCGACAGTCGACCAATTTTGATATCAAATGCGGAGAGCAGAGTTGCTCCCGGTTGCCATCGCAGCATTGTGATCCTCCGGTGTCTGGTGAATCGCAATGCTAGCGATGGTGAGTTTTTATTTCTGATTAGGCGTAATCAGTTCTTGTGGGGTGAATGCCGATTTCTCCCGAGTGACCTTAATGTTTTCTGGCAGGTGTAGCCCAAGTTCGCAGCGGCTCCGTGCTTCAATAATGCCATTGGTACCATCGGCAAGTACCAGGTGAACCGCGTCACCACGCTTTAATGTGAGTTTAAGCATTAGCGTATCCTCAGTGACCGTTCGCCGCGTTCCAGATGTGCGCCTGGTACCGGGTTTAATAACTCGGCTGGTGGTGTTTCTCCACGCGCCAGTATTTCGGCGGCAACCGCCTCCGCAGATTCAATCACTTCTTTAATGGCTCGCTTGTTTGGTGTAATAACCGTTTCTACATCAACAAGTGACACGCCCTCATACTCATCCGGGATCTTATCTTTGCTATCGATAATTACCCGGATAGCCCCCTGTGCATCAGTAAATGTGTTTTTTGCGGTTTTCAGTTTATCCAGGCCAGCAGCTTGCAGGCAGGTGAGCATATGCTTTCGAATTGCTTTTTCCTTGCCTTCAAAGGACGTCTTACGGGTTGCCAGGCGAGACATTTCTTCAGCGCAGGTATTGGCATTGCCCTGTAAATTACGGCAGATGACCATCATGGCGTCCAGTTTGTCTCCCAGTTCTCCTTCCATGCCTTCAAGCGTGTCGGCGATCATCTCTGGCGTCAGTTCATCGGCGGTTTCTAACAGGTCAATCAGACTGGCATATTCTTTTGCAATAGCGATAGCAGTGCTCATGCTGTTTGCTCCTGTGCAGCGGTAAGGGCGGCGAGGCGTTCAGTTTTAATGTCGGTGATACGGCGCAGACGTGATCCCAGATACGATGAATATTCTTTATCGCCTTTGGTTTCCGCTGCTTTCCTGTGTACATCCACTTCGCGGGCGATGAGGCCAAATACCTTGTTTACTTCGTTGGCGGTTACCGCGGCGGCCAGCGTATTGGCAACGTTGATAAGCTTCTCATCCAGTTCCTTACGCAGACGGGTAGCATCTTCCGCATTCTCGCTGGCATTCTTGATATCAAACTCAGCTTTATTCCTCTGGCGGTATTCCGGATTGTCGTACAGGCCCATGAAAATATCGGCGCTGAATCCGAGAGGGGATAGCGCTTTCTTAACAGCATCCGTCCAGGATTTCTTCGGTGCTTCGCCGTCGCTTGTTGGTCCGTATTTAGTGTCGTAGATATAAGGTGTGCATCCGTAAGCCTCGGACTCACCGCGTACCCCATTCAATATGTACCAGACTCTCACTTTCATGGTGTGGTGCATTTCACATAGGTACCCGCCAACACCGTCTTGAATCAGATCCCATTCTATTTTTTCACCAACCTGTTTTTTGCGAACTATTGGTGCGCCTTTATCAAAGCGCTCCTCCAGCACCTCTACCCCCCAGCCAATACCAAATGGCCCAAATTCGCGAGTCGCTTTCATCGCTATATAAGTGCCGTTGATGGATGTGCCGCCGCCATTCTGAGAGAAAGCACTGGTGAAGCGCTCATCGGTTTTGAATACGTTCTTCCACAATGCCAGGTTATCCGTGTCATCTGAGTCCTTTAACTCCGTTTCGATAGCTGAGATTGCATTCTGCCGCTTGTGCTCTTCGGCATGGATCCGCTCAACCAGCGCGTCAACGTTCTGCACCAGATCCTTTACCTGCTCGCTAAGTTGTTCTTGTGGAGGAGTCTCTTCTGCCAGGGTAATAGCTGCAGGTTCCCTCTGTGATACGGCGTTATTTTCAGGTACGTCATACACATGGCGAGGCGTGACAAACTGCTCACGCAACTGCTGCAAACTACGTTCTCCAGCATTTGCAGCTTCGCTTTTTTCGCCCTGATTTGAGGGTGTTTCTGACATCATCCCATCAATTGAGAATCGTCCGCCGCCGTGGTTGGTGACTTTTACATCATCCTTGGGTGCTGCTTCCTTTGGCTTCTCTTCAACAGCATTTGCATCACGCTGCCCGTTAGCTTGCAGCCAGTTGTCGATGTGACTGCGCAGGGATTGTGGGAAGTGGTACGTGTCTTTTGCGGGGGCGCTCTGAATAACACCGAATACTGATGCGCGGTCATAGGCAAGGATCTGATCCGTTGTGCGCAAGGCCATTGACCAGCGTTTAAAATCTTCCCTGTCCTGACTGATTATTTCGTCTGCCGCTTTCAGGATGCTGGGGGTGATTTTTTCCGGGGCAACAGGTAACAGGGCGCAGGCAATTTCACGATCCAGAGTGGCGTGAGTCTGTTTGTAAGGACGTGCGGATGCTGTTTCTGGTTTTACCTCCGGCAGCATTTCATCTCGTTTACCGGGATTCTCTACCCATTTTTTTATAAATTTGGAGATAGTCCAACTGGTCGGGTTTTGTTCCTGGGTATCGCAACTTGCCAAAATTGCATGTACCAGATTATTCAATCCAGCAATATGCATGTACTCGATGGGCTTACACGCCACCATGGCATCAAGAACGATGCGGTTAAACGCGTCAACCTCATCCTCACTGTCAGTATCACTGTTATCGAGCATCTCCAGGTATTCACGCGTCTGCACAAGCAATTCACTGTCGACTTCGTTGGCGTCGTGGCTGAACAGCAGAACGGCGGCGAATCGTTCACGAGCCGGCAGTTTCATCAGGTCGCTAACCTGTGAGATATCTGCTGAACTGCAATCTGAATCAACAGGAGTGTTAACTACCCATTTTTCGCCATCAAAACTGTGTTCTGTGGCAAACGTCTCATCAAACTCACCGACGCCTGGGCGCGGTTGGCCCGGGGCATCTTCCCAGATTTTAGGTTTGAAATAGTTGTCGCCGTGGTCAGGGTAGGCTTCCCACAATTTGCCGATGATGATGTTCTCGGCAACTTTTTTGTTAGGGGCGGCGATGGCGATGGCCAGCGCCGGGATCGCGCCGTTTTTGAGCGCGCCTTTTTTCGCTTCTAACAAGCCGTTAAAAATGGTCATTGGTCTTTCCTCATTACAGGTCAGTGGTTTTTAGTAGGGGAGCTCATCGGTATCTGGCGTGTATTCGATGCAAAGTAACTGCTGGATTTTGTCATCGATAGCAGCAATACGCTGTTGGGCGTCGGCGACTGTTTTCTGTTTTTGTTCACGCAGTTGCTCGACCTGTAAACCGATGATGTCGATTGGCTCGGGCTGGTTAACGGTAATTTCAATTTCGCGGCTTTCCAGAAGGATGTACCTGTCTGGAAAATTTTTTGACATATCAACAGTCGCAACAAGCAGCTTTTCGTGGCTGAAAGTTGAAGTTGCATAATGAATAAAGAGTGTTACTGGGATGGTGCGCGCTTCCATAGCGACTCCTTGGTAATGTATACTCAGAGCCGATCAGCGAATATTGATCAGCTTCCATAGCGTCAGTGTCGTTGGTCTTTCCTCATCACAAGTTTGGTCACTTGTGATAAATCCGAATGGTTTGGTCGCCGTTCGGGGTAACTGGCCCGCCTTGTGCGGGTCTTTTGCTATCTAAAGGGTGCCGGTTACGTTTCCGGCGTCGTTATGTTTCCATTACGACCGTACAGGGCTGGTCAGGCCCGGGCTGGTCTTTCCTGTTTTGAGCTGGTCAGGCTCATGGTCAACGCTGGTCAGGCGTGGTACTTCCTCCGGTCTTTCCCTGGTGTCACGCTGCGGGTTTGGCCTCTCCTGTTGGGGACTCAGGCACAGCGATAAAACCTGGCTGTGTGAAAAAATGGCCCATCGTGCGGACTGGGCAAAGACTAAACACAGCAAATTGATGATGGGCGCCCGGAATCGAACCGGGTAACGGGCAGGGAGTTCCCGTTAAACACCTGTTCACCACAACCGGGAGCGCACTCCGCCATTTCAAAATTTAACGACAAAGCTCAAAGTTGAGTCGATGAAGTGCGCTCTCGTGTTGTAGCCAGGACTCTTCCCTGGTGGTCACACCGTATCGCCTTGATGGTGAATCAATCGCTCATACCTGGCTGTGGCTTGCACATTCCGGCTACCTGCTATGGAGACAACGCGTTAAGGCTCCGCTTCCATCCAGACCGCTTCGACACATGTGCCATATGCCGGTGAAGTCTTTCCCTCTGTCACCGTGTTGGCGCCGACGCGCAAAATTTGGTGCCGTCTTTCCGGCTGTCAGAACGTGTTTCTGAACAACTGCCGCTGGGTAAGCGTTGTTGATGAAAGTGACTTTACAATTTGTATTTGTAATGGTCAATGTGTTTTTAAAAAATAATTTGTAGTGAGGGGCAAAAAAATATTCACTGTGTAAAGGTGTTTTTGTGTTAGGGGAAAGTTGCATGCCAGCAGCGGCTGGCCTGGAAATTTGAACTGAACTATTTTGTCTGGTTTTTGGCTTCAAGTAGTTCTTTTAGCAGTAGATCGAAGTGCTCTCTTTTTTCTTTTAGCTCATTGATTAATTTATTTTTTTCGCTCTCAGGCAGTCCTCTGAATAGTTGCAGTAGAGCCTGTTCTTGCGGGGTTAGTTCTTGATTGTAATTACCCGGGTGTAGTGTGGATTCATCCAAATATTCCCCTTCATTCATGAAGAAAAAATGAACAGGGTATCCGGTCACTTTTGCTAGCTTGTCTAATTTATCTTTTCTTGGAGTTACCCCATTACACCATGCCTGAACTGATTGAGCCGTAACCCCAATATGGCGAGCTAACTCAGATTGAGACCAGCCTAAGTCTTTTAGAATCCGTTGTAGTCGGCTAGCAAAAGCCATGTTTTTCGTTTTTGTGTTCATACCGTAAGGATACAAGGTTTAATTGTAGGGAGCATTGCAAATATAATTTGTAATTACAGTTATTGTTTGTAATGATGACGCGGACACAAGGAGTCCATATGGATAAACAACTGCAAGACAAAATTCTTTCCGTAATGAGTCAATCCGAGTTAGGGCGGCGATTAGGGAAAAAACCACAAACGGTAAGCCTCTGGTTCAAAGGACGGGTTCCCGGTGAAGAGGTTTTGCGCACATCTGAAGCTCTTGAATGGCGCGTGACCCCTCATGATCTTAGACCGGATCTTTACCCAAACCCAGATGACAGCTTGCCTAAAACGGAAGCAGCTTAACTGTTGGTGAGCCCCAAATCTGATTAAGCGTAATCAATTTTTAGCGACAGGAGACGCTATGGAAAACCAAGAGGAATTACAAAAAGAGATTTTGACCTGGGCGGCAAGGGCAGGGCAGGAACTCGTCACGATTGAAATCTGCCGGGCCTGGTTCAGTCAGGGACGCAATGATGAGTTGAGACTACATGAATTTGAGGACGCGGACGGCAACGTGGACTGGAGAGCCATCAACAACAATCGGCAGAAAATCTTTCGCTGGTTACGTGGCGAGACAACGGCGGCGCGCCGAAAAACTCAGGTGCTGGCCAGTGTGATGAAAGCCGTGCTACCCGCAGAACGGCGGGCACGTCTGGAGTCGCCGGGCGATCCCGTTTTGCTGGCAACGCTGGCGGCAAAAGAAGGGGTGGAAGCGATTAACGCTGTACATCTCCACTTCGCGCCAGAGTTAACTATTCAGGAAATTGACGAAGCAATAGCGGCGCTGGTAGCGACGCGAGGAGCAGTGATACGCACTGCGCAAGACCACCATGCATGAGCGCCTGACCAGCGTTTAACTTATACCGAGGAAAGACCGATGTTAAGACATATTGACCGCATTACCTGGCGTAACGGCTGGCACCTGAATGGACGCCCGGCACATGTTGCAGAGATCCGCCCCATATTCGATGGCCGCGTCGCAGCTGCACGTTCTGTATGGGAAAAGTACGAAGAAGAAAAAGCGAAACTGCGTGAGCAAAATCTCTCTGGCGCTGCCTATGAGGCTGGCTGTCGCGTTCTCTCAGAGGCTTTGGGCATATGAACATCCTCCCGTTACTTGATAGACCCATAGCCTTCCAGAGAAGTTTTATCCGTCTTGAAATGGGCGTGACTGCCGCATTGTTTCTGTCGCAGTTGACGTACTGGACAAACAGAACAACTGACGACGGCTGGGTATATAAAACCCAGGATGAGTGGGAAGAGGAAACAGGGCTTTCACGATACGAGCAGGAGGGCGCGCGCAAAAAACTACGTGGTCTCGGCGTCTTGCTGGAACGTAAACAGGGCTTGCCTGCCAGGCTGTACTACAAAATCGATAATGATGTGTTGTGCCAGCTACTTACGTCCGCATACAAGGATGCGGAAAAACCACATACAGGTGAGGGGAAAACCACCAGGCCTGTACGTGGAAAACCAACAAACATTCTTACAGAGAATACTACAGAGATTATTACTGATGGTGAATCGGCTGACGCCGACACCCAACAACCTGCCGACCAGAGAATAAATTATCAGGTGATACTCGATACCTATCACGAGATTTTGCCAGAGATGCCACCAGTGAAAATCCTCACTGACGGCAGAAAAAAACACCTTCGCACTTTCTGGAAAAAATTCAATTTCAATGAGTCCCGTTGGCGGGCCTATCTGGAATTTATCGGTGGCAATTGTCGCTGGATGCTGGAGGACAGGCCAAATGGCAGGGGAGGATTCTGGCGGCGTAAAAATCTTGATTATCTGATTACCGAACGCTGCTATGTTTCGGTCAAGGAAGAACGCGCAAATGATAAATAACGCGATTGCACTGTACAGCGTTGACGCAGAACAGGCTGTTCTGGGCTGTCTGATGCTGAATACCGACCACGACAGAACCAATGCGGTATTTGCGTTACTGAAACCGGAAACGTTTTATATCAATGCGCATCAGGTTATCTACCGGGAGATCAAAGGATTATTTCAAGCTGATAAACCAACTGACCTGATAACACTGACCGAACTGATGGAATCGAAGGGGCTGTATGAGCGCGTGGGGGGATTCGCATACCTGGCTGAAATGAGTAAGGCGGCGATTCCGGCCTCAATGGTCAACTACGCGAAAATTGTACGTGAAAAAGCCATTCTTCGTTATGCCGTGGAAAAGTTGAATTCTTGTCTGGAGATTATGATCCAGCCTGCAGATATGACTGCTACTGACAGGATCACCGCCGTTCAGCAAGTGATTGGGCAGGTGGCCGAACATTCCCGTACCGGGCATAAGGGCGGTTTGCGTCCGGCAAGTGAAGTCGTCGATGACTGGATAGATGACCTTGAGCGCCGTTTCAATGATCCAGCACATGCAGCCGGACTAACGCTCGGAATCGAAAGCCTTGATCGCTTAATGGCACCAAAGCAGGCGTTAAGAGGTTCATTGGTCGTTATTGGTGCCCGGCCAAAAATGGGCAAGACAGCCGCGTTTAATAAAATTGCGGTGCATTTTGCTCTGAATCATCGTTTGCCGACGCTGGTATTTAGCCTGGAAATGACTGACAGAAGTCTCATTGAACGCATGGTTGCGCAGGAAGCAAAGGTCAATTCGGAGATTTTTTATCTTGGCCCTAACGATGAATCTGAATTGAGTCTCGCAATAGCAAAGGCGGGGGAGATTGCCGAATCCAACATGATGATTGACAGCACGGCAGGTGTAACCCTTGCGCATATTGTCGCTGAATGTCGAAAAGTTAAACGGATGCGTGGCTCGGTTGGCCTGGTGGCAATTGACTATTTGACGCTGATGAAGACCGAATCGGCAGAGCGTAGGGATATTGCGTATGGCGATATCACAACCGGTTTGAAGAACCTGGCAAAAGAGCTGGATTGTGTTGTGGTCCTGCTGACGCAACTCAACCGAAAGCTTGAAGAACGTGCCGATAAGCGGCCTAACCCGAGCGACAGTAAAGATACCGGGCAGATCGAACAAGATTGCGATGTCTGGATTGGCCTCTATCGTGATGCTGTTTATAACGAAAATGCCGACCCAAATCTCATGGAAATGTTGCTACGTCTGAACCGCGAAGGACCATCGGGAACAGCCTATGCCCTGATGAAAAATGGCTCAGTTATTGATATCAGCGATGAGGAGGTTTATCGCCTTACCAACGACCGCTCAGAAAAAAATAAACGTTATTCCCGTAGCGATAATTCTCGCACAAATGAATTTTAACCACGCCTGACCAGCGTGAAATAACCGAGGAAAGACCAATGACCACCACTCCAGGCAAATTAGAGTACCCGTCGGACAAAGGACACATAGACGACGGTAAAAACTATCTCGACGTCATTTTGTGGAATATGAACGTCGGGCCACGTGCGCGCACTCGCGCGGTTTTTGTGCCAAGACCTAAAGCAGGCAATTTTTCAACCCCTGCTAAGCCTGCCCGTCAGGCATCCGTAGCCGCAGCGCCAGCAGTGAAACGTAAGGGCAAAACGCACACCGGGATCGCGATTCGCAGAAATGGTGAGCGGCAAGTGAAACTCCACGAAACAGCGACAACCTGGTGTGCCTCACCGCATGAAACTTACGACAAGATAACCGGGCAGCGCATTGGCGCGCCTGGTCGCTGCCGCCTGCTGCTGAGTTCCATCACTCCGATAGCAAAGAAAGGGGCGTGATATGGCCGGGCAATCAGATTACCTGCCGCCCGGCTTACCACACAACCGCGCCAAATGGCCCCAGGAATACCAGCTTAAAGAGCACTACGACATGCGAGCGGCGGCGCTGATCCGCCAACTCTTTGAGAAACGTATTCCGAGGGGAAGCGTGATTGAGCAAATCGGAATGACGCCAGATACGTACCGGGAATTTTTCAGAGAGCGTCTGAACTACTGGAGAGGGGTGATGGAACAATGAAATACAAACGGTGGGTGCGTGCGGAAGTCGTAATCATCAAACAATGTGCGGGCAGCATGACAGTTGAACGTATAGGGCAGCTTATTGGCAGAACCGGTGCAGCGGTACGCACAAAAGCGCGCGAGCTGAAAATCTGTATGTATCTGCGGGGTAATTATCACCAGTCAGTGAAATACCTCCAGGAAGATATCGAGCTGGCAAGGGAATTACATCAGTCGGGTATTAATCGCCAGGATATCGCAGAAAAACTCGAAATGCCGATCGGAGCGGTGAATCAGTTTGTTTATTTTGAGCGGAGAATTTCATGAAAGAACTTTTTCTTGCATTTGTGCCCCGGTTTATTAATGACCAGATCGCACTGACTGATAATGGTGAACAATATGAAATTGCCTGCAGCATGGTGGATGTGAATCCTGGCGAACGGTATGACGCGATGTGTGACCTGAAAATATTTACCTGGCTGGGTTGGGCTATTCCGTGTGGAGAACCAACCAATATTCGTCCGTTTGAGAGCAGGGAGGCTGTATGAGTGAATTGAAAATACGTCGCAAGGCAATAGCACGCGTTAAAAATCTATTACCAGTGCCTGTCAAATATCGTTTTTGTGGTGGGAATGTACGGATTGGTACGGATGTATGGTGATTGCGGAGTGACGTAAAACGAATCGTTGTGGGTGTAATATCGTCAATATCATTGGTTTCCCGGAGGGAAAGGACATGTTTGGCGATAAACTGGAGTTACCACGGAACGGGCGGATAGTGCTCTATATTTCAGATTACAAAGTAACCCGGGCTGAGGTGTTGGAACCGGAAAAACATCTGGTCACGTTACCGGACATTATTGAGTTGTATAAGCGGGTCGGATATGTGGACTTGCATCGCGATGATGTTCCCGTTGAGTGTATGGAATGTGAACACCGGAGGTTTGAAGTTGATTGAATTGACTTAGAAAAAGTCCGGGGCTATAGTTTCCGCGCAGCCGCAAAATCGGTTGCCGGGATTGGCGTCCCGGATATCTAAGTGACGCATAGCCGCGTTAGCGGTTTTTTTATGTGTTAGGCACGGCCACATTCGCATTATGGTGGGCTGTGTGGGGGCTTCTGTGGAAGCGCCGGGTTCACTTAGCCGGTTACGCCAACCCTGCACAGCTCACCACCAGATGATTGGCGTCGCTGGTGGTGATGAAAAAAACACTAAGTGAGGCCACTGCGATGACAGTCCAAATATCTGCGGAATCCCTTTCTCCGCTACATCATAACCAACTTCCCGTCATCACTACTGAATTGCTTGCCAGTTTGTATGGCACGGAAGTAAATGGTATCCAGCAAAACTTCAAGCGCAACATCGCCAGATTTGTCGTAGGAAAGCATTTTTTTAAGCTGGAAGGTAATGAATTACGCGACTTCAAAAACAGACTGACAGATAGTCAGTCAGTTGCTAAACATACCCGATCCCTCATTCTCTGGACAGAACGCGGCGCAGCTCGCCATGCCAAAATGCTGGAAACAGAACAGGCCTGGGAAGTTTTCGAAAAGCTGGAAGATTGTTATTTTAGCCAGCGTCCAGAGAGGCGGAGTACAACTACCGATGACCGTACTCCCTTGCGTGATGCCGTTAATATACTGGTCGGCAAGAAAGGCATGATGTATCCCGATGCCTACACCATGATTCATCAACGCTTCGCCGTCTCTCACATAGAACAACTGTCACAGACGCAAATGTTAGAGGCGATTGAATACATCCACTGCCTGCTACTCGATGAAAATCACCCAACCATTCCAGATTTTTCTTTTATCACCACTATCAAAAATGGAAAAGTGACCGGGATGCGCCATGTTGCCAAAGGCGAACATCTGATGACCTTTGACGCTTTCAAAGAGATCGCTGAGCGGGCAGGGTATCTGGTGATCCACAGCGACAATCTGCGAAGTATGACACTGGATAAATTGATGGTAATGGGGAAAAAGTCGGCTATATCCGTTGCTAATTCAGCATTTTGACAGGTTGTTTGGGGCGGAAATACTCTATTTGCGCTTAAAAAGGTATTTGACCACGACCAGCACGAGACCGAATACCTCTGTCAAAGTACCGCCCATATAAAACAGTTACATATGCACTTGATGACTAAGCTGGCACCAGGTTAACACCTGGCGCCAGCTTGAAGGAGACTTCAGTTATTGGTTTCTGAGGAAAGCGATTCTTGAAAGGGTCATTTGCGTCTGGCAGTCGACCATTTTCTTGACTTCAGCATCTGTTCCCTGCATTGAAACTTTACCGCACATAGCATCCTTAGTTTTGATCCACTGACGCTGAGAAGGCAGCAAATCTTTTTTCTTCGCCGGGGTTAACTTGCTCCAGACGGTACTCAAATCAGAGTCGGCATTCGCAAATGCCATTCGGGACTGATCAAGGTTGTCAGCTTTTTGCGGCTGAAGTTGTGCCTGTCTCTCTATTTGCTTCTCCGCCTCATACTTAGCCTGTTCTTGCGCCCTGAGTTGCACCTGTTGTTCCGCTTCAATTTGACTCTGTTGGGCATCCTTAGCCTGCTGGATTTTCTGCTGCTCAACGATCGGGGTGATAATGGAAAGCGATGTCAGTAAAGCGGCGCCCACTGATATCGGATTATCAGTAGAGGTTTTTACAAAAACGTTTTTCTGATCGTCGGTCGCCTGCACGGTGTAGGTGATACGTTTTGAAAAGGCGTTTGCGTTGTTCTCCAAAAACAGGCTTTCCATTTGCTTATCGAGATTACGATTAAAATTCTTTCTGTAAGCATCTGAAAGCTGGACGTACTCGTTCGCAGATAGAGTCATCGTCACGGTCCCTTCACAAGTTTTCATTGTGCTGCCCGTGTCACTTGATGTTGTGGAGATCTCAGAGATGGCTAGTTTGATCTTGTCCAGTGTGCTTCGTTTGGTCTGATTAGTGACATCAGGGTATTTATCGACCTGTTCAGAGAGTCCTTCATAAGCAGATTTTTTTAATAAATCCATGAGAGCTGACTGGGTTATTTCCGAAGAACAACCGATCTCATCTTTTTTGTTATCACAGCCTGTAAGGGCAATGGCGAGTAAGAGTACTGAGTATTTTAATCTCATGAATTCCCTTTAGAGTAAGGATTGGTTTTTAAGACGCGGTCTGTAATCAGTCCCGAGAGCTACAGTAAACAACGCTGAGCACTGAACGCATCACAGGTAAGGTAAAAGGTGATATCGGCAAAGGCTGTGAAACCTTTAATTCAACAGATGGGAACGGTATGCGCAGGATCCTGTAACGACGCTCCCAAAACCGGAAACCTGTAAGGCATGTTTTCGCTGCTGAACTTAATATACGAACCTGCACTATCATGAACATATTTTATATCGTTATACCCCGAGTGATTGTGCCCGGCAATGGATAGTGTCCTGGAGGAACTATTTCTACTGTAAAAGGTAGATATTTAATTTCAGTTTTGAATTATTCCCTGCTGTTAATAACAATGGCTGTATATGGCACCGAGTAGGCATTTTTTCGCTTACTGAAGGGCAGCTGTGAGCGAGGAACAGACTTTCCCTACTTCGTTGAGAGTACACCTAGTACAATCAAGGCTAAATGATAAAAATATACAAAATATCATATTTATGATATATATAATGGCATTAATCTTATTCTTGGATTACGTTGAAAGGGTAATATTATATTTGTGTAACATAGTTTAGATAACAATGCCGTTATGGGGGGGGGAAAGACATTTCAACATATTAGCTTTGTATCTAACGCTCATGTAGATCTCGATTTTGAACTTAAAGAACAATTATTTTTTAGAGAGCAAGGTATTTTTGGGGAACAAAAACATAAAGTAATGGAGAGAGGAGAATGTATCAAAAAATCATCGATTTAATTTAGATTGTCCGTATAGTTGGGGGTAAGTCGAATCGCTGGGCTACATGGAATATTGTGTCAAGTAAAAATATATTTCAATCTTGCAATAACCGATTGTTGAAAATAATGTCAAATCTTAATGGTGAATGGGGAGAATATAATAAACATGAGTCGATATTATGCAAATGGATTTAAATATTTTATACCCGAAGACATAGGGTTTCGAGAGTTCGATGAGACTACTTTGAATGCTTTCGAATTTGCTGGCTAAAACATATAGGTTATATCTTACATCTGTTTGTAATGGAGCGTAGATGCGACAAGCTACACCATAATAATCATATTATGATATATTGTTAAGTTGTTATGGCATTAAATAAAATTATGTCATTTTGTTAACCAAGCAAGAATCAAAGGACTTTTAGATGGGTACGGCATTAATTTCAAGCTTTATTAGTGGTGCAATAGCTATAATCTCTATTGCTATATCTACTTATAATCAGAATAGAATAAACAAGCTCAATGAATCACTGGATGTAAGGAGAAAACATCAGTACTATATTGAACCGTTAATTCGCTCAGCTTCAGACTTACAAAGCCGTATTTATAATATATTAGAATTGGGGTTCATTGAAGAGTTTTATCATAATGGGAATAAGCGCCAACAAGATTATGTTATCAACAATACTGTTTTTCTTTTTTCCCAGTTTTTTGCATGGACAGAAGCTGCCCGCATAGACATTCAATACCTTAGCCTAGAAAAAAATAAAAAAATGAGGGAGTTTATTAGATTACAGAACAATATTAACTCATTAATCCAAACAGACGTCTTTGGTCAGTATTTTATGTTTTTCATAGGAGAGCAGAGAGCTATTGCAGAAAAGATGCTGATATCAACAGATACTGGATTTGATTGCATAGGTTACGGCAGTTTCACAAAGGAAAATTGCTTTATCAATGAGCCATTTTTTTTAGATTTAAACAATGAAGTGATAAATATGACAAGAGATATCGGAATTTATAAAGAAAGGCTAATCAGAATACAGCACGCGTTAATCGATTTAATTAATTTTCTTGATCCTGGCATGATTCGATTTGACGGAAAAAAATATGGAAAAATATAACCCAGATGATTCGTATCAAGGTAAGTTGCTATATGTATCAATTTAATTATGGTTGGGTGAAATTTATGTTAATAGTAGCGGAGGGTTAGTTAAAATATGCTCTCAGTGATTTTTGGATAGTTCTTTTATTTATCATTGAAAGTAAATATGTATAGCTTCAAGATTTACAAGTGAATCTGTTTATTGACAGTCCGCTTATGGCACAGAGCGGACTGTCATATTAAATTTGGCTCCACGCCATAGATGTGTCAGCTCATATCTTATCTAATACACACAATAACTTTCTCATTCTTGGAGAATTATTTTTTTAAGGGTAGGTGTTGACGTTAGAGCAAAAGAATGGTGATTTTTTTGATGTGTATTACGTTGGAACTGATGGGAATAACTATCTGTTTTCAACGCACTGCTAATTTATCAAGGCCCTTTGATCAGGGCCTTCGAAAGACTGTTGGACCGAGAGAGTTACTTGCGTTTAAAAAGGTATTTTGTCACGACCAGCACGAGGCCGAATACCTCTGTCAAAGTACCGCCCATGTACAACTGTAGTGTTAAATCCTCAAATTCCAGCTTACCTGCGCCGTCGGCAATAAATACACCATTCATTATCAGAAGTTGGAAAGCAAGGATAATCAGGAACCATTTCCCGTATCGTTTTTTTAGAGCGATTTCTGCTTCAAAATCTTTGTTGTTGAGTTGTTTGCGCTCATGCTCGGTATCAAGTGAATTCACCTGTTTCACAGATGTGAACTCGGTCAAGATTTTACTCTCAGTACGGGTGACTTGTTGAGAGGGTGTAGCAGTTGGAATTCTTTTGCTAGACGCAGCTACAGCCATTTTGCGAGCTTCGGCAGCTCTTTTTCTGGCTATTCCGCGAATACGGACAGCCGTTTTTTTGGGGGCGTGCGAAACCTTTGGCTGAGGTGAAGCTTCGTCAGGAGACTGAACCGGAGTTTCATCGTCCTCCGGCTCAACCTCTTCTGCTAACTGACGGTGTAGGTTGAGGGAATCCTTCAGTCTGCGTGCTACTTCCTGTTTGAAACGGCTGTTAAAATCGTCATCCGATGGCATTTTAAAGCGTTACCCCAACCTCAAGTTCTTTAAACGATAAGTCATCGCATCGTCAGATACGCCAAAATAATGCGCCATTATATAACTTGGTTGACCGTCAGCGTGCAGTTTTCTGACCTCATCTACCGGCATCAGAAGTTCTGCTGCGAACTTGTTTGCAAAAATTTCATCAGGATGCGTTCCGGCGCTTGCGGTTTCGCCACGTAAATCAACGTACTCATATTCATCGCTATGCGATGCTTGCCGGGCGATGTAATGCCCCAACTCATGCCCACATGAAAAACGTTGACGAACTTTGTTGTCATCACTGTTTAGAAAGATCGCTGGATCTTGATCTTTTTGTTTAATCAGTGCGCCAGAAACTTTCCCAGGAAGATCGGTAATAAAAACATCTAATCCCATGTCGTGAGCAATTTTCGCTGGATCAACAGGGAAACCACGCCCGCACCAGAACGTGTCCAGCACTCGCCGGGCGTGCTCTCTTGGGTTGGTAGCCATAGCTCCTCCAGTTACTGCATTACGATTATTGGTTGAAATATAGACAGCATGTTCCGTACCACATTCCTGTAAAAGTGCAAATTCTGCACTTCTGGTACGATATTAACTGTTAGTAGTAAAGTCTTCCAGATAAATCACTTTAAAATCTTGTGAATTGCTTGCTTTTTACGCTGTATTGTGGATGGTTCAATGTTTCCAGTAAAAACATACATGATAATCATGAGTTTAGTGTTTTTTTAGGCGTCTATATGTTTCTGGAAAATACAGGTCTAACCTGATCTTATCGTTGAGATTTTTTGTACTCAGTATGCGTGAACGATTCGACCAGGTGACTGTGTACGTGAAGAAGACCGCCCTTAATATTTTAAATGTGCAACCCCTCAGAAGAGGGGCTACTCTCACTTCTGCAGTATCTCGCCAATACCTGCCAGATTCTCGTCCATCTTGTCACCGTTTTCGATAAGGATGGAGTTGAGCCGATTCAGTTGCATAGCAATTTCAAGTTTGATTAAGGTATCCACCGATACACCAGTTTCTTTTGCTAACTTAGTAAGAGCCGCAGCTCGATTGGCTAAATTAAAATCATCGAACTCATAACGACTTCTGCACGGCTGGTTGCCTAACGTACCCATAGTGATTCCTCATGATATAAAGACCCAACAATATAAATTACCAGGCACATCATAAGATAGGGTTCCAGCCCATATTTTCAAATATTTGCAAGTATCACCGTTCAGTCTAAAAAGTTGGATGATGATTTAACGAGCCATAACAAAACCCTGCCTCGGAGGTTTTTTCTTTTTTATAGAACTCAGCGGCGTGAAAACGAATAATAAATTGTGCAAATAGTGCAGTTTTTATTATTCGAGGTAATTATGAAAACCTTCTATGAGGACTGGCCTGAAACTTTCGTTAGCCGGTTAGATATGTTACGGGCGTTGGATGATCGCGGTTCGACCCGGAGGCTCTATCTTGAACGGACCGGGGCAATATTTGACGCTCTGGCAGAAGAGATACGTACAGTCGTTGCCGGGCATCCTGAAATCGACGTGAGTGAACTTGATATCGGGCCGCTGTATCGCTATTACAAACGTGGAGAAAAGGGGAATCCGCTGGCTGACTTACTTATTGAGTTGGCTCCACCAACTTGTGAACGGGTTCGTATATCTCCTGAAGTGTACATAATCCCGTATCTGTTTTTTGCACTGTTGATAGCGCAAGGCGCTGACAACGATGCCCGCGATTTTTTCAATATGATGATGCGACCGTTAATCATCGCCTACCGTTTCAAACAACTGGCGCGATACCTGGGAACAAAGGGCGGAGGACGACCACAGCACAGATTAAAAAGCGAAGCCATTGAACTGGCTGATCGTTTTTTTACTGAAAACCCGACAGCGCCATTATCGCGTGGCGTGCAATACATATCCGGTATTTTTGTGGCGAAATACTCTGACCCACCTGCAGCGTCGACGATTAGAAAATGGTTAATTCCAATTTACAGGAGTGATAAATAATGACCATAAACGGTTTAATCCCCTATAAAACCGTTTAATAAAATTCACGACGTGAATATAATTGTTCATTATTCCCTCATTGTATTTGGCGTTATGACAAATGCCATAAAATACTGTATAAATATACAGGTTGTGGCATTGGGGGGAAGACATGAATATTCAAGAATCTATAGGCGAACTACCGGAAACATGCCGGGCTGTTATCAAGCGTAAGGACGGACACATCGTTGGTGTGCGTGTTCTGACCGATGATGAGCGGATTGCCAGCCTGATGGCGTTTCTCGAGTTGGCAGAAATAGCTGGATATACTATTACACCCCCTGACGCGTAAAACACGGTATAATATCGGTGCTGGATTGAACACCCGGCACCATTTTCTGAACACTGCCGCGCCACCTGGAGTTAACCATGGCGCAGCATTCATTTATCAGGGTATCCGGCGGTTCGCTAATACCCGCGACACCAGACACGCAACGCTGGTTGACTGAACGAGTCAAACCAGGTGCTGTTGTGTATGCAGATTTCAAACAGGCGCGTAATCCCGCGTTTCATCGTAAATTTTTCTCACTTCTCAACCTGGGCTTTGATTACTGGCATCCGTCCGGAGGGGCTATTTCTCCTGCGGAGCGCGAACTGGTTCACGGCTACGTTAAGTTACTGGCGTATTACGGTGGACACGGTGATGTCATGGCAGAGCTGGCTGATCAGTATCTTCTCGATGAGTCGGAAAAGCGCGCGGGGAGTATCAGTGCGGTGAAGTCGTTCGAGGCGTTTCGCGCATGGGCGATTATGGAAGCTGGGTTTTATGACGTTCATCAGATGCCAGACGGCAGTTTGATGCGCGTACCTCGTTCAATCTCGTTTGCAGCGATGGACGATCTTGAGTTCGGTCAACTGTATTCAGCCGTTTTAGATGTGCTGTGGAATTATATTTTGTTCCGCACATTTGCCTCTCAGGAGGCCGCTGAAAATGCCGCCGCGCAGCTGCTGGATTACACATCATGAAAAAAATCGACCTGAGAAAAGCTGCACGCAGTCGCGCTTGTACTGTGCGTATCCCCGGTGTGTGCAATCACAATCCTGAAACCAGCGTACTGGCTCATTATCGTCTCGCCGGAACGTGCGGCACAGCCATCAAACCTCACGATATGCAGGGCGCTATCGCCTGCAGTGCGTGTCACGATGCCATCGACGGACGTACAAAAACGGATTACGAGCACGACTCATTGTTGTTGATGCACGCTGAGGGAGTTTTCAGAACACTGGCTATCTGGCGCGATGAGGAGTTTATCTGATGAGTAACGAGTATTTATTGGAATATACCCGCATAAAACTGCGCGCTGCATTGCGGGATTTGTCTGGTGGTTCTAAGGGGCAACTGGAAGCATTGTGTGAGCACCCACCGGCAGACAAAAACGCATACCCACGCAAACATATTCACCGTGTGCAGCTGGAGGACCGGACCGTTGATGCTCTGGTTACGCCAGTTTACGCTCTGGAAAGTTTCAGCAGACGTCGCCCCGCGCCGCCGATGAGTGATTTTGAATTTGCTGATTCATCCTGGCGGCGTTCTGTGAACTCGCTGGATGCAAGTCAGCAAGCGTGGTTGCGTTATTGCTACGGTGGTAACCTGGCATTCAAACACCAAACAGCTATTTGTGAGGCTGTCTGGAGTCGCTATAAAGGAAACATCCCCGCGTCAACTCAGAGAAAAGTAGTTAAGCGCCTGCTTTCGTTGGTGTGGTTGTCCGTGCAGGCGGTCGCAGCAGCAAATAAACGCGAGGATTTTAAGGAGATGGCCGGATCTACCCTAGCAGGAATGCTGTCGGTTTCTCGTTCCACCTGGTGCGAAACATACTCCCTGCACTGGGTAGGAATGAAAGAGGCGGTGAGAGCACTTGATGAAGTGGCACTTCTTGCAACTTTGCATCATTATCAGAACCATTTAGACGACGTTTGCGTATAATGCTTGCAAAAACGAACAAAATAGGCCATATTTGACGCTAATTTGGTATGTTGCCAAATTTCTAAGAACCTCGCCACGGCGGGGTTTTGTCGTTTCTGAATCAGGAAAAATCATGTCTGAACCTCTAACCGCTGGCGTTGCTGCTGGCTCGGCGGGGGTGACGTTTGCTGCGTTATTTCCTGAGGCAACACCTGCAGTGATGATCTGTGCGCTGGCAGGCGCAGCTCTCTATGTGTTGTCGTCCGGGCAGCATCGATTCTGGAAGCAGGTTATTTTCGCACTCATTTCGTTTGTTGGCGGTGTGTATTGCGCTGAGACAGCGTCAGCCATCATTACCGGTATTCTGAACGCGGTGCTGAGTCACCTGAACCCTCCCGTAACAGTAAAAGTCTCTCCCGCCATTGGTGCACTGGTTGCATCAGTAATCAGCGTTACATCACTGTTGCGGATCATGTCACAAGCTCGTTTATGGAAATCAGATAAGGGGATGAAATAATGACCCTGCACTCTGTCCTCATCAATGCCAATGCAATTATTTGTCTGATGTTGGCACTACGGTTGATGTTTTTTCAAAAAACAGGCCGCTATCGTTTTTTCATCTCACTAACTGCTTACCTCGCGATTCTGTCTGCTGCGTGGATAGCCCTACGAATTTTTTACGGGAAATATACGCAGGTTGATCCCGCAGAGTTCTTTCTCAACCTCACCATCTGTATTGCTGTCTGGCGGGCACGAGGGAATATTTCAAAAATAACAGGAGACAGGTAATGACGGATCCTAAATGGCTAATCGAGGCTCGAAAAAACCTCGGCATTCGGGAAATGAAAGGGAAGCAACATGCTGCAGAAATTGTGCAGTACTGGAAAGATATCAAACGCGGCGGCATTAAGGATGACGAAACACCGTGGTGCGCTGCTTTCACCGGGGCAATGCTGGAACGTGCGGGTATTCGCTCAACGCGTTTTGAGTCTGCGAATTCTTATCTCGATTGGGGTAATGAACTGAAGGAACCCGCCTATGGATGCATTGCTATTCTGTCTCGGTCTGGCGGTGGTCACGTCGGCTTTGTTGTCGGGAAAAATGCCGCCGGGGATTTAATGATTTTGGGGGGCAACCAGGCAGATGAAGTAAATATCAAAGCTTTTCCTCGTTCCCGCGTAACAGGCTACCGCTGGCCAGCAGGTCAAACGGATGTTCCACAATCACTTCCATTGGTGAATGCTGAGAAATCTATCTCAGAAGCGTAGGTAAAACGTGAAAAAACTTCTCTTAGCTGTCGCGTTCTTCACGCTGGCAGGCTGCACACATTCGACATACACCGAAGCGACTCGCGCTGACGGCAGCAGTATTAAACACGTGATGATCGCGCCGGGTACGAAGATTACTACTGCGAACGGTGGTTGTATTGATTCAACCGGGGCAGAGGCTTCATGCCTTGGTGGAAAATAGGGTAATTTACTTTAACGAGAGGCCGCCTTTTTGTTTTAAGGCGGCACACATTCAACAGATTAAGGTAACTGATTTGACCATTTTGTTGCGCGCCAGTTGTTCTGAACCATAATCTTCTGAAGTATCTCATCTGAAGGCTCTGCTTCGCCGCTTAGCCATTCTCTTAAAGTTGAACAATTTAGATAAGAGGAGTTCGCACGATAAAAAGATACGATGGCGTCCTCTGATAACTTCTCAGGAAACTTTTTTGGGTCAGCTTCTTTTAATATTACGCTCATTAAGGCTTCAATTTTTTCTCTGTTCATTTTTTGCGTTCTCATGGTTGTTGTTTTTCTGTAATGATATCAATAAGTTCAAGATATATACATATATGGAAAACTTGTTCGGTAGTCTATCGATACAGCACAAAAGGATGGCTCGCTGCCAAAGTGAAAGCTTACGCTGATAATCAGATACACAAAGCTGATGTATGCAAACAAGTACGCCGCGAGGCTACAGTTGAGTTTGATGAACCTGATGCGAGCCCCTAATTCCTGTCCTGAAAGGGAGATAGCCCCCTGGTCGCGGGTCCTTTCCGAAATCCAAAACACCGAGGGTCGGTAGACGCGCAAAAACTCGCTCGTTTTTAGTATTTTTTCATTTTGGGTATTTCCGGTTCCGGTGAGGATTTTTAATGGCAAGTCAGGCTGAGGTTGCAGCACATTTACTGCTATCTGATCGTCGTCTGCGCGATCTCGCAAAACTTCCGGGAGCACCAGTCCCACAAGGACGTGGTGATTGGGAGCTAGACGCATGGCGCCATTTTTATATTCGTTATCTCCGGAGCAATAGACGCGACACAACTAGTAATGACGAACCGGAAGCGGGGGACAATTCTCCCGAAAAAAATCGCGAGCAGTGGCTGAAAAATGAGGAACGACAGGAGCGAATCCTGATGGCACGAGTAAAACGCCGCATTCTCGCTAAACGCTACGCGCCAATTGAATTAATTAGCGTCGCTGTATCTCGCGTCGCCGTTGAATTACGTACCCGCGTCGAGTCGTGGCCACCACGCCTGAAAAAGGTCTGGCCGGAGATGCCGCAAGAGGCGAGCAGTGTATTACGAGAGGAGCTGGCGATAGCCTTAAATGAGTTGTCAGACATACGAATCGACTTCAGCGATTACGATGTCAGCGATATCGAACGCGATCTCGACAGGGTTGAATCCCTTGCGCGTGACGATACCGATGACGGGTGTTGAGTGGGCTGATAAATATTTTTATCTCCCTGAGGGCTCCAGCCACATCGCTGGGCACTGGACGACTCAGCCGGTCCAGGTAGTGATGCTCAATATGATGACGAACGACGCGATAAAAATCGTGTCTGTTCGCAAATCAGCTCGTCTCGGTTATACAAAAATACTCGTCGCGGCGCTGCTCTATTTCGCTGAGCACAAAAAACGTAGTGCCGTGGTCTATCAGCCTATCGATGACGAATCGGATGGATTTGTCGCCGACGAGGTTGACCCCGCTATCGCCGAAATGCCAGTGATTCAGAAAATTTTCCCCGACTGGGATAAAAGCAACGAGCGTAACAATCTCCAGCGTAAAGAAATGAGCGGCGCGATTCTTGATTTTCGCGGCGCGAGTGCACCAGGAAATTTCCGGCGACTAACGAAACAGGTTGTCGAGGGTGACGAAGTTGACGGCTGGCCGCTGGAAGTTGCCAAAAAAGGCAAAGGCGAGGGCTCGCCCATCGAACTGGCGCTCGTTCGAATTAAAGGGGCAGCGTACCCGAAGGCGATTTTTGGTTCGACGCCGACCGTTACCGGCAAAAGTCATATCGAAATGCTCGAAGACGCTGCCGATCTGACGTTTCGTTTTTACCTGACATGTCCGCATTGTGGCGAGGAGCAGGTCCTGGTATTTGGTTTCGACGGTATCGAATACGGCCTCAAATGGGATAACAGCCTGCAGACCAATGAGGCGAAATCGTCGTCCGCGTATTACCAGTGCTGCCACTGCCCGGAACATTTTTACTATCGCGATCTCGAAAAAATGGAGTTCGGGGGGCGCTGGATAGCCGAGGACTGCACCTGGACCCGAGACGGCATTCATTTTTTTGATCATGACGGTGGCGTCGTTCGCGCGCCGAAACACGCTGCGATCGTGATAAACGCCCTGTATTCACTAAACCTCGATGGATGGGGCGAGATTGTCAGCGAGTGGCTGAAAGCGAAAGGCGACCCGCTCAAGGAAAAGACGTTTCATAACACGACGCTCGGCGAACTCTGGAGCGACGTGGCCAGCGAGCAGCTGGAGCACGATATTCTGGTTAATCGCCGGGAAAAATACGCCAGCCAGGTTCCTGACGGTGTTGTTTATATAACCGGCGGCATCGACTCTCAGACGTCCGGGCGCTACGAGTGTTATGTGTGGGGCTGGGGAGCCGAGGAGGAGTGCTGGCTGATTGATAAAACAATCGTCCTCGGTCGCTACGACGAGGAGGACACGCTGCAGCGCGTCGACGGAGTGATTCGCAAACAATACCGGCGCAGCGACGGGACCACAATCGGCGTCAGTCGCTGGGCGTGGGATACCGGTGGTATAGATGCGCAGGTCGTTTATAACCGCTCGCTGAAACTCGGTCCGCTGTGGGTCATTCCAATCAAGGGCGCGAGCTCATACGGCCAGCCGGTCGTAAATATGCCTCGTACCCGTAACGCGAATAAAGTGTATTTGTCGTTGATTGGGACAGATACAGCGAAAGACCTGCTCGCAATGCGCCTGCAGCTGGAACCCGACTCCAAATCGGCGACACCAGGTGCGATTCATTTTCCCAACGACGACGAAATATTCAGCACGACAGAGGCAAAACAGCTCGTCTCCGAGGTTCTGATCCCGAAACTCATTAACGGTCGCGTCGTTTATCGTTGGGACAACCAGGGCCGGCGAAATGAGGCGCTCGACTGCTGGGTGTACGGACTGGCAGCGCTGCGTATCAGTAAAATTCGTTTCCAGCTCAATCTCGAGACGCTCGCTGAGCAACGGAAAAAATCACAAAACAAACTGTCTCTCGAGGAGATGGCCAGAATGCTCGGAGGGAGCTAATGACGTCGCGCGAGGTTTTAACAGAACGACTGCTGGAAGCGGAAATCGCTCTGCACAAATTATTAACGGGTAAATCGACCGTGTCGCTGTCTCACGGCGATTCAGCAGGAAATAACCGGAGCTATCAATACTCGCAGGCGAGTATTGAGCAGCTCCGAACGTACATTATCGAGCTGAAATCACAGCTCGGTCTGAGTACGGGACGCCGTCGGCCCGTGGGAGTTCGATTATGACTGCTCCGCAGCAGCTGCTCGGGCCTGACGGTAAAACGCCACTACGCCGTTACGCGGGGTATAACGGCGGCGGTCCCGGTTTCGGTGGCCAGCTGATTGACTGGAACGCACCACAGCAGAGCGCCGACGCAGCACTGTTGCCGAATTTTTATCGCGGTAACGCGCGAGCAGACGATCTCGTTCGCAATAACGGCGTCGCGTCGAACGCCGTGCAGCTGCACCAGGATCATATCGTCGGCAATCTGTTTAAGTTGAGTTATCGCCCTAACTGGCGTTACCTCGGCATATCTCGCGAGGACGCCAGGGCGCTGGCGCGTGACGTCGAGGTAGCGTGGACTGAATACGCCGAGGACCCTCACTGCACGATTGATATCGAGCGGAAACGGACGTTCACAATGATGATCCGCGAGGGCGTGGCTACTCACGCTTTCAACGGTGAAACCTGCGTACAACCAGTCTGGGAGAGTAGTGCCGGCAGCGTTTTTCGGACGCGATTCAAAATGGTCTCACCGAAACGGATTCGAAATCCGGGTTACGCAGCTGACACTCAATTTCGCCGCGCCGGTGTTGATATCGATAAAAACGGGGCCGCGGTCGGGTACTGGATAGCCGAGGATACTTACCCTCTCGGCGGAGTCGGTAAATGCCGGCGTATCCCAGCACAGCTCAGCAGCGGCAGACACGCATTCATCCACATATTCGAGCCGCTCGAGGACGGACAGACCCGCGGGGACAATATTTTTTACAGCGTCATGGAGCGCCTGAAAATGCTCGACACACTGCAGCAAACACAACTGCAGAGCGCCATTGTGAAGGCGATGTATGCCGCGACAATCGAATCAGAGCTCGACAGCCAGCAGGCGTTTGAATATATCGCCGGCGCGGGTACTGATATCGACTCGAACCCGCTGAATTCGTTTATTCAGAGTTACGTGACGTACTACAACGGCGCAAATATCAAGCTCGGTGGTGTGAAAGTTCCCCACCTGCATCCCGGCGACAAACTCAGTTTACAGACCGCTCAGAATGCTGATGCTGGTTTTAGTTCACTGGAAAAATCACTCCTGCGTTACGTTGCAGCTGGCGTTGGCGCGTCATACGAAGAACTTAGCCGGGACTACAGCCAGGTCAGTTACTCCAGCGCCCGGGCCAGTGCTAACGTCAGCTGGCGATTTTTCATGGGGCGTCGACGTTTTATCGCCGCGCGACAGGCGTCGCTGATGTTCTGCTGCTGGTTTGAAGAGGCGCTGGCACGCGGAATTATCACCCTGCCACGCTCAGCTGTCCGGTCGTTTTATGAGGCGCGGAACTCCTGGACGAACGCGCTCTGGATCGGCGCTGGTCGCATGGCGATTGATGGGCTGAAAGAGGTTCAGGAGAGCGCCATGCGCATCACAACTGGCCTCAGCACGTATCAGAACGAACTGGCGCTGCAGGGACAGGATTACGAGGAGGTTATGGAGCAGCAGGAATACGAAATTCAGCGCCGGCGTGAAATGGGGCTGAGCGAACCGTCATGGTCTGTATCTCACCCCTCAAATACCAACGATAACGGCTGGGGAGGTAACTGATGCCGTGGAACAATTTTCCGCACCTCGCCGCCAGGGCGTTCAATCAACCGCTTTTGCTGGAGCCCACCTACGCGCGGGTATTTTTTTCGGCGCTGAGCGACCGGTTCGGTACCGGGCGACTGATTGATACAGCGTCTGGAGAGGTAATGAACAGCGACGAAATGAACGCGCTCGCGATGGGGTGGGACAGCAGCGAGCGAACACGCCAGAAATCGTATCGCGTGGAGCGTGGTATAGCCGTTCTGCCGGTTACCGGGACGCTGGTTCATAAATTGGGTTATATCAACCCAGTTAGCGGGATGAGCGGTTACAACGGAATCGCAAAACGCCTGCAGCAGGCGATTTCTGATCCCGATGTAAGAGGGGTCCTGCTTGATATTGACTCCCCTGGCGGTGAAGTCGCCGGCGCGTTTGATACTGCTGATTTAATCGCCCGGGCGCGAGAGCAAAAACCTGTGTGGGCGCTGGCCAGCGATACGGCCTGCAGCGCTGCCTATTTGCTGGCGTCAGCGTGTTCGCGCCGGCTGATAACGCAGACAGGCACAGTTGGTTCAATCGGTGTCCTGATGGCTCACCGCTGCGTCGAAAAAGCGCTGGAGATTGCTGGCGTCGACGTGACGCTGATTTACGCCGGCGCGCACAAAGTTGACGGGAACCCGTATTCCCAGCTGCCAGGCGACGTTCGCGACGAATTCCAGCTGAGTATTAACAGCACGCGCGAGCAGTTCGCGCAAAAAGTCTCGGATTATACCGGGCTGAAAAAATCCAGGGTGCTGGCCACGGAAGCTGCAGTATTTATCGGCGCGGACGCGATTAAATCTGGTCTCGCTGATCAACTCGTTAATTACGCGGACGCTATCGCAGTGATGGCCGACGCACTGAAACCAAAAATGGAGCGCTTTATGTCTGGTACAGAAACCACGGCGGAGACCACGACCACAGAACAAACCACGACCACGACTACTGTCGCGCAGGTTGAGTTTAACACGGAGCAGATTCGCGCGGACGCCGCATCAAGCGAACTGGCGCGTGTGATGGCCATCATCAATTGTCCCGAAGCTGTTGGGCGCGAGGCGCAGGCAAAAGCGCTCGCTGGCGTCCCCGGGATGACGGTCGGGCAGGCGCAGGTAGTCCTCGCTGCAGCACCTAAAACGGCGCAGGCGCGGACAGAAACGGCGCTCGATACACTAATGAGCACTGAATCACCAGCGACTATTCAGGATGCTGGCAGTACTACGGCAACAGGAACAACCGCAAACGTCTCGATGCTGGTTGCTGCAGGGCGTTCAATTTTAGGGGATGAATAATGACTACAGAAACGTATAGCCCGGACGATTTTATTCTTGGGCCTGACCTTGTTGTCACGACCGTCGGTCATTTTCAGGGCGGGATCAACGTACCCCGGCTGACACCGATTATGCTCGACGCTACTGTCGGGACGTTTAAGGTTTGGGACGGCTCAGTCGGTAAAGCTATTGGCCTCACTGCCACCGCAGTTAATACTGGCTCCAGTTCTGCAGACTGCTCGTACTATAAATCAGGCTCGTTCCGTTACACGGCGATTAACTGGGGTACGGTTACCGACGTAGCTAAACGCAAATCAGCATTTGCGGGTACGCCGATCAGCGTCGGCTGATAGCAAAAAACTCAAAACAAGCCGCCTCCGGGCGGTTTTTTTATAACAGGATATATAAATGAGCGATTCGTTTACTACGTCAGAACTGATTACCGCGACACAGCAGGTATTTAAGTTCAATCCGTTGTTTTTAAAGCTGTTTTTCCGTGAGACCTACACGTTTACGAGCGAAGAGGTTTTTCTGGATAAAATCCCGGGAAAAGTGAACATGGCCGTGTACTGCGCGCCGATGATCACCGGCAAAGTTGACCGCACTCGCGGCTATTCAACGAACCATTTCAAACCGGGTTACACGAAACCCAAGCACACGATCAATCCGAATATGAGCATCAAGCGCGCAGCCGGTGAGCAGATTGGCCAGCCGGAAACGCCGGTCGAACGTCGTGCAAAAATCATCATGCAGAACCTGCTTGATGAGGAACTGAGCATCAGCCAGCTCGAAGAGTTCCAGGCGGTACAGGCTGTTCTGTACGGTAAATACACTGTTTCCGGCAGCAATATCGAGACCTATGAGATCGACATGAGCCGCAGCGCGACGAATAACGTCACTCAGTCCGGTTCGACAGCCTGGTCGACTCAGGACGCGGAAACGTATGACCCGAGCGACGATATTGAATCCTACGCGGACCTCGCCTCCGGTGCGGTTAACGTGATCATCATGGATGGTAAAGCCTGGAAGCAGTTGAAGCGTTTTAAAAAATTCTGGACGGCACTGGATACGCGCCGTGGCTCAAACAGCCAGCTCGAGGTCGCGCTGAAAAACCTGGGCGACGTTGTCAGCTTTAAAGGCTACTACGGCGACACTGCGCTGTTTGTCTACAAAGGGCAATACCTCGACCCGGTAACAGACACTGAAACGCGTTATATGCCGGATAACACGATGATCCTTGGCAACACAAAAAACCGCGGGCTCCGCACTTATGGCGCAATTCAGGACGAAGACGCGCTGAAAGAGGGTATTTCCGAAGCGACGCGCTATCCAAAAGTCTGGACCACTACCGGTGATCCGGCAGTGACGCAAACAATGACGCAATCCGCGCCAGCAATGGTCCTCACGGACGCCGACGCGTTCGTTGTCGTAAAAATCGCGTAAGAGTCGAAAGGCTCTTTTTTGTTAAGGAATCAACATGAGCACAAAAACAGAATTGCTGGCGCGTATTGACGATCTGAGCGCTCAGCTCGGTC
Source organism: Escherichia sp. WS2035 (assembly GCF_046487065.1). Classification (NCBI taxonomy): domain Bacteria; kingdom Pseudomonadati; phylum Pseudomonadota; class Gammaproteobacteria; order Enterobacterales; family Enterobacteriaceae; genus Escherichia; species Escherichia sp. WS2035. The sequence continues at coordinate 78,998 of NZ_JBJQKD010000013.1, forward strand.
GCGAATTACCGCGCAGCGGGACTATTGCGGAACTGGAATCAATCGTTGCCGGCGCTGAGTCAGAGCTCGATATTCTGAACGAGCAATCCGGTGACGCGGGAGGCATCGAGATTACAGTGAATACTGCGTCCGGGACCGATAATGAACTCGCTCAATCAATCGCGAGCGCTATCGTTTCACAGTCACAAGAGCAGGAGCTCGCACCGGCTACGCGCCGCGTCAAGTTGCGTAACACGCTGGACGTTTATCACTACGTGAACGGGCGTCGCGTTCGCGAGATTGTTGCCGCAGGCCGTGAAATTGTTGTTGATTCACCGGAGGTCGCAGACCTTATCGCAGCTGATCACGTTTACGCTCTATGAGCTACTACGATGACCTCCGGGCCGGCGACGAGGAGATGATCCGTGAGTGGGGACGGCCCGTTAAATTACGCGGTAAAACCGACCCCATTATCGCTATTTTCAACGAGCCTTACGCGCGCGTTGACGTTCCTCACGCTGGTTTTATTACCGGTACAGTAACGAGCCTGACGGCGCTCTCGGACGACGTCGCTGGCGTTGTTGCGCGTGACGTCGTCCAGGTTCCAAAGCAGCGCAGCATCGAACCTGACGGCTCTGTTACCTGGTCTGGCTGGACCGATTACGTGGTTAAAGAGCCTCAACCTGATGGCACAGGGCTCACGAATATTTTTTTAGAGCCTCACACGTCCAGCGAAAACAGCGAGTATTCAAAATACTAAGTGGGACCTCGGTCCCACTTAAGGGGGAACCGTGGCCGATTTACGTAGTAACGCGCAGATGTTCGATATCGATGTTTCGGCGCTGGAGCAGCTCAGAGTCGAAATCAGCGCGACGCAACATCAAATGTTAATGGTATACAACAGGGCGCTGAACCGAACTGCAAAACATATGCACCGAATTTCAGCAGGAATGATTTTGACTGCACTGGCAGCTAAAAATCATAAGGCCGTAGATAAACGAATCAAGCCGTTCATTAAGCGCCGTAATTTTACAAAAGAAGGGGCAGGAGACCTGAGCAGCGCCAAGCTCTGGTACGGTCTGAATGATTTCCGGGTATCTGAGCTAAAGGGGCGATTACAAAATCCACGGAGGCAAAAACAGCCTCGCGATCTTGAGACCGGCCTGTTTTTGAAAACCAAAAAAGGCGCTAGAGGGGCAACTTTTACACCCAAAAGTGCAGGGCTGGCGATGATGAGTTGGCCCGATTCATTCGTAGCGAAACGCTACGGTGCGAAAAGTGTCTGGATTCGACTGGATCGCGGAGGAATCGAAGAGGCTCGCGTACCTGTGCACGACGCGCTGGAGGATGCTATCGATGATTATATTTTTGAAAACATTGGCCCTGTTTTTATGGGCTTTTTTGAGAAAGATTTGCGCGGTCGCGTGAAAGGTAATGTCCACGTAGACCCAAAAACAGGTAAACGATTATGAGCGGACTGGATGCATTTGACGAATATCTTGATCGCGTTAAAGGCGCGGTTTTACAAATACCGTTCATCAAAACATTCGGAATTTATCCGGAAATTCCGGCTGGATTTGAAACGCCAGCTCTGTTCCTGGAAATCAGCAACTGGTCACAGAGTGACGAATCGGTTCCAGGCTCAATTCAGTCAGTCGAGCTGTCGTGTAATTTGTATTTGCTGCGTGAATTTGCAGCTGATCAGTACGGACTGAAATCGCAGAATGCAGCGCTCTATATGACGAGCTGGATCAATGGGCGAATGTTCGGTCCCGGAACTAAACCGGCAAAATTCAGCGACGCGGAACCGTGCGACTGGATTAAAAACGGGCAGTCAGTCGGTTCGCATTCAGTTCAGTGCGTGTCGTTCACGCAGGTTGTAGGCGTTGGTCCAGATATTTTCGATTATCCCTCACAGGGGACCCTGAAAAATATATACGTCGGAATAGCACCAGATATCGGCGCAGAACATGAGGGCGACTATTATGGCCCAATCGGACGATGAATATGCTGCAGCGGAGAACGCGCGCAGGCTGCGTGACGCAGTTAAACGCGGCACGATAGCTGCAGTTAAAATGAATCCTCCACGCTGCCGAGTCTCATTTGGTGGCGAACACCAGTCAGGCTGGCTGCAGTGGTTTACTCACGCCACCTCAGAACGCGTCGACTGGAGCGCACCATCAGTGGGCGATCCCGTTACTGTTGTTTCTGAGGGTGGGGATACGCGGAACGGTGTAGTTATGCTCGGGCTGCACATTGACGACAAAGCTCCGCCAAGCAATGACCCCCATGATCATGTCACTGCATACTGTGACGGGGCTACGATGACGTATAACACAAAAAATCACACTCTGACATGGCAGGGCGTACCGGACGGCGTGGTAAAAATACTCGGTGAGTCTGAAATAGAAATATTTGGACGCGCAGATGTTACTATTAATAGCGAAAATGTAGTTAATATCCATGGTGGGAAATTAATTAACGCAGACGCTGATATTATTAATGTCACAGCGACAGATACAATTAACGCACATGCTGATTTAGTGAACGTTATAGCAACGAGTTCTGTTAGTGTTACTGCTGCGAACAGAATATCGCTGACAGCTCAAACAATCAGCGCGTGGGCTCCGGGTGGTATAACACTAGCTGGTCCAACGCATATTACCGAGACATTAGTAGTAGATAAATTAGCGACATTCCGTAACGATATTTCTGTCACTGGAGATAACGGTGGAACAGGTAATATCACAACTCGCGGTAGTGTGTTAGCAGGGCAAGAGGTGCAGGACCGACAAGGCACAATAACTGAAGTCCGCACAACGTATAACGGACACACTCATATATGTCCGGACGGGGAAACTCAACAACCGAACCAACCAATGGCGTAAAGATGCTTGGAATGGACCGTAACACCGGTAAACTTTTATCGGGGACTGATCACATTCGTCAGTCTATCGTTGATATTTTAACGACCCCGCTGGGGACGCGTGTAATGCTGCCGGAATATGGCAGCAAATTATTTGATCTTGTTGATAATCCCACAGATCCGTCGCTTGCTATGCGAATAATCATGGAAAGCGCTGGCGCAATAGCACGATGGGAACCACGCGTCAGAATTGACAGAATAAATGTGTTAGCAGTGGATATCGGGAAAATAACAATATTAATTATCGCAACAGATATCGAAACACAACAGCGATTAGAGTTTAATAATATGGAGCTGATATTTTGATAACATCAACAGTTCAGAATTCGATAGTGAAAACTATTGATATGAGTCTGCTGCCGCCGCCAGCATTCGTTAAAACCCCGTTATTTTCAGATGTTAAATCTAATCTACTGTCAGAGCTGCAGATATTATATCCACAATTTAACGCACTCCTGGAGTCAGACCCGGCCGTTAAACTGCTGGAAATAGTTGCATACAGAGAAATCATTATTACAGCTCGGGTAAATCAGGGGATGCTCGCTGTATTGCTCGCGTTTGCAAAGGGGAGTGACCTCGACCAGATTGGCGCTAATTTTGACTGCCTGCGGCTGTTGATAACGCCAGCTAATCCCGATGTAATTCCCCCGACTGAGGCTGTTTACGAGAGTGACGACGAGTATCGACACCGAATACAGCTATCATGGTATGCGCGGAATACTGCCGGCAGTACGAACGCCTATAACTATTTCGCGCTGTCGAGTGATCCCGACGTTCTGTCAGCTCAGGCGTACGGCCCGCCGGTGACCCAGCCTGGATACGTCGATATGTATGTCTTGTCGCGAACCGGCGACGGCACTCCGCCTCAATCACTACTGAATACAGTGAATGCGGCCCTGTCTCCTGACGATACTCGACCGCTGACTGATTTCGTGACTGTAAAACCTGCGTCGAACCTGAATTACCGGGTTGAGGCCGTTATCGTAGCCGGGCTCGGACCCGACCAGAACGTTTTGCTTAACGGTGCTCAGAGCGATTTGGCGATATATGTGGATACGCAACATAAAATCGGAGCGACGGCAGCTCTGTCAGGAATTTACGACGCGATACATCGTGACGGCACTGAACGTGTGATTCTGATATCGCCAACAGAGGATGTGATCGCTGGCGTCGGGCAGGCTCCGTACTGCACAGAAATCAAACTCAGCGTGCAAATGGGGTAGCCATGACAAGTCAAAGCGTACTGCCTCCGAACGCAATAACCCCTGAGAGGGCGCTTGAGGTTGTTTTATCTCACGTCGGCGATCTGCCTGGCGATATTCGAATTATTAAAAATCCCGATTTGTGCCCTGCAAATCTGTTGCCGTGGCTGGCGTGGGAGTACGCGGTCACCTACTGGAACCCCGACTGGAGTGAGCAGCAAAAACGCGAAATTATTAAAGCAGCTGCGTGGCAGAATAAGCACCGCGGAACGCGTGGAGCTGTTGAACGAGCGTTATTAACTGTTGGCTTTGAGAGCAAAATGAGAGAGTGGTTTGAAGCCACGCCCAGGGACGACCCGTATACATTCGCAATTAAAATATATCTGCTAAAAAGCATGGGGTTAGATTTAGAACTATTGAATACATTTATTGCACAAATATTTGATGCAAAAAATTGTCGTTCCTTATTAAAAGAAATAAATTTCGAAACGGGTGTCGATGGTGAGTTTTTTATAGCCGGTACACCTTACGCGAAAATAGGCGTAAACGTCCCAGCAGACGGCGACGGCGGTGTAAAAATTAACGGCGGGCTATATATATCGGGCTCACCAATTGTTAGTTTAAATGTGGAGATAGGGCCAAATGGCTGAAAATAAAATTTACGCAGTACTGACAGACCGTGGCGCACAACTTGAAGCCGCTGCGCTGGCATCGGGTGTACCCGTGGTGCTGAATAAATTCGTTATTGGCGACGCAAACGGAAACGACGACGTAACACCGGACCCGGCACGAACTGCATTAATTCACGAGACGTATCGTGGGGATATTAAATCCGCAGAAAATAGCGGTAACCAGGTTATCTTTACACTTTACGTACCGCCAGACACTGGGGGCTATACTATCCGTGAGGTGGGGATATTAACAGATAAAGGCGAGCTGTACTCTGTGGCGCGCTCGCCGGACATTTTAAAACCTACGGACAGCAACGGTGCGCTGATTTCAATCACGTATAAATACACACTCGCGGTGTCCAGCACATCTACGGTTAATGTTGTAGTATATGACAACTACGTAACTCCCGAGGAAGCTGACAAAAAATATTTGCAGATAAGTAAAAACTTATCTGAAATTCCCGCAAATGGTGAAACTGCTCAGCAGGCTGCGCGGAAAAATATTGGTATAGATGGGGACGTTGCATATAGAGATAAGGGTAATGCATTTACTCATCCAAATACTTTTAAAGATGATGTGATTTTTGAAGACGTTTTATCCTCTAAAAAACAAATAAATATAAACAAACCGGGCACTGATTTGACGTTGTTTTCACTTGCTGGTTTATCAGATGTGTCGGGCGATTATTTAGATTTTTCGACCCGTGGAGAAAACAATCAGAAGGTTTTTTATAGATTACGCGGAGTTCACTATGATGGCCTGGTGTTACTGTGCGGCGGGCAGACGTATAAATACTGGAATGAGGCTAATCTTAAACCGGTTAAAACGATTAACGGGGAGTCGCCGGATGAAAATGGCAACATAGATATAAGTCTTTCACCGGACCCATCACCGGAAATAGGTGTTGTTGGCGCGGTTGGTACTTATGCGCTTGTCGCTATTAATCATGCACCACAAATACTCCCGGGCTCCATATGGGCTGGAGGGGATTTATATTACGCTAGTATAAATAATACCGGTTCATATAACACGGATATTGCCACAAAACCATTTTATGACACACCACTTATTGGCTCATGGCGAGCCATGGCGTATTCACCCGGTGGAGTCGGTGATATTGGGACTGCCTGTTTTTTAGCTATTAGGATTGCGTAATGATAAGCGTTGATTCATTTAGAAAAATAACAAACCCTGTTTTTAATGACGAGCATGGGTTATCTATAAATATTATTTGCGATATTGACGGGATTGGAAACGACATTCCATTCACCGCAATGAAAAATGATTGCGAGGAACACGGTAGGGTTTTATATGAAAGAGCGCTGAGCGGGGATTATGGGAGCATTTCTAAATTTGTAAAAAAAGAGCAGACGCAAAAACTCCAGACTACATTACGGACTGTTGGCGATCTGTCAATTGAGGCATTCTCAATTCAGTGTGCAGTAGATGCCGGAACCGCATCTGACGCGCAAATCGAAAATTTGGCCGAGCTTAAAGAAGCAATAGCGACGCGAATTGGTGAAAATAGAGAAGGAATAAAATGAGCGTAACTAATTTTTTACACGGTATTCGCACGCTCGAATACGACGACGGCACAAAAGAGATCAACACAGTAGATATTTCCGTGATTGGGATTGTTGGTACTGCTCCCGATTCCAGCTACCCAACTTGTGCATCACTATTATGGGGATCAGAGCTCGCAGACAATCTTGTTGAGTTTTCGACTGTCATGCCAGGGGCCGACGGAAACAACTGGATTGTTGAAATTGTTGATTTGGGAATTAACGGGAATGTAGCAACTCCAGGATACAGCACACTGCCCGACGGTTCGAGAAAATTAACAATGATCACGGACGGTGCCATGACCCCGTCAAAAATGTACGATCAGAACCAGCAGTATAAAGAAGGACTCCAGATTGGAGAATATATTAACGTCACATTCGGTGGTGATCACGCAGGAACGGGGACTGTATTCGCGCTCCCCCCAACAAATTTATCCGGTGGTAAAGACGAATCGTTCAAATATAATGTTCCGACGTTAATTGCAGGCAGTCAAAAAAAAGCTGGATTGCTCGGTGGGTCTGGAACCCTTCCTCCCGCTGTATCTGAAATACTAAATCAGGAGGATGCCATTATTGTTGTTGTCCGCGTCGAAGAGGACAGCGACGAAACAAAAATGCGGCAGAACGTCGTTAACGGGATTAACGCATTGTTGACGTCTGCGCAAATAAATCAAGTAACGCCGAGAATTTTAATCGCTCCAGATTATAGTGCTAACGATTATATTGCAGAACAACTTGAAGTGGTGACAAATAAATTACGAGGCGTTGGATATATCGATTCACCGCGAGGCGCTACGCCTGCTGACGTTGTAAATCGTCGTCAGAGGTACGGCGGCAGAATGGAAATTCTGCGCCCTCGTGTTTATTCTACGAGTGATGTTAGTGGTTTATCTCGTCCGTATTCAGCTATCGCTGCTGGTTTACGAGCCAGAATTGATAACGAAAAAGGGTTTTGGTGGAGCAAATCGAATCAAAATATCTACGGAATTACAGGACTCGAACAAGTCGATGATTTTATAATCGGTGAAACGAACTGCACAGCAAATCTGCTGAACGCCAGCCAGGTCAGCACAATTATTCGCTATGATGGATTCAGACACTGGGGTAACTATCTGTGTAGCCTCAGTCCCCAATGGTCCTTTGAATGCGTTCGTCGGACAGCTGACGTAATTGAGGATTCAATAGCCCGGGCAATGATGACCGATTTTATTGATCGCCCGATAGACCTGCACCTCGGAACAGACGTTGTAGAGTCGATAAACGCGTATCTGCATAAATTAGAGGAGCAGGGCGCGATTAACGGAGGACGGGCGTGGTTAGATGAAGAGTTAAATACAAAAGAAAGTCTGGCCGCTGGTAATCTTTATATTAATGTTGACTTTGGACCGAAATCCCCGGCACAAACAATTACGTTAATGTACCGCATTAATAATGATTACACAGTTGAAGCTCTGGCCTCTCTTTTTAAAGAAACAGTCTAATAATCTGGAGAATTGATATGGCAGATAGTAACACCTATCGTGCATTTGCGTTGTTCGTCCAGGGAGAACGAGTTTTAAATTGCACTGAATACACTCCCGTCGATATGAAAATAATCGAAGATGATTTTAAGACGGGCGCTATGGATACAGCTATCACTCTGGACGGGGGAATGGAGAAAATGTCAGCCAGTTTTAAAGTCTCTGGCTCCGATTCTGGTGTGATGGGGTATTTGGGATTAATACCAGGTGCTAAAACAAGGTTCGAAATTCGAAGTGCATATACTGACAATTACGGTGTCAATTTTGAACGTATTGATACATATGAGGGGCTTATTACGGCGATTACTGATGACGCGCAGGGGACTGATTCAAAATCAGCAGTTGGGCAATCAGTAACGATTGCGCCGAGCTATTATAAACGAGTTCAAAATGGAAAAATTATTTACGAGATTCATCCTGCAAAAATGAAACGAGTAATTAATGGTGTTGACGTTCTTGCGGGCGTTGCTCGTATTCTCCATGTATATTAAAAGGCAAATAAAATGGAATCATTATTAGACAGTATGACTATTACGCTCTCTCGCCCGTTTATTATTAAGGGGGAGAGCCGCGATACAATTACTATTCGCGAACCAAAATTACGCGACCGCATTATGTTCAGTAACGATAAAAGTGGTCTTGAAGAGCGGACAGCGACAATGCTGGCGCGCCTGGCAAATCTGGAGCGTGAGGATTTATATGCACTGCCTGCGTGCGATTACGATCAAATGGAGGCCGCGTTTAACGAACTGGTAAAGCCTCCGAAAGACCGACATCAGATATAGTTATTCTGATTCCGTTTATTGCGAAAAAACTTGCCATCCCGCCCGATACGCAAATGGACCTGCCGTACCGGGTTTTTAATTTCTATGTAAACGAGGTCATGAAAATCGATGGCTATTTCTCAAAACTTTAAAACGCAGGTTGTATTCGGTGGGCGAATAGACCCGTCGTTTCGTCGCGGTACAACAGAACTCAATGATGCGATTCGGCAGACGTCGTCTACTGTCGGGAAATTAACGAAAAGTCAGGATAAATTAAAAGACAAAATCGCAGCAATGAAACTGGCAGGTAAAGACGTTTCTGATTTATCTGCTCAGTATCAAAAGCTGGACCGTCGAATAAAAGCGACAACGCAGGACCAGGAGGCGCTGAATACTCAACTTGCTAAAAAACAGCGGCTGGAGAAGTGGACGGGTCGCGCAAAAGGAGCTGCAAAATGGGGCGGACGAGCCGCCGCAGGTGCGGTGAGGGCTACGGGGCGGGGTATCAAATGGGGGACACTTGGCGCGGCAGGGCTCATTGGCGGTGCTGCAGCTGGTGCGCTGGCAATGAATGCAGAGACGTCAGAAAAACTCGGTCTGGCGAAGTCCTACGGCGTTGGCGTCGAAAAATACGCTGCGTGGGAAAATATTGGTAAAGCCGCGGGCCTGAACGGCGAAAATATCGGGGATTTGTCTGAAGAACTTACAAATAAAATCGGCGAAATCGGAAACGAAAAAAGCCTGAATCCCATGTTATTTCAAATTGGCCTGACGAAAAAACGAATGGCTGGCTGGGATCGGGAAAAACAGTTTAATGAGGTTATGCGTCGCATCTCTGAAATGAAAGATGAGAAGCAAGCGGCGAGCCTCGCTGACCAGCTCATGGGGGGCGAGGCTAATAAGATCATGACGTATATGAAGGCGACGGGTAAAAGCTGGGAACAGACAATGTCTGACGCGCAAAAGTCGAATTTGTTAACAAAAGAGGGTGCGGAAGGGGCGGCGCGTGCGCATGTATCAGTGACAAATCTGTGGGGCTCTATTACGTCGGGACTTGCAGATACACTCGGTAAAATCGGGGGGGAACTCGCGCCGACGTTTGACTCAGTACGTGAAACATTTACATCCTGGTTTAAGGATAATCAGGGTGGTTTTGTCAGCACAATTACTGAGTGGGTAAAACCAGAAAATATGAAAAAAATGTGGGATGGCATCGTCAATTTTGGAGAAGGTTGCGTCAAATTCGGGAAGATTATATGGGCTGTCGTAAAGAAACTGGAGTGGCTTATTCCGGATGAAAAATCAGATGAAGAACAGAAAACTTATAATGACGAATATAATCGGGCATATCAAGAGTTTATGGATTCGGGAGGTAAATATTCACCGAACGCTGGATTGACTGCTGATAATATTGCGAAGGCAAAAGCCGAAGAGGCTGTCGAAAATATGCGGCATCCAGAACGGCAAGAACAGGCAAAATCTCAGGCAGAATCAATGCTCGCGTTTGTTAATCCATTATCCGGGATGGTAAATAAAAATACCGCGCCTGCAGCACTGGATTCGTCGACGTTAAATATTGATACGTTGAAGCAGGCAGTCTCGACACCTGCGCCGGAGCAAAACAATAAAATCGAAATCAATATTGTCGGTGCGACAGATCCGCAGTCAATACAACAATCTGCAGCGTCGGGGGTGCTCGATGGACTGAGACAGGCTGCGAGTTCGTACAATCGTGGCGCGATGTTTGATAAACCAGCTGCGGCGGGGTGACAATGAGTGATGCAATAAACGGTGCTGAGGATATCATGCTCGGCCTGGGTGATTTCATTTTTGCTATATCAACAGTAGCGTACAACAAACTGCAACGTAGTGACGCCTGGCGCTGGGCTCAGCAAACACGATTCGGGAAAAACGACGCGTTGCAGATAACCGGACGACCGAACCCCACAATTACTATCGATGGAAAGATAAACGCTTTATTTCTTGACGGGTGCGGCGTCGGCCTGTTGACAGATTTGCGAGCGCTCGGGAACACGGGAGAACCCCAGCAGCTAGTGCTGGGGACCGGGGAGGTGAAAGGGTACTGGGTGCTGCGAGAACTAACTGAAACGCAAAACAGCTTTTTGATGGGCGGAACACCTAAATCGCAGGACTTTTCACTCACGCTCGAATATTATGGAGCTTCGCTAGATTAATACAAAATCAAGCGCTACCAGAGCACTTAACAAGTATAAAAATAATAAAAAAAACTACGAACATAAATGTAAAACAACCTGATGGTATTTTTTTTGACGCCGAAATACTAATACCTCTCCGACTACTAAAATTAATTCTCATTATGAAATCCTTTTAATTAATGGGGCCCCAAATGATTACATACACTACACGGGACGGTGACCGTCTCGATCAGATCTGCCTTGCGGTCTACGGGAGAGCGTCAAAAACGACAGAGACTGTTTTATATCAGGTTTCGAATTACGGCGTAACGGATATGTGTGCCGTGTTTCGTGCTGGAGAAAAAATTGTTTTACCAGATATCGAACCAGAGCCGGTTAAAAAAGAAACGCAATTATGGGATTGATGAATGAGTGATTACGTAAATACTGGCGTGGAGGCGTGGAAACCTAATTTTTATATATCTGCTGATAATAAAAACATCACGGATAAAATAAGAAAAGGTTTGATCAATATCACGCTGACAGATTACGGCGGCTCCAGTAAACAGACAGACGAACTCCGCGTAGCAATAGTTTCTGAAACTCTGAAAATTCCGGCCCGCGGAGTAAAAATCAGTATTGGGCTCGGTTTCGGTAATCAGATAATTGATAAAGGGATATACATCGTTGACGGTGCTAGCAGTGGCGGTGAACCCCGGGTAGTTGATTTCACAGCAAAAGCGGCTCCGATGAACGCAGCAAAAGGATCTCCGACAGTTCAGAGCAAAAAGACTCGTTCCTGGAGCGACGTCACTGTCAGCGATATCGTTGCGACAATAGCGAGCGATAATGGGCTAAAACCACGCGTATCAAAGCGGTTTGCAGACAATGTTATCACGCAACTCGATCAGGTCGGCGAGTCAGATATGCACCTGATGTCGCGGCTCGCAACGAGATTCGATGCGGTGAGTAAACCCGCGGGCGGGTACTGGATATTCCTGCCGCGCGGCGCGGGCGAATCTGTTAGCGGTGCTCCGCTCCAGCACTACACGCTAACTCGTCGTGATAACTCCAGCTGGGGCTATTCGAGAAATGGACAAAGTGGCGATAGTGGTAGCGGTGGCGAAAATCCGGAACCGACGTATCTGATTAAATATCACGACACAGCAACTGGGCAGATCAAAGAATTGCGGACAGGTAGTGGCGGCGATCCTGTCATTGAATGGCCGGCAGTTGAGCCGTCGCTCGACGCAGCGAAAGAAGCTGCACCAGGGCTCAAGGGCGGTGCAGCTAAAAAAGAGTTCTCTATGACGTACACGACGCCAGCGACGCTCGATTTAGTGTCGCTGACAGCAGAATGCAAAGTCACAACTCAAGGTTTCGGGACCGAGGAGGACCGGGACTGGACTATCAACACACTGAGTCTGACGCTCGCTGAAAACGGTTTTTCGGTTCGGCTGTCTCTGGAGTAAATGGGCTCGGCGAGCCGGTGGCGGTATGAATTTAGTATTAACAGATGTCGACTGCAAACGGCACCTGCGATATTTTTAGGCGTAAGCCGGAGAACGAAGAGTCTCTGGTGCTGAACGTTGTTATCGTTAGATGCTGACATATTTTTAATATTGGGAGTTTTCAAACATGGTCGTTAAAAATGGTCTTGCCTGTGGGATTATGCTTGCTCTTGTCGGTTGTGCTACAAAACCTGTCTCAAATGAACAAGCCACTCCTGTTCCTGAAAAACAAATTATCAGTACCGCGTTACTCGAAAAACGAGACGGTACGGGAGAGGTGATCATCAAGCGTGACTCGGGTTTCTTTGGAAGCGCGTGTTTTTCCCGTGTTTATGTTGATGGTAAAGAGGTGGCAGATTTAGGTACAGCTCAGAAAGTCGTTGTATACCCAACGATTGGTGATCATGTCTTCAGCGCGTGGCCAAAAGGAGTATGTGGTGGTGGCATGAGCGAACAAGCGGGCAAGGTGACAACAGATCGTACTTTGATGTATCGCATAGGGTATGGATCAAACGGTGAATATGGAATTCACCCAACCGCGTTTTAATTTGTGTTGGGGTATGTGAGTTTTTCTCATACCCCTTTACCTCGCTTTGCTCCTGACAGTTTGGTCACATAAAGGCGCAGAACATCACCATTTTTGCCAAAAACCTTCAGAAGACGATGAGTAAGACGCGTCGTAACTATATGATTATTTGATATTCATACACACCATTATGTCCGGATAATTTGCCATAATTATTTGAATTTATTGCACAAAGCGACCAATTTAAAATCCCTCGGCGTTCGCGCTGTGCGGGTTCAAGTCCCGCTCCGGGTACCATGGGAAAGATAAGAATAAAATCAAAGCAATAAGCAGTGTCGTGAAACCACCTTCGGGTGGTTTTTTTGTGCCTGCAACTTGTCGTTACACCCTCCTTAATTTTTAATCACCGGCAAAGCCACTCAAAAAGTATCTCTGATACGGACCGGCATGTAAGATAGGTGCTGGCGAGTTGAGATCCACAAGGAAAAGCGTATGAAAACGGGACCGTTAAACGAAAGTGAGTTGGAATGGCTGGACGATATTCTGACCAAATACAACACTGACCACGCCATTCTTGATGTGGCGGAGCTGGACGGTTTATTGACGGCGGTGTTGAGTTCTCCGCAAGAGATTGAACCGGCACAGTGGCTGGTTGCCGTGTGGGGTGGGGCTGACTATGTGCCGCGCTGGGCGTCAGAGAAAGAGATGACGCGCTTTATGAACCTGGCTTTTCAACATATGGCCGATACCGCAGAGCGTCTGAACGAATTTCCGGAGCAGTTTGAGCCATTATTCGGCTTGCGAGAAGTCGATGGCAGCGAGCTGACGATTGTTGAGGAGTGGTGCTTTGGCTATATGCGGGGCGTGGCACTTTCTGACTGGTCAACGTTGCCCGATTCGTTAAAACCAGCGCTGGAGGCGATTGCGCTGCACGGTACTGAGGAAAACTTCGAGCGGGTAGAGAAGATGTCGCCAGAAGCGTTTGAAGAGAGCGTAGATGCCATTCGACTGGCGGCGCTTGATCTACATGCGTACTGGATGGCGCATCCGCAGGAAAAAGCTGTTCAGCAACCGATCAAAGCAGAAGAGAAACCGGGGCGTAATGATCCTTGCCCGTGCGGTAGTGGTAAGAAATTTAAGCAGTGCTGCCTGCATTAAGAGGTCAAATTGGGTGTCAGCGTTAATTCTGGCACCCAATAAGAATCTAATCACCCCACTTCTGGTAACAAGCCTGCCGCAATCAAAAATTGCACGCCAATCACAGCAATACCACAGAGAAACACCACCACCAGCGCCGGACGACCACCTTTCACCCGGTAACCCGCCTGAGGATTGTGCTTCCTGCTTTGCCAGGTCAACAGCGAAGGGATAATCAATGCCAGTACCGCCAGTGCCACACCGGCGTAACCCAGCGCCATCACAAATCCTCGTGGATAAAACAGTGCAAACGCCAGTGGCGGCAGAAAGGTAATTGCACCAGTTTGCAATCGTCCACCAACGGTATTTGAACGCTGAAACAAATCTGCCAGATAATCAAATAAGCCTAACGCTACGCCGAGGAAGGACGTGGCGAGGGCTAAATCAGCAAATAAATGCACTGCCAGCTCAACATGCGGAGAGGCCACCATTTCGCGTAACGCCTGTAACAGCCCGTTTAATCCGGCATGATTAGCCAGCAATCCCATAAAGGTTGTTGAATCAATGCTGCCAAGGGTCGCCAGCTGCCAGAAAATATATGCCACCAGGGGGATCGCACTACCGATTATAAACACCCAGCGTAGCTTACGAATGTTGCCATCCATATAGCTGACAATACTCGGCACGCTACCGTGAAAACCAAACGACGTAAAAATCACCGGGATTGCAGACAGTGCCAGTCCCTGTTGCAACGGCAGGGTTAAAAGATTCACTTTGTGAATATGCGGTAGCAGCAATACCAGCATCACCACCAGAAAAATAATTTTGGCGCTGAACAGAAAACGGTTAAATAAATCGACCAGCGAAGTTCCGACACAAACCACGCCACCGGCAACAAAAGTGAACAACAGCACGCCAGCGGTTGCCGACATTGAAATACCTGTCCAGTCGCTGATGCTGGAGGCCAACAATTCACCGGCACCGCTGATGTATGCCGCAGTCAGAGCATACATTAAGAACATCATACTGAAGCCCGTCAGCCACTGACCGTAGCGTCCCAGATAGCGTTTTGCCAGCGTGCCCAGACCGGTATCTGCCGGGACATGCTGATACACCTCCAGCAGTAATAGCGCCGTGTAGCACATCAACGCCCAAAGCCCAATCAACAAGATTAACGTGACGCTAAAACCAACACCTGCCGCAGCCAGCGGCATTGCCAGCATGCCTGCGCCAATTGTGGTTCCCGCCACGATAAAAACACTTCCCAGAGTTCTGTTTTTCACGCTTTCTTCTGTCCTGACGATCTTTATGAGTGATATCTGCGGCGCAGGTTAAGGCATAACGGCTGATTCGTCAAATCGACGTTACATATAGTGTAAATATAAATGTACAATAAAAAGCGTTCAGTTCTGCGCTGGCGCAAAGTCTTCATAAGCAGCAATCGCTACGCTAGGCTTTTTTTGAGGAGGAACGATGGACTCTATTCACGGTCATGAAGTGTTAAATATGATGATTGAATCAGGCGAGCAATATACGCATGCCAGTCTGGAAGCAGCAATTAAAGCGCGTTTTGGTGAACAGGCACGTTTTCACACCTGCTCGGCAGAAGGGATGACTGCGGGAGAGTTGGTGGCGTTTCTGGCAGCAAAAGGCAAATTTATACCTTCAGAAGAAGGTTTTTCAACCGATCAGAGTAAGATTTGCCGTCACTGATTTGAAACGGCGGCAGAAAACCTGCCGCCGGAGAGCATTAGTTTTGTGTGTCGAGGGTAGAGAGTTCTTTGTCGATAAAATACAGACCTTCGCCACTTTTGCCTGCCAGGCTTAATTTATCAATAATCGATTTGAACAGTTTCTCTTCTTCATGCTGCTCAGAAACATACCATTGCAGGAAATTAAATGTTGGGTAGTCCTGATTGGTCATTGCAGCATGAGCCAGTTCGTTAATTTTCTGCGTGATTAATTGTTCGTGTTTATAGGTTTCCTGGAATAATTCATCAAGTGAGGAATATTCAGCAAACGGAGATTCAACGGTATTAATACGCGGTAAGTTGCCGGTATCAGTCAGGTAATCAAACAGACGCTGCATATGCGTCATCTCTTCCTGGGCGTGACGGCGCAGGAACGCGGCAGCACCTTCGAAGGTATGATAGCTGCACCAGGCGCTCATTTGCTGATAAAGCAGTGAAGAGTACAGTTCCAGGTTCATCTGCTCATTAAGTTTTTCAATCATTTCTGGTTTCAGCATGATAGTGCTCCACAAAGGTTATATTTGTTGCTGTAGCGTCACTATAATTTGTTATTTTATTATTTGCAAAAGGTAAAATATAAACATCATTTATTAAAAATACGAATGGGAATAAAACGCATTACCGCTATTTATTTAATCAGCGAAGATCCCCCTCGCTGATTAAAACGTTTAGAGAAAGACAGGGAAGGCGGAATGATGGCACTGATATGACAAAGTGAATTCCGTATTCAAACATAAGGAACCCGCAAAGAGGCTACAGTTGCCTACTGGCTGACCAAAGGGGATAGCGTGGGTATAGCCTGCCTGCTGGCATGCGCGATCGGCGATCCCGCGACTGACATAACGATCGGTACGGGCATGCTGCAAAAAAGCCTGATCATAAACCAACCGAACAATACCTGTTGCCGCGTCAACTTCGCTCACATGGGCCTGGCGAGTAACCGTACACCCCGTCAGCGTTATTAAGGAAAGAGTCAGAATCAGAAGTCTCATGGTCCAGCCAGAAGAGTAAAAGAAAGCAGTATTTTACGCGTTACAGCGCTGCGACAATGGCCGGAAAAGACGCCTGGCAGGCGCTATTTCTTGCCATCTGTATGTGTCAGAAATTGGAGGGCTGCTTTTTTGATTATCATTTTTATAACATTAAAGGGGTATTTATGTGATTTACATCACATAAAGATTGATTTTTGTGATGGTTGTCATATTATAAACGCAAAGACAATAACACCTGTATAACAAATGGTCGGAGTACCGCGATGAAACTGCGCAAGATCCTGAAAAGTATGTTCAATAACTATTGCAAGACGTTCAAAGACGTACCGCCAGGCAATATGTTCCGATAACAAAAAACCTGCTCCGGCAGGTTTTTTTGTGTTCTGATGACGGTGGATGTGACTATCGCTGAAGATGTGAAGCCGCTACTATAACGGCTTTCAAAATGCTATCAGGAGTTTACGATGTCCCAGCCGCTGAATGCCGATCAGGAACTGGTTTCTGATGTGGTTGCTTGCCAGTTGGTTATCAAACAAATTCTGGATGTTCTCGATGTGATCGCGCCCGTTGAAGTTCGCGAAAAAATGTCCAGCCAGCTGAAGAATATCGACTTTACTAACCATCCCGCCGCCGCAGACCCGGTCACCATGCGGGCAATCCAAAAAGCCATCGCGTTGATTGAACTCAAGTTTACCCCACAGGGCGAATCCCATTAAAAAACCGCTGCTTCAAAAAAATGAGGCAGCGGTTTCTCAAAAACTTCATCGGCGCAATGCATTAGCGCCGATGATGATCAATGTAGCTGATGCGACACGACATTCAGAACATGTTGGTCGGTCTGCACAGGACACATACCAGCAAGTTTCGCACTGCGCACTTCATCAAGAATGGTTTGCAGTAACAGGCCATCATGCTGCTGTTCTTTTTCCAGATCGCGCAGGAAATTGACGGTTGAATCATCATTCAGTTCTTTCGCTTCATCGGCTAACTGTGCCAGCGTGCTTGAACGTTGCTCGTATTCTTCCATCGTTTTTTGGAACAGTTCTTCCAGAGAGTTCAGTTTTTCACCGGGAACATCAATGGCTTTAACGATGGGGGTAGCGCCGACACTCTTCATAAAGTTAAACATGCGCATCATTTGGGTCACATTACTCTGTGCCTGGGCGCGAAGGAAAGTGGCGGTGCCGTTCAGACTCTGTTCAGAACACCAGTTACTCAGGTGAAGGTAGAGATTGGATGCGTAAAACTCGCGGTTCATTTGAGAGTTGAGTTTGAGAAGCATTCCAGCGGTTGCCATACCTAATATCCTTATATCCAGAAGTGGAGAGGTGCAAGATAAATCAAAACACCATAATTACTGTTTGCAGAATAATTCCTTTCTGCCGGTCCGAAATGTGATCGTGGAGTCAATTCTGACGATGATCTGAAATAAGAATAACGTCTGAACGGGTATAAGAAAATGCTTAAATCATCAAGTTTATATATTTTTACATTTCATTGATGAAATCAATGTAACTGTAATGAATTTTAATGATGGTGCCTTTTGTATCTTATTGATATTAATCGATGAATTTGAATTCATGATGAGGCAATGATTTTATAAAACGTTTTTTCATTTTTGCGATATGGCTCTCATTATACGTGTTCTGTTAATTAATGAGCACAGTGATAATTAATGGCGAAATGAATGACGCGCATTTTCCACATCTTTAAGTTGCGGTTATTACACCATTGCAAAAACTCAACGCCAGGTAATGAGGCCTATTGACTGGTTAAAAAGAAGACATCCCGCATGGGTACCAAAGACAACAAGGACTTCCAGGCTAATCTTATGGATTATTCTGCTGTGCACTCGATAATTTGTCTGACAAATTCGCTTTTCCTTATGTCTTTTCCCGCTAAATTTATGCACGTTCTCACTGTAATTCTGCGATGTGATATTGCTCTCCTATGGAGAATTAATTTCTCGCTAAAACTATGTCAACACAGTCACTTATCTTTTAGTTAAAAGGTAATGCTTTGTTTTCCGATTAATTTAACGAATGTCATTCGTTTTTGCCCTACACAAAACGACACTAAAGCTGGAGAGAACCATGCACAAATTTACTAAAGCCCTGGCAGCCATTGGTCTGGCAGCCGTTATGTCACAATCCGCTATGGCGGAGAACCTGAAGCTCGGTTTCCTGGTGAAGCAAGCGGAAGAGCCGTGGTTCCAGACCGAATGGAAGTTTGCCGATAAAGCCGGGAAGGATTTAGGGTTTGAAGTTATTAAGATTGCCGTGCCGGATGGCGAAAAAACATTGAACGCTATCGACAGCCTGGCCGCCAGTGGCGCGAAAGGTTTCGTTATTTGTACTCCGGACCCGAAACTCGGCTCTGCCATCGTGGCGAAAGCGCGTGGCTACGATATGAAAGTCATTGCCGTGGATGACCAGTTTGTTAACGCCAAAGGTAAGCCAATGGATACCGTTCCGTTGGTGATGATGGCTGCGACCAAAATTGGCGAACGTCAGGGCCAGGAACTGTATAAAGAGATGCAGAAACGTGGCTGGGATGTCAAAGAAAGCGCGGTGATGGCGATTACCTCCAACGAACTGGATACGGCTCGTCGCCGTACTACGGGGTCTATGGATGCGCTGAAAGCTGCAGGATTCCCGGAAAAACAAATTTATCAGGTACCGACCAAATCTAACGACATCCCGGGGGCATTTGACGCTGCCAACTCAATGCTGGTTCAACATCCGGAAGTTAAACATTGGCTGATTGTCGGTATGAACGACAGCACCGTGCTGGGCGGCGTACGCGCGACGGAAGGTCAGGGCTTTAAAGCGGCCGATATCATCGGTATCGGTATTAACGGTGTGGATGCGGTGAGTGAACTGTCTAAGGCGCAGGCAACCGGCTTCTACGGTTCCCTGCTGCCAAGCCCGGACGTACATGGTTATAAGTCCAGCGAAATGCTTTACAACTGGGTTGCAAAAGGTGTTGAACCGACCAAATTCACCGAAGTTACCGACGTGGTGCTGATCACGCGTGACAACTTTAAAGAAGAACTGGAGAAAAAAGGTTTAGGCGGTAAGTAATTTGCCGGAAAAATTCCCCTCTGCATGATGCAGAGGGGGTGTGAACGACCAGTGATTCACGGAGACGTTATGCAACAGTCTACCCCGTATCTCTCATTTCGCGGCATCGGTAAAACGTTTCCCGGCGTTAAGGCGCTGACGGATATTAGTTTTGACTGCTATGCCGGTCAGGTTCATGCGTTGATGGGTGAAAATGGCGCAGGAAAATCAACTCTCTTAAAAATCCTCAGCGGAAACTATGCGCCAACCACGGGTTCTGTAGTGATTAATGGGCAGGAAATGTCCTTTTCCGACACGACCGCAGCACTTAACGCGGGTGTGGCGATTATTTATCAGGAACTGCATCTCGTGCCGGAAATGACCGTCGCGGAAAATATCTATCTCGGCCAGCTGCCGCATAAAGGCGGCATTGTGAATCGTTCATTGCTGAATTATGAGGCAGGTTTACAACTTAAACATCTTGGTATGGATATTGACCCGGACACGCCGCTGAAATATCTCTCCATTGGTCAGTGGCAGATGGTTGAAATCGCCAAAGCGCTGGCGCGTAACGCCAAAATTATCGCCTTTGATGAGCCAACCAGCTCCCTCTCTGCCCGCGAAATCGACAATCTTTTCCGCGTTATTCGTGAATTGCGAAAAGAGGGGCGGGTGATCTTATACGTTTCTCACCGTATGGAAGAAATATTTGCCCTCAGCGATGCCATCACCGTCTTTAAAGATGGGCGTTATGTCAAAACTTTTACCAATATGCAGCAGGTTGACCACGACGCACTGGTGCAGGCGATGGTCGGGCGAGACATTGGCGATATCTACGGCTGGCAACCGCGTAGTTATGGCGAGGAGCGGCTGCGTCTTGATGCTGTGAAAGCACCAGGCGTGCGTACGCCAATAAGTCTGGCGGTTCGCAGTGGAGAAATTGTCGGTCTGTTTGGTCTGGTCGGGGCAGGGCGTAGCGAATTAATGAAAGGCATGTTTGGCGGGACGCAAATCACCGCCGGTCAGGTTTATATCGACCAACAGCCGATCGATATTCGTAAACCGAGCCACGCCATTGCCGCAGGCATGATGCTCTGCCCGGAAGATCGCAAAGCGGAAGGCATTATTCCCGTGCACTCCGTTCGCGACAATATCAACATCAGTGCCAGACGTAAACATGTGCTTGGCGGTTGTGTAATCAACAACGGTTGGGAAGAAAACAATGCCGATCACCACATTCGTTCGCTCAACATCAAAACGCCGGGCGCTGAGCAACTGATCATGAATCTCTCAGGCGGAAATCAGCAAAAAGCCATTCTGGGCCGCTGGTTATCGGAAGAGATGAAGGTCATTTTGCTGGATGAACCTACGCGTGGCATTGATGTTGGTGCTAAGCATGAAATTTACAACGTGATTTATGCGCTGGCGGCGCAGGGTGTGGCGGTGCTGTTTGCCTCCAGCGACTTACCTGAAGTCCTCGGCGTTGCCGACCGGATTGTGGTGATGCGGGAAGGCGAAATCGCCGGTGAATTGTTACACGAGCAGGCAGATGAGCGTCAGGCACTGAGCCTTGCGATGCCTAAAGTCAGCCAGGCAGTTGCCTGAGTAAGGAGAGTATGATGTCTTCTGTTTCTACATCGGGTTCTGGCGCACCTAAGTCGTCATTCAGCTTCGGGCGTATCTGGGATCAGTACGGCATGCTGGTGGTGTTTGCGGTGCTTTTTATCGCCTGTGCCATTTTTGTCCCAAATTTTGCCACCTTCATTAATATGAAAGGGTTGGGCCTGGCAATTTCCATGTCGGGGATGGTGGCTTGTGGCATGTTGTTCTGCCTTGCTTCCGGTGACTTTGACCTTTCTGTCGCCTCCGTAATTGCCTGTGCGGGTGTCACCACGGCGGTGGTTATTAATCTGACTGAAAGCCTGTGGATTGGCGTGGCAGCGGGGTTGCTGCTGGGCATTCTCTGTGGTCTGGTCAATGGCTTTGTTATCGCCAAACTCAAAATAAATGCCCTGATCACGACACTGGCAACGATGCAGATTGTTCGAGGTCTGGCGTACATCATTTCAGACGGTAAAGCGGTCGGTATCGAAGATGAAAGCTTCTTTGCCCTTGGTTACGCCAACTGGTTCGGTCTGCCTGCGCCAATCTGGCTCACCGTCGCGTGTTTGATCATCTTTGGCTTGCTGCTGAATAAAACCACCTTTGGTCGTAATACCCTGGCGATTGGCGGGAACGAAGAGGCTGCGCGTCTGGCGGGTGTACCGGTTGTTCGCACCAAAATTATTATCTTTGTTCTCTCTGGCCTGGTATCAGCGATAGCCGGAATTATTCTGGCTTCACGTATGACCAGTGGGCAGCCAATGACGTCGATTGGTTATGAGCTGATTGTGATCTCCGCCTGCGTTTTAGGTGGCGTTTCTCTGAAAGGCGGCATCGGAAAAATCTCATATGTGGTGGCGGGTATCTTAATTTTAGGCACCGTGGAGAACGCCATGAACCTGCTTAATATTTCTCCTTTCGCGCAGTACGTGGTTCGCGGCTTAATCCTGCTGGCAGCGGTGATCTTCGACCGTTACAAGCAAAAAGCGAAACGCACTGTCTGATGCTTTTTTCTGCAACAATTTAGCGCTTTTTTCCTCCACAGCCAGCCGCCACAACGGTTGGCTGTTCTTCGTTACAAATGGCGACCCCCGTCACACTGTCTATACTTACATGTCTGTAAAGCGCGTTCTGCGCAACACAATAAGAAAAGAGAAGGAGGAGAACCGGGTGACAGAACCGTTAACCGAAACCCCTGAACTATCCGCGAAATATGCCTGGTTTTTTGATCTCGATGGAACGCTGGCGGAAATCAAACCGCATCCCGATCAGGTCGTCGTGCCTGACACTATTCTGCAAGGACTTCAGCTACTGGCAACCGCAAGTGATGGTGCATTGGCATTGATTTCAGGGCGCTCAATGGTGGAGCTTGACGCACTGGCAAAACCTTATCGCTTCCCATTAGCGGGCGTGCATGGGGCGGAGCGCCGTGACATCAATGGTAAAACGCATATCGTTCATCTGCCGGATGCGATTGCGCGTGATATTAGCGTGCAACTGCATACGGTCATCGCCCAGTATCCCGGCGCGGAGCTGGAGGCGAAAGGGATGGCTTTTGCGCTGCATTATCGCCAGGCTCCGCAGCATGAAGACGCATTAATGACATTAGCGCAACGTATTACTCAGATCTGGCCACAAATGGCGTTACAGCAGGGAAAGTGTGTTGTCGAGATCAAACCGAAAGGTACCAGTAAAGGTGAGGCGATTACTGCCTTTATGCAGGAAGCTCCCTTTATCGGGCGAACGCCCGTATTTCTGGGCGATGATCTAACCGATGAATCTGGCTTCGCAGTCGTTAACCGGCTGGGCGGAATGTCAGTAAAAATTGGCACAGGTGCAACTCAGGCATCATGGCGACTGGCGGGCGTGCCGGATGTCTGGAGCTGGCTTGAAATGATAACCACCGCATTACAACAAAAAAGAGAAAATAACAGGAGTGATGACTATGAGTCGTTTAGTCGTAGTATCTAACCGGATTGCACCACCAGACGAGCACGCCGCCAGTGCCGGTGGCCTTGCCGTTGGCATACTGGGGGCACTGAAAGCCGCAGGTGGACTGTGGTTTGGCTGGAGCGGTGAAACAGGGAATGAGGATCAGCCGCTAAAAAAGGTGAAAAAGGGTAACATTACGTGGGCCTCTTTTAACCTCAGCGAACAGGACCTTGACGAATACTACAACAAATTCTCCAATGCCGTTCTCTGGCCCGCTTTTCATTATCGGCTCGATCTGGTGCAATTTCAGCGTCCTGCCTGGGATGGCTATCTACGCGTAAATGCGTTGCTGGCAGATAAATTACTGCCGCTGTTGCAAGACGATGACATTATCTGGATCCACGATTATCACCTGTTGCCCTTTGCGCATGAATTACGCAAACGGGGAGTGAATAATCGCATTGGTTTCTTTCTGCATATTCCTTTCCCGACGCCGGAAATCTTCAACGCGCTGCCGACATATGACACCTTGCTTGAACAGCTTTGTGATTATGATTTGCTGGGTTTCCAGACGGAGAACGATCGTCTGGCGTTCCTGGATTGCCTTTCTAACCTGACCCGCGTCACGACACGTAGCGCAAAAAGCCATACGGCCTGCGGCAAAGCGTTTCGAACGGAAGTTTACCCGATCGGCATTGAGCCGAAAGAAATAGCGAAACAGGCTGCCGGTCCACTGCCGCCAAAACTGGCGCAACTCAAAGCAGAACTGAAAAACGTACAAAATATCTTTTCTGTCGAACGACTGGATTATTCCAAAGGTTTGCCGGAGCGTTTTCTCGCCTATGAAGCGTTACTGGAAAAATATCCGCAACATCACGGTAAAATTCGTTATACCCAGATCGCGCCAACGTCTCGTGGTGATGTGCAAGCCTATCAGGATATTCGTCATCAGCTCGAAAATGAAGCCGGACGAATTAATGGTAAATATGGGCAATTAGGCTGGACGCCGCTTTATTATTTGAATCAGCATTTTGACCGTAAATTACTGATGAAAATATTCCGCTACTCTGACGTGGGCTTAGTGACGCCACTGCGTGACGGGATGAACCTGGTGGCAAAAGAGTATGTTGCCGCTCAGGACCCAGCCAACCCGGGCGTTCTTGTTCTTTCGCAATTTGCGGGAGCGGCAAACGAGTTAACGTCGGCGTTAATTGTTAATCCCTACGATCGTGACGAAGTTGCAGCTGCGCTGGATCGTGCATTGACTATGTCGCTGGCGGAACGTATTTCCCGTCATGCAGAAATGCTGGACGTTATCGTGAAAAACGATATTAACCACTGGCAGGAGTGCTTCATTAGCGACCTAAAGCAGATAGTTCCGCGAAGCGCGGAAAGCCAGCAGCGCGATAAAGTTGCTACCTTTCCTAAGCTTGCGTAGGTGCGGTTAACCTCCCGTAAGTGGAACTAACAGCACATCGACCTCACTTGAGGTAATCACTCTTTTCGCCGAGCAGGATGCTCGCGAAAAGAAACTGTGATTGTGATTACCGCAAATCACCAAATCGAAATGATGTTTGCGACAAACTTCCAGAATATGTTCGCTTAACTCACCGTAGGCAATAAACGTCTTGTCAACGGGATACCCCGCATCCTGAATTAACTTATCAAGAAAGCTTTGCGTTTCTTCCTGCATCACGTTGCGTAAATCTTCAAGCATCGGCGCAGCTAATTGATTGTACATTTCCGGGTCGGAAGCGAGAGTAATTAAACTGATGTGTCCCTTTACTGGCCTGGCGATAGATACCGCTTTTGCCAGCAGTTGCTGACTTTCCGGTGTAACCGCAACGGCGACAAGAATATTGCTATAGCTCATAACCTGTTCCTTATTCTGTGAACTTCAGGTGACATTAAAGCTTTACTCCTAATGGAGAAACGACGCAATCCCAACTCAGTTAAACAGGTAAATATTAGTCTGGTCATTAGTAAATACAATTAATCAATTGCTCTTGGTTATCATATGATTTCAACTGTATTTATAAGAAAATAATGTACTGATTTCCCATATTGAACAAGTGGTTAATATATGTAAAGCATTTTATTAACATTAGGTTGATTGTTGCCTTTCTTTGTAGTTAATTAGTTTGTTGTGCGGTAAGTGTTTGTTTAAAAATGGCTTACCTGGTATTGCATTAAAGCGATTATTTATAGCAGATGATTATTTACGGTGAGTTATTTTAACTGTACGCAACATCCCATTTCGATTATTCCTGTTTCATTTTTGCTTGCCAGTGTAGCGAAAAATTTTTTAACAGATTGAAATACACCCAAAACAAAAGTATGACTTATACATTTATGTTAAGTAATTGAGCGTTTTGTGTGATCTGCATCACACATTATTGAAAATCGCAGCCCCCCTCCGTTGTATGTGCGTGTAGTGACGAGTACAGTTGCGTCGATTTAGGAAAAATCTTAGATAAGTGTAAAGACCCCCTTCTATTTGTAAGGACTTATTAAACCAAAAAGGTGGGTCTGCTTATTGCAGCTTATCGCAACTATTCTAATGCTAATTATTTTTTACCGGGGCTTCCCGGCGACATCACGGGGTGCGGTGAGACCGCATAAAAATAAAGTTGGTTATTCTGGGTGGGAATAATGCATACCTCCGAGTTGCTGAAACACATTTATGACATCAACTTGTCATATTTACTACTTGCACAGCGTCTGATTGTTCAGGACAAAGCGTCCGCTATGTTTCGTCTCGGCATAAATGAAGAAATGGCGACAACGTTAGCGGCACTGACTCTTCCGCAAATGGTTAAGCTGGCAGAAACCAATCAACTGGTTTGTCACTTCCGTTTTGACAGCCACCAGACGATTACTCAGTTGACGCAAGATTCCCGCGTTGACGATCTCCAGCAAATTCATACCGGCATCATGCTCTCAACACGCTTGCTGAATGATGTTAATCAGCCTGAAGAAGCGCTGCGCAAGAAAAGGGCCTGATCATGAGTGAAAAAAGCATTGTTCAGGAAGCGCGGGATATTCAGCTGGCAATGGAATTGATCACCCTGGGCGCTCGTTTGCAGATGCTGGAAAGCGAAACACAGTTAAGTCGCGGACGTCTGATAAAACTCTATAAAGAACTGCGCGGAAGCCCACCGCCGAAAGGCATGCTGCCATTTTCAACCGACTGGTTTATGACCTGGGAACAAAATGTTCATGCTTCGATGTTCTGTAATGCATGGC
Organism: Escherichia sp. WS2035; assembly: GCF_046487065.1. NCBI lineage: Bacteria > Pseudomonadati > Pseudomonadota > Gammaproteobacteria > Enterobacterales > Enterobacteriaceae > Escherichia > Escherichia sp. WS2035. The sequence goes on from NZ_JBJQKD010000013.1 coordinate 105,538, forward strand.
AGTTTTTACTGAAAACTGGCTTGTGTAATGGCGTCGATGCGGTGATCAAAGCCTACCGTTTATACCTTGAACAGTGCCCGCAAGCAGAAGAAGGACCGCTGCTGGCATTAACCCGTGCCTGGACATTGGTGCGGTTTGTTGAAAGTGGATTACTGCAACTTTCCAGCTGCAACTGCTGCGGCGGCAATTTTATTACCCATGCTCACCAGCCTGTTGGCAGCTTTGCCTGCAGCTTATGTCAGCCGCCATCCCGGGCAGTAAAAAGACGTAAACTTTCCCAGAATCCTGCCGATATTATCCCACAACTGCTGGATGAACAGAGAGTACAGGCTGTTTAACTGATACGGTGTGGCGAAACATTCCAGCAGCGGTAACGACGTACCGCTGCTTTTTTTTGCCCCTATCGCGTGTTAACGCCTGACGACTGAACATCCTGTCATGGTCAACAGTGGAAGGATGATGTCGTGCTTATCTTATTAGGTTACCTGGTTGTTCTCGGTACAGTTTTCGGCGGTTATTTGATGACCGGTGGAAGCCTTGGAGCACTCTATCAACCCGCTGAACTGGTGATTATTGCCGGTGCAGGGATTGGGTCGTTTATCGTCGGCAATAATGGCAAAGCGATTAAAGGCACGCTGAAGGCGCTGCCGTTGCTGTTTCGTCGCTCCAAATACACCAAAGCAATGTATATGGATCTGCTGGCTCTGCTTTATCGGTTGATGGCGAAATCGCGGCAGATGGGGATGTTTTCGCTGGAACGCGATATTGAAAATCCCCGTGAGAGCGAGATCTTCGCCAGCTACCCACGCATCCTTGCGGATAGCGTCATGCTTGAATTTATCGTCGATTATCTGCGCCTGATTATCAGCGGTCACATGAACACCTTCGAAATCGAAGCCCTGATGGATGAAGAAATTGAGACGCACGAAAGCGAGGCAGAAGTCCCGGCGAACAGTCTGGCGCTGGTCGGGGACTCACTTCCGGCTTTTGGTATTGTTGCGGCTGTAATGGGGGTAGTTCACGCGTTAGGTTCAGCCGATCGTCCTGCCGCCGAGCTGGGGGCGCTTATCGCTCATGCGATGGTGGGGACTTTCCTCGGTATTTTATTGGCTTACGGATTTATTTCCCCATTAGCGAGTGTTTTACGTCAGAAAAGCGCCGAAACCAGCAAAATGATGCAGTGCGTCAAAGTCACTCTGCTTTCAAATCTGAACGGTTACGCACCGCCTATCGCCGTTGAGTTTGGTCGCAAAACGCTCTATTCCAGCGAACGTCCGTCGTTTATTGAGCTGGAAGAGCATGTGCGTGCGGTGAAAAATCCGCAACAACAGACGACAACCGAGGAAGCATGAAGAATCAAGCGCATCCGATTATTGTCGTCAAACGACGTAAAGCCAAAAGCCACGGGGCAGCACATGGATCGTGGAAGATTGCTTATGCCGACTTTATGACCGCAATGATGGCCTTTTTTCTGGTGATGTGGCTGATCTCTATCTCCAGTCCAAAAGAGCTGATTCAGATTGCGGAGTACTTCCGGACTCCGCTGGCGACAGCGGTTACGGGCGGCGATCGCATTTCTAATAGTGAAAGCCCAATTCCCGGCGGTGGTGATGATTACACCCAAAGCCAGGGGGAAGTGAATAAGCGGCCGAACATCGAAGAGCTGAAAAAACGCATGGAGCAAAGTCGATTGCGGAAATTGCGTGGCGATCTCGACCAGTTGATTGAGTCCGATCCGAAACTGCGGGCGTTACGTCCACATCTCAAAATCGATCTGGTCCAGGAAGGTCTACGTATTCAGATCATCGATAGCCAGAATCGCCCGATGTTTAGAACTGGCAGTGCCGACGTCGAACCCTATATGCGCGACATTCTGCGCGCCATCGCGCCCGTACTGAACGGTATTCCCAACCGAATTAGCCTCTCGGGTCATACCGATGATTTTCCCTACGCCAGCGGTGAGAAAGGTTACAGCAACTGGGAGCTTTCTGCCGATCGTGCCAATGCATCCCGCCGCGAACTGATGGTTGGCGGGTTGAATGGCGGCAAAGTGTTACGTGTCGTCGGCATGGCGGCAACGATGCGCTTAAGCGATCGCGGACCTGATGATGCCGTCAACCGTCGCATCAGCCTGCTGGTACTGAACAAACAAGCCGAACAGGCCATTTTGCATGAAAACGCCGAAAGCCAGAATGAGCCAGTAAGCGCCCTGGAAAAACCTGAGGTTGCACCACAGGTCAGTGTTCCCACAATGCCATCAGCCGAACCGAGGTGACAGCGTGAGCATGGATATAAGCGATTTTTATCAGACATTTTTTGATGAAGCGGACGAACTGTTGGCTGATATGGAGCAGCATCTGCTGGTTTTGCAGCCGGAAGCGCCAGATGCCGAACAATTGAATGCCATCTTTCGGGCTGCCCACTCGATCAAAGGAGGGGCAGGAACCTTTGGCTTCAGCGTTTTGCAGGAAACCACGCATCTGATGGAAAACCTGCTCGATGAAGCCAGACGAGGTGAGATGCAACTCAACACCGACATTATCAATCTGTTTTTGGAAACGAAGGACATCATGCAAGAACAGCTCGACGCTTATAAACAGTCGCAAGAGCCGGATGCCGCCAGCTTCGATTATATCTGCCAGGCCTTGCGTCAACTGGCATTAGAAGCGAAAGGCGAAACGCCATCCGCAGTGACCCGATTAAGTGTGGTTGCCAAAAGTGAACCACAAGATGAGCAGAGTCGTAGTCAGTCACCGCGACGAATTATCCTTTCGCGCCTGAAGGCCGGCGAAGTCGACCTGCTGGAAGAAGAGCTGGGGCATCTGACAACGTTAACTGACGTGGTGAAAGGGGCTGATTCCCTCTCGGCAATATTACCGGGCGACATCGCCGAAGATGACATCACAGCGGTACTCTGTTTTGTGATTGAAGCCGATCAGATTACCTTTGAAACAGTAGACGTCTCGCCAAAAATATCCACCTCACCAATGCTTAAACTGGCAGCCGAACAAGCGCCAACCGGTCGCGTGGAGCGGGAAAAAACGACGCGCAGCAGTGAATCCACCAGCATCCGTGTAGCGGTAGAAAAGGTTGATCAATTAATTAACCTCGTCGGTGAGCTGGTCATCACCCAGTCCATGCTTGCCCAGCGTTCCAGCGAACTGGACCCGGTTAATCATGGTGATTTGATTACCAGCATGGGGCAGTTACAACGTAACGCCCGTGATTTGCAGGAATCAGTGATGTCGATTCGCATGATGCCGATGGAATATGTCTTTAGTCGCTATCCCCGGCTGGTGCGTGATCTGGCGGGAAAACTCGGCAAGCAGGTAGAACTGACGCTGGTGGGCAGTTCTACTGAACTCGACAAGAGCCTGATTGAACGCATTATCGACCCGCTGACCCACCTGGTACGCAATAGCCTCGATCACGGTATTGAACTGCCAGAAAAACGGCTCGCTGCAGGTAAAAACAGCGTCGGAAATTTAATTCTGTCTGCCGAACATCAGGGCGGCAACATTTGCATTGAAGTGACCGACGATGGGGCGGGGCTAAACCGTGAACGAATTCTGGCAAAAGCGGCCTCGCAAGGTCTGACCGTCAGCGAAAACATGAGCGACGACGAAGTTGCAATGCTGATATTTGCACCTGGCTTCTCCACGGCGGAGCAGGTCACCGACGTCTCCGGGCGTGGCGTCGGCATGGACGTCGTTAAACGTAATATCCAGGAGATGGGCGGTCATGTCGAGATCCAGTCGATGCAGGGTACTGGCACTACGATCCGCATTTTACTGCCGCTGACGCTGGCAATTCTTGACGGCATGTCCGTACGCGTTGCGGATGAAGTTTTCATTCTGCCGCTGAATGCTGTCATGGAATCACTGCAACCCCGTGAAGCCGATCTGCATCCACTGGCTGGCGGCGAGCGGGTGCTGGAAGTGCGGGGTGAATATCTGCCTATCGTCGAACTGTGGAAAGTGTTCAACGTCGCGGGCGCGAAAACCGAAGCCACCCAGGGAATTGTGGTGATCTTACAAAGTGGCGGTCGCCGCTACGCCTTGCTAGTGGATCAATTAATTGGTCAACACCAGGTTGTGGTTAAAAACCTTGAAAGTAACTATCGCAAAGTCCCCGGCATTTCTGCTGCGACCATTCTTGGCGACGGCAGCGTGGCACTGATTGTTGATGTCTCCGCCTTGCAGGCGATAAACCGCGAACAACGTATGGCGAACACCGCCGCCTGAATGAGTAAAAAGGTAACAATATGACCGGTATGACGAATGTAACAAAGCTGGCCAGCGAGCCGTCAGGCCAGGAATTTCTGGTATTTACCCTTGGTGATGAAGAGTACGGTATTGATATTCTGAAAGTGCAGGAGATCCGTGGCTACGATCAGGTGACACGGATTGCGAACACGCCAGCGTTTATCAAAGGCGTCACGAATCTGCGCGGCGTTATTGTGCCGATTGTTGACTTACGAATTAAGTTCAGCCAGGTGGATGTGGACTATAACGACAACACGGTAGTTATCGTCCTGAATCTCGGACAGCGGGTGGTCGGCATCGTGGTTGACGGCGTCTCAGACGTGCTTTCATTGACGGCGGAGCAAATTCGTCCGGCACCGGAATTTGCCGTGACGCTTTCAACCGAATATCTCACAGGACTGGGCGCACTGGGCGACCGCATGTTGATTCTGGTGAACATCGAAAAACTGCTGAACAGCGAAGAGATGGCGCTGTTAGATAGCGCGGCGTCAGAAGTGGCGTAATTCTCCCGATGTCCTCAATTGAAATGAACCCGATGATCTGCGCATCGGGTTTTTTATTTCAATTTCGCGGCGGGTGGCATCAGCAATAAAGTTTCCCCCCTCCTTGCCGATAACGAGATCAACTTGTTTTCAGGAAGGTGCCTTATGATTAACCGTATCCGCGTAGTCACGCTGTTGGTAATGGTGCTGGGGGTATTCGCACTGTTACAGCTTATTTCCGGCAGTCTGTTTTTTTCTTCCCTTCACCATAGCCAGAAGAGCTTTGTGGTTTCCAATCAATTACGGGAACAGCAGAGCGAGCTGACGTCAACATGGGATTTAATGCTACAAACGCGCATTAACCTGAGTCGTTCAGCGGTGCGGATGATGATGGATTCATCCAATCAGCAAAGTAATGCCAAAGTTGAATTGCTCGATAGCGCCAGGAAAACATTGGCCCAGGCCGCGACTCATTATAAAAAATTCAAAAGCATGGCACCGTTACCTGAAATGGTCGCTACCAGTCGTAATATTGATGAAAAATATAAAAACTATCACACAGCGTTAACTGAACTGATTGATTATCTTGATTATGGCAATACTGGAGCTTATTTCGCTCAGCCAACCCAGGGAATGCAAAATGCAATGGGAGAAGCGTTTGCTCAGTACGCCCTCAGCAGTGAAAAACTGTATCGCGATATCGTCACTGACAACGCAGATGATTACCGATTTGCCCAGTGGCAACTGGCGGTTATCGCGCTGGTGGTGGTATTGATTCTGCTGGCGGCGTGGTACGGCATTCGCCGTATGTTGCTTACACCGCTGGCAAAAATTATTGCGCATATTCGCGAAATTGCCGGTGGTAACCTGGCGAATACCCTGACCATTGACGGGCGCAGTGAAATGGGCGACCTGGCGCAGAGCGTTTCACATATGCAACGCTCTTTGACTGACACCGTCACTCATGTGCGCGAAGGTTCAGATGCCATCTATGCCGGTACCCGTGAAATTGCGGCGGGCAACACCGATCTTTCCTCCCGTACTGAACAGCAGGCATCCGCGCTGGAAGAAACTGCCGCCAGCATGGAGCAGCTCGCCGCGACAGTGAAGCAAAACGCCGATAACGCCCGCCAGGCCTCGCAACTGGCGCAAAGTGCCTCCGACACCGCCCAGCACGGCGGCAAAGTGGTGGATGGCGTAGTGAAAACGATGCATGAGATCGCCGATAGTTCGAAGAAAATTGCCGACATTATCAGCGTTATCGATGGTATTGCCTTCCAGACTAATATCCTCGCGCTGAATGCCGCTGTTGAAGCCGCGCGAGCGGGTGAACAAGGCCGTGGTTTTGCCGTGGTGGCGGGCGAAGTGCGTAATCTTGCCAGTCGCAGCGCCCAGGCGGCAAAAGAGATCAAAGCCCTCATTGAAGACTCCGTCTCGCGCGTTGATACCGGTTCGGTGCTGGTCGAAAGCGCAGGGGAAACAATGAACAATATCGTCAATGCTGTCACTCGCGTGACTGACATTATGGGCGAGATTGCATCAGCATCGGATGAACAGAGTCGTGGCATCGATCAAGTCGCATTGGCGGTTTCGGAAATGGATCGCGTCACGCAACAGAACGCATCGCTGGTGCAGGAATCAGCTGCCGCCGCAGCTGCGCTGGAAGAACAGGCGAGTCGTTTAACGCAAGCGGTTTCCGCGTTCCGTCTGGCAGCCAGCCCACTCACCAATAAACCGCAAACACCATCCCGTCCTGCCAGTGAGCAACCACCGGCACAGCCACGACTGCGAATTGCTGAACAAGATCCAAACTGGGAAACATTTTGACGAGTATTTACTAAAGCGGTCATTGCCGCCTGATGGGGAGCGTTGATGTTTAATCGTATTCGAATTTCGACCACGCTGTTTTTAATTTTGATTCTCTGCGGGATCTTGCAGATTGGCAGTAACGGCATGTCTTTTGGGCATTTCGCGACGATTTGCAACGACTGAATCAGGCCGACCATCTTTCGTCGCGTGTGGCGGTATTTACCCTTGAAGAACATGAAGTAGCACGACATGAGTCGGCGCAGTTACAAATTGCGCCAGTGGTATCCTGAAGTGATTGAGAAGGCGCTATGACTTCATCTCTGCCCTGTGGGCAAACGTCTTTATTGTTACAGATGACCGAGCGCCTGGCGCTTTCCGACGCGCATTTTCGGCGGATAAGTCAATTGATCTATCAACGCGCCGGGATCGTTCTGGCTGACCATAAACGCGACATGGTTTACAACCGACTGGTTCGTCGTTTGCGTGCGCTGGGACTGGCGGATTTCGGTCATTACCTGAACTTGCTGGAATCTAATCAGCACAGCGGTGAGTGGCAGGCGTTTATCAATTCGCTGACCACGAATCTGACGGCATTTTTCCGTGAGGCACACCATTTTCCTCTGCTCGCGGATCACGCACGTCGCCGTTCTGGCGAGTATCGCGTATGGAGCGCGGCGGCTTCAACCGGCGAAGAGCCGTACAGCATAGCGATGACGCTGGCTGATACATTGGGCACCGCGCCCGGACGCTGGAAAGTGTTTGCCAGCGATATCGACACCGAAGTGCTGGAAAAAGCCAGAAGCGGTATTTATCGCCATGAAGAGTTGAAAAACCTGACGCCGCAGCAACTGCAACGGTATTTCATGCGAGGGACGGGACCGCATGAAGGGCTGGTACGCGTGCGTCAGGAGCTGGCGAACTATGTTGATTTTGCCCCGCTGAATTTGCTGGCGAAACAGTACACCGTGCCGGGGCCGTTTGATGCGATCTTCTGTCGTAACGTCATGATCTACTTCGATCAAACTACCCAGCAGGAGATTTTGCGCCGCTTTGTTTCGCTCCTTAAACCCGACGGATTGCTGTTTGCGGGTCACTCTGAAAACTTTAGCCACCTTGAGCGCCGCTTCACGCTGCGTGGTCAGACGGTGTATGCGCTAAGTAAGGATTAACGATGAGCAAAATCAGGGTGTTATCTGTCGATGATTCGGCACTGATGCGCCAGATCATGACAGAAATCATCAACAGCCATAGCGACATGGAAATGGTGGCGACCGCCCCTGATCCGCTGGTTGCGCGTGATTTGATTAAGAAATTCAATCCCGATGTATTGACGCTGGATGTTGAAATGCCGCGGATGGACGGACTGGATTTCCTCGAAAAATTAATGCGTTTGCGTCCAATGCCCGTTGTGATGGTTTCTTCCCTGACCGGCAAAGGGTCAGAAGTCACGCTGCGCGCGCTGGAGTTGGGGGCGATAGATTTTGTCACCAAACCGCAACTGGGTATTCGCGAAGGAATGCTGGCGTATAGCGAAATGATTGCTGAAAAGGTGCGTACGGCAGCAAAGGCGAGCCTTGCAGCACATAAGCCATTGTCGGCACCGACAACGCTGAAGGCGGGGCCGTTGTTGAGTTCTGAAAAACTGATTGCGATTGGTGCTTCAACGGGGGGAACTGAGGCAATTCGTCACGTACTGCAACCGTTGCCGCTTTCCAGTCCGGCACTGTTAATTACCCAGCATATGCCGCCCGGTTTCACCCGCTCTTTTGCCGACAGACTTAATAAGCTTTGCCAGATCGGGGTTAAAGAAGCCGAAGATGGAGAGCGCGTCTTGCCGGGACATGCCTATATCGCGCCGGGCGATCGGCATATGGAGCTGGCGCGTAGTGGCGCAAATTATCAAATCAAAATTCACGATGGCCCGGCGGTTAATCGCCATCGGCCATCGGTAGATGTGTTGTTCCATTCTGTGGCCAAACAGGCGGGGCGTAATGCGGTTGGGGTAATCCTAACCGGTATGGGCAACGACGGCGCGGCGGGAATGTTGGCGATGCGTCAGGCGGGGGCATGGACCCTTGCGCAAAACGAAGCAAGTTGCGTGGTGTTCGGCATGCCGCGCGAGGCCATCAATATGGGTGGTGTCTGCGAAGTGGTCGATCTTAGCCAGGTAAGTCAGCAAATGCTGGCAAAAATTAGTGCCGGACAGGCGATACGTATTTAAATCAGGAGTGTGAAATGGCGGATAAAGAACTTAAATTTTTGGTTGTGGATGACTTTTCCACCATGCGACGCATAGTGCGTAACCTGCTGAAAGAGCTGGGATTCAATAATGTTGAGGAAGCGGAAGATGGCGTCGACGCTCTCAATAAGTTGCAGGCAGGCGGTTATGGATTTGTTATCTCCGACTGGAACATGCCCAATATGGATGGCCTGGAGTTGCTGAAAACGATTCGTGCGGATGGCGCGATGTCGGCATTGCCAGTGTTAATGGTGACTGCAGAAGCGAAGAAAGAGAACATCATTGCTGCGGCGCAAGCGGGGGCCAGTGGCTATGTGGTGAAGCCATTTACCGCCGCGACGCTGGAGGAAAAACTCAACAAAATCTTTGAGAAACTGGGCATGTGAGGATGCGACTATGATGCAACCATCAATCAAACCTGCTGACGAGCATTCAGCTGGCGATATCATTGCGCGCATCGGCAGCCTGACGCGTATGCTGCGCGACAGTTTGCGGGAACTGGGGCTGGATCAGGCCATTGCCGAAGCAGCGGAAGCCATCCCCGATGCGCGCGATCGTTTGTACTATGTTGTGCAGATGACCGCCCAGGCTGCGGAGCGGGCGCTGAACAGTGTTGAGGCGTCACAACCGCATCAGGATCAAATGGAGAAATCAGCAAAAGCGTTAACCCAACGTTGGGATGACTGGTTTGCCGATCCGATTGACCTTGCCGACGCCCGTGAACTGGTGATCGATACACGGCAATTTCTGGCAGATGTCCCCGCGCATACCAGCTTTACTAACGCGCAACTGCTGGAAATCATGATGGCGCAGGATTTTCAGGATCTCACCGGGCAGGTCATTAAGCGGATGATGGATGTCATTCAGGAGATCGAACGTCAGTTGCTGATGGTGTTGTTGGAAAACATCCCGGAACAGGAGTCGCGTCCAAAACGTGAAAACCAGAGTTTGCTTAATGGACCTCAGGTCGATACCAGCAAAGCCGGTGTGGTAGCCAGTCAGGGTCAGGTGGACGATTTGTTGGATAGTCTTGGATTTTGATTTGTATTGCCTGATGTGACGTGACCACGTCATATCAGGCGATGACGCCGCATCCGACAAACGCATACTATGCTTGATGTGTGGCAGTAAAAGCCCTAAATCCCGCCTGTTTTGCCCCTTACTCAAACCATTGAACGCTTTGCGCTCTGGCATCATTTACGCTTAATACTCTTTCCAGGATTGGCGACGTGTCTGACGAGAGCGACGACAAAACAGAGGCCCCCACACCTCACCGACTAGAAAAAGCGCGGGAAGAGGGGCAAATCCCGCGTTCCCGTGAACTGACTTCACTGCTGATTTTGCTGGTGGGCGTTAGTGTTATCTGGTTTGGCGGTGTGTCGCTGGCCCGTCGATTGTCGGGCATGCTCTCCGCAGGGCTACATTTTGATCACAGTATTATCAATGACCCGAATCTGATCCTCGGGCAGATTATTCTGCTGATCAGAGAAGCCATGCTGGCGCTGCTACCGCTGATTAGCGGCGTGGTGCTGGTGGCGATTATTTCTCCGGTTATGCTGGGGGGGCTGGTATTTAGCGGAAAATCCTTGCAGCCGAAGTTTTCCAAACTCAACCCGCTACCGGGCATTAAACGGACGTTCTCGGCACAGACTGGCGCGGAGTTGCTTAAGGCAATTTTGAAAACCATCCTGGTTGGCAGCGTGACGGGGTTTTTTCTCTGGTATCACTGGCCGCAGATGATGCGCTTAATGGCCGAGTCTCCGATTACCGCCATGGGTAATGCAATGGATCTGGTAGGGCTATGCGCGCTGCTGGTGGTGCTTGGTGTCATTCCAATGGTGGGATTTGACGTCTTTTTCCAAATCTTCAGCCACCTGAAAAAGCTGCGAATGTCACGGCAGGATATTCGTGATGAGTTCAAACAAAGCGAAGGCGACCCCCATGTTAAAGGGCGGATCCGTCAGATGCAGCGAGCGGCCGCACGGCGTCGGATGATGGCCGATGTGCCGAAAGCGGATGTCATTGTCAATAACCCGACCCACTATTCGGTAGCGTTGCAGTATGACGAAAACAAAATGAGCGCACCGAAAGTGGTCGCTAAAGGTGCAGGGCTGGTCGCGCTGCGCATTCGTGAAATTGGCGCTGAAAATAACGTCCCGACGCTTGAAGCGCCGCCGCTGGCGCGTGCGCTGTATCGACATGCGGAGATCGGTCAACAAATCCCGGGTCAACTGTACGCCGCGGTGGCGGAAGTGCTGGCCTGGGTCTGGCAACTGAAACGCTGGCGTCTGGCTGGTGGACAGCGCCCTGTACAACCTACTCATCTTCCGGTGCCGGAAGCCCTGGATTTTATTAACGAGAAACCGACCCATGAGTAATCTGGCCGCGATGCTGCGCCTGCCCGCAAACCTGAAATCGACACAATGGCAGATCCTTGCCGGACCGATTTTGATCCTGTTGATCTTGTCGATGATGGTGCTGCCACTGCCCGCATTCATACTCGACCTGCTGTTTACCTTCAATATTGCCTTGTCGATTATGGTGTTGCTGGTGGCGATGTTTACCCAGCGCACGCTCGAGTTTGCTGCGTTTCCGACCATTCTGTTGTTTACCACGCTGTTGCGTCTGGCACTTAACGTGGCTTCAACCCGTATCATTTTGATGGAAGGGCATACCGGCGCGGCGGCGGCTGGAAAGGTGGTCGAAGCGTTCGGTCACTTCCTCGTCGGTGGCAATTTCGCTATCGGTATCGTGGTGTTCGTCATTCTCGTGATCATCAACTTTATGGTTATCACCAAAGGTGCCGGGCGTATTGCGGAAGTGGGCGCGCGCTTTGTTCTCGATGGTATGCCGGGTAAGCAGATGGCGATTGACGCCGACCTTAACGCCGGATTGATTGGTGAAGATGAAGCGAAAAAACGCCGCTCCGAAGTGACTCAGGAAGCCGATTTTTACGGCTCGATGGACGGGGCAAGTAAGTTTGTTCGCGGCGATGCCATCGCCGGGATCCTCATCATGGTCATTAACGTTGTCGGCGGATTGCTGGTCGGTGTGCTGCAACATGGCATGAGCATGGGGCACGCGGCGGAAAGTTATACGCTATTGACCATTGGCGACGGTCTGGTGGCACAAATTCCGGCGTTGGTGATTTCTACCGCCGCGGGGGTCATCGTTACGCGTGTCAGCACCGATCAGGATGTTGGCGAGCAGATGGTGAATCAGCTTTTCAGTAACCCAAGCGTTATGTTATTAAGCGCCGCCGTGCTCGGTTTACTCGGCCTGGTGCCTGGAATGCCAAACCTGGTATTTTTGCTGTTCACTGCCGGATTGCTGGGGCTGGCCTGGTGGATCCGCGGACGTGAACAAAAAGCGCCTGCCGAACCAAAACCGGTAAAAATGGCAGAGAATAATTCGGTAGTCGAAGCAACGTGGAACGATGTACAACTGGAAGATTCTCTGGGAATGGAAGTGGGGTATCGGTTGATCCCGATGGTTGATTTTCAGCAGGATGGTGAGTTGTTGGGCCGTATACGCAGTATCCGCAAGAAATTTGCCCAGGAGATGGGCTTCCTACCCCCAGTGGTGCACATCCGCGATAACATGGATTTGCAACCAGCCCGCTATCGTATCTTGATGAAAGGTGTCGAAATGGGGAGTGGTGATGCTTATCCGGGGCGCTGGCTGGCAATTAATCCAGGCACTGCCGCCGGAACATTACCTGGTGAAGCGACCGTTGATCCGGCATTTGGCCTGAATGCTATCTGGATTGAAAGTGCGCTTAAAGAACAGGCGCAGATTCAGGGGTACACCGTGGTTGAGGCCAGCACGGTGGTGGCAACGCATCTTAACCACCTCATTAGCCAGCATGCCGCAGAGCTGTTTGGTCGTCAGGAGGCACAACAGCTGCTGGATCGCGTCGCCCAGGAGATGCCAAAGCTGACGGAAGATCTCGTTCCTGGCGTCGTCACGCTTACCACACTGCATAAAGTGCTGCAAAATCTGCTCGATGAAAAAGTGCCGATTCGCGATATGCGCACCATTCTCGAAACGCTGGCGGAACATGCGCCCATCCAAAGCGATCCGCATGAATTAACCGCTGTCGTGCGCGTAGCGTTGGGACGGGCGATTACCCAGCAGTGGTTTCCTGGCAAAGATGAAGTCCATGTTATTGGCCTCGATACACCGCTGGAACGTTTGTTGCTACAGGCGTTGCAAGGCGGTGGTGGACTGGAGCCAGGGCTGGCGGATCGTTTACTGGCGCAAACTCAGGAAGCGCTATCCCGTCAGGAGATGTTGGGTGCGCCGCCGGTATTGTTGGTGAACCACGCGCTACGACCATTATTGTCTCGCTTCCTGCGCCGCAGCTTGCCGCAGTTAGTGGTGCTGTCGAATCTGGAACTATCAGATAACCGACATATCCGTATGACGGCGACGATTGGCGGCAAATAATGAGAGCCTTATTAGCAATATTATTGTTTCCGCTGCTGGTGCAAGCCGCCGGGGAGGGGATGTGGCAGGCGAGTAGCGTGGGCGTTACGCTAAATCATCGCGGTGAATCGATGTCGTCAGCGCCTCTTTCTACGCGACAACCTGCTTCAGGATTGATGACGCTGGTGGCGTGGCGTTATCAGCTTATCGGTCCGACACCTGCAGGACTGCGGGTTCGCTTGTGTTCACAATCTCGTTGTGTCGAATTGGAGGGGCAGAGTGGAACCACCATGGCCTTTTCCGGTATACCGGCGGCAGAACCGTTGCGCTTTATCTGGGAAGTGCCTGGCGGTGGGCGGCTAACTCCGCCGCTAAAGATTCAACGGAATGAAGTGATTGTAAATTATCGTTAATGATAAAAAAGCCGATGTCTGCAATGACATCGGCTGTTGCCGTATAACGCGATTACATACGCTCTACTGTCTCAATACCCAGCGTATCCAGACCCAGCTTCAGCGTCTTCGCCGTCAGTTGTGCCAGTTTCAGACGGCTGTTACGCACTTCTTCGTTTTCTGCGCTGAGGATCGGGCAGTGCTCATAGAAGCCAGAGAACAGACCGGCCAGATCGTACAGGTAAGCACACATCACATGCGGCGTGCCTTCACGGGCAACCACAGTGAGGGTTTCTTCAAACTGCAGCAGGCGAGCTGCCAGTTGCGCTTCACGATCTTCACGGATGATTACCGGAGCTGCAGCCAGTTGCTCTTCGTTAATTTCTGCTTTACGGAACACGGACAATACACGCGTGTAAGCATACTGCATGTATGGCGCGGTATTACCCTCAAACGCCAGCATGTTGTCCCAGTCGAAGATGTAGTCCGTGGTGCGGTTTTTGGAGAGATCCGCATATTTCACCGCACCAATACCAACCGCGTTAGCCAGTTTTTCCAGCTCGTCGGCTGGCATATCCGGGTTCTTTTCTGCCACCAGACGACGTGCACGCTCCAGGGCTTCATCCAGCAGATCGGCCAGTTTCACCGTACCGCCAGCGCGGGTTTTGAACGGTTTACCATCTTTGCCCAGCATCATGCCGAACATGTGGTGTTCCAGCGGTACGGATTCCGGTACATAGCCCGCTTTACGGACGATCGCCCATGCCTGCATCAGGTGTTGATGCTGACGGGAATCGATGTAATACAGCACGCGATCGGCATGCAGTGTTTCATAACGATATTTCGCGCAGGCGATATCAGTGGTGGTGTAGAGATAGCCGCCATCTTTCTTCTGAATGATAACGCCCATCGGTTCGCCTTCCTTGTTTTTGAACTCATCAAGGAATACAACGGTCGCGCCTTCACTTTCTACTGCCAGACCTTTGGCTTTCAGGTCCGCCACGATACCCGGCAGCATTGGGTTGTAGAGACTTTCACCCATGACGTCATCGCGGGTCAACGTCACGTTCAGACGATCGTAGGTGATCTGGTTCTGCGTCATGGTGATGTCGACCAGTTTGCGCCACATCTCGCGGAAATATTCGTCACCGCTTTGCAGTTTTACCACGTAGTTACGTGCACGCTCGGCAAACTCTTCATCCTCGTCGTAATGCTTTTTCGCATCGCGGTAGAAACCTTCAAGGTCAGCCAGCTCCATTTCACCGGCGTTTTCCTGCTGCTGCTTTTCCAGCCATGCAATCAGCATACCGAACTGAGTGCCCCAGTCGCCGACGTGGTTTGCGCGAATCACTTTGTGACCGAGGAACTCCAGAGTACGAACTGCTGCGTCACCAATAATGGTAGAGCGCAGGTGACCGACATGCATCTCTTTCGCCACGTTTGGCGCAGAGTAGTCAACCACAATGGTCTGTTTTTCTGGCGTAGCAACACCGAGACGATCGGACGCCAGCGCCTGCTGAACATGTTCAGCCAGGAATGCCGGATCAAGGAAAATGTTGATAAAGCCTGGACCGGCGATCTCAACTTTGCTGGCGATACCGTTAAGATCCAGATGAGTCAGCACCTGCTCTGCTAATTGTCGCGGTGCCATACCCAGTTTTTTAGCAACTGCCATCATGCCGTTAGCCTGATAGTCGCCGAACTGAACTTTTGCTGACTGACGAACCTGCGGTTCGCAATCCGCAGGCGCGCCTGCCGCAATCATGGCCTGACGGACTTTTTCTGAGAGAAGAGCCTGAATATTCACCGGAATACCTTACATTGATGAAGCGAGCAAAAATTACCCGCACCAGTTAAAGAAATTAGGGCGGGAGTATACTGCAAATGGCTGTTTTCGTCAGCAACGTGCGCGTGGCGTATTGCCGTTTTCACTATTGCATCAGAAGCGGCGTGAAATCAGCGGTTGGTTGGCGCAGGGCAACAGGGTAAATTAACGCTTTTAATGAAAGACGAAGAATGATTATGGCGAACTGGCAATCTATCGACGAGCTGCAGGATATTGCATCGGATTTACCGCGATTTACCCACGCATTAGATGAACTTTCCCGCCGTCTGGGGTTGGATATCACTCCGCTGACTGCCGATCACATTTCTTTGCGTTGCCATCAAAACGTCACCGCTGAACGCTGGCGTCGCGGGTTTGAACAGTGCGGCGAGCTTTTGTCAGAAAATATGATCAATGGCAGACCGATTTGTTTGTTTAAATTGCATGAACCGCTACAGGTTGCGCACTGGCAGTTTTCCATTGTGGAGCTACCGTGGCCCGGGGAAAAACGTTACCCGCACGAAGGTTGGGAACATATTGAAATCGTTCTACCGGGTGATCCAGAAACGCTGAATGCCCGTGCGCTGGCATTGCTTTCTGATGAAGGACTCAGCCTGCCGGGGATCTCAGTTAAAACCAGTTCGCCAAAAGGTGAGCATGAACGATTACCGAATCCGACGCTGGCGGTCACCGATGGTAAAACAACCATTAAGTTTCATCCGTGGTCCATTGAAGAGATCGTTGCCAGCGAGCAGTCGGCGTAACTAAGGAGCAAAAATGGCATTACTGGAAATTTGCTGTTACAGCATGGAATGCGCGCTAACGGCGCAGCAAAACGGCGCTGACAGAGTTGAATTATGCGCAGCTCCAAAAGAGGGGGGCCTAACGCCGTCGTTGGGGGTACTGAAATCCGTGCGCCAGCGGGTGACGATCCCAGTGCATCCGATTATCCGCCCACGCGGTGGTGATTTTTGCTACAGCGACGGTGAGTTTGCCGCCATTCTTGAAGATGTGCGCACAGTCCGCGAATTAGGTTTTCCTGGACTGGTGACGGGCGTTCTCGATGTTGACGGGAATGTCGATATGCCACGAATGGAAAAAATAATGGCTGCTGCCGGTCCGCTGGCAGTGACTTTTCATCGCGCCTTCGATATGTGCGCTAACCCTTTAAATACACTCAATAATCTTACGGAATTGGGCATTGCCCGGGTACTGACATCAGGGCAAAAATCAGACGCACTGCAAGGTTTATCAAAAATTATGGAACTTATTGCCCATCGTGATGCTCCAATCATTATGGCCGGAGCAGGAGTCCGTGCGGAAAACCTGCACCACTTCCTCGATGCCGGAGTGCTGGAAGTCCATAGCTCCGCGGGAGCGTGGCAAGCCTCACCGATGCGTTATCGTAATCAAGGATTGTCCATGTCATCAGATGCACACGCGGACGAGTATTCGCGTTATGTCGTAGACGGGGCGGCGGTTGCTGAAATGAAAGGAATCATTGAACGCCATCAGGCCAAATGATTTTTACCGTTGCATCATGTCGCCCAATATGATGCTTGCTCGTACCAGGCCCCTGCAATTTCAACAGGGGCCTTTTTTTATCCCTGAGTAGTATAAAAAACGAACGATTGCCGTGATCTGTTGAGCGGGTGACAGTGCGCATAGCATTGTGCTAGAAATATTCTATATATTCACATTCATTATGTGATTTAAATTGCCAAAACTGACAAATATATATTCTAAATAACAACTGGGTTATTCCTTAGCAATTAATGATTACATTGTAATAAATCATATTCTTTATCGATTATTTCAGGCAGTGTTGTGCCGAATTAAGCAAGTAGTCAATTCGTTGTATATTTATTTATACAATGGTATCGGTGTCCTGGAATTTAATTAGAGGAATCTATGCGAGGGAAAAAACGCATTGGGTTATTGTTTTTGCTGATAGCGGTTGTGGTTGGTGGCGGCGGGTTATTGCTGGCGCAAAAAGCCTTACATAAAACGTCGGATACTGCATTTTGCCTTTCCTGCCACTCGATGAGTAAACCTTTTGAGGAATATCAGGGAACTGTCCACTTTTCGAACCAAAAAGGTATACGCGCGGAATGTGCCGATTGCCATATTCCAAAGTCAGGGATGGATTATTTATTTGCTAAATTAAAAGCATCTAAAGATATTTATCATGAATTTGTTAGCGGCAAAATAGACAGTGACGATAAGTTCGAAGCTCATCGCCAGGAAATGGCCGAAACAGTATGGAAAGAATTAAAAGCAACTGACTCTGCAACCTGCCGTAGTTGCCATTCTTTTGATGCCATGGATATTTCCTCGCAAAGTGAATCTGCGCAGAAAATGCATAATAAAGCGCAAAAGGACGGCGAAACTTGTATCGATTGCCATAAAGGCATTGCCCATTTCCCGCCAGAAATAAAAATGGATGACAACGCGGCGCATGAGCTGGAAAGTCAGGCCGCTACTTCAGTTACTAATGGCGCACATATTTATCCTTTCAAAACTTCTCGCATAGGCGACCTGGCTACCGTGACTCCTGGTACCGATCTCACCGTCGTTGATGTCAGTGGTAAACAGCCAATTGTTCGGTTGCAGGGTTATCAAATGCAGGGCAGTGAAAACACGCTCTACCTGGCGGCAGGTCAACGGCTGGCGCTCGCCACATTAAGTGAAGAAGGTATCAAGGCGCTAACGGTAAACGGGGAATGGCAGGCTGACGAATACGGCAATCAATGGCGTCAGGCGTCTTTACAGGGTGCGCTAACCGATTCCGCATTAGCGGACCGTAAACCACTATGGCAATACGCTGAAAAACTTGACGATACCTATTGCGCTGGCTGCCATGCCCCTATTGCCGCCGACCATTACACCGTCAATGCATGGCCGTCCATTGCCAAAGGAATGGGTGCGCGAACCAGCATGAGCGAAAACGAACTGGACATTTTGACGCGGTACTTCCAGTACAACGCCAAAGATATTACCGAGAAACAGTGATCCTCGTTGATCAGGGAGGAAGTTATGACATTAACAAGACGCGAATTTATTAAACATAGCGGTATTGCCGCTGGGGCGCTGGTGGTGACATCGGCTGCACCGTTACCTGCATGGGCAGAAGAGAAGGGCGGCAAAATTCTCACCGCGGGACGTTGGGGAGCGATGAACGTAGAAGTGAAGGACGGCAAGATTGTTTCTTCGACAGGCGCGCTGGCGAAGACCATACCGAACTCCTTACAGTCTACGGCGGCGGATCAGGTACACACCACGGCGCGTATTCAGCATCCGATGGTGAGAAAAAGCTATCTCGATAATCCACTGCAACCGGCGAAAGGTCGTGGCGAAGATACCTATGTACAGGTGAGCTGGGAACAAGCATTAAAACTGATTCATGAGCAACACGATCATATTCGTAAAGCTAACGGACCATCGGCCATTTTTGCCGGATCTTACGGCTGGCGTTCTTCTGGCGTGTTGCATAAAGCGCAAACCTTACTGCAACGTTATATGAACCTGGCGGGCGGTTATTCCGGGCATAGCGGCGATTATTCAACCGGAGCGGCACAGGTGATCATGCCGCATGTGGTCGGTTCTGTGGAGGTCTATGAACAGCAGACTTCCTGGCCGCTGATTCTGGAAAACAGTCAGGTGGTGGTGTTGTGGGGCATGAACCCGCTGAATACCTTAAAAATTGCCTGGAGCAGTACCGATGAACAAGGGCTGGAATACTTCCATCAGCTGAAAAAATCTGGCAAACCAGTGATTGCCATTGATCCTATCCGCTCCGAAACCATCGAATTCTTTGGCGATAATGCCACCTGGATCGCACCGAATATGGGCACCGACGTGGCACTGATGTTAGGGATTGCGCATACCCTGATGACACAAGGCAAACACGATAAAGTGTTCCTTGAAAAATACACTACCGGGTATCCGCAGTTTGAAGAGTATCTGACAGGCAAGAACGATAATACGCCGAAGAGTGCGGCCTGGGCGGCGGAAATTACTGGCGTGCCGGAAGCGCAGATTGTGAAACTTGCAGAACTGATGGCGGCAAATCGCACAATGCTGATGGCAGGCTGGGGAATTCAGCGCCAGCAATACGGTGAACAGAAACACTGGATGCTGGTGACGCTGGCGGCGATGTTAGGGCAAATTGGTACACCGGGCGGCGGGTTTGGTTTCTCTTATCATTACTCCAACGGTGGCAACCCGACGCGTGTTGGCGGCGTGCTACCAGAAATGTCTGCGGCGATTGCCGGACAGGCCAGCGAGGCCGCTGATGATGGCGGAATGACGGCGATTCCTGTTGCCCGTATCGTCGATGCGCTGGAAAATCCTGGCGGCAAATATCAGCATAACGGTAAAGAACAAACGTATCCGAATATCAAAATGATCTGGTGGGCGGGTGGCGGTAACTTTACCCATCACCAGGATACTAATCGTCTGATTAAAGCATGGCAGAAACCGGAGATGATCGTCGTTTCTGAATGCTACTGGACCGCAGCAGCCAAACACGCAGATATCGTATTACCGATCACCACATCGTTTGAGCGCAATGACCTGACGATGACCGGTGATTACAGCAACCAGCATATTGTGCCGATGAAGCAGGCTGTCGCTCCGCAATTTGAAGCGCGCAACGATTTTGACGTGTTTGCCGATCTTGCTGAATTACTCAAACCTGGCGGAAAAGAGATCTATACCGAAGGTAAAGATGAAATGGCGTGGCTGAAATTTTTCTATGATGCCGCTCAGAAAGGTGCCCGTGCGCAACGCGTGACGATGCCGATGTTTAATGCCTTCTGGCAGCAAAATAAACTGATCGAAATGCGCCGCAGCGAGAAGAACGAACAGTACATTCGTTATGGTGATTTCCGCGCCGATCCGGTGAAAAATGCGCTGGGTACGCCAAGCGGCAAAATTGAGATTTACTCCAGAACGCTGGAAAAATTTGGCTATAAGGATTGCCCGGCACACCCAACCTGGCTTGCGCCTGATGAGTGGAAGGGTACCGCCGACGAGAAGCAGTTGCAGCTTCTGACCGCACATCCGGCACACCGTTTACACAGTCAGCTTAACTATGCGGAACTGCGTAAAAAATATGCGGTTGCCGATCGTGAACCAATCACTATTCACACCGAAGATGCTGCTCGCTTTGGTATTGCGAATGGCGATCTGGTGCGTGTCTGGAACAAACGTGGTCAGATTCTGACAGGCGCGGTGGTGACTGACGGGATCAAAAAAGGCGTGGTATGCGTGCATGAAGGTGCATGGCCAGATCTGGAAAATGGCTTGTGTAAAAACGGTAGTGCGAACGTGTTAACGGCGGATATCCCCAGCTCGCAGCTGGCGAATGCCTGTGCCGGTAACTCTGCGCTGGTGTATATCGAAAAATATACGGGCAATGCGCTGAAGTTAACGGCGTTTGATCAGCCAGCTATTCAGGCATAAGACGTAAAAAGCGCCCGGAAACGGGCGCTAAATTTTTACGGCTTGCGCGCAATCAGCACCGCGCGTTTAGGCGCAGGATAACCTTCCACCGTTTTACCCGGATCATGCGGGTCGAGAAAATCGGCCAGAGACTCGGTGACCATCCATTCGGTGCGTCGCTGCTCTTCTGTGGTGGTAACGCTCACATCCGCAATGCGAATATCAACAAAACCACACTTCTTCAGCCAGTTTTTCAGCGCCAGCGCGGAAGGAATGAAATAGACATTACGCATTTGTGCGTAACGATCGCCCGGCACCAGCACCGTGTTCTCATCGCCATCAATAACCAGCGTTTCCAGCACCAGTTCGCCTTCATTCACCAGTTGGTCTTTTAACTGCCAGAGATGCTCCAGCGGTGAACGACGATGATAAAGCACGCCCATCGAAAAGACGGTATCAAAGGCTTTCAGTGCCGGAAGTTGTTCAATACCTAACGGTAACAAATGTGCGCGCTGATCGTTACCCAGTAGTTTACGCACCGCTTCAAACTGGCACAGAAACAGTTGTGTAGGGTCGATCCCCACCGCGAGGTGCGCGCCAGCGCCAATCATGCGCCACATGTGATAACCGCTGCCGCAGCCGACATCAAGAATGGTGCGCCCGGTTAAATCAGAAAGATGGGGCAGAACGCGATCCCATTTCCAGTCGGAACGCCATTCGGTATCGATGTTGACGCCATACAGTGAGAACGGCCCTTTGCGCCACGGCATCAGGTTGCGCATCAGCGTTTCAATGCGCTTAATTTGCCCGGCGCTCAGTGGCTCTTCGCTTTCGGCGGTTACGCTATGCAATAAATCCAGACGATACGGTTTAATTTCAGGCAGAAATTCCACCGCGTTGGACCACTGCTTAAACAGCCCGTGCTGCTGCTCGCGCTGCCAGTTAGCAATCTGCGTGGGCAGCGTTTCGAGCCAGTGTGAAAGATGATTTTTGGCAATCAGAGAATAAAAGTTACCAAAGTCGATCATGCAGCGTCCTCTGCTTTTAATGCCACCAGTGAACCAAAGTTAAAGCACTGGAACCACAGCTCGCTATGCTCAAAACCGGCTTTATGCAGGCGTGCTTTATGGGTTTCCACGGAATCGGTCAGCATCACGTTTTCCAGCATGCTGCGTTTCTGGCTGATCTCCAGTTCGCTGTAACCGTTGGCACGTTTAAAGTCGTGGTGCATGTTGAACAGCAGTTCACCAACTTTGGCATCTTCGAAACTGAATTTTTCCGAAAGCACCAGCGCGCCGCCCGGGTTCAGTCCTTGATAAATTTTATCCAGTAACGCCTGGCGCTCGGAAGGTTCCAGGAATTGCAGGGTAAAATTCAGCACCACCATCGATGCGTTTTCAATGGCGATATCGCGAATATCACCTTCAATAACGTCTACTGGCGTAGGAGCTTTATAGGCGTCAATATGACGACGGCAGCGTTCAATCATCGCCGGGGAGTTATCGATGGCAATAATTTTGCAATTATCATGATGAATGTTGCGACGCACCGAGAGTGTCGCCGCGCCCAGAGAACAACCCAGATCGTAAACCTGCGTACCAGGTTGAACGAAGCGCTCGGCTAACATACCAATCATGGAAATAATATTGGAATAGCCGGGAACGGAACGCTGGATCATATCCGGGAAGACTTCAGCTACCCGTTCATCAAAGGTCCAGTCGCCCAGTCTGGCGATAGGGGCAGAAAATAGCGTGTCGCGGTGAGACATAACGTAAAAATCCGGGAAAAAGAAAGTGGCGTATTGTGCGCTAACGCAGGGAGAAAACCAACTCCCAGGGCATATACCAAAGATTCGCCAGCACCATCAGCAACAGCGCACACCAGGTGGCGCTCATGCCAGAACGTCGCCAGCGGAACAGACGGTGATGAAAACCGTAATAATGCATCAGACGACCAGCAAGCAAAACGATGCCGCAAATATGCACCATCCAGGTTTCTGCGCCATTCATTTCCATAAACAGCATCAACACAATCGCGATGGGAATATATTCCACCGCGTTACCATGAATGCGAATAGCGCTTTGCAGTTCGCTAAAACCGCCGTCGCCATAGGCAACGCGGTACTGCATTCGCAGGCGAACGACATCAAAAGAGAACTTCATTAATAACAACGCACTTAAAACGGCATACAGCGCGCTTACCATACAAACTCCCTTTAAAATGGCCGATGGCACCTGTCTATGATAGGTGGCAAATTCAGAAAAGAGAAGATTGCTGTGGAATAGCCGGAACTGCTCCGATCTCTGGAAGCGTTTTACGTAAGTCTTCCCACAGGGTATGTACCAGTTCCGGGGCCTGGGCAATATCTGGCGTATGTAAAAAAAGATAAGGCGTAGTGGTCTGATGCCACTGCGCTAATTTTTGTAACCAGACCTGAAATAATTCCCGGTTTTGCGTCATATCATCACTACCGATAAAACGGATCAGTGGATTTTTCGCCGTCAGTACAGCATGTACCGGAACTTTAGGTTTTTTTCGTTGAGCGTAGCGAATAGCTTCACTGTGTGGACGTGCTGCATGAACCGGGCGGCTGTCTAAAATCACCCGATTAACGCCGCGCTGATGTAAACCGCGATTAAGCGTTTGTTCCTCTTCCCCTTTGGCGAAAAACTGTGGATGGCGGACTTCCACACCATAATTAAATTCGCCGGGAAGAGAATCGAGAAAATGCCAAAGCGCAGGCAGCTCCCGTGGGCCGAATGTGGCAGGCAGTTGCAGCCAGTATTGTCCAATGCGCGGAGCCAACGGTGACATGCGGGTCAAAAATTCAGTCACTAAATCATCGCAATGCCGTAATGCTGCCTGATGCGAAATAGTCGCCGGAAACTTAAAACAGAAGCGGAAGTCATCTGTGGTCTGCTCACGCCAGCGCAGGACAACCTCGGGTTTCGGCAGGGCATAAAGCGTGGTGTTACCCTCCACACAGTTAAAGTGGCGGGCATACTCTTCAAGGCTGGTGATCCCCAACCGCACCCATTTAGGATGCGACCATTGTGGCAAACCGATGTAAATCATAACGCGTGGAGGATCTCTTCAACGCTACGCACACGGGCGATGCGCGGGTAGATATGATTAATGCTGTTATTGTGCTGCTCGGCGCTAGCGGCGCTACAGGCATCTTCGGCAATCACCAGATTAAAACCGAGTTCCCAGGCATTGCGGGCGGTGGATTCAACACCGATATTGGTCGAGATCCCACATAACACTATTGTATCGATACCCCGGCGGCGCAACTGCAATTCCAGATCCGTACCGTAAAACGCACCCCATTGACGTTTGATGATTTCGATATCGCTGTCGGTTGCACCTAATGCTACAGGATGTTGCCACCAATTTTCGGGCAACACTTTAGCGGGGGAAGGGGCATCAACCGGCTGTTTTAATGCTTCAGCATAATCGGCAGACCAGCCAACACGCACCAGAAACACGGGCTGACCGCTCGCGCGAAATTTCGCCGCCAGCTTCCCGGCGCGATTAACCACCTCATCGGCAGTATGTGGACCACCGGCAAAAGGCAAGATGCCTTCTTGTAAATCAATCACCACCAGCGCGGTGGTTTTAGCATTAAGTTCAAGCATGATGACTCCTGATAAAACAAAATCGTGCCTCTCACCTTAATACGATGAGCCGATGGCGGAACGACAAATTTTGTTAATTTTTATGAGTTCGGGCAACACCTTTATAGCAAACTGGCGTAGAGTCTGATTTCAGGCCCGATATAAAGTGGTAACGAGGCGTTCCAGCGCGGGCCAGGCTCTTACGGTGCGGCAGAATTTCCAGTATAATAGCCGCCTTTTTTCATTCAGTTGTGACATACAGCTAACGCTGCGACTTGGTCACCTGCGCAGCAGGGGGCATCCGCCGGCAGCTAAGTTAAGGGATATCTCATGCGTACAGAATATTGTGGACAGCTCCGTTTGTCCCACGTGGGGCAGCAGGTGACTCTGTGTGGTTGGGTCAACCGTCGTCGTGATCTTGGTAGCCTGATCTTCATCGATATGCGCGACCGCGAAGGTATCGTGCAGGTATTTTTCGATCCGGATCGTGCGGACGCGTTAAAGCTGGCCTCTGAACTGCGTAATGAGTTCTGCATTCAGGTCACGGGCACCGTACGTGCGCGTGACGAAAAAAATATTAACCGCGATATGGCGACTGGCGAAATCGAAGTACTGGCGTCCTCGCTGACTATCATCAACCGTGCAGATGTTCTGCCGCTTGACTCTAACCACGTCAACACCGAAGAAGCGCGTCTGAAATACCGCTACCTCGACCTGCGTCGCCCGGAAATGGCTCAGCGCCTGAAAACCCGCGCTAAAATCACCAGCCTGGTGCGCCGTTTTATGGATGACCACGGCTTCCTCGACATCGAAACTCCGATGCTGACCAAAGCCACGCCGGAAGGCGCGCGTGACTACCTGGTGCCTTCTCGTGTGCACAAAGGTAAATTCTACGCACTGCCGCAATCCCCACAGTTGTTCAAACAGCTGCTGATGATGTCCGGCTTTGACCGCTACTATCAGATCGTTAAATGCTTCCGTGACGAAGACCTGCGTGCTGACCGTCAGCCTGAATTTACTCAGATCGATGTGGAAACTTCTTTCATGACCGCGCCGCAAGTGCGTGAAGTGATGGAAGCGCTGGTGCGTCATCTGTGGCTGGAAGTGAAGGGCGTGGATCTGGGCGATTTCCCGGTAATGACCTTTGCAGAAGCAGAACGCCGTTATGGTTCTGATAAACCAGATCTACGTAACCCGATGGAACTGACCGACGTTGCCGATCTGCTGAAATCTGTTGAGTTTGCAGTATTTGCAGGTCCGGCGAACGATCCGAAAGGCCGTGTTGCCGCTCTGCGTGTTCCGGGCGGCGCATCGTTGACCCGTAAGCAGATCGACGAATACGGTAACTTCGTTAAAATCTACGGCGCGAAAGGTCTGGCTTACATCAAAGTTAACGAACGCGCGAAAGGTCTGGAAGGTATCAACAGCCCGGTAGCGAAGTTCCTTAATGCAGAAATCATCGAAGCCATCCTGGAGCGTACTGGCGCGCAAGATGGCGATATGATTTTCTTCGGTGCCGACAACAAGAAAATTGTTGCCGACGCGATGGGCTCACTGCGCCTGAAAGTGGGTAAAGACCTTGGTCTGACCGACGAAAGCAAATGGGCACCGCTGTGGGTTATCGACTTCCCGATGTTTGAAGACGACGGTGAAGGCGGCCTGACAGCAATGCACCATCCGTTCACCTCACCGAAAGACATGACGGCAGCAGAACTGAAAGCTGCACCGGAAAATGCGGTGGCTAACGCTTACGATATGGTCATCAATGGTTACGAAGTGGGCGGTGGTTCTGTGCGTATCCATAATGGTGATATGCAGCAGACGGTGTTTGGTATTCTGGGTATCAACGAAGAGGAACAGCGCGAGAAATTCGGCTTCCTGCTCGACGCCCTGAAATACGGTACTCCGCCGCACGCAGGTCTGGCATTCGGTCTTGACCGTCTGACCATGCTGCTGACCGGCACCGACAATATCCGTGACGTTATCGCCTTCCCGAAAACCACGGCGGCGGCGTGTCTGATGACTGAAGCACCGAGCTTTGCTAACCCGACTGCACTGGCTGAGCTGAGCATTCAGGTTGTGAAGAAGGCTGAGAATAACTGATATGGCTTATAAGCGTCCCGTTTCGATCTTAGTGGTCATCTACGCACAAGATACGAAACGGGTGCTGATGTTGCAGCGGCGTGACGATCCCGATTTCTGGCAGTCGGTAACCGGCAGCGTGGAAGAGGGTGAAACCGCGCCGCAAGCTGCCATGCGCGAAGTAAAGGAAGAGGTCACCATTGATGTTGTCGCTGAACAACTGACCTTAATTGACTGTCAGCGCACGGTAGAGTTTGAAATTTTTTCACATTTACGTCATCGCTATGCGCCGGGCGTGACGCGTAATACGGAATCATGGTTCTGTCTTGCGCTCCCGCACGAGCGCCAGATCGTTTTCACTGAACATCTGGCTTACAAGTGGCTTGATGCGCCTGCTGCGGCGGCGCTCACTAAGTCCTGGAGCAACCGGCAGGCGATTGAACAGTTTGTAATTAACGCTGCCTGAACAGGCAGGGCTATCTGGAGATATTTTTATGGCAGGTCATAGTAAATGGGCCAACACCAGACATCGTAAAGCTGCGCAGGATGCTAAGCGCGGTAAAATCTTCACTAAAATCATTCGTGAGCTGGTAACCGCGGCTAAGCTGGGCGGTGGTGATCCGGACGCTAATCCGCGTCTGCGTGCAGCAATTGATAAAGCACTGTCTAACAACATGACCCGTGACACTCTGAACCGCGCAATTGCACGAGGTGTGGGCGGTGATGATGATGCAAACATGGAAACCATCATCTACGAAGGTTACGGTCCTGGCGGCACGGCAATCATGATTGAATGTCTGTCTGACAACCGCAACCGTACCGTTGCTGAAGTGCGTCATGCATTCAGCAAATGTGGCGGTAACCTCGGTACTGATGGTTCCGTAGCTTATCTGTTCAGCAAAAAAGGCGTGATCTCCTTCGAGAAAGGCGATGAAGACACCATCATGGAAGCAGCCCTGGAAGCCGGTGCTGAAGACGTTGTGACCTATGATGACGGCGCGATTGATGTCTACACTGCATGGGAAGAAATGGGCAAAGTACGCGACGCTCTGGAAGCGGCAGGTCTGAAAGCAGACAGCGCGGAAGTTTCCATGATCCCGTCCACCAAAGCTGATATGGATGCAGAAACCGCACCGAAACTGATGCGTCTGATCGATATGCTGGAAGATTGCGACGACGTGCAGGAAGTTTACCATAACGGTGAAATCTCTGATGAGGTTGCAGCGACTCTCTGATGAGGCCTGCTAAACAGCAAAACGGAGACGCGTGATGGCTATTATTCTCGGTATTGACCCGGGTTCGCGCGTGACCGGCTATGGCGTCATCCGCCAGGTAGGCAGGCAACTGTCCTACCTAGGTAGCGGATGCATACGCACCAAAGTGGATGATTTACCGTCTCGTCTGAAGCTCATCTATGCGGGCGTGACGGAAATCATCACCCAATTCCAGCCTGATTATTTCGCCATTGAACAAGTCTTTATGGCGAAGAACGCTGACTCAGCCCTGAAACTGGGGCAGGCGCGCGGCGTGGCGATTGTGGCGGCGGTGAATCAGGAATTGCCGGTATTTGAATATGCGGCACGTCAGGTAAAGCAAACAGTGGTAGGTATTGGTAGTGCCGAAAAAAGCCAGGTGCAGCATATGGTCCGCACCTTGCTGAAACTGCCCGCTAATCCACAGGCGGATGCCGCCGATGCGCTGGCGATTGCCATCACCCACTGCCACGTTAGTCAGAATGCGATGCAAATGAGTGAATCGCGACTGAACCTGGCGAGAGGGCGACTGCGTTAAGTTATACCGCCTCGGTCAGTTCAGGCTGAGGCGTTTCAACTCCCACCGCGTGAATCAACACCAAACCCGGATGATGCCACAAACTGGCTGGCGTGACGGTTTTACGCTCCCACGGAATAGAACCTAAGAACCAGAATTTCCAGAAAGTGAGTTTTGCATTCGGATTGCTATTTAATAATTCTCCAAACGTCTCTATTTCACCCACCGGAATACATAGCGCCTCTTTATAAGTATCAAAAACAAATTTTGAACAGAACTGTCGCGAAGATTCGTATTTAAAACCGGTGTGGTAAAGTTTGCGTAGCCGGGAAGGAACCTGTTCAACAATTCGTTGTTTTTGTTGTTCTGTTAGTCCGGCGTCTAATCGCTTTATAGCATAGCGTTGATTAGCAGAGCGTTTAATAAAACGGGATAGCGTAGTGATGGTTGAGAGGGGAACACGGCTTTCTGCAACCAGAAAGTCTTCACCGTTATGACCGATAATGATCCCGACGTGATTATTCCAGCAATTTGATGCAGCTGATATTTGACCAAATAAGGCAGCACCTATACATGTAAAGACGATATCACCAATTTCATATTCCGCAGGATAATTAATATTCACGTTGTCATTCCATTGAAATAGATATGAATATACGTAATAGCATAAAAAATTTATTTTTTCAGGAGTCGCAATGTATATTTTTATTACACATTTCTTCGCTGAATATGTAATATTTAAATATTTGCTTCCAATATAACCTGTAGAATAAATTATACTGCGCCATTTTTCAGATCATCGAGACACCTCGCAAGTTTTCTTCATCCTTCGCTGGATATCTATCCAGCATTTTTTTATCATACAGCATTATCTTTGATTCATTACGCAGGAGCGTCATGTGATAGGCAGACTCAGAGGCATCATCATTGAAAAACAACCCCCGCTGGTGTTAATTGAAGTGGGCGGCGTAGGCTATGAAGTGCATATGCCGATGACCTGTTTTTATGAACTCCCTGAAGCGGGTCAGGAAGCGATCGTTTTCACCCACTTTGTGGTGCGTGAAGACGCGCAACTGCTGTACGGTTTTAACAATAAACAAGAGCGCACGTTGTTCAAAGAGTTGATCAAAACCAACGGCGTCGGCCCGAAGTTGGCGCTGGCGATCCTCTCCGGAATGTCAGCGCAGCAGTTCGTTAATGCCGTTGAGCGTGAAGAAGTGGGGGCACTGGTGAAACTGCCGGGTATTGGCAAAAAAACCGCCGAACGTTTGATTGTCGAAATGAAAGACCGATTTAAAGGTTTGCATGGCGATCTCTTTACGCCAGCCGCCGACCTGGTACTCACGTCTCCTGCCAGCCCGGCGACCGACGATGCTGAACAGGAAGCGGTTGCTGCGCTGGTGGCACTGGGCTATAAACCACAAGAAGCAAGCCGCATGGTGAGCAAAATCGCTCGCCCTGACGCCAGCAGTGAAACATTAATTCGCGAAGCCCTACGCGCCGCGTTATGAGGTAAAGGATGATTGAAGCAGACCGTCTGATTTCTGCCGGTACCACTTTGCCGGAAGATGTGGCAGATCGCGCCATTCGCCCTAAATTACTGGAAGAGTATGTTGGTCAGCCGCAGGTTCGTTCGCAGATGGAGATTTTCATCAAAGCAGCGAAACTGCGCGGCGATGCCCTCGATCATCTATTGATTTTTGGTCCTCCGGGGTTGGGTAAAACTACGCTTGCCAATATTGTCGCCAATGAAATGGGCGTTAATTTACGCACGACTTCTGGTCCGGTGCTGGAAAAGGCGGGCGATCTGGCAGCAATGCTCACTAACCTTGAACCACACGATGTACTGTTTATTGATGAGATCCACCGTCTTTCACCAGTGGTGGAAGAGGTGTTGTATCCGGCAATGGAAGATTACCAACTGGATATCATGATTGGTGAAGGTCCGGCGGCACGCTCCATTAAAATTGATTTGCCGCCGTTTACCCTGATTGGTGCAACCACGCGCGCAGGTTCGCTGACATCACCGTTGCGCGATCGTTTTGGTATTGTGCAACGTCTGGAGTTTTATCAGGTGCCGGATCTGCAATATATCGTCAGTCGCAGCGCACGCTTTATGGGGCTTGAGATGAGTGATGACGGCGCGCTGGAAGTTGCTCGTCGTGCGCGCGGTACGCCACGTATTGCCAACCGTCTGCTGCGTCGAGTGCGTGATTTCGCCGAAGTGAAGCACGATGGCACCATCTCGGCAGATATCGCTGCTCAGGCGCTGGATATGTTGAATGTCGATGCTGAAGGTTTCGATTATATGGACCGCAAATTGTTGCTGGCGGTAATCGATAAGTTCTTTGGCGGGCCGGTAGGTCTGGATAACCTGGCGGCAGCCATTGGCGAAGAACGTGAAACCATTGAGGATGTACTGGAACCTTATTTGATTCAGCAAGGCTTTTTGCAGCGTACACCGCGTGGGCGTATGGCGACGACGCGGGCGTGGAATCACTTTGGCATAACGCCGCCAGAAATGTCGTAAGTCGGATTGGTCGCTCGTGCCGCATCCGACACTGGCAGTGTGCCTGATGCGACGCTGTTGAACTGCACCCCAAATGTTGGACATAATCTGACATCTGAAGGTGCAGTTTATGAAACATTCATTTGAAGTAAAACTTGCCGCTGTAAATCATTACCTGGCTGGTCATGC
>NZ_JBJQKD010000014.1:0-135286 GCF_046487065.1 Escherichia sp. WS2035
CGCGGTGGTCCCACCTGACCCCATGCCGAACTCAGAAGTGAAACGCCGTAGCGCCGATGGTAGTGTGGGGTCTCCCCATGCGAGAGTAGGGAACTGCCAGGCATCAAATTAAGCGAAAGGCCCAGTCGGAAGACTGGGCCTTTTTGCATATGTGCGGAATAAATGCCGGATGCGACGCTGGCGCGTCTTATACTCCCACATAAGCCAGATTCAACAGCGAATACGTCTTCCCCAAATTGCCCACTTCCATACTTCCTCCTTACCAGAAATCTATCCTTAAGCTCCTTAATAACCATTTTCCTGCTAACTAAATTCATGGTTAAGGTTGTATAATGATGCGCAACAAATGTATAACATTTTCTTTACCAAAAAAAATAAACAAAAGCGACCGACAAAAGCATCGGATTACGGCAGGAGACATAATGGCATGGCTGAAAGTACTGTAACGGCAGACAGCAAACTGACAAGTAGTGATACTCGTCGCCGCATTTGGGCAATTGTTGGGGCCTCTTCAGGTAATCTGGTCGAGTGGTTCGATTTCTATGTCTACTCGTTCTGTTCACTCTACTTCGCCCACATCTTCTTCCCTTCCGGGAACACGACGACTCAACTACTGCAAACAGCAGGTGTTTTTGCTGCAGGATTTCTGATGCGCCCAATAGGCGGTTGGCTGTTTGGCCGCATAGCCGATAAACATGGTCGCAAAAAATCGATGCTGTTATCGGTGTGTATGATGTGTTTCGGCTCACTGGTTATCGCCTGTTTGCCAGGCTACGAAACAATCGGTACCTGGGCTCCGGCATTATTGCTTCTCGCGCGTTTATTCCAGGGATTATCCGTTGGCGGAGAATATGGCACCAGCGCCACCTATATGAGTGAAGTTGCCGTTGAAGGGCGCAAAGGTTTTTACGCATCATTTCAGTATGTGACGTTGATCGGCGGGCAACTGCTAGCTCTACTGGTTGTCGTGGTTTTACAACACACCATGGAAGACGCTGTACTCAGAGAGTGGGGATGGCGTATTCCTTTCGCGTTAGGAGCTGTGTTAGCTGTTGTGGCGTTGCGGTTACGTCGTCAGTTAGATGAAACTTCACAACAAGAAACACGCGCTTTAAAAGAAGCTGGATCTCTGAAAGGATTATGGCGCAATCGCCGTGCATTCATCATGGTTCTCGGTTTTACCGCTGCGGGCTCCCTTTGTTTCTATACCTTCACCACTTATATGCAGAAGTATCTGGTAAATACTGCGGGAATGCATGCCAACGTGGCGAGTGGCATTATGACTGCCGCATTGTTTGTATTCATGCTTATTCAACCAATTATTGGCGCGCTGTCGGATAAGATTGGTCGCCGTACCTCAATGTTATGTTTCGGTTCTCTGGCAACCATTTTTACCGTTCCTATTCTCTCAGCATTGCAGAACGTTTCCTCGCCTTATGCCGCTTTTGGTCTGGTGATGTGCGCCCTGCTGATAGTGAGTTTTTATACTTCAATCAGTGGAATACTGAAGGCTGAGATGTTCCCGGCACAGGTTCGCGCATTAGGCGTTGGTCTGTCATATGCGTTCGCCAATGCTATATTTGGTGGGTCGGCGGAGTACGTAGCGTTGTCGCTGAAATCAATAGGAATGGAAACAGCCTTCTTCTGGTATGTGACCTTGATGGCCGTGGTGGCGTTTCTGGTTTCACTAACATTGCACCGTAAAGGAAAAGGGATGCGGCTTTAGTGACGGGTCAGTTGCCAGACGGTATAGCCGGTGCTTGCACCGGCGATATCCCAGGCAAAATCCTTCCAGCTCCAGCCGCTCCCCTCAGGGCGGCTATCCCAAAGCTCTTTTGACGCCCCCAGACTGACAGAGAACATCAATCCAAACATGGCACTGCGATCCCGGCTCATCCCCTGATGCTGTGAATATTCATTTCCGGCGGCGGAAAGCATCGCCGAGGCGATAAAGTGTTGAGCTTTATCCTGCCCGCTCCAGTTATCGTTAGCCATATGGCTGCATCCAGAAAGTAACAATAGCGAACAGACAAAAAGAATACGCAAAACGTGGCCTCCAAAAAACAAACCCCGTACAGGACGGGGTTGTGATTACAGGATGCGGCTAATTAATCGGTCGATGCGGATACGGCGCAAACGGCGGATGAGTTTACGAACCTTCACCGGATAATCGGCAATACTTTGCAGATCGCGGTAGTGCTTAACGATGGTGGTATGCTCGCGGATCAGATCCAGTTCTTTCTCTCGCTGTGGCGCAAGCTCCAGTTGCGGATCGTGGATCAAAATGGCGTTTTCCAGATCCAGACGCCAGGCGCGCGGGTTCAGGTTATTACCGGTGATCAAAATCCACTTATCATCAACCCACATCCCTTTCAGGTGATAGGTGTTGTCGTCATCTTTCCATAACCGAACTACTAACTGGTCAGTGTTGACGTAATACTGTAAACGACTCAGGAAACGACGCAGATTGATCTCATAGAGATAAGGCAATGCGCCAATTATCTTGAAAGGTTCATCTTCCGGAATGTAGAAGTCATTCGCGGTTTTATCACCAACAATAATTTCGACCTTTTTCCCTTCGCGCAGCAACTGGATAATATTGCGCACAAGGATTGCTGGTAGGTTGAAGTAAGGTGTGCAGATGGTTAGTTTCTGCTCGGCACAAGGCATAAGATGGAAAATAGTCTTGTTCAACAGACTCGATTTCCCCAGCCCCACTAGCGGCGTTACGGAAAGCTGATCGTTGTCGGCATCGCCCTGGAAATGATAAGCGGCATCACGCAGCTCCTGGCGGAACAGGCGAATGTCGTTCTTGATTTCCGGGCTTTTTGGCCGATTAACATCATCCAGACGATTAACGCCGCGGCCATTCATAATATTCTGTGTAACCCATTCAAACATAATGTCTGACATCTTACGGTTACGGATCAGATGATAACGGTCGTAGCGATATTTATCGTGCTGATGCAGGTAAACATCGTTCAGGCTGGCACCGCTATAAAGTACGCTATCGTCGATGATAAAGCCTTTAAAGTGCAGAACACCAAGGGCTTCACGGGTATTGATTGGAACGCCATAAACCGGAACATTTACGCCCGGATTTTCCTGCGCCATGCGGCAGTACCAGTCAGCGTTAGTGTTAGATGCCGCAGCGCCAATGCGTCCACGTTGTGCACGATGCCAGTCGACCAGCACCCGCACATCCAGTTCCGGACGCTGCCTTTTAGCCTCATACAACGCGTTCAGAATGCCTTTGCCACCGTCATCCTGTTCGAGATACAGGGCAACAATGCAAATGCGCTGCTTCGCGCTGGCTATTTTTTCCAGCAACGTCTCCCGGAAGTCGGCGGGAGCGTAAAAGAAATCGACATCATCAACTGATTGAGAAATCTTGGGTAGTTGGGCAAGGTGTTGTTGATGTTTATTACGCTTAAATTTTGACAACATCACAGTGCATTTCTTCTCTGTTCATTGAAGGGTCCTCTGTGCAATGCAGACGACATAAGCGGGCAATAATAACACCAGTCCCGATTAAGTGGTCAACATTTCCAGTACCTTACTCATGATTCCTCGCGCTGGGCAAGACTTAGCGTAAGCCCAACGATCCCCTCTTCGAGCTGGATATCAACGTTAAACCCGAGCTTGCGGGCCAGCGCCACCATGCCACGATTGTTTGGCATCGTAATACCATTCAGACGTTGTAGTCCGTGATCTCGCGTATAGGTAATCAACTTTTCCATTAAGCGTCGACCTAAGCCTAACCCTTTAAGATCCGAGCGAACCAGTACGGCAAATTCGGCATCGATGTTATCAGGGTCGGAGATCGCACGTGTGACGCCGAGGATCTCTTCCGTTTGATCAATTCGTCGTACCGCTACAAATGCCATTTCCCGATCGTAGTCGATCTGCGTCATGTTGGCTAAATCTTCATGGGTAAATTCGTTGATCTCGCTAAAGTAGCGGTAATAAAGATCTTCTTTGGTGACTCGCGAAATGAATTGCTGAAGCTGTGGCTCATCTTCTGGCAAAATCGGGCGGAACAAGCAGCGTTCACCGTTTTTCAATTCTACCCATTCTTCCAGCTGATGCGGATAAGGGCGCACAGCCAGTCGGCTCTCGTTATCACCTTCAAACGGCGCGATATCCAGCGTGACATCCAGCGCGGTAAATTCACTGCCAGAAGCCAGCAAAGGATGAATATCCAGACGCTGAATTTCCGGGCAATCGACAATCAAGTTGGAAACCTGCACCAGAAGCTGGCTCAAGCCTGCAACATCCAATGGGCGTAGCGCACTGCGCGCACGAATCTTTTTACTTTTGATCCCCTGAATAACCAGATAGCGGGCCAGGTTCATGTTCAGCGGCGGCAGTGCGACGACGGCTTGATCTTCAGGACGCCACTCCACACCGCCTTCACCCAGCATGATCAACGGCCCGAAAACCGGATCGTGCTCAACCACAACCCGCAACTCCTGAGCGCCAGCACGGTTAGCCATACTTTGCACCAACAGGCCGTGGACCCGCGCCTGCGGCCAGGCCATTTTTACGCGATCGAAAATAGCGTTTGCCGCTTGCTGGACTTCATTGGCTGTACGTAGGTAGAGCATGACGCCCTGAACTTCCGATTTATGTGGAATATCCGGCGAGCGCAATTTCAGTGCCACCGGATAGCCAATCTGTTCGGCAATATGTACCGCTTCGGTGCTATCACTGGCAATCCAGGTAGGGAGAGTATTCATACCATACGCTTGCAGGATGGGCTGAACTTCATGGGTATCGAGCGACGTAGCCCCTTCGGCAATCGCCTGTTGCAACAGAAGATGCGCTTCTGCGGTATTGGAAGTCAGATTGCTGGGCAACGCCGGCGTTTCGCGTAGTTGCTTCTGATTACGCCGGTACTCGACCATATGCATAAAAGCAGTGATGGTTCCTTCCGGAGTACGGTAGGTCGGCAGCCCGGCTTCGCTGAATAAACGTCGTGCCTCTTGCGAGGAGTGCTCGCCGCACCAGTTCGTCAGCAAAGAGACATATTTGCTGCGGGGATGATGCTTTACCGCTTCAATTAATACTTGCGCGCTTTCTGTTGCGGGAGCAGCGGCGCTGGGCGAATGAATAACCATCAGCGCATCAAAATCCTGGCTGTGGAGCAGAATGTCCAGCGTTTTGACATAATGCTCGCTGCTGGCGTCATCGCGCAGATCGAGCGGGTTAGAGATTGCCACATGCCCTGGCAGTGCATCGCGCAGTTTCTGGCAGGTTTCTTCGCTTAGCGTTGCCAGCTTGCCATTGCGTGACCATAAGGCATCCAGCGCCAGCGCGGCAGGCGCAGCACCGTTGCTGATAATCATCAACCGGTCGCCACGCAGCGGGCGCATATGGCTAAGGGTTTCCACCGCCGAAAACAGTTCGTGGGTGTCCTGTACCCGCAACAAACCGGCACGCTGAATAGCTGCATCCCACGCCGGATCCATTCCTGCCGTGGTGTTCAACAGACGTTGAGCCGCCGGGCTACGTCCGCTTTTAATCACCAAAATCGGTTTATTGCGCGAGGCACTACGGGCTGCCGAAACAAAGCGTCGCGCGTCGCTTAACTGTTCGAGATAGAGCAGGATGGCGCTGGTTTTACTGTCGCGCGCCAGATAGTCGAGCAATTCATCAACGTCGATATCCAGGCTGTCGCCGAGCGCAATAAAGTAGGAAAAGCCCATCTCACGCTGTTGCGCCCAGTCGAGGATGGTGTTGGAGACAGCAGCCGATTGCGAAATAAACGCCAGCTTGCCGCGTTTAATCGGCACAGGCGAAAAGCTGGCATTCAGACCTTGCCAGGGAGCCAGTAAGCCCAGACTGTTTGGTCCTAGCAGGCGCATGTTATGGCGCAGGGCGCAGGCGCGGAGATCTTCGTGTTGCGATGCCGGGGCGGAAAGAATAATGCAGGTTTTACAGCCTTTCTCGCCGAGCTCTTCCAGAAGAGCAAGATTACGGCTGGCATTGGTACATAAAACCGCAAGGTCGGGTGTAAAGGGCAAGTTGGCAATATCCGGCCAGGCCAACACACCCAACACCGCTTTCCAGGCTGGCGTCACCGGGAGTACCGGTCCGTTAAAGCCTCCCGCCAGCAGGTTACGCATCATCAGGTAACCTGCGCGATTGGGTTTCATCGATGCGCCAATTACCGCAATCGATTTTGGTCGCAGTAGTGCTTCCAGTCCTCGCTGACTCATACCGGTCTCCCGCAGAAGTGACCGAATGATTTTAAACGCTTTCTAACTGTTCTGCTGTGATGCTTCCCGGATGTTGCGTTTTTCCTGCCAGATAGCGTGTTTTAAAGCGGGTAAAATGCTCGCCTAACCCTGTCGCCGCCCTGGTATCGCCGGCCATATCTAACAGTGCGATGGCTACCTCGGCAGTACAATATTGGCCTTCAGCCTGGGCTTCACGCAGGCGATAGGCAGAAAGCCGAGAAAGATCGACGGAAATGACGGGAAGATTATCCAGATACGGACTTTTACGAAACATCTTGCGAGCTTCTGGCCAGGTACCATCGAGCATGATAAATAGCGGAGGCTTATCGGCAGGTGGTGTGAAGATCACTTCCCGTTGCTCATCAACATACGAAGCGGGAAAGACCACCATTGGCTGATAGTCTGGGTTTTGCACCAGATCCAGCAAATCTTGCGAGGGTTCGGTACGCGACCATTGAAACGCAACGGTATCAGGCAAAATATCAGCAATCAGACGCCCGGTATTACTGGGCTTCATTGGCTCGGTGTCGAACATCAGCAAACAGAAGTGACTTTTTGCTTGTGCTGGGGTAATTGTCGAACAGAGACATAATTTCTCTGGCAAAAGACAGCGTTGGCAGCGACGAACGCGATTACCGCGGGCAAGAAAAGGACGTGTTGCGCGCGCAATACGCTCGGCGCGTAACTGGAGAACAGCGTTTTCGGTCATAAGAGAGCGTCGAAAAAACGCCATTGTCGCAGAGGAGAAAACGGGGCACAAGATGCGCCCCGGTAAGATTAAAGAGATTCGTTCAGCCAGCTGTCGAACGGCGCTTTCGGTACTGCGCCATTAAGCATGTCGACAACCTGACCGTTTTTGAAAATCATGATCGTCGGTATACTACGAATTCCAAAGCGACTGCTCAATTCACGTTCAGCTTCGGTATTCACTTTCACAAAGCGCACTTTACCGCTACGCTCTTGCGCGACATCTTCAAAAATTGGTGCGAAATTACGGCAGGGGCCGCACCACGGTGCCCAGAAGTCGATCACCACAGGTAGATCATCTTTCAGCAATTTGTCGAGCGTTTCACCGGTCGCATTAATCACCTCTCCGTCAAACAAGTCGTGACCGCAGCGTCCGCATTTTGCCGCATCTTCGATCCGATCGTCGGGAATGCGATTGATGGCCTGACAATGGGTACAAACGGTATTCATAACTAACCTCGGGATGAGTAAGGAGACTTATCGGCAACGACGCCGGTATGTTTCTAATATGTTACATATTATCGGGGACATTGTTCCAGACAACAATCTGTTTTATTCAATGGGTATGATAGACACAGGCTTTGGAACGAAATCATGGCGAACCGCGCGCACTTCGGGTAATCTGCGCGCTTCGCGCAGCGCTGGTGGAGAAAAGCATGAACGATGAAATGAAAGGTAAAAGCGGCAAGGTCAAAGTGATGTATGTCCGCAGTGATGATGATTCTGATAAACGTACCCACAACCCGCGTACCGGGAAAGGGGGCGGGCGTCCAGGAAAATCTCGTGCTGACGGTGGCCGTCGCCCCGCCCGCGATGACAAACAGAGTCAGCACCGTGACCGCAAGTGGGAAGATTCGCCGTGGCGCACGGTTTCCCGCGCGCCGGGTGATGAGACGCCGGAAAAGGCCGATCACGGTGGCATCAGTGGTAAAAGTTTTATTGATCCGGAAGTTTTGCGTCGTCAGCGTGCGGAAGAAACCCGCGTCTACGGCGAAAACGCCTGTCAGGCACTGTTCCAGAGCCGTCCGGAAGCGATTGTTCGCGCCTGGTTTATCCAGAGCGTAACGCCACGTTTTAAAGAAGCCTTGCGCTGGATGGCGGCAAACCGCAAAGCGTACCATGTGGTGGATGAAGCGGAACTGACAAAAGCGTCAGGCACGGAACATCACGGCGGCGTTTGCTTCCTGATCAAAAAGCGTAACGGTACAACCGTGCAGCAGTGGGTAAGCCAGGCAGGCGCGCAGGATTGTGTACTGGCCCTGGAAAACGAATCTAACCCGCATAACCTGGGTGGCATGATGCGTAGCTGTGCGCACTTCGGCGTGAAAGGTGTTGTGGTGCAGGATGCAGCACTGCTGGAGTCTGGGGCGGCTATCCGTACCGCAGAAGGCGGCGCAGAGCACGTTCAGCCGATTACTGGCGACAACATTGTTAACGTGCTGGATGATTTCCGTCAGGCGGGTTACACCGTAGTGACAACTTCCAGCGAGCAGGGTAAACCGCTGTTCAAAACCAGTCTGCCAGCGAAAATGGTACTGGTGCTGGGTCAGGAATATGAAGGGTTACCGGATGCCGCACGCGATCCGAACGATCTGCGCGTGAAGATTGATGGTACTGGCAACGTTGCCGGGCTGAATATCTCTGTCGCAACCGGCGTTCTTCTTGGCGAATGGTGGCGTCAGAATAAAGCCTGATAAATCAGCCGGGTGGCAACTCTGCCATCCGGCATTTTCCCGCAAATTTACTCACTCTCTGCCGGTAATACTGGCATCCAGTCAATCGGCGTCTCGCCACGTTGTTCCAGCCACTGATTTGCCAGCACAAAATGGTTGCAGCCAAAGAATCCACGATGCGCCGAAAGCGGCGACGGATGCGGTGCTTTCAGTACATGATGGCGTTGCTTATCTATAATCGCCCCTTTCTTTTGCGCATGTGATCCCCACAACAAAAACACCACGCCTTCGCGATGCTGATTTATGAGGCTGATGACTTTATCAGTAAACGTCTCCCAGCCGAGGCTGGCGTGGGAATGCGCCTGACCAGCGCGAACCGTCAAGACGGTATTGAGCAGCAGAACACCCTGACGCGCCCAGCTTTCAAGATAACCATGATTAGGGCGGGTGAAACCGGGAATAGTATTTTCCAGCTCTTTATACATATTCAGCAGTGACGGTGGTGTCGCAATGCCGGGGCGAACGGAAAATGCCAGACCATGCGCCTGTCCTGGTCCGTGATAAGGATCCTGACCGAGAATCACCACTTTAACGTCACCCAACTCCGTAAAGCGGAACGCGTTAAAGACATCTTTTTGTGGTGGATAGATAGTGACGCCGGACTGCCGCTCGCTGGCGACGGTCTGAAGGGTATTAAGAAAATAGGGTTGCTGCTTCTCTTCAGCCAGCACATCATGCCAGGTTAATTCGTTAGCCATCTCGCTCTCCTGCGAATCTTTAATCCGCCTAGCTTAACTGCTTCTTTCTACAGAACAAAATCATGCTCATTTTATAGACAAAAAGACATGCAAAAAAATGTAAATTGGTAAAATTTCACATCTGCATAAGTTGATGTAAAACAATAAAATCCATTTGTGACCACACTTGATATGTGGTTTTTATTGATTTAAATCAAAGAATCAAGGGTGTTTGAGGAGTATATATACACTCAAGCAACAATGGTTTTACCAATTGGCCGCGACAGGCTGAACAAATCAAATAATTTTGCCGGGGAGGCATCACATGATTACAGGTATCCAGATTACTAAAGCCGCTAACGACGATCTGCTGAACTCTTTCTGGTTGCTGGACAGCGAAAAAGGCGAAGCGCGTTGCATCGTTGCGAAAGCAGGTTTTGCAGAAGACGAAGTGGTTGCAGTAAGCAAACTGGGTGACATTGAATACCGTGAAGTTCCAGTAGAAGTGAAACCAGAAGTTCGCGTTGAAGGTGGTCAACACCTGAACGTTAACGTTCTGCGTCGTGAAACTCTGGAAGATGCAGTTAAGCATCCGGAAAAATATCCGCAGCTGACCATCCGTGTATCCGGTTATGCAGTTCGCTTTAACTCTCTGACTCCGGAACAGCAGCGCGACGTTATCGCTCGTACCTTTACTGAAAGCCTGTAAGGCTTAAGTAGCAAGTTACTAAGCGGAAGAGGGCGACCTCTTCCGCTTTTTTTCGTTAATAGAAAATGCGTACCGCGCAATAGACCAGCAACAGGGCAAGCACGATATTTAACTGGCGACCATACTGGCGAAACAATCGCTGAAACAGATGCCCCGCCAGCGCCCAGCACACATTGCCAAACGTCCCAATCATCGCCAGCAAAACGCTGACGCCAACTACCCAGCTTAGCGCCTGTGTTTGCGGCAGAACAAACGTCGACAGTGCCGTAACACCGTACAAAATGATTTTGACGTTCACAAACTGCAAAGCAAAGCTGGCCCAAAAGCTGATTGGTTTTGCCTGAAGTCCGTCTTCCTTTGTTGGGCTGGTGGCGATTTTCCACGCCAGCCAGACAATATATGCCGCCCCCGCCCAACTCAAAAGGTGTACCGCTGCCGGGTCAATCACTGCCAGTGAAAATGAAATGCCCGCACACAGTAACATCACAATCAAAAATCCCAGACTCATCCCTGCCAGCACACGGGTACTTTGACGAAATCCATGCGACGTAGCAGAGCTAAGGGCGAGAATATTGTTCGGTCCTGGCGTCATGGCGGTAATCAGGGTGTAAGTCCAAAAAGCACTTAAAAGGGTCGGTGTCACTTGTTATCTCCTCTGTTTTGGTAGACAGTACCCGACACGGAACATTTAAAAAAATGAATGTTTTTACATTCTAAATTCGATATTTTCGATAGGTTTGGGGTTATGGATCTGCGCCGTTTTATTACGCTTAAAACCGTGGTGGAAGAGGGTTCCTTTTTGCGAGCTTCGCAAAAATTGTGCTGTACACAATCGACGGTGACTTTTCATATTCAGCAGCTTGAGCAGGAGTTCTCGGTACAATTGTTTGAGAAAATTGGTCGACGAATGTGCCTTACCCGCGAAGGAAAAAAGCTGCTGCCGCACATCTATGAACTTACCCGAGTGATGGATACGCTTCGTGAGGCTGCTAAAAAAGAGTCGGATCCGGACGGGGAACTACGCGTTATTTCAGGCGAAACGTTGCTCTCTTATCGAATGCCGCAGGTGTTGCAGCGTTTTCGGCAACGCGCTCCAAAAGTGCGTTTATCGTTGCAGTCGCTGAACTGTTACGTGATCCGTGATGCGCTACTGAATGATGAGGCCGATGTCGGGGTTTTTTATCGCGTAGGGAATGATGATGCTCTGAACCGACGAGAGTTGGGTGAACAACCGCTGGTGCTGGTGGCTTCACCGCAAATTGCAGATGTCGATTTTACTGAGCCGGGAAGACATAACGCCTGTAGCTTTATTATCAACGAACCACAATGTGTCTTCCGGCAGATATTTGAGAGCACGCTGCGCCAGCGGCGGATCACGGTGGAAAACACCATTGAGCTTATAAGTATCGAAAGCATCAAGCGTTGTGTCGCGGCAAATATCGGAGTCAGTTACCTGCCGCGTTTTGCGGTAGTAAAAGAGTTGGAGTGCGGAGAATTAATTGAATTGCCTTTTGGCGAACAGTCGCAGACCATTACGGCAATGTGCGCTCACCATGCCGGAAAAGCGGTTAGCCCGGCGATGCACACTTTTATTCAGTGTGTTGAAGAGTGTTTTTTGCCGGGATAAAAACAATGCCGGGCTTAAACCCGGCATTGAGATTACTCTTCTGTCGTTTGCGGTGGCACGCCCGTTCCGCTTGGTTTACGGCGCTTACCAATATTTTTAGTGTCGCGATGGCGTTTTTTCACCCGCGGCTTCTCTTTCTCTTTAGCTTTTTTCTTCTCGGCACGTTTAGCCAACACTTTCTTCGATGGCTTGCCGGTCTGCTTCTCGCTTGGCGCACGCGTTTTCGGACGTAACTCATCAATTACGCGAGCTTTAATTGGCTCTTCAATATAACGGCCAACTTTGCCCAGCAGCAGATGGTCATGGGCTTCCACCAGCGAAATCGCGGTGCCTTTACGACCGGCGCGCGCGGTACGTCCGATACGGTGCAAATAAGTATCGCCACTGCGCGGCATATCGAAGTTAAAGACGTGGCTGACGTCAGGAATGTCGATACCGCGCGCGGCAACATCGGTAGCAACCAGTACGTTTACGCGGCCTTCGGTCAAGCGTTTAATCGCTTCGTTACGCTTGCCTTGTACCATCTCACCTTCGAGATAGCAGTTGTTGATGCCTGCTTCGCGCAGCCAGTTTGCCAGCTCATGCACACGCTCACGCTTACGCACAAACACAATTGAGCGGGTCGCTTCCGGCTGTTTTAACAGATGCACCAGCAACGCGGTTTTATGCTCAAGATCATCGGCGCGGTAATACCACTGATGAATTTTTTTGCGCTCACGGGTGGACGGATTGGCAGAAACTTCCACCGGATCTTCCAACAGACGCTCGGCAAAGTCCTGAATCGCATCGCCTTCCAGCGTTGCCGAAAAGAGCAGGGTCTGTTTACGCCAGCGCGTTTCGCCAGCAATATGTTCGATATCCTGGGCGAAGCCCATATCCAGCATACGGTCTGCTTCGTCGAGGATCAGCGTTTCAACCGCGCGGCAATCGAAGTTCTCTTCTTTTATGTATTGCAGCAGACGTCCGGTCGTGGCGACCACAATGTCCTGGTTTTCGCTGAACACTTCTGCGTGGTTCATATAGGCCACGCCGCCGGTGATGGTGGCAATATCCAGATGCGTATGTTTCGCCAGTTCGCGGGCATGATCGGCCACCTGCATCGCCAGCTCGCGAGTTGGGGTGAGGATCAAAATACGCGGCGGACCGGATTTCTTACGTGGGAAATCGAGCAGGTGCTGCAACGCTGGCAGCAGATACGCCGCCGTTTTACCGGTGCCTGTCGGCGCAGAACCGAGTACATCACGGCCATCGAGCGCAGGCGGAATGGCGGCAGCCTGAATGGCGGTCGGGCGAGTGAAACCTTTATCCTGGAGGGCTTCCAGCAGGCTTTCGTCGAGTTCAAGTTCGGAAAAAGTCGTTACAGTCATGTTCTACCTCTGTGTGGGGCGCTGATTATAGACGTTACGGCTGCAATCTTCATCTGTTTGTATGGATATCGCTTCTCGGGTATTGTTCTCACCCGGTGCTATCGCCGTTTTTCCTGCAAGGTTTTATTTTCATGTCACAGTCTACATCCGTGTTTCGTCGTAATGGATTTACTTTTAAACAGTTTTTTGTTGCTCACGATCGCTGTGCGATGAAAGTGGGAACGGATGGCATTTTGCTGGGCGCATGGGCACCGGTAGCTGGGGTAAAACGTTGCCTTGATATCGGCGCGGGTAGCGGGTTGCTGGCATTAATGCTGGCGCAGCGAACAGATGACAGCGTGATGATTGATGCAGTTGAACTGGAAAGTGAAGCTGCCGCGCAAGCGCAGGAAAATATCAACCAGTCCCCGTGGGCAGAGCGGATTAATGTCCATACGGCGGATATTCTGCAGTGGATCACACAGCAGACAGTACGCTTCGATTTAATCATCAGCAACCCACCTTACTATCAGCAGGGAGTAGAGTGCGCGACACCTCAACGGGAACAGGCTCGCTATACCACTACGCTTGATCACCCATCGTTGCTGACTTGTGCGGCGGAGTGCATTACCGAAGAGGGATTTTTCTGCGTGGTGCTGCCAGAGCAGATTGGTAATGGTTTTACTGAACTGGCATTAAGTATGGGCTGGCATTTACGTTTGCGGACGGATGTGGCGGAAAACGAAGCGCGACTGCCGCATCGGGTGCTGCTGGCATTCTCCCCGCAGGCGGGAGAGTGCTTTAGCGAT
Organism: Escherichia sp. WS2035; assembly: GCF_046487065.1. Classification (NCBI taxonomy): domain Bacteria; kingdom Pseudomonadati; phylum Pseudomonadota; class Gammaproteobacteria; order Enterobacterales; family Enterobacteriaceae; genus Escherichia; species Escherichia sp. WS2035. The sequence continues at coordinate 13,891 of NZ_JBJQKD010000014.1, forward strand.
CGCTTAGTCATTCGTGGGCCAGACCAGAACTATTCCGAAGCGTATACGGCGCTGACCCAGGCTTTTTATCTGTTTATGTAATGATTGCCGGCAGAAAGGATCGATGGACCGGAATGCGTGAGCAGTTCCGGATAATCCAGCGTGAAATGCAGGCCACGGCTCTCCTTGCGCATCATCGCACAGCGAACAATCAACTCGGCAACCTGTACCAGATTACGCAGCTCCAGCAAATTATTTGAGACGCGGAAATGGGCGTAATATTCGTCTATTTCTTGTTGGAGCATGGTTATCCGCCGCAGGGCGCGTTCCAGGCGCTTCGTTGTGCGAACAATGCCAACGTAATCCCACATAAACAGACGTAGCTCGTGCCAGTTATGCTGAATTACTACCCGTTCGTCAGGGTTCTCAACGCGGCTTTCATCCCACGGCGGTAACGTACTGACGCCGTGGGCATAAGGTATACGTCTGCTGATATCTTCTGCCGCCGACCAGCCATAGACCAGACACTCCAGCAATGAATTCGAGGCCATGCGGTTAGCGCCGTGTAAGCCGGTATAACTCACTTCGCCAATGGCATACAAACCCTCGACGTCCGTACGCCCATGATCATCAACCATTACACCACCGCAGGTATAATGTGCAGCAGGCACAATCGGCACGGGTTCTTTCGTGAGATCTATCCCCAGCCCGAGCAATTTTTCATAAATCATCGGGAAATGCTGGCGAATAAAATCGGCGGGCTTATGGCTGATGTCGAGGAACATACAATCTGCGCCGAGGCGTTTCATTTCATGGTCAATGGCGCGGGCGACAATATCGCGCGGGGCCAGTTCGCCGCGCTCATCAAAATCGGGCATAAAACGCGTGCCATCCGGGCGCTTGAGATAAGCGCCTTCGCCGCGCAGTGCTTCCGTTAACAGGAAATTGCGTGCCTGTGGGTGATACAGCGCGGTAGGGTGGAACTGATTAAATTCGAGATTGGCAACCCGGCAGCCTGCGCGCCACGCCATAGCAATGCCATCGCCAGAAGAAATATCCGGATTGGTGGTGTACTGATAAACTTTTGAAGCACCGCCGGTTGCCAGTACCACTGCTTTTGCGTGGCAGGTTTCAACCGTTTCTTTATTTCGGTTCCATACCCACGCGCCAACAACCCGTCGCGTGCCCGGCAGGCCAATTTTGTCAGAAACAATCAGATCAACCGCGTTGCTGCGCTCCAGCACGCGAATATTCGGATGGTTCTGCGCCTTGCCCACCAGCGTGGTTTCTACTTCTCTACCGGTGGCGTCGGCGGCATGAAGAATACGACGGTGACTATGTCCACCTTCACGAGTCAGATGGTAGCTTTCTTCGCCATTCGGCTGAATGTGGGTATCAAACAACACCCCCTGGTCGATTAGCCATTGCACACAGGATCGTGCATTACTGGCGACAAATTCAACTGCATGGCGATCGCAAATACCAGCCCCGGCAATCAATGTGTCTTCCACATGCGAGTCAATGCTGTCAGTTTCATCAAACACGGCGGCAATACCGCCCTGGGCATAAAATGTTGAACCTTCCGTTACCGGGCCTTTACTTAGAACGATGACCTGATGCTGGTCAGCCAGGCGTAGCGCCAGTGAAAGTCCAGCTGCGCCGCTACCGATAATCAACACGTCACATGAATGTTCAGGGAGAGTATTCATTTTCTTTGTTTAATTTACTAAACACTGTTTGGTCAGCATAACATCATGTTGTGCAAATAAACACCTGCTATTTTAATATTTGTTACAGTGACTAAACACGCTGGCTCAGGGCGGCGAGAAAAAGAGAAGTTACTGGCTGGTGGAGGATTAGGTGGTGAAATAAAAAGGCCGTTGGGTTACTCTTCAGGCAGTTAAATGGGCATTTCTACACAGATAATGCGATGTTCAGATTCTGTAGACTTATAATGATAGATAATGATCCGTCTACAGCATGACAAACAAAAACAGATGCGTTACGGAACTTTACAAAAACGAGACACTCTAACCCTTTGCTTGCTCAAATTGCAGCTAATGGAGTGGCGTTTCGATAGCGCGTGGAAATTTGGTTTGGGGAGACTTTACCTCGGATGAGCGAGCAGTTAACGGACCAGGTCCTGGTTGAACGGGTCCAGAAGGGAGATCAGAAAGCCTTTAACTTACTGGTAGTGCGCTATCAGCATAAAGTGGCGAGTCTGGTTTCCCGCTATGTGCCGTCGGGTGATGTTCCCGATGTGGTACAAGAAGCTTTTATTAAAGCCTATCGTGCGCTGGATTCGTTCCGGGGAGATAGCGCTTTTTATACATGGCTGTATCGGATTGCTGTAAATACAGCGAAAAATTACCTGGTTGCTCAGGGGCGTCGTCCACCTTCCAGTGATGTGGATGCCATTGAAGCTGAAAACTTCGAAAGTGGCGGCGCGTTGAAAGAAATTTCGAACCCTGAGAACTTAATGTTGTCAGAAGAACTGAGACAGATAGTTTTCCGAACTATTGAGTCCCTCCCGGAAGATTTACGCATGGCAATAACCTTGCGGGAGCTGGATGGCCTGAGCTATGAAGAGATAGCCGCTATCATGGATTGTCCGGTGGGTACGGTGCGTTCACGTATCTTCCGAGCGAGGGAAGCTATTGATAACAAAGTTCAACCGCTTATCAGGCGTTGACGATAGCGGGATACTGGATAAGGGTATTAGGCATGCAGAAAGAACAACTTTCCGCTTTAATGGATGGCGAAACGCTGGATAGTGAGCTGCTTAACGAACTGGCTCATAACCCAGAAATGCAGAAAACCTGGGAAAGCTATCACTTAATCCGTGACTCAATGCGGGGTGATACTCCCGAGGTGCTCCATTTCGATATCTCTTCACGCGTGATGGCCGCCATTGAAGAAGAGCCAGTACGTCAACCGGCGACATTGATCCCGGAAGCCCAGCCTGCGCCGCATCAATGGCAGAAAATGCCATTCTGGCAGAAAGTACGTCCGTGGGCGGCACAGCTTACCCAAATGGGCGTAGCAGCATGCGTATCGCTTGCAGTTATCGTTGGCGTCCAGCACTATAATGGGCAATCTGAAACGTCCCAGCAGCCCGAAACGCCAGTATTTAATACACTGCCGATGATGGGTAAAGCCAGCCCGGTTAGTCTGGGAGTACCTTCTGAAGCGACCGCAAATAATGGTCAACAGCAGCAGGTACAGGAGCAGCGTCGTCGCATTAATGCAATGTTGCAGGATTACGAACTGCAACGCCGACTCCACTCTGAACAGCTTCAGTTTGAGCAGGCACAAACTCAGCAAGCCGCTGTACAGGTGCCAGGAATTCAAACTTTAGGAACGCAATCGCAGTAATGAAGCAACTTTGGTTTGCCATGTCATTAGTGACAGGTAGCCTGTTATTCTCTGCTAACGCCTTGGCCACTCCCGCGTCCGGGGCGTTATTACAGCAGATGAACCTGGCCAGTCAGTCACTGAATTACGAGCTGTCATTTATCAGCATCAATAAACAGGGTGTTGAGTCTCTGCGTTATCGACATGCACGCCTCGATAACCGTCCTCTTGCACAATTGTTGCAAATGGATGGCCCGCGCCGGGAAGTGGTACAGCGCGGCAATGAAATCAGCTATTTTGAACCGGGACTTGAACCGTTCACGCTTAATGGCGATTACATTGTTGATTCTCTGCCATCGCTCATCTATACCGATTTCAAACGCCTTTCTCCTTACTACGACTTTATCTCTGTCGGGCGCACGCGTATTGCTGATCGTCTTTGCGAAGTCATTCGTGTGGTTGCCCGAGATGGTACACGCTACAGCTACATCGTGTGGATGGACACCGAATCGAAATTACCGATGCGGGTTGATCTCCTTGATCGCGATGGTGAAACGCTGGAACAATTTCGCGTGATTGCTTTTAACGTCAATCAGGATATCGGCAGCAGTATGCAGACGCTGGCGAAGGCAAATTTGCCGCCGTTGCTTTCTGTTCCTGTTGGTGAAAAAGCTAAATTCAGCTGGACGCCAACCTGGCTGCCACAGGGTTTTAGCGAAGTTTCCAGTAGTCGACGTCCGCTACCGACGATGGACAACATGCCTATCGAATCACGTCTCTATTCCGACGGATTATTCAGCTTCTCGGTAAACGTTAACCGCGCTACGCCATCGAGCACCGATCAGATGTTGCGCACCGGACGCAGAACCGTCAGTACAAGCGTACGTGATAACGCCGAAATCACCATTGTTGGTGAACTGCCGCCGCAAACGGCGAAACGCATTGCCGAGAATATTAAGTTCGGGACAGCGCAATGATCAAAGAGTGGGCTACCGTCGTCTCCTGGGAAAACGGGCAGGCGCTGGTCAGTTGTGATGTTAAAGCCTCATGCAGCAGCTGCGCTTCACGCGCCGGTTGCGGTAGCCGTGTGTTGAATAAACTTGGCCCGCAAACCACGCATACCATTGTCGTACCCTGTGATGAGCCGCTAGTGCCGGGGCAAAAAGTGGAATTGGGGATCGCCGAAGGCAGCCTTCTTAGCTCCGCATTACTGGTTTATATGTCGCCGCTGGTGGGATTATTCCTCATCGCTTCGCTATTTCAGCTACTCTTTGCTTCTGACGTCGCAGCATTATGTGGTGCGATCCTCGGCGGTATTGGTGGGTTCCTGATTGCGCGCGGCTATTCGCGTAAGTTTGCTGCCCGGGCAGAATGGCAACCGATCATCTTAAGCGTGGCATTGCCGCCTGGCCTTGTGCGATTTGAAACATCTTCGGAAGACGCGAGCCAGTGATTTCACTGGCTTTGTTGCATTTTGCATAACAAATGCGAGGACGTTTCCATATACCACAATCCATACGGTATGAACATTTCCTCGCCTCAATGTTGTAGTGTAGAATGCGGCGTTTCTATTAATACAGACGTTAAGCTCAGAACAGCGACTTCTAAAAGCCTGGTTAACCGGGCATTAAGGCACAATAATCATACTTTATGAAGAATATACGTAACTTTTCGATCATAGCTCACATTGACCACGGTAAATCGACGCTGTCTGACCGTATTATCCAGATCTGCGGTGGCCTGTCTGACCGTGAAATGGAGGCGCAGGTTCTCGATTCCATGGATCTTGAGCGTGAGCGTGGCATTACCATCAAAGCGCAAAGCGTGACGCTGGACTACAAAGCGTCTGACGGCGAAACCTATCAGCTTAACTTTATCGACACCCCGGGCCACGTAGACTTCTCCTATGAAGTTTCTCGTTCGCTGGCTGCCTGTGAAGGTGCATTGCTGGTGGTCGACGCCGGGCAGGGCGTAGAAGCGCAAACCCTGGCAAACTGCTACACCGCCATGGAAATGGATCTCGAAGTGGTGCCGGTACTGAACAAGATTGACCTGCCGGCAGCCGATCCTGAACGCGTGGCGGAAGAAATTGAAGATATCGTCGGCATCGACGCCACCGACGCGGTGCGCTGTTCAGCGAAAACCGGCGTTGGCGTGCAAGACGTTCTCGAACGCTTGGTGCTCGACATTCCGCCGCCGGAAGGCGATCCGGAAGGCCCATTGCAGGCGCTGATTATCGACTCCTGGTTCGACAACTACCTGGGCGTTGTTTCACTTATCCGTATTAAAAACGGCACCCTGCGTAAGGGCGACAAAGTGAAAGTCATGAGCACCGGGCAGACCTATAACGCCGATCGTCTGGGCATCTTCACGCCGAAGCAGATTGACCGCACTGAACTGAAATGTGGCGAAGTAGGCTGGCTGGTATGTGCGATTAAAGATATCCACGGCGCTCCAGTAGGCGATACCTTAACACTGGCGCGTAATCCGGCAGAAAAGGCGCTGCCTGGCTTTAAGAAAGTCAAACCTCAGGTATATGCTGGTCTGTTCCCGGTAAGTTCCGACGACTATGAAGCCTTCCGTGACGCGCTGGGTAAACTCAGCCTGAACGATGCCTCACTGTTCTATGAGCCGGAAAGCTCCAGCGCGTTGGGCTTTGGTTTCCGCTGCGGCTTCCTTGGCCTGCTGCACATGGAGATCATCCAGGAACGTCTGGAACGTGAATACGATCTGGATCTGATCACCACTGCGCCGACTGTAGTGTATGAAGTTGAAACCACGTCAAGAGAAGTTATCTACGTCGACAGCCCATCCAAGCTGCCAGCGGTAAATAACATTTACGAACTGCGCGAGCCGATTGCAGAGTGTCACATGCTGCTGCCGCAGGCATATCTCGGCAACGTTATTACGCTGTGCGTAGAAAAACGCGGCGTGCAGACCAATATGGTTTACCACGGTAATCAGGTGGCGCTGACGTACGAGATCCCGATGGCGGAAGTGGTGCTCGACTTCTTCGATCGCCTGAAATCTACCTCGCGTGGTTATGCGTCTCTGGATTACAACTTCAAACGCTTCCAGGCGTCCGACATGGTACGTGTAGACGTATTAATCAACGGTGAACGTGTTGATGCATTGGCGCTGATCACCCACCGTGGTAATTCGCAAAACCGCGGTCGCGAGCTGGTGGAGAAGATGAAAGATCTGATCCCACGCCAGCAGTTTGATATCGCCATTCAGGCAGCGATTGGTACGCACATCATTGCGCGCTCCACCGTGAAACAGCTGCGTAAAAACGTACTGGCTAAATGTTATGGCGGCGATATCAGCCGTAAGAAAAAGCTGCTGCAGAAGCAGAAAGAAGGTAAGAAACGCATGAAGCAGATCGGTAACGTCGAGCTGCCGCAGGAAGCGTTCCTCGCCATTCTGCACGTCGGCAAAGACAACAAATAACCCTTAGGAGTTGGCATGGCGAATATGTTTGCCCTGATTCTGGTGATTGCCACACTGGTGACGGGCATTTTATGGTGCGTGGATAAATTCTTTTTCGCACCTAAACGGCGGGAACGTCAGGCAGCGGCGCAGGCGGCTGCCGGTGACTCACTGGATAAAGCAACGCTGAAAAAGGTTGCGCCGAAGCCTGGCTGGCTGGAAACCGGTGCTTCTGTTTTTCCGGTACTGGCTATCGTATTGATTGTGCGTTCGTTTATTTATGAACCGTTCCAGATCCCGTCAGGTTCGATGATGCCGACTCTGTTAATCGGTGATTTTATTCTGGTAGAGAAGTTTGCTTATGGCATTAAAGATCCTATCTACCAGAAAACGCTGATCGAAACCGGTCATCCGAAACGCGGCGATATCGTGGTCTTTAAATACCCGGAAGATCCAAAGCTTGATTACATCAAGCGCGCGGTGGGTTTACCGGGCGATAAAGTCACTTATGATCCGGTCTCAAAAGAGCTGACGATTCAACCGGGATGCAGTTCCGGCCAGGCGTGTGAAAACGCGCTACCGGTCACTTACTCCAACGTGGAACCGAGCGATTTCGTTCAGACCTTCTCACGCCGTAATGGTGGGGAAGCGACCAGCGGATTCTTTGAAGTGCCGAAAAACGAAACCAAAGAAAATGGAATTCGTCTTTCCGAGCGTAAAGAGACACTGGGTGATGTGACGCACCGTATTCTGACAGTGCCGATTGCGCAGGACCAGGTGGGGATGTATTACCAGCAGCCAGGGCAACAACTGGCAACCTGGATTGTTCCGCCGGGACAATACTTCATGATGGGCGACAACCGCGACAACAGCGCGGACAGTCGTTACTGGGGCTTTGTGCCTGAAGCGAATCTGGTCGGTCGGGCAACGGCTATCTGGATGAGCTTCGATAAGCAAGAAGGCGAATGGCCGACAGGTGTGCGCTTAAGTCGCATTGGCGGTATCCATTAATAGCCATCTTCGTTCACGTTGTCGCCGTTATGGCGACAACGTGAATTATTTATGAGATAAATCTCCCGTGGCTAACGACATCCCCCGTCGTTGTGTATAGAATATTCCCCCGAAGTTTAAGGTTGGCACCTCCAGGTTGCCACGGCACACGAAACAGCGTTGGTCCCCATATACCGGTAAACTGAAACTGCAGTGAAGCAGTTAGCCGAGCCATGTATATCAGGTCTGTTTCGTGTGCTGAATTGTTGACGCATTTATTTATTGGTATCGCATGAACCCCATCGTAATTAATCGGCTTCAACGGAAGCTGGGCTACACTTTTAATCATCAGGAACTGTTGCAGCAGGCATTAACTCATCGTAGTGCCAGCAGTAAACATAACGAGCGTCTGGAATTTTTAGGTGACTCTATTCTGAGCTACGTTATCGCCAATGCGCTTTATCACCGTTTCCCTCGTGTGGATGAAGGCGATATGAGCCGGATGCGCGCCACGCTGGTCCGTGGTAATACGCTGGCTGAACTGGCGCGCGAATTTGAGTTAGGTGAGTGCTTACGTTTAGGGCCAGGTGAACTTAAAAGCGGTGGATTTCGTCGTGAGTCAATTCTCGCCGACACCGTCGAAGCATTAATTGGTGGCGTATTCCTCGACAGTGATATTCAAACCGTCGAGAAATTAATCCTCAACTGGTATCAAACTCGTCTGGACGAAATTAGCCCAGGCGATAAACAAAAAGATCCGAAAACGCGTCTGCAGGAATATTTGCAGGGTCGCCATCTGCCGCTGCCAACTTATCTGGTAGTCCAGGTACGTGGCGAAGCGCACGATCAGGAATTTACTATCCACTGCCAGGTCAGCGGCCTGAGTGAACCGGTGGTTGGCACAGGTTCAAGCCGTCGTAAGGCTGAGCAGGCTGCCGCCGAACAGGCGTTGAAAAAACTGGAGCTGGAATGAGCATCGATAAAAGTTACTGCGGATTTATTGCTATCGTCGGACGTCCGAACGTTGGCAAATCCACATTGTTGAACAAACTGCTGGGGCAGAAGATCTCCATTACCTCCCGCAAGGCGCAAACAACTCGTCACCGCATTGTGGGGATCCATACTGAAGGCGCGTATCAGGCGATCTACGTTGATACCCCAGGCCTGCATATGGAAGAAAAACGCGCCATTAACCGTCTGATGAACAAAGCGGCGAGCAGCTCCATTGGCGATGTTGAGCTGGTGATTTTTGTCGTAGAAGGCACTCGCTGGACGCCGGACGATGAAATGGTGCTCAACAAACTGCGCGATGGCAAAGCGCCGGTAATCCTCGCGGTGAACAAAGTGGATAATGTGCAGGAAAAAGCCGATCTGCTGCCACACTTACAGTTCCTGGCAAGCCAGATGAACTTCCTCGATATCGTGCCGATCTCTGCCGAAACCGGGCTGAATGTCGACACTATTGCAGCAATCGTGCGTAAGCATCTGCCTGAAGCGACCCATCACTTCCCGGAAGATTACATCACCGATCGCTCACAGCGTTTTATGGCGTCTGAAATTATCCGCGAAAAACTGATGCGTTTTCTCGGCGCTGAACTGCCGTACTCCGTGACCGTGGAGATCGAACGTTTCGTCTCTAACGAACGCGGCGGTTATGACATCAACGGTTTGATTCTCGTTGAGCGTGAAGGGCAGAAGAAGATGGTCATTGGCAACAAAGGGGCCAAGATCAAAACCATCGGGATTGAAGCGCGTAAAGACATGCAGGAAATGTTCGAAGCGCCTGTTCACCTTGAGCTGTGGGTAAAAGTGAAATCCGGTTGGGCCGACGACGAACGCGCACTGCGCAGTCTCGGTTATGTTGACGATCTTTAAGAGTAACTCCGATGGAAGGCTGGCAGCGCGCATTTGTCCTGCATAGTCGCCCGTGGAGCGAAACCAGCCTGATGCTGGACGTCTTCACGGAGGAATCGGGTCGCGTGCGTCTGGTTGCCAAAGGCGCACGCTCTAAACGCTCTACTCTGAAAGGTGCATTACAGCCTTTCACCCCTCTCTTGCTACGTTTTGGCGGGCGTGGCGAAGTCAAAACGCTGCGCAGTGCTGAAGCTGTCTCGCTGGCGCTGCCATTAAGCGGTATCACGCTTTACAGCGGTCTGTACATCAACGAACTTCTCTCCCGCGTACTGGAATACGAGACGCGCTTCTCTGAACTCTTTTTCGATTACTTGCACTGCATTCAGTCTCTTGCCGGGGTCACTGGTACGCCAGAACCCGCGTTGCGCCGCTTTGAACTGGCACTGCTCGGGCATCTGGGCTATGGCGTCAATTTTACCCATTGTGCGGGTAGCGGCGAGCCGGTAGATGACACCATGACGTATCGTTATCGCGAAGAAAAAGGGTTTATCGCAAGCGTCGTTATCGACAATAAAACGTTCACCGGAAGGCAGTTAAAAGCGTTAAACGCGCGGGAATTTCCTGACGCAGACACACTGCGCGCCGCGAAACGCTTTACCCGCATGGCGCTTAAGCCGTATCTTGGCGGTAAACCATTAAAGAGCAGGGAACTGTTCCGGCAGTTTATGCCTAAGCGAACGGTGAAAACACATTATGAATGATGAGGATTGTCATGGCTGAATTACTGTTAGGCGTCAACATTGACCATATTGCAACACTGCGTAACGCGCGCGGTACTGCTTACCCGGATCCGGTGCAGGCGGCGTTTATTGCTGAGCAGGCGGGAGCGGACGGCATTACCGTGCATTTACGTGAAGACCGCCGCCACATTACCGACCGCGATGTGTGCATCCTGCGCCAGACGCTGGATACCCGCATGAATCTGGAGATGGCGGTGACCGAAGAGATGCTGGCGATCGCCGTTGAGACGAAGCCACATTTTTGCTGTCTGGTACCGGAAAAGCGTCAGGAAGTAACAACCGAAGGCGGCCTGGACGTCGCAGGGCAGCGTGAAAAAATGCGCGATGCCTGCAAACGTCTGGCAGATGCCGGGATCCAGGTTTCTCTGTTTATCGACGCCGATGAAGAGCAGATCAAAGCTGCGGCAGAGGTTGGCGCACCGTTTATCGAGATCCACACCGGTTGCTATGCTGATGCCAAAACTGACGCCGAACAGGCGCAAGAGTTGGCGCGTATCGCCAAAGCCGCGACCTTTGCCACTAGTCTCGGTCTGAAAGTTAACGCCGGACACGGTCTGACCTATCACAACGTGAAAGCCATTGCCGCCATCCCTGAGATGCATGAACTGAATATCGGTCATGCCATTATTGGTCGTGCAGTGATGACCGGACTGAAAGATGCGGTGGCAGAAATGAAGCGTCTGATGCTGGAAGCGCGTGGCTAATGGCAATATTAGGTTTAGGTACGGATATCGTAGAGATCGCTCGCATAGAAGCGGTGATCGCCCGATCCGGTGAGCGCCTGGCACGCCGCGTATTAAGCGATAACGAATGGGAAATCTGGAAAACGCACCACCAGCCAGTGCGTTTTCTGGCGAAGCGTTTTGCTGTGAAAGAAGCGGCGGCAAAAGCATTTGGCACAGGGATCCGCAATGGTCTGGCGTTTAATCAGTTTGAAGTATTCAATGATGAGCTCGGCAAACCACGGCTACGGCTATGGGGTGAGGCATTAAAACTGGCGGAAAAGCTCGGCGTTGTAAATATGCATGTAACGCTTGCCGATGAGCGCCACTATGCTTGTGCCACGGTAATTATTGAAAGTTAAAATAATACCGTTCTCTTTATAAAGTAAAACCCCCGAACTGGTAAGGAACGGGGGTTTTACTTTTTAACTTTAATTTTGTGCAGCACACGATTCCAACGAAAATGATTATGGATCAATTTCGTTGACCTGTACAAGCAACTTGCAATCTCTGACATAAAAAACGCGAGCCTTTACGAAGAAATCGACATTGATGAAAAGATTAACGTGACCGCTTTTTGATAAGTACATTAAAATCGGTTTCGTTATTGGCAATTTTGCTGTGCTTTACACCATGCCACTGAATTCCCCCATTGAAACGAGTGGTGTCGTCAAAGCTCTGGTGTGGAGTGCAGCACTCGATTCCAATAACTCGCACGTTCAGTTTTGGGGAGATGTAAGGGCTAATCTGAACGGCTGCATTCCTTGTTTAAGGAAAAACGAATGACTGATTGCCGATACCTGATTAAACGGGTCATCAAAATCATCATTGCTGTTTTACAGCTGCTCCTTTTGTTCTTATAACACAAGGAAACGTACTTAAGGTGCGTCCGGTGAACCAATCGGACGCGCCTTTAATAACTATAAATAAGTGTCTGGGCAGATACTATATAAATTAACTTAGTGAATGATTATGCTAATGTCATCATTTAAATAAATATAATAGCGTTAAGATTTCTCTATAAAATAATTAACACTCTACTTCCAGAGCAGAATATTAAATTTTATCCGCGTGGTGCATCAGCACAAATTTATCCCACAACTGTTCTTCCGTCTCGACATGTTGCGGATCTTTCACAATAGTATTGGGGATCGGACACACCTTCTGGCAGGTTGGTGTCTCGTAGTGCCCTACGCATTCGGTACACTTATCGCTGTTAATCTCGTAGATATGTTCACCCATCGAAATCGCCTCATTCGGGCATTCGGGTTCACACATATCACAATTGATGCATTTTTTAGTGATTAACAGCGCCATAAGGAAACTCTCAAAACAACACAAACCGGGCGGGCATTATACGCGCATTCTTTACTCAGACCAGTTTTTTCACCAGCGCTTCGCTATGACGAATACGTTCTGGTGCCAGTTCCAGATCCTGCTGAATCAGCGCAATGAACAGCAAATCCGTTAACATTCCCTGCGCGTGACAAGCAGAGATTGAAGCACTGTTTGTCGCTTGTTCTTCGGCAATGGTATACAGGCAATGAGAAGCACGCTGTTGCAGGGCATTGGGAGTAAAGCCGGTAATCGCCAGCACTTTTCCGCCCACTCGCAGCATCTCATCTGCCGCCAGGTTTAACTCGCGCCGTACACCGGTGTAGGAAATGGCTAATAACAGATCGTCAGGGGACGACGCCTGTACGGTAGCGAGTAGCGCATGCATATCGCGCACTGCGGCAGCATTGAAGCCAATCTTCATCAGCTTCCAGGCAAAGTTTTGCGCCACCAGACCCGAAGCGCCAATACCGGTCAGAATTATCCGCCGCGCAGAGCGCAACATTGCCACGCATTCATGCAGTTTCTCTTCACTATTAACGTTTAACGTTGCGTACATAGCGGCAGTATTTTCTTTAATCAGTTTTTCGCCGACCAGCCGTAACGGATCATCACCGCGGATTTGGTTATGAATGGGCACGGAGGGAGATTCCGGCTGGCTTGCCAGCGCTTCACTCAACGCCAACTTTAGTGCCGGAAAACCTTTATAGCCGAGTTTTTGCGCGAACTTCACGACGCTGGACTGACTGACTCCGGCTTCGTTGGCCAGTTGCTGAGAGCTTAAATGGCGCGCCGTATCAGGTTGTAGCAGCAGATAATCCGCCAGTTTTTTATCACTCTGGGCAAGCCCCTGGTAACGCTGACGGATACGAAGTAAGCCGTTCATATCTTTCCTCGCGATGAAATAATGGCGACAACAGGCAATATGAGACACACGCGAGTGAATTTTATATTCCATTGCCGCTAATTGCCATGAATTAAAAATTCCAGTTAGCCATGATGCGGTCGATTGTTGCCGGAAAAGTGATGATCTATCTGTTAGGCTATGTAGTAGCGAAAATTAATCAGGATGTTTCAGTCCAGAGGAGTATGGTTTGGCAACTCACGAGCGTCGTGTGGTGTTTTTTGACTTAGATGGAACATTGCATCAGCAGGATATGTTCGGCAGTTTTTTGCGTTATTTACTGCGTCGCCAACCGCTGAATGCGTTACTTGTTCTGCCGTTGTTGCCGATCATAGCCATTGCGTTATTGATAAAAGGTCGTGCGGCACGCTGGCCGATGAGTCTGCTTCTGTGGGGATGCACTTTTGGTCACAATGAAGCGCGTTTGCAGGCGTTGCAGGCCGATTTCGTACGCTGGTTTCGTGACAATGTTACCGCCTTTCCGCTGGTTCAGGAGCGATTAACCACCTACCTGTTAAGTTCCGATGCTGATATCTGGTTGATTACCGGCTCTCCGCAGCCGCTGGTTGAAGCGGTTTATTTCGATACGCCCTGGCTGCCGCGGGTTAATCTTATCGCCAGTCAGATTCAGCGTGGCTATGGTGGTTGGGTATTGACGATGCGTTGCCTCGGGCATGAGAAGGTCGCGCAACTGGAGCGCAAAATCGGCACGCCGCTGCGGCTGTACAGTGGCTATAGCGACAGTAACCAGGACAACCCGCTGCTTTACTTTTGCCAGCATCGCTGGCGGGTAACCCCGCGCGGTGAACTCCAGCAACTGGAATAGAGTAAAGCATAGCGTCCGTGTATAATGCGCCGCGCTTTTATAACCGGAGTTTTCTTTTTGTCTGAAGTCGAATTTAGCTACGAATACTGGATGCGTCATGCAATGACGCTGGCGAAGCGTGCCTGGGATGAGCGGGAAGTACCGGTCGGCGCGGTATTAGTGCATAACAATCGTGTTATTGGCGAAGGCTGGAACCGTCCGATTGGTCGACATGATCCCACCGCACATGCAGAAATCATGGCCCTACGGCAGGGCGGTCTGGTGATGCAAAATTATCGTCTGATCGACGCCACGTTGTATGTCACGCTTGAACCCTGTGTAATGTGTGCCGGAGCAATGATCCACAGTCGCATTGGTCGCGTGGTCTTTGGTGCGCGTGACGCGAAAACTGGCGCTGCGGGATCTTTAATGGATGTGCTGCATCATCCGGGTATGAATCACCGGGTGGAAATTACGGAAGGAATACTGGCGGATGAGTGTGCGGCGTTGCTCAGTGACTTCTTTCGCATGCGCCGCCAGGAAATTAAAGCGCAGAAAAAAGCGCAATCCTCGACAGATTAATTTTGTTTCTCTTCACTCCCTTTTCTGGAAAACAGCAGAGAGGGAGAGTGGGTCAAATAGTTTGATGACGACTGGGAAAGAAACGAGAGAAAAGGAAATTTCTCTTTGCCCAGCTCCGTAGGCGATACCGCCGGATAATCCTGCGCCAGTTGCATCGCCGCTTCTGTAGCCTGCTTCTCTTTCTCCTGCAGATAACCCACCAGGCTAATCTGGTATTTACGAATATTTTCGACATAAGCGTAGGCTTCATGCCCACGAGCGTAGCCGTAAGTCAGCTTGCTGTAATAGGGTTTCTGGCTAAGTAAAGGCAGACGCTGTTTTACGTCAGCCCAACTGTCAGGATTACCTTTGGTTTTTGCCGTCAGGGCGCGGGCATCCAGCATATGCGCATAGCCCATATTGTACGCGGCGAGGGCAAACCAGATCCGTTCGTTCTCCGGCACACTTTCCGGCACTTTACTCATCATATCCTGTAAATAACGCACGCCGCCGCTGATGCTCTGTTCGGCATCGGTACGATCCGTAATGCCGAGGCTTTGCGCGGTGTTTTTGGTTAACATCATCATGCCGCGCACACCCGTCGGTGAAGTGGCCTGCGCATCCCAGTGCGATTCCTGATAAGCAATAGCGGCCAGCAAACGCCAGTCAATTTCTTCGGCGTATTTCTCAAACAGGGGCTTTAACTGCGGCAGTACCGCATCGACGGCGCGTAAAAATGTGCGCGTATCGACGTAATCAAAATCATCGCCATGCCCCAGGTATTTCTCTTCAATGCGTGCCAGTGTACCGTCTTCATTCATTTCGTTGAAGAAGTCGAGCAGGGCGGCGGAAAGGGTATTATCGCCATCTAACGGGCTAAACCAGGTCACCGGTTGTTCATCGGTGATATCGAGCGCTACGGCGAGTTCCGGGTGAACGCGCTGAAACAGGCTGATGGCGACAGAATCAGCAATGGTGTAATCGAGTTTTCCTTCGATGACATCTTCCATTAATTCCGCAGAGCCTTTTTTGTCGTCTACCTTCCAGCTTAATTCCGGGAATTTTGTGTCTTTCAGGGTCTGGAGATCGTTAACCACCACGTGACCCGGTGCAACGGTGAGTTGCTCCGCCGTCAGGTTGCCCAGCGTACGTGGGCGATACTGACCCACTTTATAAACCAGTTGTTGTGACACGGAATAATAGGTAGGACCAGGCTGATAATTTTTTACCCGCTCACTGTTATAGACCAGTCCTGCCGCCAGCAGGTCGGCGTTACCATTATCGAGGTCGTCAAACAGCTGGCTGATATTCTGCCGCACGGTCACTTTCAGTTTTACACCGAGGTAATCGGCAAACTGTTTCGCCAGTTCGTAATCCAGGCCAAAAGGTTTCCCGTTGATTTCGTTATAAGTCAGGGGAGTATGAATGGTGCTCACACGCAACTCTCCCCGCGCTTGAATGGCGGCGATACGGTTGTCGGCTTTACCAAACCAGGGAATGGATGGCCAGAGAGCGACCGCGAGCAGCAGTGCCAGAATGCCGATGAACAGATAATTAATCTTTAATTTTTTCAATTAGTTAATTCTCTGTGTCGTGCGCGTCCCAGCTTGAAAAAACGTAATAATAGTGAAAGGTTTACTCATAAATGAGCGGCATTTTGCGTAAACCTGCGCCAGATGGCAACTTATTACAGCCATTGGCGGCACGCGTTGCTAATTCACGATGGTGATTTTATTTCCACGCAAACGGTTTCGTCAGCGCATCAGATTCTTTATAATGACGCCCGTTTCCCCCCCTTGGGTACACCGAAAGCTTAGAAGACGAGAGACTTATGATGGAAATTCTGCGTGGTTCGCCTGCATTGTCGGCATTCCGAATCAACAAACTGCTGGCACGTTTTCAGGCTGCCAGGCTCCCGGTTCACACTATTTACGCCGAGTATGTCCATTTTGCTGACCTCAATGCGCCGTTAAACGATGATGAGCACGCACAACTTGAACGCCTGCTGAAATATGGCCCGGCACTCGCCAGCCACGCCCCGCAAGGCAAACTCCTGCTGGTGACCCCGCGTCCTGGCACCATCTCTCCCTGGTCTTCGAAAGCGACCGATATCGCCCATAATTGCGGTCTACAACAGGTAAACCGCCTTGAGCGCGGCATGGCTTACTATATAGAAGCCGGTACGCTGACCAATGAACAATGGCAGCAGGTGACCGCTGAACTGCACGACCGCATGATGGAAACGGTCTTTTTTGCTTTAGATGATGCAGAGCAGTTGTTTGCACACCATCAACCGACTCCGGTCACCAGCGTAGATTTGCTGGGGCAGGGCCGTCAGGCGCTAATCGACGCTAACCTGCGTCTTGGCCTGGCACTGGCGGAAGATGAAATTGACTATCTGCAGGATGCGTTCACAAAGCTGGGTCGTAACCCGAACGACATCGAGCTGTATATGTTCGCGCAGGCGAACTCCGAGCACTGCCGTCACAAAATTTTTAACGCCGACTGGATTATCGACGGTGAACAGCAGCCGAAATCGCTGTTCAAGATGATCAAAAACACCTTCGAAACCACGCCAGACCACGTTCTCTCTGCTTATAAAGATAACGCCGCTGTAATGGAAGGTTCTGAAGTGGGTCGCTACTTTGCTGACCACGAAACGGGCCGCTACGATTTCCATCAGGAACCGGCGCATATTCTGATGAAAGTTGAAACCCACAACCACCCGACGGCGATTTCTCCGTGGCCGGGTGCGGCGACCGGTTCTGGCGGTGAAATCCGCGATGAAGGTGCCACCGGGCGCGGCGCAAAGCCGAAAGCCGGTCTGGTTGGTTTCTCCGTATCCAACTTGCGTATTCCGGGCTTTGAACAGCCGTGGGAAGAAGATTTCGGTAAGCCTGAGCGCATTGTCACCGCGCTGGACATCATGACCGAAGGCCCGTTGGGCGGCGCGGCGTTTAACAACGAATTTGGTCGCCCGGCACTGAACGGCTACTTCCGTACTTATGAAGAAAAAGTGAACAGCCACAATGGCGAAGAGCTGCGCGGTTATCACAAACCGATCATGCTGGCGGGTGGGATCGGCAACATTCGCGCCGATCACGTACAAAAAGACGAGATCAACGTTGGTGCGAAGCTGGTCGTTCTCGGCGGCCCGGCAATGAACATCGGTCTTGGCGGCGGCGCGGCGTCTTCCATGGCATCTGGTCAGTCTGATGCCGACCTCGACTTTGCTTCCGTACAGCGCGACAACCCGGAGATGGAGCGTCGCTGCCAGGAAGTGATCGACCGTTGCTGGCAGCTTGGTGATGCCAACCCAATCCTGTTTATCCACGACGTTGGCGCAGGCGGTCTTTCTAACGCCATGCCGGAACTGGTGAGCGACGGCGGGCGCGGCGGTAAATTCGAACTGCGCGATATTCTGAGCGACGAGCCAGGCATGAGCCCGCTGGAAATCTGGTGTAACGAATCCCAGGAACGCTACGTGCTGGCAGTTGCTGCCGATCAGTTACCGCTGTTTGACGAACTGTGTAAGCGTGAACGCGCACCGTACGCGGTGATTGGTGAAGCGACCGAAGAACTGCATCTTTCTCTGCACGATCGTCATTTTGATAATCAGCCGATTGATCTACCGCTGGACGTACTGCTTGGCAAAACGCCGAAGATGACCCGCGATGTGCAAACGCTGAAAGCGAAAGGCGACGCGCTGGCCCGTGAAGGGATCACCATCGCTGACGCGGTGAAACGCGTGCTGCATCTGCCGACCGTGGCGGAGAAAACTTTCCTGGTGACCATCGGTGACCGCAGCGTAACCGGCATGGTGGCGCGCGATCAGATGGTGGGGCCGTGGCAGGTGCCGGTCGCTAACTGCGCGGTCACTACCGCCAGCCTCGACAGCTACTATGGCGAAGCGATGGCAATTGGCGAACGTGCGCCAGTTGCGCTGCTGGATTTCGCCGCTTCTGCCCGTCTGGCAGTCGGTGAAGCGCTAACCAACATCGCCGCAACACAAATTGGCGATATCAAACGCATTAAACTTTCCGCCAACTGGATGGCGGCGGCAGGCCACCCTGGTGAAGATGCGGGCCTGTATGAAGCCGTTAAAGCTGTGGGCGAAGAACTTTGTCCGGCGCTGGGCCTGACGATACCGGTGGGTAAAGACTCTATGTCGATGAAAACCCGCTGGCAGGAAGGTAACGAAGAGCGCGAAATGACGTCGCCGTTGTCGCTGGTGATTTCCGCATTTGCCCGCGTGGAAGATGTACGTCACACCATTACGCCGCAGCTTTCTACCGAAGATAACGCACTGTTGCTGATTGATTTGGGCAAAGGCAATAACGCGCTGGGCGCAACGGCACTGGCGCAGGTTTATCGTCAGCTTGGCGACAAACCGGCAGATGTACGCGATGTTGCCCAACTGAAAGGCTTCTATGACGCGATTCAGGCGCTGGTTGCACAGCGTAAGCTGCTGGCGTATCACGACCGCTCTGATGGCGGCCTGCTGGTAACGCTGGCGGAAATGGCCTTTGCTGGTCATTGTGGCATTGACGCGGATATCGCCTCTCTGGGTGACGATCGCCTGGCGGCGTTGTTTAACGAAGAACTGGGTGCGGTGATTCAGGTTCGAGCTGCTGATCGTGAAGCCGTTGAAGCGGTACTGGCACAGCATGGGCTTGCTGATTGCGTCCATTATGTTGGGCAGGCGGTTTCCGGTGACCGTTTTGTGATTACTGCCAACGGGCAGACTGTATTTAGCGAAAGCCGCACCACGCTGCGTGTCTGGTGGGCAGAAACTACCTGGCAGATGCAGCGCCTGCGTGACAACCCGGAGTGTGCCGATCAGGAACACCAGGCGAAATCAAACGACGCCGATCCGGGCCTGAATGTGAAACTGTCGTTTGATATCAACGAAGATGTGGCAGCACCGTTTATTGCCACTGGCGTGCGCCCGAAAGTTGCCGTGCTGCGTGAGCAGGGCGTGAACTCGCATGTTGAAATGGCGGCAGCTTTCCACCGTGCAGGCTTCGATGCTATCGACGTGCATATGAGCGATCTGCTGGCTGGACGCACGGGCCTGGAGGGTTTCCACGCCCTGGTCGCGTGTGGTGGTTTCTCCTACGGTGATGTGCTGGGCGCTGGTGAAGGTTGGGCGAAGTCTATCCTGTTCAATGACCGTGTACGCGATGAGTTTGCAACCTTCTTCCATCGTCCGCAAACGCTGGCGCTGGGGGTATGTAACGGTTGCCAGATGATGTCTAATCTGCGTGAACTGATCCCGGGTAGCGAGTTGTGGCCACGTTTTGTGCGTAACACCTCCGATCGCTTTGAAGCGCGTTTCAGTCTGGTAGAAGTAACCCAAAGCCCGTCGCTGCTGTTGCAGGGGATGGTGGGCTCGCAGATGCCGATTGCTGTGTCTCATGGTGAAGGGCGCGTGGAAGTGCGTGATGCGGCGCATCTGGCGGCACTGGAAAGCAAAGGGCTGGTGGCACTGCGCTATGTCGA
Source organism: Escherichia sp. WS2035 (assembly GCF_046487065.1). Classification (NCBI taxonomy): domain Bacteria; kingdom Pseudomonadati; phylum Pseudomonadota; class Gammaproteobacteria; order Enterobacterales; family Enterobacteriaceae; genus Escherichia; species Escherichia sp. WS2035. The sequence goes on from NZ_JBJQKD010000014.1 coordinate 34,126, forward strand.
TAACTTCGGCAAAGTCACTGAAACCTACCCGGCTAACCCGAACGGTTCACCGAACGGTATTACGGCGGTCACGACTGAAAGTGGTCGAGTCACCATTATGATGCCGCACCCGGAACGAGTTTTCCGTACTGTCAGCAACTCCTGGCATCCGGAAAACTGGGGCGAGGATGGCCCATGGATGCGCATTTTCCGCAATGCACGTAAGCAGTTGGGGTAAGTCGTCAACCCATTGGTATTGCAGCCCGGATGAGGCATTCACGCCGCATCCGGCATTAAGCACCAACCGCTATTATGAGCTCCCAACTTCGGGAGCTTTTTTGTGTCTTTAAATCACGACAATGGGTGGTTTGCCGTGTCGCTTTTTGGTGACACTTAACTCATTGATTTTAATATTATCTAATAAGTTTATCTTAAGTTGTCTCTTTTTAGCGACACAGTGGCTGATTTACATTCAAATAGCGGAGAAGCCATAAACCCCTCAAAGCAGCGTATAATCAGTATGTTACCAAACTATTTTCTTTATTGGCACAGTTACTGCATAATAGTAAGCAGTGGCTCATTCACCGACTTATGTCAGCCCCTTCGGGACGTGCTACATAAAATTCGAATGACGCACAACAAGGTGCCTGCCGTCCAACTTCTGATATCAGCTTAGCTATATCAACCATCGGGCGAAACGTCGAGTTAGGCACCGCCTTATTCCATAACAAAGCCGGGTAATTCCCGGCTTTGTTGTATCTGAACTTCCCCTCGGTTAGCATCAGGCTATTCGCGTCTGACGAGAGTAACGCCTTGAAACGCTGGCCCGTTTTTCCCCGCTCATTACGACAACTGGTAATGCTGGCATTTTTGCTGATTCTGCTGCCCCTGTTGGTGCTGGCATGGCAAGCCTGGCAAAGCCTGAATGCACTTAGCGATCAGGCGGCGCTGGTTAACCGCACTACGCTTATTGATGCCCGGCGCAGTGAAGCGATGACCAACGCGGCACTGGAGATGGAGCGCAGCTACCGTCAGTACTGCGTGCTGGACGACCCTACGCTTGCGAAGGTTTATCAAAGCCAGCGCAAGCGTTACAGCGAAATGCTCGATGCCCACGCAGGCGTGCTGCCGGACGATAAACTCTACCAGGCATTACGTCAGGATTTGAACAATCTGGCTCAACTTCAGTGTAACAACAGCGGTCCCGATGCTGCTGCCGCCGCGCGTCTGGAAGCCTTTGCCAGTGCCAATACCGAAATGGTGCAGGCCACGCGCACAGTGGTGTTCTCTCGTGGGCAGCAACTTCAGCGTGAAATCGCCGAACGTGGGCAATATTTTGGTTGGCAATCGCTGGTGCTATTTCTGGTGAGTCTGGTGATGGTACTGCTTTTCACGAGGATGATTATCGGTCCGGTGAAAAATATCGAGCGCATGATCAACCGGCTGGGGGAAGGGCGTTCTCTGGGCAATAGCGTCTCGTTCAGTGGACCGAGCGAGTTACGCTCGGTTGGGCAACGTATTCTTTGGTTAAGTGAGCGCCTGTCATGGCTGGAATCCCAACGCCATCAATTTTTAAGACATTTATCTCATGAATTAAAAACGCCACTGGCGAGTATGCGCGAGGGCACTGAATTACTGGCTGATCAGGTTGTCGGGCCGCTTACGCCAGAGCAAAAAGAGGTGGTGAGCATTCTTGATAGCAGCAGCCGCAATTTGCAAAAACTGATCGAACAACTGCTTGATTACAACCGTAAACAGGCGGACAGTGCGGTGGAACTGGAGAATGTTGAGTTAGCACCGCTGGTGGAGACATTGGTTTCTGCTCATAGCCTGCCCGCACGGGCTAAAATGATGCATACCGACGTTGATCTCAAAGCAACAGCTTGCCTGGCGGAGCCAATGCTGCTGATGAGCGTACTGGATAATCTTTACTCCAATGCGGTGCACTACGGGGCTGAATCCGGTAACATTTGCCTTCGCAGCAGTTTACATGGTGCGCGGGTTTATATTGATGTCATCAATACAGGCACGCCCATTCCGCAAGAGGAACGCGCCATGATCTTCGAACCCTTTTTTCAGGGAAGCCACCAGCGAAAAGGGGCGGTGAAGGGCAGCGGTCTGGGATTAAGCATTGCCAGGGATTGTATTCGCCGTATGCAAGGGGAACTGTATCTGGTCGACGAGAGCGGGCAAGACGTTTGTTTCCGCATTGAATTACCGTCGTCGAAAAACACGAAATAATGCTAACAGCCCATCCCATCAGGCTATTTTATTTGTCAGTTCGGCCCCGGGCAGTGCTCGAAATCTTCACGTACGACATGTACGCTCCGGTTTCTCCGCGCTGTCCATGTCCAAACTGCCTGCAACAATTACGCCCACTGGGATAGGCTTTAAGTCTGGTGAATATGCGACACATTTTTCAACGATTATTGCCCCGACGGCTGTGGCTGGCAGGGCTGCCATGTCTGGCATTGCTGGGTTGCGTGCAGAGTCACAATAGGCCAGCCATTGATACGCCAGCAGAAGAAAAAATTCCGGTTTATCAACTGGCTGACTATCTTTCTACTGAATGTAGCGACATCTGGGCGCTGCAAGGTAAATCAACCGAAACCAATCCGCTTTACTGGCTGCGGGCGATGGATTGTGCTGATCGTTTAATGCCTGCGCAGTCGCGTCAGCAAGCCCGCCAATATGACGACGGCAACTGGCAAAATACCTTTAAACAAGGGATTTTGCTCGCCGACGCCAAAATTACGCCGTATGAGCGCCGCCAGCTGGTCGCGCGCATTGATGCGCTAAGTACCGAGATCCCGGCACAGGTTCGCCCACTGTATCAACTTTGGCGCGACGGTCAGGCGCTGCAACTGCAACTGGCGGAAGAGCGCCAACGCTACAGCAAACTCCAGCAGTCCAGCGACAGCGAGCTGGATACTTTGCGCCAGCAACATCACGTTCTACAACAGCAACTGGAACTCACTACTCGCAAGCTGGAAAACCTGACCGATATTGAACGCCAGCTCTCGACCCGCAAACCGGCTGGAAATTTCTCGCCGGATACGCCGCACGAGAGTGAAAAGCCCGCGCCATCCACCGATGAGGTCACTCCTGATGAGCCATAAACCTGCGCATTTATTACTGGTCGATGACGATCCGGGATTGCTGAAACTGCTTGGCCTGCGTCTGACCAGCGAAGGCTACAGTGTGGTCACGGCGGAAAGTGGTGCTGAAGGATTGCGGGTACTGAATCGCGAAAAAGTAGATTTAGTCATCAGCGACCTGCGGATGGATGAAATGGACGGTATGCAGCTGTTTGCTGAAATCCAGAAAGTGCAGCCGGGAATGCCAGTAATTATTCTTACCGCGCATGGTTCTATTCCTGATGCCGTTGCTGCAACACAGCAGGGCGTGTTCAGTTTTCTCACCAAGCCTGTCGATAAAGATGCGCTATATCAGGCAATTGACGATGCGCTGGAACAATCCGCGCCAGCCACCGACGAACGTTGGCGCGAGGCGATTGTCACCCGCAGCCCGCTGATGCTGCGCTTGCTGGAACAGGCGCGGCTGGTGGCACAATCAGACGTTAGCGTTTTGATTAACGGCCAGAGCGGCACCGGGAAAGAGATTTTCGCCCAGGCTATCCACAACGCCAGCCCGCGCAACAGCAAGCCATTTATTGCTATTAACTGTGGCGCATTACCCGAGCAATTGCTGGAGTCGGAGCTGTTTGGTCATGCACGTGGCGCGTTTACTGGCGCTGTCAGCAATCGCGAAGGTTTATTCCAGGCGGCGGAAGGCGGTACGCTATTTCTTGATGAGATTGGCGATATGCCTGCACCGTTGCAGGTCAAACTGCTGCGCGTGTTGCAGGAGCGTAAAGTGCGCCCGCTGGGCAGTAACCGCGATATTGATATTGACGTGCGGATTATTTCCGCCACTCACCGCGACCTGCCAAAAGCGATGGCGCGTGGGGAATTCCGTGAAGATCTTTATTACCGCCTCAATGTTGTCAGCCTGAAAATTCCGGCACTGGCGGAGCGCACAGAAGACATTCCGCTACTGGCAAATCACCTGTTGCGCCAGGCGGCAGAGCGACATAAACCGTTTGTCCGCGCGTTCTCCACCGATGCAATGAAACGCCTGATGACTGCAAGCTGGCCGGGCAACGTGCGCCAGTTGGTCAACGTGATTGAACAGTGTGTGGCGCTGACCTCATCTCCGGTAATTAGTGATGCGCTGGTGGAGCAGGCGCTGGAGGGTGAAAATACGGCGCTGCCAACCTTTGTTGAGGCACGTAATCAGTTTGAACTCAACTATTTGCGTAAGCTGCTGCAAATCACCAAAGGCAACGTCACCCACGCGGCGAGAATGGCGGGGCGCAACCGGACAGAATTTTATAAACTGCTTTCCCGAAACGAGCTGGATGCAAACGATTTCAAGGAATGAATTGGCGTTATGTGTTACGTTTAGCAGATCAAAAGACAGGCGACCTTTTCAAGGAATAGCATGAAAAAGATTGATGCGATTATTAAACCCTTCAAGCTGGACGATGTCCGCGAAGCACTGGCTGAAGTCGGTATTACCGGCATGACGGTCACTGAGGTGAAAGGTTTTGGCCGCCAGAAAGGCCATACCGAGCTGTACCGTGGTGCGGAGTATATGGTGGATTTTCTGCCGAAAGTGAAAATTGAGATTGTCGTACCGGACGACATTGTCGATACCTGTGTCGATACCATTATTCGCACGGCGCAAACCGGCAAAATCGGTGATGGTAAAATCTTCGTCTTCGACGTGGCACGGGTCATTCGCATCCGTACCGGTGAAGAGGACGACGCGGCAATTTAAAACGCGTCAAGGGTTGCCGGATGTGTCCATCCGGCAACATCAAATCACAGCACCTTATGCGGGCCAAAGCATTCGTAATGAATGTTTTCCTGTTTCACGCCCAAATCCACTAACTGTTTCGCGGCAAACTGCATGAAGCCAACCGGGCCGCAGAGATAGAACTGCATTGTCGGATCGCTGAACGCACCTTCCAGTTTGCTCAAATCCATCAGACCTTCGCTATCAAACTGACCTTTAGCGCGATCGGCTTCGCTCGGCTGACGATACCAGGTGTGTGCGGTAAAGCGTGGCAGTGATTGACCCAGTTCCTTAACTTCATCGGCAAAGGCGTGAACATCGCCATTTTCTGCCGCATGGAACCAGTTCACTTGTGCTGTGTGGCCTGCTTTTGCCAGCGTGTCGAGCATTGCCAGCATTGGCGTTTGACCGACACCGGCAGAGATTAACGTCACTGGTGTGTCATCTGCGACAGCCATAAAGAAATCACCTGCCGGAGCGACCAGTTTCACGACATCGCCAACATTGGCGTGATTGTGCAGCCAGTTGGATACCTGCCCACCCTCTTCGCGTTTCACCGCAATACGATAGCCTTTGCCATCCGGTTTGCGAGTCAAAGAGTACTGACGAATTTCCTGATGCGGGAAACCTTCCGGCTTCAGCCAGACGCCGAGATATTGCCCCGGACGGTATTCTGCCACTGCGCCACCGTCGACCGGCTCCAGTTCGAAGCTGGTGATAAGTGCGCTGCGTGGTGTTTTAGCCACAATGCGGAAATCGCGAGTACCTTCCCAGCCACCGGCTTTGCTGGCGTTTTCGTTATAGATTTCCGCCTCGCGATTGATAAATACATTAGCCAGTACGCCATAGGCTTTACCCCACGCGTCCAGCACTTCCTGCCCCGGGCTGAACATTTCGTCCAGCGTTGCCAACAGGTGTTCACCGACGATGTTGTACTGTTCCGGTTTGATCTGGAAACTGGTGTGCTTCTGCGCGATTTTTTCTACCGCTGGCAGCAGCGCAGGCAGGTTTTCAATATTGCTGGCGTAGGCGGCAACAGCGTTAAACAGGGCTTCACGTTGATCGCCATTACGCTGGTTACTCATGTTAAAAATTTCTTTGAGTTCTGGGTTATGAGTAAACATACGGTCGTAGAAATGGGCGGTTAACTTTGGTCCCGTTTCCACCAGTAAAGGGATGGTGGCTTTTACTGTAGCGATGGTTTGAGCGTCAAGCATATGGTCTTCCTTTTTTTTGCATCTTAATTGATGTATCTCAAATGCATCTTATAAAAAATAGCCCTGCAATGTAAATGGTTCTTTGGTGTTTTTCAGAAAGAATGTGATGAAGTGAAAAATTTGCATCACAAACCTGAAAAGAAATCCGTTTCCGGTTGCAAGCTCTTTATTCTCCAAAGCCTTGCGTAGCCTGAAGGTAATCGTTTGCGTAAATTCCTTTGTCAAGACCTGTTATCGCACAATGATTCGGTTATACTGTTCGCCGTTGTCCAACAGGACCGCCTATAAAGGCCAAAAATTTTATTGTTAGCTGAGTCAGGAGATGCGGATGTTAAAGCGTGAAATGAACATTGCCGATTATGATGCCGAACTGTGGCAGGCTATGGAGCAGGAAAAAGTACGTCAGGAAGAGCACATCGAACTGATCGCCTCCGAAAACTACACCAGCCCGCGCGTAATGCAGGCGCAGGGTTCTCAGCTGACCAACAAATATGCTGAAGGTTATCCGGGCAAACGCTACTACGGCGGTTGCGAGTATGTTGATATCGTTGAACAACTGGCGATCGATCGTGCGAAAGAACTGTTCGGCGCTGACTACGCTAACGTCCAGCCGCACTCCGGCTCCCAGGCTAACTTTGCGGTCTACACCGCGCTGCTGGAACCAGGCGATACCGTTCTGGGTATGAATCTGGCGCATGGCGGTCACCTGACTCACGGTTCTCCGGTTAACTTCTCCGGTAAACTGTACAACATCGTTCCTTACGGTATCGATGCTACTGGTCATATCGACTACGCCGATCTGGAAAAACAAGCTAAAGAACACAAACCGAAAATGATTATCGGTGGCTTCTCTGCATATTCCGGCGTGGTTGACTGGGCGAAAATGCGTGAAATCGCTGACAGCATCGGTGCTTACCTGTTCGTTGATATGGCGCACGTTGCGGGCCTGGTTGCTGCTGGCGTCTACCCGAACCCGGTTCCTCATGCTCACGTAGTAACTACCACCACTCACAAAACCCTGGCGGGTCCGCGCGGCGGCCTGATCCTGGCGAAAGGTGGTAGCGAAGAGCTGTACAAAAAACTGAACTCTGCCGTTTTCCCTGGTGGTCAGGGCGGTCCGTTGATGCACGTAATCGCCGGTAAAGCGGTTGCTCTGAAAGAAGCGATGGAACCTGAGTTCAAAACTTACCAGCAGCAGGTCGCGAAAAACGCCAAAGCGATGGTAGAAGTGTTCCTCGAACGCGGCTACAAAGTGGTTTCCGGCGGTACTGATAACCACCTGTTCCTGGTTGATCTGGTTGATAAAAACCTGACCGGTAAAGAAGCAGACGCCGCTCTGGGCCGTGCTAACATCACCGTCAACAAAAACAGCGTACCGAACGATCCGAAGAGCCCATTTGTGACTTCCGGTATTCGTGTAGGTACTCCGGCGATTACCCGTCGTGGCTTTAAAGAAGCCGAAGCGAAAGAACTGGCTGGCTGGATGTGTGACGTGCTGGACAGCATCAATGATGAAGCCGTTATCGAGCGCATCAAAGGTAAAGTTCTCGACATCTGCGCACGTTACCCGGTTTACGCATAAGCGAAACGGTTAATCTGTTGAAAAAAGGCTTCCTTCGGGAAGCCTTTCTACGTTATCGCGCCATCAAATCTGCCGTAACTGCGCCTCAACATACAAATAGCCAATTCCCAGTACCTGTTGTGCGCGGCTTAATTGCCCAAAGCCAATCTGTGTCGCTTTCACGCTCGGTCCTTCGTCGCGGTCGAACGGGTTAAATCCCGTCTGGCGAATAATGGTATTAAGCCAGTTCTCACCAAAGGCACAACTGCGACCGTACAACCAAATCTGATTAATATTGAGGATGTTGAGGAAGTTATACAGACTCAAACCAATGGCGTTGGCACTGTGGTCAACCCAACTGGTGAACCACGGTTCTCCACTCTGCCAGGCAGCGATTAACTGCGCGGTAGTCAATTTTTCAGGATTAAGCTGAGTATTAACCGGTTGTGATTTTAGCCATACCCGCGCCTGTTTTTTTAATGCGCTTAACGAGGCGACGGTTTCCAGGCAGCCATAACGCCCGCAGTCGCAGACGACGCCATCCGGATTAACGATGGTGTGGCCAATCTGTCCACTGCCATACAAACTGCCGCGATAAATTTGCTCGTTAATCACGAACGACGAGCCAATGCCGTAATCAACGTTGATTACGCAGAAATCACGCACTTGCGAATTATTTTGCCATTTCTCCGCCAGCGCCAGCATCACGCAGTCATTATCGACCATTACCCGAATACCCAGCTTCTCTTCCAGCAGGTACTTCACCTCAATCGGTGTTGCCCACGGCGCTTGCGGCATGGTTTGCGACACGCCGGTCACCGGATCCACCTGACCGTGGATTGCCAGAGCCAGATTGATGGTGCGATCCGGCCACAATTTACGGTGGCGATGCCAGCATTTTTCGATTTCGGACAGCAGCGCCTGCGGCGTCGGTGCATCAATCTGTAAATACTCAAATTCGCCTTTCGGACTTAAACAGGCATTAGCGACCTGACACTCAATGCTGGTGGGCGTCACGTTCAGACACAGCGTCCAGTCACCTTCCGGCGCAATCAGCCATGTACCGCTACTATGTCCGCGCGTTTGACTTTCATCGTCGATATTCACCACCCGTTTTTCGCTTTCCAGTTCCTGCAAAATATTACTGACCGCCGGAATCGAAATTTGCGCCAGCCGGGCCAGCGTTGATTTATTGGCGCGCTTTTGCCGGTACAGCAGTTCCAGAATCACGCATTTGTTATGGTGGCGAATCTGTTGATTGTTAATGCAGGCTCTCATCTTCACTAAACCTTGTTTAGTTAATTGCGTGATTATTCCGCGAAAACATTGCCAGATTGTTCAATACACTGCCACAAATCTTTTAATTCAGTATGTCTTGTTAATATTGAGGGCACCATGACTCCAGTAAAAGTGTGGCAAGAGCGCGTTGAGATCCCGACCTATGAAACCGGGCCGCAGGATATACATCCCATGTTCCTGGAAAATCGCGTTTATCAGGGATCGTCCGGCGCGGTTTATCCCTACGGCGTGACCGATACGCTGAGCGAGCAGAAAACCCTGAAATCCTGGCAGGCGGTGTGGCTGGAAAACGACTACATCAAAGTGATGATCCTGCCGGAACTGGGCGGTCGGGTGCATCGCGCGTGGGATAAAGTGAAACAGCGCGATTTTGTTTATCACAATGAAGTCATTAAACCGGCGCTGGTGGGACTGCTGGGGCCGTGGATCTCCGGCGGGATTGAGTTTAACTGGCCGCAACACCATCGCCCGACCACCTTTATGCCCGTTGATTTCACCCTCGAAGCCCATGACGACGGCGCACAGACGGTGTGGGTCGGCGAAACGGAGTCGATGCACGGTTTACAGGTGATGACAGGTTTCACCCTGCGCCCTGACCGGGCGGCGCTGGAAATCGCCAGTCGCGTCTATAACGGCAACGCCACGCCGCGTCATTTCTTGTGGTGGGCCAACCCGGCAGTGAAAGGGGGGGAAGGGCATCAGAGCGTCTTCCCGCCGGATGTAACGGCGGTGTTTGATCACGGCAAACGGGCCGTCTCCGCTTTCCCCATCGCCACCGGCACTTACTACAAAGTGGACTACTCCGCCGGAGTGGACATTTCTCGCTATAAAAATGTGCCCGTTCCAACCTCATATATGGCTGAAAAATCACAGTACGATTTTGTTGGCGCGTGGTGTCACGATGAAGATGGTGGTTTGCTACACGTTGCCAACCACCATATTGCGCCAGGTAAAAAACAGTGGAGCTGGGGACACAGTGAATTTGGCCAGGCGTGGGATAAGAGCCTGACTGACAATAACGGCCCGTATATCGAACTGATGACCGGTATTTTTGCCGATAACCAGCCTGATTTTACCTGGCTTGATGCTTACGAGGAGAAGCGTTTCGAGCAGTATTTCCTGCCTTATCATTCTCTGGGCATGGTGCAAAATGCCTCCCGCGATGCGGTGATAAAACTCCAGCGTAGTGAGCGGGGGATTGAGTGGGGGCTGTATGCCATCTCTCCGTTGAACGGATACCGCCTGGCGATCCGCGAAATCGGCAAATGCAACGCGTTGCTCGATGATGCCGTGGCCCTGACACCAGCGACCGCCATCCAGGGCGTGTTGCACGGTATCAATCCTGAAAGGCTGACCATTGAGCTCTCCGATGCCGACGGCAATATTGTACTGAGTTATCATGAACATCAGCCGCAAGCGTTGCCGTTGCCGGACGTCGCCAAAGCGCCACTGGCAGCACAAGACATTACCAGTACAGATGAAGCCTGGTTTATCGGTCAACATCTGGAGCAATATCATCACGCCAGCCGTTCACCGTTCGATTACTACCTGCGCGGCGTGGCGCTGGATCCGCTGGATTATCGCTGTAATCTGGCGCTGGCAATGCTGGAATATAACCGTGCAGATTTCCCGCAAGCGGTGGTATATGCCAGTCAGGCACTGAAACGCGCACATGCGCTGAACAAAAATCCGCAGTGCGGACAGGCGAGTTTGATTCGCGCCAGTGCTTACGAACGTCAGGGGCAATATCAACAAGCCGAAGAGGATTTCTGGCGTGCGGTCTGGAGCGGCAACAGTAAAGCGGGCGGCTATTATGGTCTGGCACGACTGGCGGCGCGTAATGGTAACTTCGACGCTGGTCTGGATTTTTGCCAACAAAGTCTTCGCGCCTGCCCAACCAATCAGGAAGTGCTTTGCCTGCATAACCTGCTACTGGTGTTAAGTGGTCGTCAGGACAACGCGCGTTTGCAGCGCGAGAAACTGCTGCGTGATTATCCGCTGAACGCCACTCTGTGGTGGCTGAACTGGTTCGATGGTCGTAGCGAATCAGCCCTCGCGCAGTGGCGAGGTCTTTGTCAGGGACGCGACGTTAACGCCCTGATGACCGCCGGGCAACTGATTAACTGGGGCATGCCCGCCCTGGCGGCAGATATGCTGAACGCACTGGACTGTCAGCGCACGCTACCGCTTTACCTGCAAGCCAGTTTGCTACCAAAAGCTGAACGCGGAGAACTGGTCGCAAAAGCTATTGATGCCTTCCCGCAGTTTGTCCGTTTCCCGAATACGCTGGAAGAAGTGGCGGCGCTGGAGAGTATCGAAGAGTGCTGGTTTGCCCGGCATTTACTGGCCTGCTTCTACTACAACAAGCGTAGCTACGGCAAAGCCATTGCCTTATGGCAGCGTTGCGTAGAGATGTCGCCGGAGTTTGCCGACGGCTGGCGCGGGTTGGCGATCCATGCGTGGAATAAGCAGCACGATTATGAGCTGGCCGCGCGTTATCTTGATAATGCTTATCAGCTTGCGCCGCAGGATGCACGTCTGCTTTTCGAACGGGATTTGCTGGATAAGTTAAGCGGTGTCACACCGGAGAAACGACTGGCGCGTCTGGAAGATAATCTGGAAATTGCGCTGAAACGCGACGACATGACCGCAGAACTGCTCAATTTGTGGCATCTCACGGGTCAGGCAGACAAAGCGGCGGACATTCTCGCCACGCGCAAATTCCACCCGTGGGAAGGTGGGGAAGGGAAGGTCACCAGCCAGTTTATCCTCAACCAGTTATTACGCGCCTGGCAGCATCTTGATGACAGAGAGCCGCAGCAGGCCAGCGAACTGCTTCATGCCGCGCTGCATTATCCGGAGAATTTAAGCGAAGGCCGTTTACCGGGGCAAACTGACAACGACATCTGGTTCTGGCAGGCAGTATGCGCCAACGCGCAGGGCGATGAAACTGAAGCGACGCGTTGTTTACGTCTGGCGGCGACCGGCGATCGCACCATTAACATCCACAGTTATTACAACGATCAGCCGGTTGATTATCTCTTCTGGCAAGGAATGGCGCTGCGACTGCTGGGCGAACAACAAACTGCACAGCAACTGTTTAGTGAAATGAAACAGTGGGCACAAGAGATGGCGAAAACCAGTATCGAGGCGGATTTCTTTGCCGTCTCGCAGCCTGACTTGTTGTCGCTGTATGGCGATTTACAACAGCAGCATAAAGAAAAATGCCTGATGGTGGCGATGCTGGCGGCCGCGGGATTAGGGGAGGTTGCGCACTATGAATCTGCTCGCGCTGAATTGATGGCGATTAATCCAGCCTGGCCGAAAGCGGCATTATTCACCACCGTGATGCCTTTTATTTTTAGCTACGTTCACTAAACCCTATTAACTGTAATATTTGAGCGGCACGTGCTGCCGCTCACGCTCAAATAATTAAAATAAGCCGTTGTAAATAAAAACCCTACAGGAGGCACTATGCCTAAAAAAATGACAAGAACCCGTAATTTATTATTAATGGCTACACTATTGGGTAGCGCACTATTTGCCAGGGCTTCTGATAAAGAAATGACTATTGGCGCAATATACCTTGATACCCAGGGATATTACGCCGGAGTGCGTCAGGGCGTTCAGGATGCGGCAAAAGATTCTTCAGTACAGGTACAGTTAATTGAAACTAACGCTCAGGGCGATATTTCGAAAGAAAGTACCTTTGTTGATACCCTCGTGGCGCGTAATGTCGATGCCATTATTTTATCGGCAGTGTCTGAAAATGGCAGTAGCCGTACCGTTCGTCGCGCCAGTGAAGCGGGTATTCCGGTGATTTGCTACAACACCTGTATTAATCAAAAGGGTGTCGATAAATATGTCTCGGCATATCTGGTTGGTGACCCGCTGGAATTTGGTAAAAAACTGGGTAACGCTGCCGCCGATTATTTTATTGCCAACAAAATTGACCAGCCGAAAATTGCCGTCATCAATTGCGAAGCCTTTGAAGTTTGTGTGCAACGTCGTAAAGGGTTTGAAGAAGTATTAAAAACCCGCGTTCCCGGCGCGCAAATTGTCGCTAATCAGGAAGGGACTGTTTTAGATAAAGCGATTTCTGTCGGTGAAAAACTGATTATCTCCACGCCGGATCTCAACGCCATTATGGGGGAATCGGGCGGAGCGACACTCGGCGCGGTAAAAGCGGTACGTAATCAAAATCAGGCCGGAAAAATTGCTGTTTTCGGTTCTGATATGACCACTGAAATTGCTCAGGAGCTGGAAAACAACCAGGTGCTGAAAGCGGTGGTGGATATTTCTGGTAAGAAAATGGGCAATGCTGTTTTTACGCAAACATTGAAGGTTATCAATAAACAAGCCGACGGTGAAAAAGTGATTCAGGTGCCAATCGATCTCTATACCAAAACGGAAGACGGTAAACAGTGGCTGGCAACGCACGTTGATGGTCTGCCCTAATCGCTGATTCGCAGAGGTCCCTATGTTCACGGCAACAGAGGCAGTCCCGGTAGCAAAAGTGGTGGCAGGAAATAAGCGTTATCCCGGAGTCGTTGCGCTGGATAACGTTAACTTCACGCTCAAAAAAGGCGAAGTTCGTGCGCTGTTAGGCAAAAACGGTGCGGGAAAATCGACCCTCATTCGAATGCTTACCGGTAGCGAACGTCCGGATAGCGGTGATATCTGGATTGGCGAGACGCGACTGGAAGGTGACGAAGCTACGCTGACTCGCCGTGCCGCTGAACTGGGGGTACGCGCGGTTTATCAGGAGTTAAGTCTGGTGGAAGGGCTGACAGTGGCGGAAAACCTCTGCCTCGGTCAGTGGCCCCGCCGCAACGGCATGATTGATTACCTGCAAATGGCGCGGGATGCCCAACGTTGCTTACAGGCGCTGGGCGTTGACGTTAGCCCTGAACAACTTGTTTCAACGCTAAGCCCGGCGCAAAAGCAACTGGTGGAAATTGCGCGGGTGATGAAGGGCGAGCCGCGCGTGGTCATTCTTGATGAACCCACCAGCTCGCTTGCCAGTGCGGAAGTTGAACTGGTGATCAGCGCGGTGAAAAAGATGTCGGCACTGGGCGTGGCGGTGATTTATGTCAGCCACCGGATGGAAGAAATTCGCCGCATTGCCTCCTGTGCCACCGTTATGCGCGATGGTCAGGTGGCGGGCGATGTGATGCTCGAAAACACCTCTACGCATCATATTGTGTCGCTAATGCTCGGGCGCGATCACGTTGATATTGCGCCGGTTGCCCCTCAGGAAATTATGGATCAAGCCGTGCTGGAAGTCCGTGCGTTACGCCATAAGCCCAAGCTGGAGGATATCAGTTTTACGCTACGTCGTGGCGAAGTGCTCGGCATTGCTGGTCTGCTGGGGGCAGGGCGCAGTGAATTGCTGAAGGCGATTGTTGGTCTGGAGACGTATGAACAGGGCGAAATTGTTATCAACGGCGAGAAAATCATGCGCCCCGATTACGGCGACATGCTGAAACGCGGCATTGGCTATACGCCAGAAAACCGCAAAGAAGCGGGGATCATTCCCTGGTTGGGCGTTGACGAAAATACAGTGCTGACCAATCGGCAAAAAATCAGCGCCAACGGTGTGCTGCAATGGTCCACCATCCGCCGCCTGACCGAAGAGGTGATGCAGCGGATGACGGTCAAGGCCGCCAGTAGCGAAACGCCCATCGGCACGCTTTCTGGCGGCAATCAGCAAAAAGTGGTGATCGGTCGTTGGGTCTATGCCGCCAGCCAGATTTTGTTGCTCGACGAGCCAACGCGCGGCGTCGATATCGAAGCCAAACAGCAGATTTACCGTATTGTCCGCGAGCTGGCTGCCGAAGGAAAAAGCGTGGTGTTTATCTCCAGTGAAGTGGAGGAGTTGCCACTGGTGTGTGACCGCATCCTGTTATTACAGCACGGCACGTTCTCGCAGGAGTTTCACTCGCCGGTCAATGTGGATGAGCTGATGTCCGCCATTCTGTCCACTGATGAATTTTACCGAGGAACCTGAAGATGTCTGCTTCGTCATTACCATTGCCGCAGGGCAAGAGCGTCTCGCTCAAACAATTTGTCAGTCGCCATATTAATGAGATCGGTTTGCTGGTGGTGATTGCCATTCTTTATCTGGTCTTCTCCCTGAATGCGCCTGGCTTTATCTCATTGAATAACCAAATGAACGTGCTGCGCGATGCCGCCACCATCGGGATCGCCGCCTGGGCGATGACGCTGATTATTATCTCCGGTGAAATTGATGTCAGCGTTGGGCCGATGGTGGCTTTTGTTTCAGTGTGCCTGGCGTTTTTGCTGCAATTTGAAGTTCCGCTGGCGATTGCTTGTCTGCTGGTGTTGCTGTTAGGTGCGCTGATGGGAACGCTCGCCGGGGTGCTGCGCGGTGTTTAACGTGCCAAGTTTTGTTGCCACGCTGGGTTTATGGAGCGCCCTGCGCGGAATGGGGCTGTTTATGACGAACGCCTTGCCAGTGCCAATTAACGAAAACGAAGTGCTGGACTGGCTGGGCGGACAATTTCTCGGTGTGCCGGTATCCGCGCTGATCATGATGGTGTTATTTGCGCTGTTTGTGTTCATTAGCCGCAAAACCGCCTTCGGGCGCTCGGTTTTTGCTGTTGGCGGTAATGCCACTGCAGCGCAGTTGTGCGGTATTAACGTTCGTCGGGTACGCATTCTTATTTTTACCCTTTCGGGATTATTAGCGGCGGTGACCGGCATTTTGTTGGCGGCGCGCCTCGGTTCCGGTAACGCAGGTGCCGCAAACGGTCTGGAGTTTGACGTCATCGCCGCGGTCGTGGTCGGCGGTACGGCGCTTTCCGGCGGTCGCGGCTCGTTGTTCGGTACGCTGCTTGGCGTACTGGTGATTACGCTAATCGGTAACGGTCTGGTGCTGCTCGGGATTAACTCCTTTTTCCAGCAGGTGGTGCGCGGCGTCATCATTGTGGTGGCGGTGCTGGCAAATATCTTGCTGACCCAGCGTAGTAGTAAAGCGAAACGCTAAACCTTAACGCCCCTGGCGCGGGTGCGGCAGGGATGAAAATTAATCGTATTGTTAATGAGGGATTTATGAAAACGATGCTGGCAGCTTATTTACCAGGAAATTCGACCGTCGATCTGCGGGAAGTTGCGGTGCCGACGCCGGGGATTAACCAGGTACTGATCAAAATGAAATCCTCCGGGATTTGCGGAAGCGATGTCCACTATATCTACCACCAGCACCGCGCTACGGCGGCGGCACCCGATAAACCGTTATACCAGGGATTTATCAACGGTCATGAACCGTGCGGGCAGATTGTGGCGATGGGGCAAGGCTGCCGCCATTTTAAAGAGGGCGACCGCGTGCTGGTGTATCACATTTCTGGCTGTGGTTTTTGCCCGAACTGCCGTCGCGGTTTTCCTATTTCTTGTACTGGCGAAGGAAAAGCGGCTTACGGCTGGCAGCGTGACGGCGGCCATGCTGAATACCTGCTGGCGGAAGAAAAAGATCTGATCCTGCTGCCGGACGCGCTGAGCTATGAAGATGGTGCGTTTATCAGTTGCGGCGTTGGTACAGCGTATGAAGGGATTTTGCGCGGCGAAGTTTCCGGTAGCGATAACGTGCTGGTGGTCGGTCTGGGGCCGGTCGGCATGATGGCGATGATGCTGGCGAAAGGTCGTGGTGCAAAAAGGATCATCGGCGTTGATATGCTGCCGGAACGTCTGGCGATGGCGAAACAGTTAGGAGTGATGGATCACGGCTATTTAGCGACCACCGAAGGTCTGCCGCAGATAATCGCCGAACTCACTCACGGCGGCGCGGATGTTGCGCTTGATTGTTCCGGTAATGCCGCAGGTCGCTTACTGGCACTGCAATCCACAGCTGACTGGGGACGCGTGGTTTACATTGGTGAAACCGGAAAAGTCGAGTTCGAGGTTAGCGCTGACCTGATGCACCATCAACGGCGGATTATTGGCTCCTGGGTGACCAGTTTGTTCCATATGGAAAAATGCGCCCACGATTTAACGGACTGGAAACTGTGGCCGCGTAACGCCATTACCCATCGTTTCTCGCTGGAACAGGCAGGAGATGCTTATGCACTGATGGCAAGCGGCAAATGTGGGAAAGTTGTGATTAATTTCCCGGATTAAGGAGTCTGCGGATGACCATCTATACCTTATCTCACGGGCCGCTAAAGCTGGACGTTTCTGATCAGGGCGGCGTAATCGAAGGCTTCTGGCGCGATACGACGCCGCTGCTACGTCCTGGTAAAAAAAGCGGTGTGGCAACCGATGCCTCTTGTTTTCCGCTGGTACCATTTGCAAACCGGGTGAGCGGCAACCGTTTTGTCTGGCAGGGGCGTGAGTATCAACTGCAACCGAATGTTGAGTGGGATGCGCACTATCTACACGGCGATGGCTGGTTGGGCGAGTGGCAATGTGTCTCGCGCAGCGATGATAGCTTGTGTCTGGTGTATGAACATCTCAGCGGTGTTTATCACTATCGGGTAAGCCAGGCATTTCATTTAACGGCGGATACGCTGACGGTGACGCTCGCTGTCACCAATCAAGGGGCAGAGACGCTGCCATTTGGTACCGGCTGGCATCCTTATTTTCCGTTGTCGCCGCAAACGCGGATTCAGGCACAGGCGAGCGGTTACTGGCTGGAGCGGGAGCAGTGGCTGGCGGGTGAGTTTTGCGAGCAGCTACCGCAGGAGCTGGATTTTAACCAGCTCGCGCCGTTGCCGCGCCAGTGGGTAAACAATGGTTTTGCCGGATGGAATGGTAAGGCCCGCATCGAGCAGCCGCAGGAGGGGTATGCCATCATCATGGAAACGACGCCACCTGCACCGTGTTATTTCATCTTTGTTTCAGACCCTGCGTTTGATAAAGGATATGCGTTTGATTTCTTCTGTCTGGAACCGATGAGTCATGCGCCGGATGACCATCATCGCCCGGAAGGTGGTGACCTCATTGCGCTTGCACCAGGGGAATCAACAATTTCAGAGATGTCGTTGCGGGTTGCGTTGCTGTAATTTATAAAATGCCGGATAAGGCGTTCACGCCACATCCGGCATCTTTCCTAACGGCGATCGAGAGAAATCGCCCCCGGCCCGGTAATTGCCAACAGCAGGAATGCGCCAGCGATACTGACATTCTTCCAGAAATTAATCATATTTGGCCCAACCGCATCGCCGGTCATATCCCAGTAATGGTGACCAATCACCGCCGTACCCAGCGTGTAGAAAATAAACAGCACCGCCAGCGGACGGGTGAAAAAGCCAAGCACGATTAATATCGCGGCGGGCACTTCCATAACTACCGCAATAATCGCTGCCAGCATCGGCATTGGCGCGCCCAGCGAGGCCATATATTGGACCGTACCGTCAAAGCCCATCATTTTGGGAAAACCAAAAATAATGAAAATTAAGACCACGGCGATACGGGCAATTAATAATAAAACGGGGCGGGCAGTGCCAAAATCAAAATAACGTAGTGAGTTCATAACCAATCCCTTTGCAAGATGATGTGATTTAAACGTAATACACACTCTGGTACCTCGCCACGCCCCAGGCGTTGAGATATTCGTTTCTGGTATAACGGCATAACGCAGATGGCTGACAATGTGCTTATTGTTTCCTGCCGAATGCGACATGCACGCCTTATCCGTCTCACATGAGTTTGTCAGTTCAATAAATTGCGATTTTCACCTGTTTCATCGTTCTTTTTTACATGTTGTGTTGTGGGCCGCACTTTTTTGTCATTTCCTGATATGCAGGATAACCGTCAGGAAGCTGGCTCGAATATTCTTATTTTTCAACTTGCACCAACATTCGATTAACCCCAGACTAACGCCTCCTGACGGGAGGGACTCATGGTTTTGCAATCCACGCGCTGGTTGGCGCTCGGCTATTTCACATACTTTTTTAGTTACGGCATTTTTCTACCTTTCTGGAGCGTCTGGCTTAAAGGGATTGGTTTAACGCCAGAAACCATCGGCCTGTTATTGGGGGCGGGTCTGGTTGCCCGTTTCCTCGGGAGTTTGCTCATCGCGCCCCGCGTCAGCGATCCTTCCCGCCTGATTTCCGCCTTGCGCGTGCTGGCACTGCTGACACTTCTCTTTGCTGTCGCCTTCTGGGCGGGGGCGCACGTAGCGTGGCTAATGCTGGTGATGATTGGCTTTAACCTCTTTTTCTCACCGCTGGTACCGTTGACCGATGCACTGGCGAATACGTGGCAAAAGCAGTTCCCGCTTGATTACGGCAAAGTGAGACTGTGGGGCTCGGTGGCGTTTGTCATTGGCTCGGCGCTGACGGGCAAACTGGTCAGTATGTTTGATTATCGGGTGATCCTCGCGCTGTTGACGTTGGGCGTGGCATCCATGCTGCTCGGCTTTCTCATCCGTCCGACGATTCAGCCACAAGGGGCAAGCCGCCAGCAGGAGAGCACCGGCTGGTCTGCGTGGTTGGCGTTGGTTCGCCAGAACTGGCGCTTTCTGGCCTGCGTTTGTTTATTGCAGGGGGCACATGCGGCCTATTACGGTTTTAGCGCCATTTACTGGCAGGCAGCTGGCTACTCGGCCTCGGCGGTGGGGTATTTGTGGTCGCTGGGCGTGGTGGCGGAAGTCATTATTTTTGCGCTGAGTAATAAACTTTTCCGCCGTTGTAGTGCACGCGATATGCTGTTGATCTCGGCGATTTGCGGCGTAGTGCGCTGGGGCATTATGGGAGCAACGACGGCGTTGCCGTGGTTGATAGTGGTGCAAATTCTGCATTGCGGTACCTTCACGGTCTGCCACCTGGCTGCCATGCGCTATATTGCTGCTCGCCAGGGTAGCGAAGTCATCCGTTTACAGGCGGTTTACTCTGCCGTCGCGATGGGCGGCAGTATCGCCATCATGACCGTTTTCGCCGGTTTCCTGTATCAATATCTCGGCCACGGCGTGTTCTGGGTGATGGCGCTGGTGGCGCTTCCGGCAATGTTTTTGCGCCCGAAAGTTGTTCCCTCATGCTGATTCGAGCATTTTGCGGATCTGCTCCTGTTGATGTGTTGTCAACGTCAGGTCCGTATAGATCAGCGGTGGTGAAAAGAGCGGTAACGGCATGGTATAAGGCGCAATAATCAGTGCCGCGCCGCGCGGAGCGCCTGTCTGCAAAAATGCCTTTACCGACATATGTTTAATGTTGAGCGGCAGTAACGTTAGTTCGCGTAGCTGCTGCTCAATCTGCGCTTCTCGCTCGCTATCATTCCCGGTCAGTAGAATAATCTGTTTCTCATGCAGGTCGTTTTCCTGCATTAGCCAGGCACCAAAAATCACCGCGACCAGACCGCTTTCCTCATCAGAAAGATGGACGCCGTATTCACTTTCAAATCCGGCCAGCGCCGCGCGGGTGGTGCGCACCAGGCGTGGATACAGGCGGGCGAACTCTTCCGGCAGGGTGTTATCAATACCGATGGCAAACAAACTGCGATTTAACGCCTGGGCGAGGTGGGTATAAAGCTGATCGCATAACCCCTGTTCATCATAAAAACGAACATTTCCCAGCTCACGAAAATGGTTTACCAGACGTTTGATAGACTGACGCAGTTGTCTGTCCCGCTGATGCGCATCCCGCAGTGGATCGGGAACCCGCAACATGGAAAAAAGTAGTGCCATAAATAGTGGCTCATCAGGCGGTACAGGCTGGAGCGCCCGACGCTGCCAGTGGCGTCCAATTTCCTGCGCTACCTGAAATTCAAGGCAGGATTCCGCCCAGCGACGTTGGAGCGGATTAAACTGAGGCGTAATTCCAGCGTGATGTTGCAACAAACAATATTGCAAATACAGACACAGGAAATGAATATCGCGCGTTTCAAAGCGTTTTTGCAGCCGTCGGGAGCAGAGATTCACTAACGCTTGTAGATTGGTATCGTCGTAAAAGTTACGCGCAATTCCGCGCCGCTTCAGTTCACTCTTCAGGGCGGGGGTGAATCGGCTGGTAATAAATGACGGACACAGACGGAAACCACGTCGTAGCCAGTGAAATAAACACAAACGTTGGTTAAGCACTGTACCTTCAACCCGGTAGCTGCCGTCATAACCAGTCGTCAGTGTGAGTTGATGATAGC
Organism: Escherichia sp. WS2035; assembly: GCF_046487065.1. Lineage (NCBI taxonomy): Bacteria > Pseudomonadati > Pseudomonadota > Gammaproteobacteria > Enterobacterales > Enterobacteriaceae > Escherichia > Escherichia sp. WS2035. Next base: position 55,135 of record NZ_JBJQKD010000014.1, read on the forward strand.
GCAGGATCTCCCGTCCTGTTTCGCTGATATCAAGACTGGCGATATCATCATCCACACCATTAAGCTCGCTGAAAGTTGCCGTGGTGGCGGTCAACCCCGGCTGAAAGAGCGTCAGCAAGATCTGGCAGCGGCGCTGGGGAGCCGAAAGGACAGATGGTGGAGCAAGCGTAGGCATCATCTGTAGATCTCCCATAAGCATAATTGATAAGAATAGCTAAAGTTTGCTCAGGGAAATGGCGAAGGGAATGCTAATCATCAGAAATGTTGGCAAGCATCACAGAATTTTTCTCATCTTAAACTGTTCTGACCAGTGGATTAGCATGTCTTAAGGTGGTTTTGTGAATGATTATCGTGCTAGCGATCATGGGTTAGTTCTGCGGATTCAATGCGCTAAGGATAAAATCCACCATCTGTTCGCGATAAACATCGCCGTGACGATCGGAAAAAGCATCAATGTGTTCGCCATCCGGGATTAGGATCAACCGTTTTGGCTCTTTTGCCAGGCTATACAACTTTTCGCTGTGCTGCCATGGGATAACGTGATCAGCTTTACCGTGAATGAGTAAAAGCGGGATCGGGCTGACGCTGGCGATGTAATTTTCGCCGCTGTAACTCTCATCAAGTAAGTAGCCACTGCCGGGGATCATCTGGTTGGCAATGGTCGCATAAGAGGCAAAGGTGGAGTCGAGGATCACCGCACGTATGCCTTCACGATCACCCTGACCAATAACATCCAGAATATTCGCCCCGCCAATACTCTGCCCGAACAGCACCAGCCGTTGTGGGTTTACATCACTGCGATGGCGCACCACATTGATGGCACTTTGCGTATCGTCCAGCAATCCGGCCAGGGACGGCGTGCCTTTTGATTTACCAAACCCGCGATAATCAAACATAAAAACGTTGAAATTACGCTCGGGTAACCAACTGACCAGCGGCCAGTGGGCGGACATATTTCCGGCATTGCCGTGAGCATGAATGATGGTTGCGATGGCGTTGTCAGCAGGGCCCGTCGAAGAAGGAATAAACCAGCCTTGCAGACGAGTACCGTCCTTAGCCGTAAATTCGACGGATTCCGCCGACCAGGGGTCGGGACCGTATATTTTATCGTCAGGATAATAGAAGAAGTTGATGGCGACGCGCGGCACTAAATAAACGCAGAAGGCAACAACAAAGAGAATAAACAGAATTTTGAGAACGCGTTTGTTCACTGGCAGCGCCATAACCTTTCCTTGCGACTTCTTTATCATCCATTAATCGGCGAAAGATGGTGGGAGAGTGACGAAAGAAAGTAAAGCGGTGAGGAAGTATTTCGGAATAGCGCCTGAAAGGCGAGGGCGGGTGAGTGATATCACCCGCCTGAGTCATTAACGCTTCAGAGCGTCGCTTAACTCGTCACGCATGTTCGCCAGCATGGCTTTAACAACGCGCGGGTTACCAGCAACGATGTTACCGGTCAGCATATAGTTATGACCACCGGTGAAGTCGCTGACGATGCCGCCTGCTTCACGAACCAGCAGCTCGCCTGCCGCGAAATCCCACGGGCGCAGACCGATTTCAAAGAAACCGTCAACACGACCCGCAGCGACGTAAGCCAGATCCAGCGCCGCAGAACCGGTACGACGGAAGTCTGCACATTCGTTAAACAGTTTGCCGACGATGTTGATGTAGGTAGTGGCGTACTGTTTTGCTTTGAACGGGAAGCCGGTCGCCAGAATAGTACCGTCGAGATCGCGAGCGGTGCTGCCGCGCAGACGGTAGCCGTTCAGCTGTGCGCCCTGACCGCGAGTGGCGGTGAACAGTTCGTTACGCATAGGATCGTATACCACAGCAACTTCGGTGCGGCCTTTGATACGAACGGCGATAGATACCGCGAAGTGCGGCAGACGTTTGATAAAGTTGGTAGTGCCATCCAGTGGATCGATAACCCATTGAACATCCTGATCAGTACCTTCAAGTTCACCGCTTTCTTCGGTGATGATGGTGTGCTGTGGGTAAGATTTACGAATCGTGTCGATAATCACCGCTTCGGCAGCTTTATCTACGTTGGTCACGAAATCGTTACTGCCTTTCTGGCTCGCTTCTACAGCGTCCGGGGTTTCATAGTTTTTGGCAATTAAATTACCCGCCTTGCGCGCTGCGCGCACGGCGATGTTCAGCATCGGATGCATCGGTCTCTCTCACTGGATGTTAAAGAACGGGAAAACGGCGCAGAGTATAGCAGCGAGATCGGCATCTGTCTTCGTTTTATGATAAGATGCGTGAATAATCTTTAGATGAAGAAAGACAATGCTGCAAAATATTCGAATTGTGCTGGTGGAGACGTCACACACCGGCAATATGGGTTCTGTTGCCCGTGCCATGAAAACAATGGGATTAACCAATCTGTGGCTGGTTAATCCACTAGTGAAACCTGACTCCCAGGCGATTGCCCTGGCAGCAGGGGCCAGCGATGTGATTGGTAATGCTCACATCGTCGATACGCTCGACGAAGCGTTAGCCGGTTGTAGTCTGGTGGTGGGCACCAGCGCTCGCTCCCGCACGCTGCCGTGGCCGATGCTCGACCCGCGCGAATGCGGTCTGAAAAGCGTCGCTGAAGCGGCAAATACCCCGGTGGCGCTGGTGTTTGGTCGCGAGCGCGTCGGCTTGACCAATGAAGAGTTGCAGAAATGCCATTATCATGTCGCAATTGCGGCTAACCCGGAATACAGTTCGCTGAACCTGGCGATGGCGGTTCAGGTTATTGCCTATGAAGTGCGCATGGCCTGGCTGGCAACTCAGGAAAATGGCGAGCAGGTCGAGCATGAAGAGACGCCGTATCCGCTGGTCGATGATCTGGAGCGTTTTTATGGTCATCTGGAGCAAACGCTGCTGGCAACCGGTTTTATCCGTGAAAACCATCCGGGACAGGTGATGAATAAATTGCGCCGTCTGTTTACCCGTGCGCGCCCGGAAAGCCAGGAATTGAATATCCTGCGCGGGATTCTGGCTTCTATTGAGCAGCAGAATAAAGGTAACAAGGCCGAATAACAGTGGTTGCCTGATGCGATGCTTAACGCGTCTTATCAGGCCTGTAAGTGCACGGAATCCCAGGTCGGATAAGGTGTTCACACCGCATCCGACAACAGGTACAAACGCCACGATAAAAAAATGGCACTGAAGGTTAAATACCCGACTAAATCAGTCAAGTAAATAGTTGACCAATTTACTCGGGAATGTCAGACTTGACCCTGCTATGCAATACCCCCACTTTTACAATAAAAAACCCCGGGCAGGGGCGAGTTTGAGGTGAAGTAAGACATGAGACTGACATCTAAAGGGCGCTATGCCGTGACCGCAATGCTTGACGTTGCGCTCAACTCTGAAGCGGGCCCGGTACCGTTGGCTGATATTTCCGAACGTCAGGGAATTTCCCTTTCTTATCTGGAACAACTGTTTTCCCGTCTGCGTAAAAATGGTCTGGTTTCCAGCGTACGTGGACCAGGCGGTGGTTATCTGTTAGGCAAAGATGCCAGCAGCATCGCCGTTGGCGAGGTGATTAGCGCCGTTGACGAATCTGTAGATGCCACCCGTTGTCAGGGTAAAGGCGGCTGCCAGGGCGGCGATAAATGCCTGACCCACGCGCTGTGGCGTGATTTGAGCGACCGTCTTACCGGTTTTCTCAATAACATTACTTTAGGCGAACTGGTTAATAACCAGGAAGTGCTGGATGTGTCTGGTCGTCAGCATACTCACGACGCGCCACGCACCCGCACACAAGACGCGATCGACGTTAAGTTACGCGCTTAATAAAAAGAATTCAGAATCAGGCCGGAGTGCTAAACACTCCGTAAACACGGTCGTACATCCAGCCGGTAGCCTGGTTCCTTGCATTGAGTGATGTACGGAGTTTATAGAGCAATGAAATTACCGATTTATCTCGACTACTCCGCAACCACGCCGGTGGACCCGCGTGTTGCCGAGAAAATGATGCAGTTTATGACGATGGACGGAACCTTTGGTAACCCGGCCTCCCGTTCTCACCGTTTCGGCTGGCAGGCTGAAGAAGCGGTAGATATCGCCCGTAATCAGATTGCCGATCTGGTCGGCGCTGATCCGCGTGAAATCGTCTTTACCTCTGGTGCAACCGAATCTGACAACCTGGCGATCAAAGGTGCAGCCAACTTTTATCAGAAAAAAGGCAAGCACATCATCACCAGTAAAACCGAACATAAAGCGGTACTGGATACCTGCCGTCAGCTGGAGCGCGAAGGTTTTGAAGTCACTTACCTGGCACCGCAGCGTAACGGTATTATCGACCTGAAAGAACTCGAAGCAGCGATGCGTGACGACACCATCCTTGTTTCCATCATGCACGTAAATAACGAAATCGGCGTGGTGCAGGATATCGCGGCTATCGGCGAAATGTGCCGTGCTCGTGGCATTATCTATCACGTTGATGCAACCCAGAGCGTGGGCAAACTGCCGATCGATCTGAGCCAGTTGAAAGTTGACCTGATGTCTTTCTCCGGTCACAAAATCTATGGCCCGAAAGGTATTGGTGCGCTGTATGTGCGTCGTAAACCGCGCGTACGTATCGAAGCACAAATGCATGGCGGCGGTCACGAGCGCGGTATGCGTTCCGGCACTCTGCCTGTTCACCAGATCGTCGGTATGGGCGAAGCCTATCGCATCGCAAAAGAAGAGATGGCGACCGAGATGGAACGTCTGCGCGGCCTGCGTAATCGTCTGTGGAACGGCATCAAAGATATCGAAGAAGTTTACCTGAACGGTGACCTGGAACACGGTGCGCCGAACATTCTCAACGTCAGCTTCAACTACGTTGAAGGTGAGTCGCTGATTATGGCGCTGAAAGACCTCGCGGTTTCTTCAGGTTCCGCCTGTACGTCAGCAAGCCTCGAACCGTCCTACGTGCTGCGCGCGCTGGGGCTGAACGACGAGCTGGCACATAGCTCTATCCGTTTCTCTTTAGGTCGTTTTACTACTGAAGAAGAGATCGACTACACCATCGAGTTAGTTCGTAAATCCATCGGTCGTCTGCGTGACCTTTCTCCGCTGTGGGAAATGTACAAGCAGGGCGTGGATCTGAACAGCATCGAATGGGCTCATCATTAATCGGTATCGGAATCAGGAGAATTTATAATGGCTTACAGCGAAAAAGTTATCGACCATTACGAGAATCCGCGTAACGTGGGTTCCTTTGACAACAACGACGAGAACGTCGGCAGCGGCATGGTGGGTGCACCGGCCTGTGGCGACGTGATGAAGTTGCAGATTAAAGTCAACGATGAAGGTATCATTGAAGACGCGCGTTTTAAAACTTACGGCTGCGGTTCCGCTATCGCTTCCAGCTCCCTGGTCACCGAATGGGTGAAAGGGAAGTCTCTCGACGAAGCGCAGGCGATCAAAAACACCGATATTGCTGAAGAACTTGAACTGCCGCCGGTGAAAATTCACTGTTCTATTCTGGCAGAAGACGCGATCAAAGCCGCCATTGCGGACTATAAAAGCAAACGTGAAGCAAAATAAGAGTTGAGGTTTGGTTATGTCGATTACACTGAGCGACAGTGCAGCAGCGCGAGTAAATACCTTTCTGGCTAACCGCGGTAAAGGGTTTGGCCTGCGTCTGGGCGTGAGAACCTCCGGGTGTTCAGGTATGGCTTATGTACTGGAATTTGTTGACGAACCGACGCCGGAAGACATCGTGTTTGAAGACAAAGGCGTGAAAGTCGTGGTCGATGGCAAAAGCCTGCAATTTCTGGACGGTACGCAGCTGGACTTCGTCAAAGAAGGCCTTAACGAAGGGTTTAAATTCACCAACCCGAACGTCAAAGATGAGTGTGGTTGCGGCGAAAGCTTCCACGTTTGATGCGCATACCGATAACCCCACCGTGGTCGCCTGCGCGTGGGGTTTGTTTTACCTGATTCGCCGTTATCGCGGCGGATCGCAGCCCTGAGAATGTTATGGATTACTTCACCCTCTTTGGCTTGCCTGCCCGTTATCAACTCGATACCCAGGCGCTGAGCCTGCGTTTTCAGGATCTACAACGTCAGTATCATCCTGATAAATTCGCCAGCGGAAGCCAGGCGGAACAACTCGCCGCCGTACAGCAATCCGCGACCATTAACCAGGCCTGGCAAACGCTGCGTCATCCGTTAATGCGCGCGGAATATTTGCTTTCTTTGCACGGTTTTGATCTCGCCAGCGAGCAGCATACTGTGCGCGACACCGCGTTCCTGATGGAACAGCTGGAACTGCGCGAAGAACTGGACGAGATCGAACAGGCGAAAGATGAAGCGCGGCTGGAAAGCTTTATCAAACGTGTGAAAAAGATGTTTGATACCCGCCATCAGTTGATGGTTGAACAGTTAGACAACGAGACGTGGGACGCGGCGGCGGATACTGTGCGTAAGCTGCGTTTTCTCGATAAACTGCGGAGCAGTGCCGAACAACTCGAAGAAAAACTGCTCGATTTTTAATTTCTGGAAGCTAAACATGGCCTTATTACAAATTAGTGAACCTGGTTTGAGTGCTGCGCCGCATCAGCGTCGCCTGGCGGCCGGTATTGACCTGGGCACAACCAACTCGCTGGTGGCAACAGTGCGCAGCGGTCAGGCCGAAACGTTAGCTGACCATGAAGGCCGTCACCTGCTGCCGTCTGTTGTTCACTATCAACAGCAAGGGCATTCGGTGGGTTATGACGCGCGTACTAACGCAGCGCTCGACACCGCCAACACCATTAGTTCTGTTAAACGCCTGATGGGGCGCTCGCTGGCTGATATCCAGCAACGCTATCCGCATCTGCCTTATCAATTCCAGGCCAGCGAGAATGGCCTGCCGATGATTGAAACGGCGGCGGGGCTGCTGAACCCGGTGCGCGTTTCTGCGGACATCCTCAAAGCACTGGCGGCGCGGGCAACTGAAGCCCTGGCAGGCGAGCTGGATGGTGTCGTTATCACCGTTCCGGCGTACTTTGATGATGCCCAGCGTCAGGGCACCAAAGACGCGGCGCGTCTGGCGGGGCTGCATGTTCTGCGCTTACTTAATGAACCGACCGCTGCGGCTATTGCCTACGGGCTGGATTCCGGCCAGGAAGGCGTGATCGCTGTTTATGACCTCGGCGGCGGGACGTTTGATATTTCCATTCTGCGCTTAAGTCGCGGCGTGTTTGAAGTGCTGGCGACCGGCGGTGATTCCGCGCTCGGCGGCGATGATTTCGACCATCTGCTGGCGGATTACATTCGCGAGCAGGCGGGCATTCCTGATCGTAGCGATAACCGCGTTCAGCGTGAACTGCTCGATGCTGCCATTGCGGCCAAAATCGCGCTGAGCGATGCGGACTCTGTGACCGTTAACGTTGCGGGCTGGCAGGGCGAAATCAGCCGTGAACAATTCAATGAACTGATCGCGCCACTGGTAAAACGAACCTTACTGGCTTGTCGTCGCGCGCTGAAAGATGCGGGCGTAGAAGCTGATGAAGTGCTGGAAGTGGTGATGGTGGGCGGTTCTACTCGCGTGCCGCTGGTGCGTGAACGAGTAGGCGAATTTTTCGGTCGTCCACCGCTGACTTCTATCGACCCGGATAAAGTCGTCGCTATTGGCGCGGCGATTCAGGCGGATATTCTGGTGGGTAACAAGCCGGACAGCGAAATGCTGTTGCTGGATGTGATCCCGCTGTCGCTGGGCCTCGAAACGATGGGCGGCCTGGTGGAGAAAGTGATCCCGCGTAATACCACGATTCCGGTGGCCCGCGCCCAGGATTTCACCACCTTTAAAGATGGTCAGACGGCGATGTCTATCCATGTGATGCAGGGTGAGCGCGAACTGGTGCAGGACTGCCGCTCGCTGGCGCGTTTTGCGCTGCGAGGTATTCCGGCGCTACCGGCTGGCGGTGCGCATATTCGCGTGACGTTCCAGGTCGATGCCGACGGTCTTTTGAGCGTGACGGCGATGGAGAAATCCACCGGCGTTGAGGCGTCTATTCAGGTCAAACCGTCTTATGGCCTGACCGATAGCGAAATCGCCTCGATGATCAAAGACTCAATGAGCTATGCCGAGCAGGACGTAAAAGCCCGAATGCTGGCAGAACAAAAAGTAGAAGCGGCGCGTGTGCTGGAAAGTCTGCACGGTGCGCTGGCTGCTGATGCCGCGCTGTTAAGCGCCGCAGAACGTCAGGTTATCGACGATGCTGCCGCTCACCTGAGTGAAGTGGCGCAGGGCGATGATGTTGACGCCATCGAACAAGCGATTAAAAACGTAGACAAACAAACCCAGGATTTCGCCGCTCGCCGCATGGACCAGTCGGTTCGTCGTGCGCTGAAAGGCCATTCCGTGGACGAGGTTTAATATGCCAAAGATTGTTATTTTGCCTCATCAGGATCTCTGCCCTGATGGCGCTGTTCTGGAAGCGAATAGCGGTGAAACCATTCTCGATGTTGCGCTGCGTAACGGTATCGAGATTGAACACGCCTGTGAAAAATCCTGTGCTTGCACCACCTGCCACTGCATCGTTCGCGAAGGTTTTGACTCGCTGCCGGAAAGCTCAGAGCAGGAAGACGACATGCTGGACAAAGCCTGGGGGCTGGAGCCGGAAAGCCGTTTAAGCTGCCAGGCGCGCGTTACCGACGAAGATTTAGTGGTCGAAATCCCGCGTTACACTATCAACCATGCGCGTGAGCATTAACAGAGGTTAGTATGGGACTTAAGTGGACCGATAGCCGCGAAATTGGCGAAGCACTGTACGATGCGTATCCCGATATTGATCCGAAAACGGTTCGATTCACCGATATGCATCAGTGGATTTGCGCTCTGGAAGATTTCGACGACGACCCGCAGGCATCGAACGAGAAAATCCTCGAAGCGATTTTGTTGGTCTGGCTGGACGAAGCCGAGTGAATGAACGGGCTGCCTGGGGGTAGCCCGTTTTGCTGTTAAACGAATAAGGATAACTAAAATGACAGAAGCGATGAAAATTACCCTTTCTACCCAACCTGCCGACGTGCGCTGGGGAGAAAAAGCAACTTACAGCATTAATAATGATGGCATTACCCTGCATTTGAACGGGGCAGACGATCTGGGGTTGATCCAGCGTGCGGCGCGCAAGGTTGATGGTCTGGGCATTAAGCATGTTCAGTTAAGCGGTGAAGGCTGGGATGCGGATCGCTGCTGGGCATTCTGGCAAGGTTACAAAGCCCCGAAAGGCACACGTAAAGTGGAGTGGCCAGAGCTGGACGATGCCCAGCGTCAGGAACTGGATAACCGCCTGATGATCATTGACTGGGTGCGTGACACCATCAACGCACCGGCAGAAGAGCTGGGACCATCGCAACTGGCACAGCGTGCTGTTGATCTGATCTGCAACGTCGCAGGGGATCGTGTGACTTACCGGATCACCAAAGGCGAAGATCTGCGTGAGCAAGGTTATATGGGGCTGCACACTGTCGGGCGCGGTTCAGAACGTTCTCCGGTATTGCTGGCGCTGGATTACAACCCAACTGGCGATAAAGAAGCGCCAGTGTACGCGTGCCTGGTTGGTAAAGGCATCACTTTTGATTCCGGCGGCTACAGCATCAAACAGACCGCGTTTATGGACTCGATGAAGTCGGATATGGGCGGTGCGGCAACGGTTACCGGGGCGCTGGCATTTGCCATTACGCGCGGACTGAACAAGCGCGTGAAGCTGTTCCTCTGTTGTGCGGATAACCTGATCAGCGGCAATGCGTTCAAGCTGGGCGATATCATCACCTATCGCAACGGTAAAAAAGTTGAAGTGATGAACACTGATGCCGAAGGGCGTCTGGTGCTGGCCGATGGCCTGATTGATGCCAGTGCGCAGAAACCGGAACTGATCATTGATGCGGCGACCCTCACCGGGGCGGCGAAAACTGCGCTGGGTAATGATTATCACGCGTTGTTCAGTTTTGACGATGCGCTTGCCGGTCGTTTGCTGGCGAGTGCCTCACAAGAGAACGAACCGTTCTGGCGTCTGCCGCTGGCGGAATTCCACCGCAGCCAGCTGCCGTCTAACTTTGCCGAACTGAACAATACCGGAAGCGCGGCGTATCCGGCAGGTGCAAGTACGGCTGCGGGCTTCCTGTCGCACTTTGTTGAGAACTATCAGCAAGGCTGGCTGCATATCGACTGCTCGGCGACTTACCGTAAAGCGCCGGTTGAACAGTGGTCTGCGGGTGCTACGGGACTTGGTGTGCGCACGATTGCTAATCTGTTAACGGCGTAAACTAATATGCCGGATGCGGCGTAAACGCCTTATCCGGCCTACAAATTGCGAAAATCCAATAGATTGCGACTCCCTTGTAGGCCTGATAAGCGTGGCGCATCAGGCACTTGCTCCCCGAACGTTGAATGAATTGTGGTTCTTATGTCCGAAACAAAAAACGAACTTGAAGACCTGCTGGAAAAAGCAGCAACCGAACCGGCGCACCGCCCGGCCTTTTTCCGTACTCTACTGGAATCCACCGTCTGGGTGCCTGGTACGGCGGCGCAGGGCGAGGCAGTAGTTGAAGATAGCGCGCTTGATTTACAGCACTGGGAAAAAGAAGACGGCACCAGCGTCATTCCTTTTTTTACCTCGTTAGAAGCACTTCAACAGGCGGTTGAAGACGAACAGGCATTTGTCGTAATGCCCGTTCGCACATTGTTTGAGATGACCCTTGGCGAAACGCTCTTCCTTAATGCCAAACTGCCAACCGGTAAAGAGTTTATGCCGCGTGAAATCAGTTTGTTGATTGGTGAAGAAGGGAATCCGCTGAGTAGCCAGGAAGTACTGGAAGGCGGTGAATCGCTGATATTATCGGAAGTCGCAGAGCCGCCAGCGCAAATGATTGATTCACTTACCACCTTATTTAAAACCATTAAGCCGGTGAAGCGTGCTTTTATTTGTTCAATTAAAGAGAACGAAGAGGCACAGCCTAATTTACTTATTGGCATTGAAGCCGATGGTGATATCGAAGAAATTATTCAGGTGGCGGGAAGTGTAGCGACCGATACATTACCTGGTGATGAACCCATCGATATTTGTCAGGTGAAAAAAGGGGAAAAAGGAATTAGCCACTTTATTACCGAACATATTGCGCCATTCTATGAACGTCGCTGGGGTGGTTTTTTGCGTGACTTTAAACAGAACCGGATAATCTAAAATATGCCGCCCCAAAGGGCGGCATTCGGGCTTACTTGCTGCTCTGAAGGTTGTTAACCACCAGTAAATTGTCGCCGAAGAGACTTCGGTTATTATTTACCTCGGTTAACAGCGCACCAGAAACAATAAGTACGATACAAAAGCACCGTATCTTCATTGTGCGGTCCATGCGAAGACCGCATCACGACAGCACCACTGGCGATATTGCCGCGATAGCAAGCGCTGAGACGCGCTTGCCCTAACGGTCGCGGAACATCCTTTCCTTAAGCCAGCGCCCGCTTGCGAGACGGCGGAAAGGGCCGCAGTGGATAATACACTAACAGAACAATAATAACTCTCTTTTACTTGACAAAAAGAGAGTTACTGGCGAGTATTGTGTCCGCTGAGACGCGCTTGCATTACTACGGTAATACAACCTGCTGGAAAGGCCGCGAACCAGACCAGCAATAAAAAACCGCCAAATTCGGCGGTTTTTTATTGCCCGTAAAAAGCTTATTTTACGGGCTCAACCGGTAAATCTGCCCGTGCGCCCCATTCACTCCATGCGCCGTCGTACAGTTTCACGTTTGGCACATCCAACGTCGCAAGTGCCAACAAAACCACGGCTGCTGTTACACCAGAACCGCAGCTGACGATAATTGGTTTGTCATAGCTGACACCGCGACCAAAAAATATCGCATCCAGTTCATCGGTCGTTTTTAGTTCGCCTTCACGTACCAGTTCCGTCCACGGAACGTTCAATGCACCGGGAATATGTCCGCGACGTAAACCTGGGCGAGGTTCATCAACTTCTGCGTTAAAACGTGTAGCCGGGCGGGCATCAATAATTTGCGCCGTATTTTCATGGCTTGCCAATAATACATCGGTTACTTTCACCACGGCTTCAGGATTAAACGCGGCGTTAAACTCTCCTTCCGGCAGCTCTACTGCGCCTTCTTCTAATAGCAGATCATCACGCAGCCAGCCTGCAAGTCCACCACCCAGAATCGACACTTTCTCTACACCAAAGGTGCGCAGCATCCACCATGCTCGTGGGGCTGAGAAAAGATTACCTTCGTCATAGACAATCAGGTGCTTATCCTGGTTAACGCCTAATTCACGCATCGCCACGGCGAACGTTTCCGGGCGCGGCAGCATGTGCGGAAGCGGGGAAGTGTGATCAGAAAGCGCTTCGATATCAAAAAACACTGCGCCGGGAATATGTCCATTCAGATACTCCTGAGCAACGTTACGATCTTCCTGTCCAGGCGACGCCATGCGGGCATCGATAATCTGAATTTCCGGGTCATCAATATGTTCGGCGAGCCAGTCGGCTCCTACAAACCATGTCGTGGACATAGGCATCTCCATTTTTGCCGGGGTTAGGCTAAATTGTCGGATGTTTAGTGAAAAGCGACAAGCAAAAGAGGCTGATTTGGCTGTCTGAGCCACAATTCTCACTAAAATTCGGATTGTATGGGCGTGATACTGAATTACATAACGTAAATTCTCACGCATAATAATTATTCGACGTTGCTAACGGGCCATTGTGGCAGGGATGAAAAATGAAAAAGTTACGCGTAGCCGCCTGCATGCTAATGCTGGCGCTGGCAGGGTGCGACAACAACGATAACGCGCCAACAGCGGTGAAAAAAGATGCGCCTTCTGAAGTTACTAAAGCGGCCTCTTCAGAAAACGTGAGTTCAGCAAAACTTTCCGCGCCGGAGCGACAAAAACTGGCCCAACAGAGTGCCGGTAAGGCGCTGACATTGCTGGATCTCTCTGAAGTTCAACTCGATGGCGCAGCCACGCTGGTGCTGACGTTCTCCATCCCTCTCGACCCGGATCAGGATTTCTCACGCGTTATTCATGTCGTCGATAAAAAAAGCGGCAAAGTGGATGGTGCCTGGGAGCTGTCAGATAATCTTAAAGAGCTGCGTTTACGCCACCTCGAACCGAAACGTGATTTGATCGTCACTATTGGCAAGGAGGTCAAAGCGCTCAATAACGCAACCTTTAGTAAAGATGACGAAAAAACTATAACTACCCGCGATATCCAACCCAGCGTCGGTTTTGCCAGTCGTGGTTCGTTGCTTCCTGGTAAGGTCGTTGAAGGGCTGCCGGTAATGGCGCTTAACGTTAACAATGTCGATGTTAACTTCTTCCGTGTGAAACCAGAATCACTGCCCGCTTTCATTAGCCAGTGGGAATACCGCAATTCGCTGGCGAACTGGCAGTCAGATAAACTGCTGCAGATGGCGGATCTGGTCTACACCGGACGGTTTGATCTCAATCCTGCGCGTAACACCCGTGAAAAATTATTGCTGCCGCTGGGCGATATCAAACCGCTTCAGCAGGCGGGCGTGTATCTGGCTGTGATGAATCAGGCTGGACGTTACGATTACAGTAATCCCGCGACGCTGTTTACGTTAAGTGATATTGGCGTTTCAGCTCACCGTTATCACAATCGTCTGGATATCTTTACCCAAAGTCTGGAAAACGGCGCGGCCCTGCAAGGAATTGAAGTCTCTTTATTAAATGAGAAAGGGCAGACTCTGACTCAGGCAACCAGTGACGCTCAGGGGCATGTGCAACTGGAAAATGATAAAAACGCGGCATTACTGCTGGCGCGTAAAAACGGTCAGACAACGCTGCTCGATTTAAAACTCCCGGCGCTGGACTTAGCGGAATTTAACATTGCTGGCGCGCCAGGCTATAGCAAACAGTTTTTCATGTTTGGCCCGCGCGATCTTTATCGCCCGGGTGAAACGGTCATCCTCAATGGTTTGCTGCGTGATGCAGACGGTAAAGCATTGCCCGATCAACCCATCAAGTTAGACGTGATTAAACCCGACGGGCAGGTACTCAGGAGCGTCGTTAGTCAGCCGGAGAATGGCCTCTACCACTTTACCTGGCCACTCGATAGCAATGCGGCAACCGGTATGTGGCATATTCGCGCTAACACGGGCGATAACCAGTATCGGATGTGGGATTTCCACGTCGAAGATTTTATGCCAGAGCGTATGGCGCTGAATCTGACCGGTGAGAAAACCCCGCTAACGCCGAAAGATGAAGTGAAATTCTCCGTGGTGGGGTACTACCTGTATGGTGCACTTGCGAATGGTAATACTTTGCAAGGGCAACTTTTCCTGCGCCCACAGCGTGAAGCTGTGTCAGCCTTACCTGGTTTTGAATTCGGCGATATAGCTGCCGAAAATCTTTCCCGCACGCTGGATGAAGTTCAGTTGACGCTGGATGATAAAGGGCGCGGCGAAGTTTCTACAGAAAGCCAGTGGAAGGAAACACATTCTCCATTACAGGTTATTTTCCAGGGTAGTTTGCTGGAATCGGGCGGTCGCCCGGTGACGCGCCGTGCTGAGCAGGCTATCTGGCCTGCCGATGCATTGCCGGGGATCCGTCCGCAGTTCGCCTCGAAATCGGTTTACGATTATCGCACCGACAGCACGGTGAAACAGCCCATTGTTGATGAAGGCAGTAACGCCGCTTTTGACATCGTTTATAGCGATGCGCAAGGCGTGAAAAAAGCCGTGTCGGGCTTGCAGGTGCGCCTGATTCGCGAACGCCGCGATTACTACTGGAACTGGTCGGAATATGAAGGCTGGCAGTCACAGTTTGATCAAAAAGATCTGATCGAAAATGAACAAACTCTGGATCTGAAAGCGGACGAAACCGGTAAGGTCAGTTTCCCGGTAGAGTGGGGCGCTTATCGTCTGGAAGTTAAAGCGCCGAATGAAGCGGTCAGTAGTGTGCGTTTCTGGGCTGGTTATAGCTGGCAGGATAACAGCGACGGGGGTGGTGCAGTGCGACCCGACCGTGTCACGCTGAAACTGGATAAAGCCAGTTATCGCCCTGGCGATACCATTAAGTTGCATATTGCCGCGCCAACGGCGGGTAAAGGTTATGCGATGGTCGAGTCCAGTGAAGGGCCGTTGTGGTGGCAAGAGATTGATGTTCCGGCTCAAGGGCTGGATCTGACGATTCCGGTCGATAAAACCTGGAATCGTCATGATCTGTATTTAAGTACGCTGGTGGTACGTCCTGGCGATAAATCTCGCTCCGCGACGCCAAAACGCGCGGTTGGGGTGTTGCATCTGCCGCTTGGTGATGAAAACCGTCGCCTCGATCTGGCGCTGGAAACCCCCACCAAAATGCGCCCCAATCAGCCATTAACCGTGAAAATTAAAGCCAGCAATAAAAATGGTGAGATGCCAAAACAGGTGAATGTGCTGGTGTCTGCCGTTGATAGCGGTGTGCTGAATATTACTGATTACGTCACGCCAGATCCGTGGCAGGCGTTCTTTGGTCAGAAACGCTATGGCGCAGACATTTACGATATTTACGGTCAGGTTATTGAAGGTCAGGGGCGTCTGGCAGCTCTGCGTTTTGGTGGTGATGGTGATGAGCTGAAACGTGGTGGTAAACCGCCGGTCAATCACGTCAATATTGTCGCGCAGCAGGCGCTGCCGGTAACGCTCAATGAACAGGGCGAAGGCTCGGTTACACTGCCAATTGGCGATTTTAACGGTGAATTGCGCGTCATGGCGCAAGCCTGGACGGCAGATGACTTCGGAAGCAACGAAAGCAAAGTGATTGTTGCCGCACCGGTGATTGCTGAACTTAACATGCCGCGCTTTATGGCGAGTGGCGATACCTCGCGCCTGACGCTGGATATCACTAATCTTACCGATAAACCGCAAAAACTTAATGTTGCTCTGACCGCCAGTGGCTTGCTTGAACTGGTGAGTAATTCCCCCGCACCTGTTGAATTAGCGCCAGGGGTGCGTACTACGCTGTTTATCCCGGTGCGTGCTCTGACGGGTTATGGCGATGGTGACATTCAGGCCACCATTAGCGGGTTAGCGTTACCGGGGGAAACCGTTGCCGATCAGCATAAGCAGTGGAAAATCGGCGTCCGTCCGGCATTCCCGGCACAAACGGTCAATTACGGTACGGCGTTACAGCCTGGTGAAACCTGGGCGCTCCCGGCTGATGGATTGCAAAACTTCTCGCCTGTTACGCTGGAAGGGCAGTTATTGTTGAGCGGCAAACCACCGCTGAACATCGCACGTTATATCAAAGAGTTAAAAGCGTATCCGTACGGCTGTCTCGAGCAAACCGCCAGCGGCCTGTTCCCGTCACTTTATACCAATGCAGCCCAACTGCAGGCGTTGGGCATCAAAGGCGACAGTGATGAGAAACGCCGTGCATCGGTCGATATCGGCATTTCCCGTTTGCTGCAAATGCAACGTGATAACGGCGGCTTTGCGCTGTGGGATAAAAACGGTGACGAAGAGTACTGGCTGACGGCTTACGTGATGGATTTCCTGGTCCGCGCAGGCGAACAGGGTTACAGCGTACCGACAGACGCCATTAACCGGGGTAATGAGCGTCTGCTGCGCTATTTACAAGATCCGGGCATGATATCGATCCCGTACGCTGATAATCTCAAAGCCAGTAAATTCGCCGTACAGTCTTACGCTGCGCTGGTGTTGGCCCGTCAGCAAAAAGCACCACTGGGTGCGCTGCGTGAAATCTGGGAGCATCGTGCAGATGCCGCTTCTGGTTTACCGCTGCTGCAACTTGGCGTTGCGCTGAAAATCATGGGTGATGCAACGCGTGGTGAAGAAGCGATTGTGCTGGCGCTGAAAACGCCGCGTAATAGTGATGAGCGGATATGGCTGGGTGATTACGGTAGTCCACTGCGCGACAGCGCGTTGATGCTCTCATTGCTGGAAGAGAACAAACTGCTACCCGATGAGCAGTACTCCCTGTTGAACACACTTTCGCAGCAGGCGTTCGGTGAACGCTGGCTATCGACGCAGGAAAGTAACGCGTTGTTCCTGGCTGCCCGTACTCTTCAGGATTTACCGGGCAAATGGCAGGCGCAAACCACTTTCTCTGCTGAGCCGCTGACAGGCGAGAAAGCGCAAACCAGCAATCTGAATAGCGATCAACTTGCCACCTTGCAGGTGACCAACAGTGGCGATCAGCCGTTATGGCTGCGTGTGGATGCCAGCGGTTATCCGCAATCCGCACCTTTACCGGCGAGCAATGTGCTGCAAATTGAGCGTCATATTCTGGGTACTGACGGTAAGAGCAAATCGCTGGACTCGTTACGTAGCGGCGATCTGGTGCTGGTGTGGTTGCAGGTTAAAGCCAGTAACAGTGTACCGGATGCGTTAGTCGTGGATCTGTTGCCTGCGGGGCTGGAACTGGAAAACCAGAATCTGGCGAACGGCGGCGCCAGCCTGGAGCAAAGTGGTGGTGAAGTGCAGAACTTGCTGAACCAGATGCAGCAGGCGAGCATTAAGCACATAGAGTTCCGTGACGATCGCTTTGTGGCGGCGGTTGCCGTTGATGAATATCAACCGGTAACGCTGGTGTATCTGGCGCGGGCGGTGACGCCGGGAACGTATCAGGTGCCGCAGCCTATGGTGGAATCAATGTATGTTCCTCAATGGCGGGCGACTGGTGCGGCTGACGATCTGTTGATAGTCAGACCGTAAATGCCTCGCCTGTTAACCAAACGCGGCTGCTGGATAATGCTGACAGCCGCGCCTTTTATCATCATTCTGGCAGCATGGGCAGCAGATAAACTCTGGCCTCTGCCATTGCAAGAAGTGAATCCTGCACGCGTGGTGGTGGCGCAGGATGGTACGCCACTCTGGCGTTTCGCCGATGCTGACGGCATCTGGCGTTATCCGGTAACAATCGAAGATGTTTCTCCACGTTACCTTGAAGCACTGATCAATTATGAAGATCGCTGGTTCTGGAAGCATCCGGGGGTGAATCCGTTCTCGGTGGCGCGTGCAGCCTGGCAAGATCTCACGTCGGGTCGGGTCATTTCCGGCGGCAGCACGCTCACCATGCAGGTGGCGCGCCTGCTTGATCCTCACCCCAAAACGTTTGGCGGCAAAATTCGTCAGCTCTGGCGCGCGTTGCAACTGGAATGGCATCTGTCTAAACGTGAAATTCTGACCTTGTATCTTAACCGTGCCCCGTTTGGCGGTACGTTGCAGGGGATTGGTGCGGCAAGTTGGGCTTATCTCGGGAAATCGCCTGCGAATTTAAGCTATTCCGAGGCGGCAATGCTGGCGGTGTTGCCGCAAGCGCCCAGCCGTCTTCGCCCGGATCGTTGGCCGGAGCGTGCCGAAGCCGCGCGTAATAAAGTGCTCGAACGGATGGCCGTGCAAGGTGTGTGGTCCCGTGAGCGGGTAAAAGAGTCAAGGGAAGAACCCATCTGGCTGGCACCCCGACAAATGCCGCAACTGGCACCGCTGTTTTCGC
This sequence comes from Escherichia sp. WS2035, assembly GCF_046487065.1. NCBI lineage: Bacteria > Pseudomonadati > Pseudomonadota > Gammaproteobacteria > Enterobacterales > Enterobacteriaceae > Escherichia > Escherichia sp. WS2035. Next base: position 73,578 of record NZ_JBJQKD010000014.1, read on the forward strand.
GCATGATGCTCGGTAAAAGCAAAAGCGACAAAATCGTTACTACGCTGGATGCCGGTCTTCAACGACGTCTGGAAGAACTGGCGCAAAACTGGAAAGGACGATTGCCACCGCGCAGCTCACTGGCGATGATCGTGGTTGATCATACCGATATGCGTGTTCGCGGCTGGGTGGGATCGGTTGATCTCAACGATGATTCACGCTTTGGTCATGTTGATATGGTCAATGCGATCCGATCGCCAGGATCGGTGCTCAAACCGTTTGCTTATGGTCTGGCGCTGGATGAAGGCGTGATCCACCCGGCATCGCTGTTGCAAGACGTCCCCCGACGCACCGGTGATTACCGACCTGGCAACTTTGACAGCGGTTTTCATGGCCCGATCAGCATGAGTGAGGCGCTGGTGCGATCGCTGAACTTACCTGCTGTGCAGGTGCTGGAAGCCTATGGACCGAAACGGTTTGCGGCAAAGTTACGCAATGTTGGATTGCCGTTGTATCTGCCCAACGGTGCTGCGCCGAATCTTTCGCTCATTCTCGGCGGCGCTGGCGCAAAACTGGAAGATATGGCAGCAGCGTATACCGCGTTTGCTCGCCACGGCAAGGCAGGCAAATTGCGCTTACAGCCTGACGATCCGCTGCTTGAACGGCCTTTAATGTCGTCGGGGGCTGCGTGGATCATTCGCCGGATTATGGCTGATGAAGCGCAACCCTTGCCGGATGGTGCCTTGCCGCGCGTCGCCCCACTGGCATGGAAAACGGGCACCAGCTATGGCTATCGTGATGCCTGGGCGATTGGGGTTAACGCTCGCTATGTCATTGGGATCTGGACTGGCAGACCGGACGGCACGCCCGTTGTTGGTCAGTTTGGCTTTGCCAGTGCCGTACCGCTGTTGAATCAGGTTAATAATATCTTACTGTCGCGCAGTGTGAATTTGCCGGAAGACCCACGTCCTGACTCTGTAAGTCGTGGCGTTATCTGCTGGCCGGGCGGACAGTCTTTGCCGGAAGGTGACGGTAACTGTCGCCGCCGCCTGGCAACCTGGCTGCTGGACGGGAGCCAGCCGCCAACTCTATTACTGCCGGAGCAGGAAGGCATTAATGGCATTCGTTTCCCCATCTGGCTGGATGAAAACGGCAAACGTGTTGCCGCTGATTGCCCTCAGGCGCGACAAGAAATGATAAATGTCTGGCCGCTACCGCTGGAACCCTGGCTGCCCGCATCAGAACGTCGCGCTGTGCGCTTGCCTCCGGCCTCGACAATTTGCCCGCCATACGGTCACGATGCACAACTCCCGCTGCAGCTAACAGGTGTGCGCGATGGCGCGATTATTAAACGTTTACCGGGCGCAGCGGAAGCGACTTTGCCGTTGCAATCAAGTGGAGGGGCAGGTGAACGCTGGTGGTTTCTGAACGGCGAACCGTTAACTGAACGTGGGCGCAACGTGACCCTGCATTTGACGGATAAAGGCGATTATCAATTGCTGGTGATGGATGACGTGGGGCAAATAGCGACAGTGAAATTTGTCATGCAATAGTCTGTTTTGTCCCTGATTGTTGCTTAAACTGGGTTTATTTTAAAAAAATGTTACCTTCATCAATAGTCAACGGCCCTGTTGCTCATTATAATCCGCGCCATCTCGTACGCTGGTACAGACAACAACAGAACAATTTACAGAGGTAAAAATGGCTATTGAACGTACTTTTTCCATCATCAAACCGAACGCAGTAGCAAAAAACGTGATTGGTAGTATCTTTGCGCGCTTTGAAGCTGCAGGGTTCAAAATTGTCGGCACCAAAATGCTGCACCTGACCGTTGAACAGGCTCGTGGCTTTTATGCTGAACACGATGGAAAACCGTTCTTTGATGGTCTGGTTGAATTCATGACTTCTGGCCCGATCGTTGTTTCCGTGCTGGAAGGTGAAAATGCTGTTCAGCGTCACCGCGATCTGCTGGGCGCGACCAATCCGGCAAACGCACTGGCCGGTACTCTGCGTGCTGATTACGCTGACAGCCTGACCGAAAATGGTACCCACGGTTCTGATTCCGTCGAATCTGCCGCTCGCGAAATCGCTTATTTCTTCGGCGAAGGCGAAGTGTGCCCGCGCACCCGTTAATAATTTCGTAAATGCCGCGTGCAAACGTGGCATCCGTGCGCCAGAATTTGTACAATGCAGCGCCCCCGGACGAGCAGCCGCTCACCGGGGCGTTTCTTTTTTCAACCCTCCAGGGGCCATAACGTGTAATAACGAGGCCGGAATAGCATATGTCTGAACAATTAGTCACACCTGAAAACGTCACCACGAAAGATGGAAAAATCAACCTGCTGGATCTCAACCGTCAGCAGATGCGGGAGTTTTTTAAAGATTTAGGTGAAAAACCCTTCCGCGCCGATCAGGTGATGAAGTGGATGTATCACTATTGCTGCGACAACTTTGATGAGATGACCGACATCAATAAAGTGTTGCGCGGCAAACTGAAAGAGGTGGCGGAAATCCGTGCACCGGAAGTGGTTGAAGAACAGCGTTCATCTGACGGCACCATTAAATGGGCGATCGCCGTTGGCGATCAGCGCGTTGAAACGGTGTATATCCCGGAAGACGACCGTGCCACGCTCTGCGTCTCTTCGCAGGTGGGGTGTGCGCTGGAGTGTAAATTCTGTTCCACCGCCCAGCAGGGCTTTAATCGCAACCTGCGGGTATCGGAAATTATCGGCCAGGTGTGGCGTGCGGCGAAAATTGTCGGCGCAGCAAAAGTCACCGGTCAGCGCCCAATCACTAACGTAGTGATGATGGGTATGGGCGAGCCGCTGCTCAACCTGAACAACGTCGTTCCGGCGATGGAAATCATGCTTGATGATTTCGGTTTTGGCCTGTCAAAACGTCGCGTCACGCTTTCCACTTCCGGTGTGGTTCCGGCGCTGGATAAACTCGGCGATATGATCGACGTTGCGCTGGCAATTTCCCTGCACGCGCCGAACGACGAAATTCGTGACGAAATTGTGCCGATCAACAAAAAGTACAATATCGAAACGTTCCTTGCGGCGGTGCGCCGTTATCTGGAGAAATCCAACGCCAATCAGGGCCGAGTCACTATTGAATACGTGATGCTTGACCACGTTAACGACGGCACTGAACACGCGCACCAACTGGCAGAACTGCTGAAAGATACGCCGTGTAAGATCAACCTGATCCCGTGGAACCCGTTCCCGGGCGCGCCGTATGGACGCAGTTCGAACAGCCGTATCGACCGTTTCTCAAAAGTGCTGATGAGCTACGGTTTCACCACTATTGTGCGTAAAACTCGTGGTGATGACATTGATGCTGCCTGTGGTCAGTTGGCGGGCGATGTTATCGACCGTACGAAACGTACCCTGCGTAAACGGATGCAGGGTGAAGCCATCGACATTAAAGCGGTCTGATAGCCATTACGCCACGGTTACTTTATGTACCGTGGCGTAATCTTTTATGAATGAAGTATTAAGTTGCAATTGTCTGGTCAATATTAACGGTGCGTTTTTGCTGACTTTAAGGCAGTATGTAACGATGCAACAGTAAGTTAGCCTTAGCGAATGTGGGCTTTGTCACGAGCACACAGACGGTCTTATACTGTATGATAACGGTTAACTTAACGGATGTTTCGCGGTGTGGGTGAGCATGATGGTTCACCGGCATCTCAATTCTCATTTAAACGTACCTGCAGCGAATGAATACTGAAGCCACGCACGACCAAAATGAAGCACTTACTACCGGCGCTCGCCTGCGTAATGCTCGCGAACAACTAGGACTTAGTCAACAGGCCGTTGCCGAGCGACTTTGCCTGAAGGTTTCCACGGTACGCGACATTGAAGAAGATAAGGCACCCGCCGATCTTGCTTCAACATTCCTGCGCGGATATATCCGCTCTTATGCGCGTCTGGTACATATTCCAGAAGAAGAACTGCTGCCAGGGCTGGAAAAGCAGGCTCCACTACGGGCTGCAAAAGTTGCGCCGATGCAGAGTTTTTCCCTCGGTAAACGCCGCAAAAAACGTGACGGCTGGCTGATGACCTTCACCTGGCTGGTGTTGTTTGTGGTTATTGGTCTGAGCGGTGCCTGGTGGTGGCAAGACCACAAAGCTCAGCAGGAAGAGATCACCACTATGGCCGATCAATCTTCTGCGGAACTGAATAATAATCAAAGCCAGAGTGTACCGTTAGATACGTCGACAACCACAGATCAGGCTATGGCGACCACGCCGACATCACCTGTGGATACCATCGCAACCAACACGCAAACACCTGCCGTAACTGCGCCAGCACCAGCTGTTGATCCGCAACAGAATGCGGTTGTTCCACCTTCGCAGGCAAATGTTGATACCGCTGCGACTCCGGCACCAGCGGCAACAACAACACCAGATGGCGCTGCGCCGTTGCCAACCGATCAGGCTGGCGTGACCACGCCGGCGGTTGACCCGAATGCGCTGGTGATGAACTTTACTTCCGATTGCTGGCTGGAAGTCACCGATGCTACCGGTAAAAAACTGTTTAGCGGTATGCAGCGTAAAGACGGTAATTTGAACTTAACCGGCCAGGCACCGTACAAACTGAAAATTGGTGCGCCAGCCGCAGTACAGATCCAGTATCAAGGGAAACCTGTCGATCTGAGTCGTTTTATCAGAACTAACCAGGTTGCGCGTCTGACCCTCAATGCCGAACAATCACCGGCGCAGTAACAGACGGGTAACGCGGGAGATTTTTCATGCATAACCAGGCTCCAATTCAACGTAGAAAATCAACACGTATTTACGTTGGGAATGTGCCGATTGGCGATGGTGCTCCCATCGCCGTACAGTCCATGACCAATACGCGTACGACAGACGTCGAAGCAACGGTCAATCAAATCAAAGCGCTGGAACGCGTTGGCGCTGATATCGTCCGTGTCTCCGTACCGACGATGGACGCGGCAGAAGCGTTCAAACTCATCAAACAGCAGGTTAACGTGCCGCTGGTGGCTGACATCCACTTCGACTATCGCATTGCGCTGAAAGTAGCGGAATACGGCGTCGATTGTCTGCGTATTAACCCTGGCAATATCGGTAATGAAGAGCGTATTCGCATGGTGGTTGACTGTGCGCGCGATAAAAACATTCCGATCCGTATTGGCGTTAACGCCGGATCGTTGGAAAAAGATCTGCAAGAAAAGTATGGCGAACCGACGCCGCAGGCGTTGCTGGAATCCGCCATGCGTCATGTTGATCATCTCGATCGCCTGAACTTCGATCAGTTCAAAGTCAGTGTGAAAGCGTCTGACGTCTTCCTCGCTGTTGAGTCTTATCGTTTGCTGGCAAAACAAATCGATCAGCCGCTGCATCTGGGGATCACCGAAGCCGGTGGTGCGCGCAGCGGGGCAGTAAAATCCGCTATTGGTTTAGGTCTGCTGCTGTCTGAAGGCATCGGCGACACGCTGCGCGTATCGCTGGCGGCCGATCCGGTCGAAGAGATCAAAGTCGGTTTCGATATTTTGAAATCGCTGCGTATCCGTTCGCGCGGGATCAACTTCATCGCCTGCCCGACCTGTTCGCGTCAGGAATTTGATGTTATCGGTACGGTTAACGCGCTGGAGCAACGCCTGGAAGATATAATCACTCCGATGGACGTTTCGATTATCGGCTGCGTGGTGAATGGCCCAGGTGAGGCGCTGGTTTCTACACTCGGCGTCACTGGCGGCAACAAGAAAAGCGGCCTCTATGAAGATGGCGTGCGCAAAGACCGTCTGGACAACAACGATATGATCGATCAGCTGGAAGCGCGCATTCGTGCGAAAGCCAGTCAGCTGGACGAAGCGCGTCGAATTGACGTTCAGCAGGTTGAAAAATAATAACGTGATGGGAAGCGCCTCGCTTCCCGTGTATGATTGAACCCGCATGGCTCCCGAAACATTGAGGGAAGCGTTGAGGGTTCATTTTTATATTCAGAAAGAGAATAAACGTGGCAAAAAACATTCAAGCCATTCGCGGCATGAACGATTACCTGCCTGGCGAAACGGCCATCTGGCAGCGCATTGAAGGCACACTGAAAAACGTGCTCGGCAGCTACGGTTACAGTGAAATCCGCTTGCCGATTGTAGAGCAGACCCCGCTATTCAAACGTGCGATTGGTGAAGTCACCGACGTGGTTGAAAAAGAGATGTACACCTTTGAGGATCGCAATGGCGACAGCCTGACTCTGCGCCCTGAAGGGACGGCGGGCTGTGTACGCGCCGGCATCGAGCATGGTCTTCTGTACAATCAGGAACAGCGTCTGTGGTATATCGGGCCTATGTTCCGTCACGAGCGTCCGCAGAAAGGGCGTTATCGTCAGTTCCATCAGTTGGGCTGCGAAGTTTTCGGTCTGCAAGGTCCGGATATCGACGCCGAACTGATTATGCTCACTGCCCGCTGGTGGCGCGCGCTGGGTATTTCCGAGCACGTAACTCTTGAGCTGAACTCTATCGGTTCGCTGGAAGCTCGTGCGAATTACCGCGATGCGCTGGTGGCATTCCTTGAGCAGCATAAAGAAAAGCTGGACGAAGACTGCAAACGCCGCATGTACACTAACCCGTTGCGCGTACTGGATTCAAAAAATCCGGAAGTGCAGGTGCTTCTCAACGACGCTCCGGCATTAGGCGATTATCTGGACGAGGAATCTCGTGAGCACTTTGCCGGTCTGTGCAAACTGCTTGAGAGCGCGGGGATCGCTTACACTGTAAACCAGCGTCTGGTGCGCGGTCTGGATTACTATAACCGTACCGTTTTCGAGTGGGTGACTAACAGCCTCGGTTCCCAGGGCACCGTGTGTGCAGGTGGTCGTTATGACGGTCTGGTGGAACAACTGGGTGGTCGTGCAACACCGGCAGTCGGTTTTGCGATGGGCCTCGAACGTCTTGTATTGTTAGTTCAGGCCGTTAATCCGGAATTTAAAGCCGATCCTGTTGTCGATATATACCTGGTGGCTTCAGGTGCTGACACACAATCTGCGGCTATGGCATTAGCAGAGCGTCTGCGTGATGAATTACCGGGTGTGAAACTGATGACCAACCACGGCGGCGGCAACTTTAAGAAACAGTTTGCCCGTGCTGATAAATGGGGTGCCCGCGTTGCTGTGGTGCTGGGTGAGTCTGAAGTGGCTAACGGCACAGCAGTAGTGAAGGATTTGCGCTCTGGTGAGCAAACTGCAGTTGCGCAGGATAGCGTAGCCGCGCATTTGCGCACGTTACTGGGTTAAGGAAGGAGAAGGACAGCGTGGAAATTTACGAGAACGAAAACGACCAGGTTGAAGCGGTTAAACGCTTTTTTGCTGAAAATGGCAAAGCACTGGCTGTTGGGGTGATTTTGGGCGTTGGCGCACTGATTGGCTGGCGCTACTGGAATAGCCATCAGGTTGATTCTGCACGCTCCGCTTCTCTTGCCTATCAAAATGCGGTTACCGCAGTGAGCGAAGGCAAACCGGATAGCATCCCAGCGGCGGAAAAATTTGCTGCTGAAAATAAAAATACTTATGGTGCGCTGGCTTCTTTGGAACTTGCGCAGCAATTTGTTGACAAAAATGAACTAGAGAAAGCTGCCGCCCAGTTACAACAGGGGCTGGCAGACACGAGCGATGAAAATCTCAAAGCCGTGATAAATCTGCGTCTTGCTCGCGTTCAGGTACAGCTCAAGCAGGCTGATGCCGCGCTAAAAACCCTTGATGCTATCAAAGGTGAAGGGTGGGCTGCCATTGTTGCCGACCTGCGTGGTGAAGCATTGCTGAGCAAAGGTGATAAGCAAGGTGCGCGTAGTGCATGGGAAGCAGGCGTGAAAAGCGATGTTACCCCGGCACTGAGCGAAATGATGCAGATGAAAATTAATAATTTGTCCATCTGAGAGGGACCCGATGCAATTGCGTAAATTACTGCTGCCAGGACTGCTTTCCGTTACCCTTTTAAGCGGCTGTTCGCTGTTTAACAGCGAAGAAGATGTGGTAAAGATGTCCCCATTGCCAACCGTTGAAAACCAGTTTACGCCGACTACTGTGTGGAGCACTTCCGTTGGTAGCGGCATTGGCAACTTCTATTCCAATCTTCATCCGGCACTGGCGGACAACGTTGTCTATGCAGCGGACCGCGCTGGTTTAGTAAAAGCGCTGAATGCGGATGACGGCAAAGAAATCTGGTCTGTCAACCTGGCCGAGAAAGATGGCTGGTTCTCTAAAGATCCTGCATTACTTTCTGGCGGCGTGACCGTGTCTGGTGGGCATGTCTACATTGGCACCGAAAAGGCGCAGGTTTACGCGCTGAATACCAGCGATGGTACTGTGGCATGGCAAACTAAAGTCGCGGGTGAAGCACTTTCGCGCCCGGTGGTCAGCGACGGTCTGGTGTTAATCCACACCAGTAACGGTCAGTTACAAGCGCTGAACGAAGCTGACGGCGCTGTCAAATGGACAGTTAACCTCGATATGCCTTCGCTCTCTTTGCGTGGCGAGTCTGCGCCGGCAACGGCTTTTGGTGCGGCCGTCGTGGGTGGCGATAATGGTCGCGTCAGCGCAGTGCTGATGGAACAGGGCCAGATGATTTGGCAGCAGCGTATTTCCCAGGCGACCGGTTCTACCGAAATTGACCGTCTGAGCGATGTTGACACGACTCCCGTCGTTGTTAACGGCGTTGTTTTCGCGCTGGCCTATAATGGTAACCTGACGGCGCTTGATCTGCGCAGTGGTCAGATTATGTGGAAACGCGAACTGGGTTCGGTGAATGATTTCATCGTCGACGGCAATCGCATCTATCTGGTCGATCAAAATGACCGGGTGATGGCGTTGACCATTGATGGCGGCGTTACGCTGTGGACACAAAGCGATCTGCTGCATCGCCTGCTGACTTCTCCGGTGCTGTATAATGGCAACCTGGTGGTAGGCGACAGTGAAGGTTATCTGCACTGGATTAACGTCGAAGATGGTCGTTTCGTTGCCCAGCAAAAAGTTGATAGTTCCGGTTTCCAGACTGAACCGGTTGCTGCTGACGGCAAACTGCTGATCCAGGCAAAAGACGGAACCGTGTACTCTATTACACGTTAATCGTCTCTGTCGTTCACTTTGAAAACGGCTCCTGGACAGGGGCCGTTTTCCTGTTTTTAACAACGACACGAATATAGCGTGCGTTGTCTGATGATTTATAAAAATGAGGCTTTAAACATGGTACCTGTGGTCGCGCTTGTCGGGCGCCCTAACGTAGGAAAATCCACGTTATTTAACCGTCTAACTCGCACCCGAGATGCGCTGGTTGCGGATTTCCCGGGTCTGACTCGTGACCGTAAGTACGGTCGTGCGGAAATTGAAGGCCGTGAGTTTATCTGCATTGATACCGGCGGGATTGATGGCACAGAAGACGGTGTAGAAACCCGCATGGCGGAACAGTCGCTGCTGGCGATTGAAGAAGCGGACGTCGTACTGTTTATGGTGGATGCGCGCGCGGGCCTGATGCCGGCGGATGAAGCGATTGCTAAACATCTGCGCTCCCGTGAAAAACCGACCTTCCTGGTGGCAAACAAAACTGACGGTCTGGATCCCGATCAGGCAGTGGTTGATTTCTACGCGCTTGGTTTAGGTGAAATCTACCCGATCGCCGCGTCTCACGGTCGTGGCGTATTAAGTCTGCTGGAGCACGTGCTGCTGCCGTGGATGGAAGATCTCGCACCGCAAGAAGAAGTCGACGAAGACGCCGAATACTGGGCGCAATTTGAAGCGGAAGAGAACGGCGAAGAAGAAGAGGAAGACGACTTCGACCCGCAAAGTCTGCCGATCAAACTGGCGATTGTGGGTCGCCCGAACGTAGGTAAGTCTACACTCACTAACCGTATTCTTGGTGAAGAGCGCGTTGTTGTTTACGACATGCCTGGCACGACGCGTGACAGTATCTACATTCCAATGGAACGCGACGGACGTGAGTATGTGCTCATTGACACCGCTGGCGTACGTAAACGCGGCAAAATCACCGATGCGGTAGAGAAATTCTCGGTAATCAAAACGTTGCAGGCCATTGAAGATGCCAACGTGGTGATGTTGGTGATTGATGCGCGCGAAGGTATTTCCGATCAGGATCTCTCCTTGCTGGGCTTTATTCTCAATAGTGGGCGCTCACTTGTGATTGTAGTGAACAAGTGGGACGGCCTGAGCCAGGAAGTGAAAGAGCAGGTGAAAGAGACGCTGGACTTCCGTCTGGGCTTTATCGATTTTGCTCGTGTGCACTTTATCTCTGCCTTGCACGGCAGTGGTGTTGGAAACTTGTTTGAATCAGTACGTGAAGCGTATGACAGCTCCACCCGTCGTGTGGGGACCTCTATGCTGACGCGCATCATGACGATGGCTGTTGAAGATCACCAACCGCCGCTGGTACGCGGTCGTCGTGTGAAGCTGAAATACGCCCACGCCGGGGGTTATAACCCGCCGATTGTGGTGATTCACGGCAATCAGGTGAAAGACCTGCCTGATTCCTACAAGCGTTACCTGATGAACTACTTCCGCAAATCCCTGGACGTAATGGGATCGCCGATTCGTATTCAGTTCAAAGAAGGGGAAAACCCGTATGCGAACAAGCGTAATACCCTGACGCCGACTCAGATGCGCAAGCGTAAGCGTCTGATGAAGCACATCAAGAAAAGTAAGTAATCACTTATCTGGTTTCCCTTTCCACACGGAGAGGGAAACCGAATAACACGCGAGGAGTATTTATGGCACTCAACTGTCCAACCTGCAAAACCCCTCTCGAACGCAATGGCGAGACTGCTCACTGTGCAACTTGCGACAAAGACTTTACCGTCCAGGCACTTTGCCCTGAGTGTCATCAGCCGTTACAAGTGTTAAAAGCTTGTGGTGCTGTGGATTATTTCTGCCAACATGGGCACGGTTTAATATCTAAAAAACGCGTTGAATTTGTTATTGCTTAATATCACTTGAATGTATTGTTTTGTCATTTGTATTTAATGTGCAAATGATAAAACAATCTGTTATGGTGGAATAACTAATGAAAGCGAGCGAAATCACTAATTTAAATAATTAAGAATATATTTATTCTTTATAACATGTCTTTCTGAAAAATCAGGAATATAATATTAAAAATTATTTTTGACTTTATCGTCACAGGGAAAGCACATGCTGCGATGGAAACGCTGTATTATGCTAACATTTATCTCTGGTGCTGCTTTCGCGGCACCAGAGATAAATGTTAAGCAAAACGAATCGTTACCTGATTTAGGTAGCCAGGCAGCACAACAGGATGAACAAACCAACAAGGGTAAATCGCTGAAAGAGCGCGGAGCCGATTACGTCATCAACTCCGCCACGCAAGGGTTTGAAAACTTGACCCCTGAGGCGCTGGAATCTCAGGCCAGAAGCTATCTGCAAAGTCAAATCACCTCAACCGCACAATCTTATATTGAAGACACACTCTCTCCCTACGGTAAGGTCCGTTCGAACCTCTCCATTGGTCAGGGCGGCGATCTGGATGGCAGTTCCATCGATTATTTTGTTCCCTGGTACGATAATCAAACCACTGTTTATTTCAGCCAATTTTCTGCGCAACGAAAAGAAGATCGTACGATCGGAAATATAGGGCTTGGTGTAAGACATAATTTTGATAAATGGTTATTGGGTGGAAATATATTTTATGATTATGATTTTACCCGTGGACATCGCCGTTTAGGTATAGGCGCTGAAGCGTGGACTGATTATTTAAAATTTTCTGGTAACTATTATCATCCGCTTTCTGACTGGAAAGACTCTGAAGATTTCGACTTTTATGAAGAACGCCCTGCGAGCGGTTGGGATATTCGTGCCGAAGCCTGGCTTCCCGCTTATCCGCAGCTTGGCGGTAAAATCGTTTTCGAACATTATTACGGGGATGAAGTTGCGCTATTTGGTACCGACAATCTAGAGAAAGATCCCTTCGCTGTCACGTTAGGCGTGAAATACCAGCCTGTTCCGCTCATTGCTGTAGGAACGGACTTCAAAGCAGGAACCGGTGATAACACCGATACCACGGTCAACGCAACGCTTAACTACCAGTTTGGCGTCCCGCTCAAAGACCAGCTTGATCCTGACAAAGTGAGCGCGGCTCACTCACTCATGGGCAGCCGTCACGACTTTGTTGAACGTAACAACTTTATTGTTCTGGAATATAAAGAGAAAGATCCCCTCGATGTCACTTTGTGGCTGAAAGCTGATGCGATGAATGAACATCCCGAGTGCGTGATTAAAGATACGCCAGAAGAAGCTATCGGGCTGGAAAAATGTAAATGGACCATTAACGCGCTTGTCAACCACCACTACAAAATTGTCGCTGCGTCATGGCAGGCGAAAAACAATGCCGCCCGCACGCTGGTGATGCCGGTTATCAAAGAGAATACCCTGACAGAGGGCAACAATAACCACTGGAACCTGGTGCTGCCCGTCTGGCAGTACAGCTCTGACAAAGCCGAACAAGGAAAACTCAATACCTGGCGGGTTCGCCTGGCGCTGAAAGATGAAAAGGGCAACCGACAGAACTCAGGCGTGGTGGAAATCACCGTTCAGCAGGACCGTAAAATTGAGCTGATTGTTAATAACATCGCGAACGTGCCGGAAGAGAACAACCACAGCCACGAAGCCAGTGCACAGGCTGATGGTGTAGATGGTGTGGTGATGGATCTCGATATTACTGATAGCTTTGGCGACAACACTGACCGCAACGGTAATGTCTTGCCGCAGGATAATCTCAACCCGCAGCTGTTTGATGCCAACGATAAAAAAGTGACGCTGACGAATAACCCCTGCACTACCGAGACTCCCTGTGTCTTTATCGCCAAACAAGATAAAGAAAAGGGGACCGTTACGCTCTCCAGTACGTTGCCTGGCACCTTCCGTTGGAAGGCGAAAGCTGCCCCCTATGATGACAGTAACTATGTTGACGTAACGTTCCTGGGGGCTGACATCGGCGGGCTGAATGCCTTTATCTATCGCGTTGGTGCGGCTAAATCCGTGAATCTTATCGGCAATAAAGAACCGTTGCCCCTCAATAGCCGATATCGCTTTGTGTTGTGGCGCGACGCTAACAAAGACGGTGTGTTCCAGCTATCTGAAAAGCTCACTGACGAAGAGATGAAACAGTATGACTACCAATGGGAATTCACGGGGCATAGCGTAAATGGCAATACTGGCGCGCAAGCCAATACCACTAACGTCGATATCGAGATCCCGGCAACGAACAAGGAAGCGGCAGCGAAGTTTAGTGCCCAGGTAACCGATGGTGTGCAAGGGTACGGTTTGCAGGTCAATTACAGCAAGACATAGGAACAGCGCCATGGCTGATCGGGCCACCGCTGAATGTTAACCAAGGAGAGTGTTTATGAAACCTCATATGAAACGTGGCCTGACAAAAGTCGCGCTGGCACTGATGCTGGCTGGATACTGTGCCGTACCAGTCGCTATGGCGGAAGATGCTGCCTGGGTCGCCAGTGGAACGACAGCTGAATTCGAGGGGACCATACCCTGGCTCTATCGCGAAGGGGGGAATGCTACGATTAACTCGGAAGATGCGGATCACATCAAAGTGACATCTGATAGTAAAGGTATCCGTCCTGCAGGTAGCGAGTCTGATAAACGCCTTTACTCAGGGGATACCATCACGCTGGGTTGGGATATCGGCGATACCGAAGGGGATATCGATGATGGTTCCGCAGGCATTGATGCGAAAACGACGGCGACCATCAAATGGTACAGCTACAGTGATAATGCGGGTGGCGGTAAAACGGAGTTGACTGCGGCGGCAGGAAAAACCAGTTATAAAATCACCGATGGCGATCGTGGACGCTATATCGGTGTTGAAATCCAGCCTATCACTCAGACCGGTAATCCCTTCCAGGGAACTTCGCTGACTCTGCTGGATATTTCTACGGCCAGCGGTGGCGGCAGCGATACGGATAATGTCGATCCTGGTCCGGTTGTTAACCAGAACCTGAAAGTTGCCATCTTCGAGAAAGACACCAGTACCAACCTTATCGGTGGTAATACAGCCATTGCGCTTAACAAAACGTATGTGGCCAAACTGTACTCGGATGAAAACCAGAACGGTAAATACGACGCGGGTACGGATGTGGACGTTACCGCTAACTACGACTTTGCGTGGGTCTTTAACGGTAACAGTAAACAACTTGCGGCGGCGGGCGGTATTGCCAACGCCAGCTTCGATAACAATGACATTGTTATTCCGCAAACTAACGAACAAGCAAGAACCAGCCTTAACGGTAGTGACCGTAATGGTAAGACCGGCCTTGCAATCCCGGCAAACGGCGACGGCGTTCAGGGCTATACGCTGTCTATCATTTACAAACACCACTAATGCGCACAACAGCATTCCCGTATGGGAATGCTGTTTTCCGCCTGTTTTGCTTAGCGACGCGTTAAGCAAAACGGGTTGACGTTTTGTTTATCATGCTGGAGTTTTCTACATGTCGGTATGTCTGAAACCAGGAAAAATCATTGTGCTTCTGGGCATGTTGGCAGCCTTTATGCTGTCTGACTTTGCACGGGCAGAGGTGGAATGGCAGACATATCCTGGTTCTACAGGCGAGTTTAACGGTACAGTTCCTATTGCCGATAGCGCCAGCGTACCCGTTTATCAGGGAAGCGTTCAGCTTGATCCTGCTGCATCTCATGATGTGGCGTTTTCTGCTAAACCGAATGAATTTAGCGTTGACGATGACGCTGCTAACCTGATAGTTGCTAATCCTCAGGACAGTGAAGGCGACCAGTTTTCTACACCACCTGCGCTGCGCTGGGAAAACCAGACGCCGCCGACCGTCAGTCTGGTGTGGGCGGATGCCGCCACGCCGGATACGCCGCTCAATCCACAGCCCATCGCCAACCGCAGCTTTTGCGCGCAAGGTCTGGCCGGGCGTTCGCTGGTGGCCTGGCCACAGATTGATGCGCAGCAGACCATTCCACTGCTTTATCTGCTGACCTCGACCGGTTATCCCTATGAGGGGACGGTGGTGCTGGCTGACCAGAAAGTGACGCTGAATATCGCGCCCGCGCAGGGCGATTTAATTTCGGTGAGCGCCAGTGGTTATAACGAAACGCTCGGCGCGGCAAAAACCACCGTTGGCGGCACTATCACGCTGACCGTCACCACCAAAGATTGTCAGGGTAACGTCGCGGGTAATATTCCATTTATTATCAAGCGTAAAGATGCCCAAAACCGTCAGGGCGCGGTAAATAATACCGCGCCGGTGGTGCTGGATAGCACCGAGTTAACGACGACGGTAACCGAGTATCGTGGCACATCGGATGCTAACGGTACGGCAACCATCACGGTGACCCAGCCTAACGGCCCCGGTGTTAAAACGCCGCTGGTAGTCGGCATTTCCGGCATTGCACAAACCAGTGAGGCGGCGGTGATCTTTACCGTGCTCACCAGCCCGGACGTGGCGCAGGCCACGATGTGGGGCCATATGGCGGAGACGGTGGAAGCCCATGGTTACACGTTCAGTAGACCAAAACTGGCGGCGGAAGTCAGTAACGAAAATGCCACGGTCGTCGATCACAATGAAACCTGGTCCACCTTTACCTGGAGCGGCGCAGATAGCCATTGCACCGTGCTGCCGGGCATGCGCCACTTCGGCGCACTGGCGACGGTGATTCCCTCCACGGTACAGACTGTGCTCGGCTGGCCGATGCAGGGCGATTATTACTGGTCATCGCTGGCGGGGCTTACCGGGCAGCACCATGCGGCAGATGTCTCTAACCGTGGCGAAACGCAGAAGCCGGACAGCACCACGTTCCTCGTGAGCTGCGTGGATAAGCCCGCGCCTGACGTCGAGCCGAAAATCGTCCTCACGCCAGAAAACTATGATGACACGGCGCAGGCGATGAAAGCGAAGGTGGGCGAGGATGCGACGATGCGTCTGGCCATCACCGACACGAAAAACAACGATCAACCGCTGGCGTATTACTACTTCTCGCTACATCTGGATGATGGCGTCAATCGTAAGAATCAAACCGACACTGCCTGGGAAGCCCATCCGGTACAGATTGCTGGCGGCAGTAATTTTCGCCAGGTCGACGCACATACCTATGAAGGCATGACCGACGCCAACGGCCAGGCTTCGCTCACCCTGAGCCAGCCCGGCGGCGCGGGGGTGAAAACCCATATCACGGCAAGAATGCGCAGCGATTTTAACGCCACAGATGCCAAAGATGTGATTTTTACCGTAATCACCAGCCCGGACAGCGACAAAGCGCGGATGTGGGGCCATATGCGCGGCATTATTGAGTCCGGCAGTTTGTATAAACGCCCGTTGCTGGCGGATGAAACCGAGCATGAATTGGGAACAGTGCGGGAAAATAACGAAGACTGGGCGCTCTACGATCAAAACACCAGTATGCAGGCGGAATGCGGCGTCGGTCATATACCGCGCCAGAGCTCACTGGAAAGCCTGTTTTCAGCCCATCCCGGTAACGCGATTGGTACTGAATATGGCTGGCCCACTGCACAACAGGGCTATTTAAGCGCGGTGGAGCAAGCCACGCATTCATCGGTGGATCTGGGGAACGGGAGCGTCGACAGCTATTCCGGCTTTAAGCCGAATTACCTCTCCTGTTCGGGTAATGAGATGGTAGCGAATGTTGAAGTCAGCACCGATCATGATGTGTCTGTTGGCACCCAAGCGCAAGCCAAAGTGGGTGACACCATTGTGATGACCGTGCGTACGATTAACTCGCTCAATAATATCCCTGTACCCTTTACTGCATTCACCATTACCAAAGGTATGGGGTATAACCGAGCGGGGCAGGTGAGCGGGTTTGATGACCCGAGCAGTGGTGCAATCACGATGGATAACACGCAATACGGCACATCACAGTCATCGAAGGTTTATGCGGGAATAACCGATGCCCGGGGCGTGGCGACGGTCGAGATTAAGCAACCACAGGGCGTCGGGCTAAAAACGGTGCTGAGCGTAACGCCGGTAAATTCCTACCTGCCGAATACCGTTAACTACAGCGTTATTTTTACTACCCCAACCAGCCCGGACGTTACCGGCGCGCAGATGTGGGGCCATATGGATGAAACGATCACCGTTGATTCATCAACCTTTACCCGGCCTAAACTGGCGTCGGAAGTCGCCAGCCCGGACGGAACCCTGACCGAAAATAACGAAATCTGGGCGCGCGTGAGCCAGGCCAATACGTCCAGTACCAGTAAAGGTGGCTGCGACACCAATATGTTGCCACGTCGTTCCCAGCTAAGTGCGCTGTATAACGCCAACAGTGGTAACGCGGTGCAAACGGCGCACGGTTGGCCAACACAGCGTCAGCCTTACTGGAGCAACTCACCGGCAGATAAAACTCCACACTTTTTCACGATAGCGCTGAACGATGGCGCACAAACTATTGGCGGCGATACGCCGGTTTACGTCAGTTGCCTGAAGACGGCGAACAAACCTGCCAGCAGCATTACGCTGGAGGTGGTTGATAAAGCGCAATGGAATACCGGGAATAGCGCGGCAACGCTGAAAAAAGGCGAGACGCTACAGGTTAAAGTGACGGTAAAAGACGCACAGGGCAACGCGTTAGCGGATATGCCATTTACCCTCAATCGCGGTGATGGCTATACCCGTAGCGGCGAAAAACATGTGGCGGGCAGCGGCGATGCGCTGGTTGCGCCGGTGGTAGTCAATGGCGGGCTGGCAGATGAAACCACGTTGAACGACACTGCAACGGTGTATACCGCCATGACCGACAATGACGGCAGCAAAATTCTCAATATTACCCGCCCGGATACTCACGGCACCAAAACGGCGCTGACGGCAATGCTTTACTCTGATGCGACGAAAAAATCCAGCATCGACACAATCTTTACGGTGGTGACCAGCCCGGATAGCCGCCTGGCAAAAATGTGGGGACATATGCCGGAAACGGTGACTGCTGCGGACGGTACGGTATTTAAGCGCCCGCTGTTGTTGAAGGAACTGGCCTATCAGACTGGGCGAACATCAACGTCTGAAGACAATGAAAACTGGGCGTTGTTTAACATTAATTATGCAAGTTTTTCCACGACGTACAGCGGCTGTGGAACCAACTATATTCCGACTCAGGCCGGTCTGACGTCACTGTTTGCTAATAATGCGGGCAACACCATGAAAACCGTGCAGGGCTGGCCGGTGGCAACGCGCTATTTATCCAACACTTCCGACAACGGCAGCATGGAGCAGCGTAACTACAAGGCGGTAGATCTCAGCAATGGCACGAGTGCGGCAGTGTCATCAACGACGCTGGAGCTGCTGACCTGCCAGACCGCGCCGATAGCCGCGGTGAGCCAAATCCTGCTGGAAGCGGCAGATCCGGTGACGCTGGATACCACCTATAACGTGGTAAAAGCGAAAAAAAGCGAAGAATCCGTGGTGCGCGTCATCACCAAAGATGCGCAAGGCAACCTTGTGGGCAATACGGCATTTATCCTGACGCGAGCCAACAGTGTAAGTCGGGCTAATTCATCGGCGACGATGAGTGTGGGCGCGCTGACGGTGACGGATGCGTGGGGAAATACGCGAAATAATTTCCAGTCAACGAGTGAAACCATTTACGGCGTGACCGGTGCCGACGGGTCAACGACATTTACCCTAAAACAGGATAACAGTACCGGGTTAAGAACCGATCTCACGGCAAAACTGGATACGTCCAGCAGCGTCAAGGCGATGCTACCGGTGGTCTTTACCGTCGTGACCAGCCCGGATTCGCCAAAAGCGAATTTTTGGGGACATATGGCCGAAACGGTGACGGCCTCCGATGGTTCGGTTTATAAGCGACCGTTGCTGTTTGGCGAGCTTACCAACAACTATGCACGATATAGCACGTTTGAGAACGGTGAAAGTTGGGCAAGATTCACCTCGACTCAGTCGGCTGACACCAGCATGAATGGGTGTGGTACAGATTATATGCCAACGCTGGATGGTCTGAAGTCTTTGTATGACGCCAATAGAGGTAATGCGATGAATACGGTACAGGGATGGCCGGTAAATATGAGTTATCTCACCAATACCCCGAGTAATACACAAACAGGGAGCCGTTACTACAATGTGGTGCAACTAAATTCTGGCGCAGTTTCGCAAATCGTATCCACCGTGCTGGCGTTACAAACCTGCCGTACAACGCCGTTGATGACTGCCAGCCAGATTACGCTGGAAGCCTCAGACCCCGGGCAGTTTGTCAGCATTGACAGCACACTTAGCGCCGTCAAAGCGAAGAAGGGGGATGAGGTGTCGATCCGCATTTCGACTAAAGATGCGCAGGGGAATTTAGTCGGCAATACGCCGTTTGCCCTGAAACACGCGAACTCGATCAATCGTCAGAATGTGACGTCATCGCAGAAAGTGTCAGTCACGACTGCGGCGGGTGCGACGGTGGATACCAGTGCAACGACCATCCTGTATGGTGTAACAGGGCCAGATGGAACCACTACGATGACGCTCCGACAGGATGCTTCCACTGGGTTAAGAACCGACTTTTATGCTCTATTAAACGATACTGGCGTGTCGTCGGACACCTTGTCGGTGATCTTTACCGTCACCACCAGCCCGGATACGCCGCTGGCGACCAATTGGGGCCATATGGCGGAAACCTTTACCAGCAGCGAAGGCGTCACCTTCAAACGGCCTTTCCTCAAAGCCGAACTCTCTGGCGGTACGGCGAAAACGGCCAATAATGAAGTCTGGTCGCTCCTGACCGCGACTGAGAAAGCGGACGTCAGCAAGGCTGGGTGTGATGAGGCGTATCAACCGCTGACGACTGATATGCAGGGGCTGTATGTCGATTATCCCAATGGTCAACTGGCAACGGTGCTCGGCTTGCCGACTGCTGCAGGGAACTGGTGGGATTATGACATGATGGCGGTAGCGGGCGGTAGCTGGAGTAACCAGGCGTTTGTTCCGGGAAATGGTCAGTTGATTCAGGCATCGTCCAGCTATACGGCGATAGTGATGTGTTTGGTAGAGCCTCATACGGAAGCAGTCACAATAGAGCTTACCTCAACGGCGCAGGATGCAGCAAAATCGCTCAGCAATGATGGACGACCGAGCGCTGTAGCGAAGAAAGGTGAGCTGATTCCGTTGACGGTGACCGTGCGTGATAGCGCCGGGAACCCGATGCCATATGCCGACTTTACCCTTTCGCGTGAAACGACGCTGGATCGCGCGAAAGCAACCGTTAACACGAGTGCAGACGATCTTACCGTAACGGCATTGGTTCCGGTGAGTAGGGATAGCGTGTTGACAGCAAGTGGAGCAAAAACTCTCGCAACGACGGGCAGTGATGGCACAGCCACCTTTGAGGTTGGGCAGTACTCTACTACCGGGTTGGCGACGCCGTTAACCGTGACGCTGGCGCGTGATACAACGAAAGTCGCCACGCTGGATGTTATCTACACGGTGATTACCAGCCCAGATTCACCGAGTGCTAAATTCTGGGGGCATATGCCGGACACCTTTACCAGTTCGGCGGGCGTCACCTTCAAACGACCCCTGCTGAAAACCGAAACCAGCTCAGGCTTATCGATTAGTTCTAACGGCGAAGTTTGGTCGTATATGAGCAACTTGCAAAATTTAACATCTACAGATTGCCCACTCGAGAATCAACCGCGCAGTAAGGAACTGTTGGATTTGTATAGTGATCATCCGAACGGCGCAATAATGACTGACCTTGGGTTACCGATGAATGCGGGTAACTGGTGGGCTTATGATATGGCCATACTGGGTACAACAACGTGGTCTTATCAGACTGTCAGCCTGAGAACAGGAGCTATCGCGAAGAATTCTGCAACCAACGCACTGATGCTCTGTCTGGCGCAGCCGCATCCGGCAGGCGTTAGCGTAACATTGACGTCATCCGCACTGGATGACGCCAGAACCCTCAGCAATGGCGGCCGACCTAGCGCGTCAGTGAAAAAAGATAACCCATTGCCAATTGTGGTTATGGTCAAAGATCGTGATGGCAACCCGCTGGCGGGCGAAGCGATAACGCTCAGGCGTGATAATGCGATGAGCCGCTCAGGAACCATTGTAAACACGGCAGCAAATGTGATGGTATTGACGGAACTGGCACCCGTGTCGGCAACATTCACTCTCGCCTCACACGGCACGCAATGGCTTGGTTTTACCGGCAGCGATGGTACGGCGATATTCAATGTTGAACAGCCTGATACTGTCGGCCTGGCAACACCGTTTACCGCCATCCTGGCACGTGATACGGAAACCACCACTGTCCTTGATGCGATCTTCACCGTTGTCACCAGCCCTGATTCCGCAATGGCGGCCTACTGGGGTCATATGCCGGATACGGTAACGGCAGAAAACGGTGTGGTCTTTGAAAGACCTAAATTGTGGAAAGAGCTGCCGTCGACATCAGGGGTTAGCAAGGTCAATAGTAACAATGAAGTCTGGCCCGTGTTTAACGCAACGCAGAGGGCTGACAGCAATCTCAGCCCTTGTGAAGCGGCACGTCGGCCATTGAGTGATGATTTAGAATCGCTCTATGCTCGCTATCCGGGGAACACGCTGACGACACAAATCGGTTGGTCTACGCAGTATACATGGTGGGCGCTGGATAACTGGCTGGGAGGCAGTAATCCGCAGGTAGTCGGTCTGAATAATGGTTCAGCGTGGGGGACGGTGAATACCGCGTATCAAGGGTGCCTGGTTAACCCGCGTGCGACTGTCTCCAGCGTCACGTTGACATCGACGGCACTGGATAGCAGTACGCAGGCGGCGAAGGTGAAAAAAGGCGACGCCGTTCCCGTTGTCGTTACCGTGAAAGACAGTGTCGGGAAACCAGTGCCGAATATTTCGTTTATCCTCAAACGTGGTGACGCTACGCCGCGTAATAGCGGGGCGACGTTGTATGGCGATGTGGATACAATGGACGATTTGACTGTACAACCCTCATCCGGTGCGGCAGTCACGTTGGCTGATAGCGGGAATACAATCGATGGAGTTACTGGAGCAGACGGTACAGCAAGTTTTACCGTTGGTCAGGATAATACGCCAGGATATAAAACGCCGTTGACGGTGACGCTGACGGATAACGCCACAATAACGGCGACGCTGGACACGATTTTCACCGTGCCGACCAGTCCTAATGTCGCCACGGCGTATTTCTGGGGTCATATGGCGGATACCGCCACGGTAAGTGGCAAGATGCTGCATCGCCCGCTATTAAAATCGGAGTTGCCGTCAGGGGTTACCGCAGCAGCAACGCCCAATGTGAATAATGAAACCTGGGCGCTGGCACATGTTATAGATTCCACTAAATGGGATGTCGCACGGCAGTGCGGTAGTATGAATAACGTGCCGAGCAGTGCCGAATTACAAACATTACACTCCGGCTTTAGCACATTGGGATGGCCGTCATCGATAAGCTTCCCGTATTTATCTACTGATAAGGCTGGATCGTTCTATTGTGGTGTTGAGGAAGGCTCTGGCAGTCTCAACTGTGGCATTCAGCCTGCGAAAACGCCGGGGTTTGCAACCTGTTTCCAATAACCTTGCCCACCCTATCAATATGAGGTTCCGAAAGCCTGATACGCAACGGGCTATCAGGTTTTTTTACGCGGCTTGCGGGTTTTCGTCACCGCACTCACTTCACTGACGACCACGCCATCTCCCAGTCGCGTGGTCAACGTATCGCCCACTTTCACCTGCTTCACCTGCTTCAACACTGCGCCATCGGCGGCGCTGGTGACGCTATAACCGCGCGCCAGCGTTGACAGCGGGCTAACCGCTTCGAGGTGTGTTACCGCGTTACCAAACCGTTCGCGCGTGGCGCTAAGCTGTGCGCGCAGGGTTTCTGCTAAACGATATTCCAGTTGCTGAATGCGCGTTTGCGCGCGATGAATACGCGACTGCGGATTTTGGTGGACGAGTTGCCGTGTTAATCGCTGCTGTTGCTGACCCGCGCGTTTAAGCTGATTCTCCAGCGCAAAGCTCATCCGCTTTTGCAGACGTTCGAGCATAGTTTGCTGGCGTGCCAGCCGGAGCTGCGGATGCTGTTGCTGCAAGCGGTGATGGATCTGCGTAAAGCGCCGCGTGCGATTGGCGAGATAATAGTCCATCGCCATTTCCAGCCGTTGACGGGCAGATTGCACCTGACGTAGCAATTCTTGCTGATTTCGGCTCACCACTTCAGCGGCGGCTGACGGCGTTGGCGCACGCAGATCAGCAACAAAGTCGGCAATCGTCACATCGGTTTCATGCCCGACGGCGCTGACTATCGGAATGCGACTGGCAAAAATCGCCCGCGCCACGCGTTCGTCGTTAAAGCTCCATAAATCTTCCAGCGAACCGCCGCCACGGCCAACGATCAACACGTCACACTCGTTGCGCTTATTCGCCAGTTCAATGGCACGAACGATTTGCCCCGGCGCATCATCCCCCTGTACGGCGGTGGGGTAGATGATCACCGGCAGAGAAGGATCGCGACGTTTTAACACATGCAAAATATCATGTAGTGTAGCACCGGTTTTTGAGGTGATCACACCAACGCAATGCGCAGGGGAGGGGAGTGATTTTTTGTATTGCAGATCGAACAAACCTTCAGCCTGCAACTTCGCTTTAAGCTGTTCGTACTTCTGTTGCAGCAATCCCTCACCGGCCGGCTGCATACTTTCGACGATAATTTGATAATCGCCGCGCGGCTCGTAGAGTGTAATATTGGCGCGAACTAAAACCTGTTGCCCGTGCTGTGGGTGGAAGGTGACCCGGCGGTTGCTGTTGCGGAACATCGCACAGCGCACCTGCGCGGTATCGTCTTTAAGCGTAAAGTACCAGTGACCGGAGGCTGGTTGTGTAAAATTAGAGATTTCGCCGCTGATCCACACCTGCCCCATCTCATGCTCAAGCAGCAGACGAACCGTTTGATTCAGGCGGCTAACGGTAAAAATTGCAGGGGATTGAGAAGGTAACATGTGAGCGAGATCAAATTCTAAATCAGCAGGTTATTCAGTCGATAGTAACCCGCCCTCCGGGGATAGCAAGCATTTTTTGCAAAAAGGGGTAGATGCAATCGGTTACGCTCTGTATAATGCCGCGGCAATATTTATTAACCACTCTGGTCGAGATATTGCCCATGCTACGTATCGCTAAAGAAGCTCTGACGTTTGACGACGTTCTCCTCGTTCCTGCTCATTCTACCGTTCTGCCAAATACTGCTGACCTCAGCACTCAGCTGACGAAAACTATTCGTCTGAATATCCCTATGCTTTCCGCAGCAATGGATACCGTAACGGAAGCGCGCCTGGCTATTGCTCTGGCTCAGGAAGGCGGTATCGGCTTTATCCACAAAAACATGTCCATTGAACGCCAGGCAGAAGAAGTTCGCCGTGTGAAAAAACACGAATCTGGCGTGGTAACCGATCCGCAGACCGTACTGCCAACTACGACGCTGCGTGAAGTGAAAGAACTGACCGAGCGTAACGGCTTTGCTGGCTACCCGGTTGTTACCGAAGAAAACGAACTGGTCGGCATTATCACCGGTCGTGACGTGCGTTTTGTGACCGACTTGAGCCAGCCGGTTAGCGTTTACATGACGCCGAAAGAGCGTCTGGTAACCGTGCGTGAAGGCGAAGCCCGTGAAGTGGTGCTGGCAAAAATGCACGAAAAACGCGTTGAAAAAGCGCTGGTGGTTGATGATGAATTCCACCTGATCGGCATGATCACTGTTAAGGACTTCCAGAAAGCAGAACGTAAACCGAACGCGTGTAAAGACGAACAAGGCCGTCTGCGTGTAGGTGCAGCGGTTGGCGCGGGCGCTGGTAACGAAGAGCGTGTTGATGCGCTGGTTGCCGCAGGCGTTGACGTTCTGCTGATCGACTCCTCTCACGGTCACTCTGAAGGTGTTCTGCAGCGTATCCGTGAAACTCGCGCTAAATATCCTGACCTGCAAATCATCGGCGGCAACGTGGCAACTGCTGCAGGTGCCCGCGCGCTGGCAGAAGCCGGTTGCAGTGCCGTTAAAGTGGGTATCGGCCCTGGTTCTATCTGTACGACGCGTATCGTGACTGGTGTCGGTGTTCCGCAGATCACCGCCGTTGCTGATGCAGTAGAAGCCCTGGAAGGTACCGGCATTCCGGTTATCGCTGACGGCGGTATCCGTTTCTCAGGCGATATCGCTAAAGCTATCGCCGCTGGCGCAAGCGCGGTGATGGTAGGTTCCATGCTGGCAGGTACTGAAGAATCTCCGGGTGAAATCGAACTCTACCAGGGCCGTTCTTACAAATCTTACCGTGGTATGGGTTCCCTGGGCGCGATGTCCAAAGGTTCTTCTGACCGTTACTTCCAGAGCGACAACGCTGCCGACAAACTGGTGCCGGAAGGTATCGAAGGTCGCGTAGCCTATAAAGGTCGCCTGAAAGAGATCATTCACCAGCAGATGGGCGGCCTGCGCTCCTGTATGGGCCTGACCGGCTGTGGTACTATCGACGAACTGCGTACTAAAGCGGAGTTTGTACGTATCAGCGGTGCGGGTATTCAGGAAAGCCACGTTCACGACGTGACCATTACTAAAGAGTCCCCGAACTACCGTCTGGGCTCCTGATTCTCTTCGCCCGACTTCATGTCGGGCGATTTATATTATCTGTTTCACTTGCCTCGGAATAAGCGTCAATGACGGAAAACATTCATAAGCATCGCATCCTCATTCTGGACTTCGGTTCCCAGTATACTCAACTGGTTGCGCGCCGCGTGCGTGAACTGGGGGTTTACTGCGAACTGTGGGCGTGGGATGTGACAGAAGCACAAATTCGTGACTTCAATCCAAGCGGCATTATTCTTTCCGGCGGCCCGGAAAGTACTACTGAAGAAAACAGCCCGCGTGCGCCGCAGTATGTCTTTGAAGCAGGCGTACCGGTATTCGGCGTTTGCTATGGTATGCAGACCATGGCGATGCAGTTGGGCGGTCACGTTGAGGCTTCTAATGAACGTGAATTTGGCTACGCGCAGGTTGAAGTCGTAAACGACAGCGCACTGGTTCGCGGTATCGAAGATGCTCTGACCGCAGATGGTAAACCGCTGCTGGACGTCTGGATGAGCCACGGCGATAAAGTTACCGCTATCCCGTCCGACTTCGTCACCGTAGCCAGCACCGAAAGCTGCCCGTTTGCCATCATGGCCAACGAAGAAAAACGCTTCTATGGCGTACAGTTCCACCCGGAAGTGACTCACACCCGCCAGGGTATGCGCATGCTGGAGCGTTTTGTGCGTGATATCTGCCAGTGTGAAGCCCTGTGGACGCCAGCGAAAATTATCGACGACGCTGTAGCCCGCATCCGCGAGCAGGTAGGCGACGATAAAGTCATCCTCGGCCTCTCTGGTGGCGTGGATTCCTCCGTAACCGCAATGCTGTTGCACCGCGCTATCGGTAAAAACCTGACTTGCGTATTCGTCGACAACGGCCTGCTGCGTCTCAACGAAGCAGAGCAGGTTCTGGATATGTTTGGCGATCACTTTGGTCTGAACATTGTTCACGTACCGGCAGAAGATCGCTTCTTGTCAGCGCTGGCTGGCGAAAACGATCCGGAAGCAAAACGTAAAATCATCGGGCGCGTTTTCGTTGAAGTATTCGATGAAGAAGCGCTGAAACTGGAAGACGTGAAGTGGCTGGCGCAGGGCACCATCTACCCTGACGTTATCGAATCTGCTGCTTCTGCAACCGGTAAAGCACACGTCATCAAATCTCACCACAACGTGGGTGGGCTGCCGAAAGAGATGAAGATGGGCCTGGTTGAACCGCTGAAAGAGCTGTTCAAAGACGAAGTGCGTAAGATTGGTCTGGAGCTGGGCCTGCCGTATGACATGTTGTACCGTCACCCGTTCCCGGGACCAGGCCTTGGCGTTCGTGTTCTGGGGGAAGTGAAGAAAGAGTATTGTGACCTGCTGCGCCGTGCTGACGCCATCTTCATTGAAGAACTGCGTAAAGCGGACCTGTACGACAAAGTCAGCCAGGCGTTCACCGTCTTCCTGCCAGTACGTT
Organism: Escherichia sp. WS2035; assembly: GCF_046487065.1. NCBI lineage: Bacteria > Pseudomonadati > Pseudomonadota > Gammaproteobacteria > Enterobacterales > Enterobacteriaceae > Escherichia > Escherichia sp. WS2035. Next base: position 100,613 of record NZ_JBJQKD010000014.1, read on the forward strand.
CCGTTGGCGTAATGGGCGATGGTCGTAAGTATGACTGGGTTGTCTCTCTGCGTGCTGTCGAAACCATCGACTTTATGACCGCACACTGGGCACATCTGCCGTACGATTTCCTCGGTCGAGTTTCCAACCGCATTATCAATGAAGTGAATGGTATTTCCCGCGTGGTGTATGACATCAGCGGCAAGCCACCAGCAACTATTGAGTGGGAATGATTAACAGCTAACTCATAGCAACTCATTCCTATTCAGATACTAATTTAACCCTCTGTTTTTACAGAGGGTTTTTGTTTTTATGTATTCATTTCTATTCACTCTACACCATATTTTTCGTCGGTACAGGTGACGGTATTACCTTAAAGGTATACTCTCATGCCGTCATGAAAATGGTTTCTATACGGGTGAATTGTGCTTACCGATACAAAATTAAAAAACCTCAAGCCGCAGGACAAACTGTACAAGGTTTCCGATCGTGACGGGCTGTATGTAGCTGTGCTTACGTCAGGCACGGTCTCGTTTCGCTATGACTACCGTATCAACGGTCGCCGCGAAACACTGGTAATCGGGCAGTATGGGCGTGACGGTATCAGCCTGGCAGAAGCGCGAGAAGAACTGATTGCTGCAAAGAAGCTGCTTAAAGCAGGCCAGTCACCGGCTGCGGCTAAACGTGACGGTATCAAAAAGATTCGTGGTGCCGAGACGTTTGCGGTACATACCGACAGTTATATGAAACACGTCATCCTGGCTGACAGTACCCGCGCAATGAAACAGGCGGTGATCGACCGTGACATACTTCCGGTTCTTGGCAATAAAATGATGGCTGAAATTACCACATCGATGGTTCGTGATTTGTGTGACCGGATTGTCGAACGCGGTGGCCGGGCAACAGCAGTGCAGGCCAGGGAGATCATCAGTAGCGTATACCGTCACGCCAATGACCGTGGTCATGGTTTGTTTAATCCTGCGGCTGACATTAAACCTTCGTCTATCGCCATATTTAAACCACGAGAGCGAACACTGACACCAGAAGAAATTGGCCTGTTCTTCCGCACGCTGGATGCCATTGGTGCTATGGGCACTATGAAAATGGCTTTAAAACTGGTGCTTATCACTATGGTTCGTAAGGGCGAATTCACCAATGCAACGTGGGATGAAATAGATTTTAAAAAATGGACATGGACAATTCCTCCAGACCGCATGAAGGGAAGCCGGGCGCACGTTATTTACCTGCCTAAACAGGCACAGGATATATTGGTCGGGTTGCAGATGTGCGCTGGTGGAAGTGAATATCTGGTTCCTGGTCGTTACAATATCCGGAAGCCATTATCTAATGCCGCGCTGAACTCTCTGATCGACAGAACGGTGAAAATAATAAATGAAGATGGTGAGCATATTCAGGACTTCACTGTACATGATATGCGCCGTACAGCCAGTACGTTGTTGCATGAGGCTGGTTATCCTTCAGACTGGATTGAAAAGGCTCTGGCACATGAGCAGAAAGGTGTGCGCGCCGTATATAACAAAGCGGAATACGCCAGACAGCGCGCCTACATGTTGCAGCAGTGGGCCGATATGATTGATTCATGGATTGACGGGGAGCATACGGATCTGATTCCGTTCTCCCCGTCGAAGTTTGAGAAGTGGATGGCGGGGGAATAACGTTTAATAGTTCTGCTGATTTTCTTCCATCTCTGCTTCTGCTGCCAGTGATTCAATTTTGTTTTCGAATATTGCTGACAGTGTTGCAAATTCAGCATCAGTGACAGCGGGAATTGGAACAAACCTGATCCCGCTGTGTGCAAGCATGTTTGCAGTTTCAAGGCATTTTCTTAAATCTGCTGGTGATGCCCTGTTCATGCAGCACGCTCCCGCCCCTGGATGTCTGTTGGTGACAGCGGAGCATTGCTGAATGCATTTGTTAATCCGCCAATATCCAACGCGTATCCAGGGTGTAGTTGCACTGCCGGGTCTTCGCACTGATTACCCCAAACATCGAAGCCATGAGACGTCTGGCGGGCGAACAGTTCAATGCGAGAAACATCGCCTAATAATTGCACAAGTTTTTCACGAACGATATCTGGCTTTCTTGAATGCTCAAGCCGCGGTGCGGTAAATGACTGAACGATCCCTGCATTAATGCGCGTAGGTAGTTTTCCCTTTACCGCAAACAGGCAATCTTCACTATTGGCGCGAGTCATGTGTCCCATACCCATAACCAGTTTATCTGGTTGTCGACTACCACATTTTATCCACGTGAAGCCCTTCATCGTCATCAGACGGAATCCCCAGGCTTCAACAACTTTTAGTGCTTCGAGTGGTTGTGTTGGCACCCACCACATGGCCAACAGACAGTTTTCATCGGCCAAATCCCACACAGGAAGGCGGCAGATATCCAGCACACTCATAACCGGATATTTAAAACCGGCACCGCGATTACCATCTGCGGCTTTGTCCCGGTATACCCAGGGTGGATCTGCATAGATTAGTGTGTATTTCTTAGTCATAAACCACCCCACAACATCCTATGCCGCTATAGTCGCCACGGCGAAGGCCGTTACCTTTTGTGATACATTGGTCCCTGCGAACCGCGATCCTTGCACGTTCAACATCACCAGAAGCAACATCCATACACTGAAGCCAAAGGTGAGCGGCAATGCGGAATTGCCCTTTTTTCTCTCTTTCAATCGCGCGTTTTTCGATCTCTATCGCCGCAGGAGTAACGGCGACAATCTTTGACGGACTGCGCATTGAAACCTTATTCATGTGATATTTTTCAAGTCGGCTTAACTTTCTCACTTAATCCAACCCTCTCTGAAAATTAATGCCAGCAGATAAAGCCATGCTGAAACAGAGGCCAGGAATAAGTACCATCCTGACCATTTGCTCCAGTGCCTTAGCAGCGCACTCATGCAGCGTTGCTCACGGGACGATATACACGTTGCTGAACAGGAGGCTTTTTACCCTGGAACTCTGCCGGGCTTGCTGCCTGACGTTCATCAAGCCAACGCTCAACTTCATCACGGTTCCATGCGCAGCGTTTATCGGTGATATACCAGCGTTTAGGAAATTCCCCTGCGCGCTCCATACGGTCGATAGTGCTCCATGACAGTGGCACCACCGCCAGGAGTTCTTTCTTACCTAATGCACCTTTCATGAATACCTCTCTTGGTTGCAGTGCGGCGCACGTGGCGCCGCGGTGGTGGTTACTCGAATTCTGGACGCATATCGTTAAGCGTCATCATGAATTTTTGGTGATATTCATCACCGAGCTTTTCAGCCATGGTGTTAATTTCATTTTCAGCGCGCTTGAACATCGTTTTTGCATCTTCAGCAGATGGATCCAGGCTATTAAGTATCGCGATGATATATTCTCGAGCTTCTTCTCGTTCTGAATCTGAAATTGGCGACAGGTGTTGACGCTCATCGTCAACTACGGAATATTCACCAGTGATAACAGCTGCGTTATCTTGGCTAAGTCCAGCTTCAGCGCGCTCATCCATAACAACAGCCTTCTGCATTTCAATAGAAACAGGAAGATATTTGAACAGTCGGCGAATTACTGTTTTTTTAGCCATCTCATCGAAGTGATCAACCCATGGGCCACTGCTACCGGCTTTGCTCAGTGCACGAACTTTCTCAACGTCTGCCCGGCTCATAACTTCAAATTGGACTCCGCCATCTTTCAGTCGTGCAACGGCGTAAACGTGCGTTAATTCTCCGCGGTCACCTGTTTCGCAAGGTAAATGCTCGAGCGTTTCTTCCAGGCCGTATGAGTAGCTGAATTTGTCGTTTGTATGTACGGTACGAGCCGAGATACTCAGGATCTGCCCAGAGCGGCGGGCAAGGTCAATCATTCCGCGATAGCCGATAATCAGCTGTGCTTCTGTAGATACGGTTTCCCATCTTCCATTTACTTTCTGGCGTTTGTCGAACGGTATCAGGTAAGCGTGTCCAAGAGCTCCGCCTGGTTCAAGACCCAATTGGGCACATTGCATAATTGCCCCCAGGAAGCTGGCTTGGTCGCATGATGCAAGTTTTGGAACCTTTCTGATCTCTGTGGTTGCTATGCGCGCCAGACGGTCTGCTGTCATGTGCTTTGGAAGTGCCAAAGCCATCTGAGCTTTAATTTTTGGGTCTGCCAGAAGTCCGGCCAGAGTTGTTGGTTTCTCATTATGATGTGCAACTTGGTTACCGGTAGCCGCTGCCTTAAGTGCATTGATAGACATTTTTTCTCCTTACTTCATTCTGAAGACGCGTTGTGTCGTTGTTGTTTTGAATTTTTCGAATAACTCAGGGTGTACTGACTGGAATAGCTTCTGGTCGAATCTGTTGCTGATCTGAGATTTCCATGTGCAGAGCGGCTTTCCGTCCAGGGTCAGGACTGAGTGCTCTTGCATGTACATCTTCAGCTTCTCTTCTGATATAGCTATTTCTTCTTCCAGTGATTTTCTGCGTGATTTCATGTCTCGTAGATCGTTGAATAGTGCGAGTGCCTTTCCGTCAGCCTCGATACTTGTCCCGGCATCTTTCTCAAACATCAGCGATACATCGCTTACGCTGGTAGCTTCCGGCGGGTTAAGATTTTTCACTCGGTCCCAGAAAGCGATTTCTTTTTCTAAGATCGCCTGGATAGTTTCTTCATCACGCTCAACCCGATAGATTCGGAAGTCGTCGCCACCGATAAGCACACCGAAAACGCATACCTGTTTGTTTGTAACCATCAACCCGTGCATGGCCTGGGCCGTGTAATGCACAGGAATTGCATCTGTCTGGATTTCTCCCCATTCTTTGGCCTTGAACGGACTAACTGTTTTGATCTCAATGTTCTCGCCTGACGCTGCTTCTGCATCGATCTCAGCTGCAATAAAATCGTAATCACGGTGGATATAGCGGTTTCCGCGATGAACGATTTCCATCCCTGTTTCCTCAGAAAGCAGGTCTATTACGTATGGCTCCATACGCTGGCCACGCGTGAAAACTTTCTGCTTGCTTTGGTCTACTGGTTTGACACGTGGCTGGACCTTATCCAGATAAACCTCAAGCGGGGTGCGCCATGGGCTAATTCCAAGAATCCCTGCAACATCGCTTCCTCCGATGTATTTTGTTCTATCCATGATTCCAGCGTTCCGCATCATGCCGCGTCCCTCTGCCCATCAAGCTGATCCGCCAGATCCCAGCGCGCTATAATTGCCATTGCCTCGCGCCGGTAGGCATCCATCAGTTCTTCGAACTCAGGGCTGTCTTTAGCAGCCTCCAGCACTTCCTGACGAACGCCTTTGCCTGTTACAACGTCGAAAGTTGAGGACAGTTGATGAAGTCGGATGCTCTCAATCAGTTCAACTTGTCGGTCATATAGCTGTTCTGACAGGCGGTAGTCCTTGTCGAATGCCAGCATGATTTTTTGAAGATTTTTCTGCTGATTAACGTTCATTATCAGCCCTCCCATATCTCATTATCGTTGGCTACATCGCGAGCTTCTTTGCTGACGAAAGCCCACTTAATGCCTTCCTGTAAGGTGCGGAACTTCCAGCTCATGAATCCGCATGCAGTAACGCAGTACCAACCGTTGATGATTTTCCACTGCATAACTTGTTACCTCGGTCTGTTACCGTTGAGGTAATAATTATGCTTATTTGGTTTGGTGTCAATAGATATGAGTTAAAAAAATTACCCGTAAGGTAATCTATCTGGCAATAAAAAAGCCGCCATGAGGCGGCTTACTTACTGAAAAATATATTTTTATTGTTTGCTTTTTTCGTTCTGGTTGATGACAAATTCAATGTAACTTTCGATCTTTGCTTTCTCGGTTTCGGGTAACAATGCGTAGCGCGAGCGGTCATAGTTGATAGTCGCAGGGTCGTGCGGGTGAATCAGTAGTTCATATCCGTGACGCCCGAATGCGGATGCAACATTCTCCAGGGTGGAAATGGAAACGCTGACCTCATTGTTTAACAGGCGACTGATTGTCACCTGGGCGACGCCGGATGCGCGGTGAAGTTTTCCCTGCGTTGAAAGGTCGCGGCTTTCGCTCATCCAGCGTTCCAGGTTGTGAGCCGCCAGCTGACCAATGTCGCTTGGGCCGACAGGCTGAAAACCTTCCTGAGAAAGCGAGCGATCGATATCAAGCCAGTTACGGGGTTTATTGGCGGCAGCTTCAATTTTTCGCGCAACCTGGTCGCCGATAACCTTCTTGCCAAGAGCCCAGCGGTTTACCAGATTTGCCTGAGTTCCAAGTTTTTCTGCCATCCGCGTCTGAACACCATTGAATTCACGGTCGATCAAGTCGTTGAGATTTTGCCTGCGGACGTCCTGGATACTTTTCATTTTCTGGAAAATCGCCTCATATATGAATCAGTAGATGATTCAATTTAAAGCAATATTACCCAACAGGTAAATGCACCTCATAGGTAACTATCCTTGATTTTTGTTACCTTATGGGTGAATATTTATTATCTGAAATAAATATCAGGCAATAGCTATGAGCGATAACGGACATTTCGATTTCAAAAAGCACTGGCTTGCACTTACTCCGGATGAGCGTGAAGCCTTCGCACAGGAAGCCGGAACGACGAGTCACTATATCCAGACTCACTTAACAGGTAAGCGCAAAATGCCAGGTAAGGTATTGATGAATGGGCTTTTTAAAGCCTGTAAAACAAGACAATGGCTGCGCTCAAAAGCAGAACTGGCATACTTCTTCTACTCATGATATCCATCCACAACCCTCTGTAGACCGCCATCCGGCGGTCTTTTCATATCTATTCGTACCTCAAAGGTAATAAAAAACCAAATCTGGTTGATCTTTTTTTTGTGTCAGCACAAAATGACCGTAATCCCAATACTAATAACAGGGCTTACCATGGAAATTATTACACGTATTGATGCCGCAAAGCGCGGACTTAAACGCTACTACACCGGAAAACCATGTAAGCACGGACATGACAGTGAACGCTGGGTTTACAACGGACACTGTGTTGAGTGCACTATGGAATCAAACCGTCGCATCAGGGCAGAGATTAAGCAGATCATGATTAATTCCTCCCCACAACATTCAAGCTGATAGCGGAGATTAATCATGAGCAGACATGCAACAGATTGGGCCTGGGAGACAGATCCAGGTAGCTCGTCATTAAAGCTCATACTGCTCTCGATGGCTGACAGAGCCGATGAATATAACCTCTGCTACCCCAGCATAGAACGCCTCGTTAAAGACACTTGCCTGAATAAAAAAACCGTGCAGGCCGGGCTTATATCGCTCATGAAAATGGGGCTTATTTCAGATACCGGAGAGAGAAAGGGTGCGACGAAAAGAGTGCGGGTTTTCTCTCTTAATATAACCAAAAACGGGAACATTAAAGGCAACCGGGAAGGGGGTAATGAACCCGAAAACGGTAATGTTACCGAAAACGGGAATATACCCAAAAACGGGATGTTGAATGATCCCAAAAACGGGATGTTGAATGATCCCAAAAACGGGATCCAGAACCAGTCATATAACCAGTCATTTAACCAAGAGAGGGAGAGCAGGACAAAAAGCGGGGATTCTGTGCCTCATGACCCCGGCGCAAACAACGCCGTGATGAATAACTTTGTTCCTCCTGGTGGGCCAGGGCAATTAGGCAAATTTGTCATGCATGAACAATGGCAGCCATCAGATGACTTTCTTCGGAAAAGCTCATTGCAGGGGATCTACCTGGACAGTCTGCCAACGGCACAGGAGCTTGCAGAGTTCAGAATTTACTGGATGGCTGAGGGTAAGGCATACCATCAGGCACAGTGGGAGCAGAAGCTGGCAAGGCGGCTGCAGATTAGCAGACAGAAGCAATCAACATTACCTGATAACAACGTTCCGCACTGGAACAGCCCTGAAGCGTGGGAGGATTTCTTGTGAACAACGTTTTTACCGCGATACAAAACCGTGACGGAGAAGCCCTTTCTCGCATGTCAGGTTATGAGCATCAGTACGTCAACAATGACAATGTGGTGAACATGTCAGCAGAGAGGCTTGTTGATGCCCTTTTCAAACAGCTGAAACAACTGTTTCCGGCGGCAGTAGTAACCAACCTGAAGACTCCAGAGCAGGAAGTTGCTGCAAAACAGCAGTGGATTGCTGCGTTTGCCGAAGGGGGGATCCGAACCCGTGAACAGGTTTCTGCTGGTATGCGCCACGCCCGCGCCAGTGAATCTCCGTTCTGGCCGTCGCCAGGGCAATTCATCAAGTGGTGTAAAGACAGCAAGATGGTTCTTGGCGTCACCATTGACGATGTGATGGCGGAGTTTCACCGGTACAGCAAGGAAAAAAGTTTATATCCTGGTGGTCCCGAAAGATTCCCGTGGCGACATCCGGTTATGTACTGGGTCGTATGTGATACCCGCCGTGCAATGTATCAGCGCCAGCTTAGCGAGATTGAGGTTGAGAAACACGCGCGCAGGCTGCTCGATGATTGGGCGAAAAAGGTAGCTTCCGGACAGCAGATACCCGATCCGGTGATCAGCATACAGGCAAAGCCAGAACCCATGAGTACGCCTCCGGACACAGGGAGAGACGTTTACCATCCACCAGGGCGAAGTTTCGGGTGTATGCCTAACGCCGCCACATTGGGGGGAATAACACCGGCACAGTGGCTGATGGAGGAATACAGGCGGGGAAAGGCGGCAGGATTTATCAAGTAATACCAGCGCGATAGCGCATTTTTTTACGCCTTGATAGTTACCTTCTGGGTAACAAAGTATTCTAAACTCTATTGATTTCGTGTCTTATGTGGTTTTTAATTACCTCAGGGGTAAATTATGAGAAAACAGATACAGGCTCTTGGTCGACTCAAAACAGGCCAGATGAACAAAACAGAATCTGCGTATTGCCAGCACCTTGAGTTGCGTAAACGTGCAGGAGAAATCGTCTGGTATCGATTTGAGGGTATCAAGCTGCGGTTAGCTGACAACACGTTCTATACGCCAGATTTTGCTGTGATGCTCGCCACCGGCGAGATGGAACTGCACGAAGTGAAAGGTTTCTGGACCGACGACGCCAGGGTGAAAACCAAAGTCGCCGCAGATCAGTATCCGTTCCGAATCATCGGGGTAACGGTTAAACCAAAGAAAGCAGGTGGTGGCTGGAACATCGAAGAGTTCTGAATCGACGATCTTTTTAGTTATCAATGTAATCAATAAGTTATGTGGATAAGCGAGGGTAAAGATGGAAAGTAATATCAAAGGGTTAGTTGCCGCCGGGCATGAGATGGCTTCGGAACTGAAAGCAGAATGTGGTGCCGTTGATATGCGCAGTGTGGCAAAGCTGATCAGCGATTTGGCAACGCAACTGGAAGTGCAACTGGTGCGTGCTAATGCGATGGCCGAAGACCAGCAGAAAGCGATTGAGTCAATTAAGCAGGCTGATTCGGCTGTTAAGTTGGCACACGAGAAGTTTTCGGCGCTGGCGGCGGAGAATGCGGCAATGCATGAAGCTATTGAAGCCGTTCGGAGTGTTGCGGATAACTCCAGTGGAATTGCCGGATGGCATTTGAATGGCGATATCGCTACATGGGAAGAGATTCTTCCTGAAATTAACGATATCGAAACCCCAGCCACCGATGCTTTCCTGGCTGAAGTACGGGCGCAGGGGGTAGAGATGTTCTCAGAAAAATTCGGAGGTGGCACTCCGCTATCCAATATGGTCAAAGAGGTTGCGGCTGATTTTGCGGCGAAGCTTCGCAAAGGAGGCAACCAGTGAGCAAGATTGATTATCAAAAGCTTCGTGAAATCGCTGAAAAAACAAAAATTGCTGGTGAAGCACCTGTAATGCCTTTCGATCAGCGAATTAATGCGCTTAACGATTTTATGAAGCACTTTTCGCCAGATATCGCGCTGGTATTGTTGGATGAACGGGAAAGAAACCAGCAATACATCAAATCCCGCGACCAGGAGAACGAGGATATTGCGCTAACGGTAGGGAAGTTGCGCGTTGAGCTTGAGGCAGAAAAACAGCGGGCAAAGGATCTGTTTATGGAAAATGCTCGGCTTAAGTCAGGTATAGCCGGTCTGATACACCTCGGTATTCGATATGCAGATGTTGATGTCATGAAAATTGCTGGAGATGCCCAGCTTTCTACCCCATGCACTGACAGCATCATAAACAGCATTGCAACAGGCATTCGCATCAAAGGAGAGTGATATGGCTATCGCTGCAAGTTACACCATGCATCTCTATTGTGACTGCCGCCAGTGTACGGAAGGTGTATATCCAGTGCCAGACTTCGGTGAGTATATCGGTACGTCATGGTCTGGTTGTGCAAAAGAGGCCCGTAAAGACGGGTGGCGAATAAGTAAAGACAAAACACGTGCTTTTGCGCCCGGGCATAAAGTTTTGAGGATTAACAAATGACCACTATTACCAAAGAACGTATCGAATTATTCATTAAAAATCCGCTTGATAACGGGCTTACCCGTGGCGAACAAATGGAACTGGCACGAATTGCTCTGGCATCGCTGGAAGCAGAGCCTGTAAACCAAACTTACAACTTACCAGAATTAATCGAAGGCATGGAAGTTTCCATTGATGTAAGCACTTGTGATGCTGATTTAGGTAATCGCTATTTCGGCACCGTCACCGAGGCGTTAGAACTTGATACAGCCAAGAATGGTTACATCCTCCTGGTTCAGGACGCAGAGCCAAACTTCGATGTAAATGGCAACTCTCCGGTAACTCCGGATGGCTGGGTTATGGTTCCTAAACAGGTAACGCCGGAAATCAGCAACGCGATAAACGTTGTGGGTCAACGCTGTACATGCGGAAATTGCTCTCAGCGGTTGTGGGATTTATTACTCGACGCCACACAGCAAGGAGTTAACCGTGGCTAACCTGCAACTTGCCGTTAAAGGTGAATACTTCGATGCCATGATTCGCGGAGAGAAAACGGAAGAGTATCGCCTGTGTAATGACTACTGGAATAAGCGAATTATGTTCCGGGAGTATGACCGCCTGATTATCACAAAGGGATATCCGAAGCGCGACGACTCCAGCCGCAGAATTAACGTCCAGTATGACGGATATGAAATCAAGACAATCACACATCCCCACTTCGGTGATAAACCGGTAAAGGTGTTCGCGATAAAGGTAAATATTGATGGCTAAATCAGCAGCAGAGCGCAAAGCCGCTCAGAGAGCCAGACAAGCTGCATCTGGTGTGTGTAAGCTGGAAATTGTGCTTGATGCTCAGGAAATTGAAATGCTGGCGCGGAACTGCGCCGCCCGGCGCCCTAGTCGCGATCCCTATGAAATGGCCGAGTACATCGCGCTGCTGATCCGCCAGGATGATGCACGTGTGCGCGGGCGTATAAAATCGATCAGCAGAAAACTTTGCGGTAAGTGCGGCGAGAGAGTTCCCGTTAATTCATGCCCGTGTAATGGTGACTCGCAATGCTGGGTGACTAAAGGCTGGCATGAAACGAAATTAATAGTGTGACATGTCACGAGTAGATTATGCATGATGAATTTGATGGGTTTTGAATACTGCCGCCAACTATGGCGGCTTTATTTTGCATGGTACTATTACCACAACGGTAACTATTACCACGGTGGTTATGATGCCTGCTGAACCTAAAACCTATAAACGCAAATCAACGCAATTTAAGCCACTAACAGCAATGCAGGAGGCTTATTGCCAGTCATACATCAAAACGCCTGAAAACCAGACTCAGGCAGCGATTAACGCAGGATTCTCCCCAAATACAGCGGCAGTTAAAGCCAGTGTCATGATGCGCGATGAACGCATTCAAAAACGGATTGCCGAGCTGATGGAGGAGCGCAACAAACGAATGCGCGTCAGTGCTGATTACGTTCTCATGCGCCTGGTGGAGATCGACCAGATGGACGTGATCGACATCCTCAACGACGATGGGAGCCTTAAGCCAATCCGCGAGTGGCCGAAAATCTGGCGCACTACGCTTAGCGGCTTTGATCTGTCATCGACCATCATGAACATGAACGAGGATTCGATAGAGACAATCCTCAAAAAAATTAAATGGCCTGACAAGGTGAAGAACCTCGAGCTTATCGGTAAGCACGTCGACGTCAACGCGTTCAAAGAGCGCCTGGATGTTAATGTGAATGTGACAATTGCTGATCGCATAGCGGCAGCCAGGAAGCGACTCAAAGAACGTCAGGATGGTAATCAGTGACAGATGCAGTGTTATCTCCTGAAGAGCAGTTAATCGAAGATATTGCAGGGTTCACTCACGATCCGCTTGGCTATGCCCTCTATGCGTTCCCGTGGGGGGAAGAGGGGACTGAACTGGCACATGCCACCGGCCCACGTCAGTGGCAGGCTGATGCGTTCCGAGAGATACGTGATCACCTGCAGAATCCAGAGACGCGCTATCAGCCGCTTATGCTGGCACGCGCTTCTGGTCACGGTATTGGTAAATCCGCATTCATCTCAATGCTGATCAACTGGGGCATGTCCACTTGCGAGGATTGTAAGGTCGTGGTGACCGCCAACACCGACAACCAGCTACGAACGAAGACTTGGCCGGAAATTATCAAGTGGTCGAACCTTGCTATCACGAAAGACTGGTTTACCTGTACCGCTACCGCGATGTACAGCAATGACCCTGGGCACGACAAGCGGTGGCGAGCTGACGCAATCCCCTGGTCTGAGCACAACACTGAGGCATTCGCCGGATTACACAATGAGCGCAAACGCATCATCGTGGTATTCGATGAAGCGTCGAACATTGCGGATCTGGTGTGGGAAGTTGCCGAGGGTGCGCTAACGGACGAAGACACTGAGATTATCTGGGTGGCGTTCGGAAACCCGACGCGTAATACCGGACGTTTCCGTGAATGTTTCCGCAAGTATAAACACCGCTGGAAAACTGCGCAGATTGACAGTCGGACGGTGGAAGGTACCAACAAACAGCAGTTGCAGAAATGGGTTGATGACTACGGGGAAGACAGCGACTTCGTTAAAATCCGTGTGCGTGGCATATTCCCTGATGCATCTGAATTGCAGTTTATCCCTACCGGTCTTACTGACGAGGCAATAAAACGGGTGGTAACCGCTGCGCAGGTTGCACATGCTCCGGTGATAATCGGCGTTGACCCGGCATACTCCGGCGTTGATGACGCTGTGATATACCTGCGGCAGGGGCTACACAGTAAGGTGCTGTGGACTGGAAACAAGACTACCGACGATCTGATTATGGCGAAGCGTATCGCTGACTTTGAAGACCAGTATCAGGCTGACGCGGTGTTCATCGACTTTGGTTACGGAACCGGTTTGAAGTCAATCGGTGACGGCTGGGGTCGTACATGGCAACTTGTTCCGTTCGGTGGCGCGTCTACTGACCCGCAGATGCTCAACAAGCGTGGGGAGATGTTCAACTCATGCAAGACATGGCTGAGGCTTGGCGGCATGCTGGATGACCATGAAACAGCGGACGACCTGTCGGCGGCAGAGTACAAAGTTCGAGTGGACGGTAAAATCGTTATCGAACCGAAGGAAGATATCAAAGAGCGGCTTGGGCGTTCTCCTGGTAAAGGCGATGCGCTACTGCTGACGTTTGCGTTCCCTGTGTCGAAGCGTCTGCGAATTCCCGGTCAGCAGAACCAGCAAGGCAAGGCCATCACAGATTACGATCCCTATGCTTAATCCGCTGGTGGGGATAATGTCGTTGATATCCTCTGGTGAGGATAAAACAAAGCCAGCTCATCGGCTGGCTGTTTGTGACATGTCACGGTGTTATTGCTCGCTTAACTTCTGCTTCAGCAAGTAACCTTCGAGCATCCAGATTTTGTTTACAGCATTCTGCCGGGCAATCTTCCGACCAATTTCTGCATCAAAATTTTCCGGACTTGCACAGGCACTCTCTCCGGTGACGGTGAAGCCATTCTTCAGTACCAATACGCAGAAAGTCAGGAGGTCTGTAGATTTATGCGCTGTCCATGAATCGCCAACGCCCATATTGGCAGCACGAATGCCGTCATAAGCAGTAAAGAAATGCTCTTCAAGAATGATGCTTTCGATATATTGAGGCGTAACTCGCGGAGCGGTTTTGCCTTTCTCAACGATTTCTTTTTCGATTTGCTGGTCGTTCATAATCTCACCTTAAAAAAATGCCCGGCGAACCGGGCGAACTGGAAGCAATGAGTTATGCCTTCCGTGGCTGTACGGGTTTACAGCATGAAGTCATCGCAATGGCGTCCTGCTGTAAAAAGGGCGGTGATAGTCCTTCAAGGGAAACCATCACCGCCAAGCCCCTGGAACTTCTGGCATCACGGTCCTTAGGCGTGATTCTGGTGTGGCATGCAGGATTCGAACCTGCGACCAACCGCTTAGAAGGCGGTTGCTCTGTCCAACTGAGCTAATGCCACAACGCTGAGAGCACTTAGCCTGTTAAGGCGCCACACTTTGTCGCGGCTCCATAAATGCTCTCATCGTTGTACCCTCGTCTCTTCCGAGGCGTCACACCGAATCGCCGGGATGGTGAATCCCCGTGCGCGGAATAAAACCGCTCGACTTGCACATTCCGGCTACCTGGTTCGTTTGCCCGAGCAAGGTAGGGTGCCCCTTAAACGTATCCAGACCGCTATCGTCGCATGTGCCATACGCCGTACTGCTCAAAATAAAAGCTCACTCCACCTGTTCAATTTAACGACAAGCCAGTCAGGTTAGTAACCGGAATGAACTTTTTTGTTACCTGAAGGGTAATAATTCGCGCGTTAAATGTCAACTGCCTACGATAGATAAATCATATGTGGTTAAATTGGTAATAATTTAATTGCGTACGGAGTCATTGATATGTGCATGGGTAGCTCACCATCAGTGCCTGCAACACCAGAAGTTCAGGCAGCACCACAGGAGCAGGATTCCGCCGTTGTTGATGCCCGAGACGAAGAAACTCGTCGCCGTCGCGCTGCTGCTGGTCGTAGTTCTACGCTGCTTACCGGTTCTCAGGGCGACACATCAACCGCTAATACCAGCGGTAAAACGCTGCTTGGTCAGTAACCGGAGTCATTGAAATGGCGGAAACAACTAAAGAGCGATTGAACAAACAGTTCGCACAACTTGAAAGCGAGCGTCAGTCGTTCGAGCCGCACTGGCGCGAGTTGAGTGATTACATCAACCCGCGTGGTTCCCGCTTTCTGACTTCTGAGGTCAACCGTAACGATCGACGCAATACACGCATTATTGATTCGACCGGGACTATGGCGGCGCGCACTCTCGCCAGCGGCATGATGTCAGGCATCACAAGCCCCGCGCGTCCGTGGTTTCGCCTGGCTACGCCAGATCCTGAAATGATGGATTATGGCCCTGTTAAGTTGTGGCTTGAGGCGGTGCAGAACCGCATGAACGATATGTTCAATAAGTCGAATCTCTACCAGTCTCTTCCGCAGTTATACGGAAGCCTCGGCACATACAGCACTGGTGCAATGGCGGTGCTGGAGGATGACGAGGACATCATTCGCACAATGCCATTCCCGATAGGCAGTTACTACCTGGCTAACTCACCTCGTGGCAGTGTGGACACCTGTTTTCGCAAGTTCTCTATGACTGTTCGTCAGCTTGTTCAGGAGTTCGGGCTAAATAACGTCAGCGAATCCGTAAAAAGCATGTGGGAAAGCGGCACCTACGAGAAGTGGATTGACGTGATGCATTCGGTTTACCCGAACATTGACCGCGATACATCGAAGCTGGATAGCAAGAACAAGCCATTCAAATCGGTTTATTACGAGGTTGGTGGCGATAACGACAAGTTGTTGCGTGAGTCCGGATTTGATGAGTTTCCAATTATGGCTCCGCGCTGGGAAGTTAATGGCGAAGATGTTTATGGATCATCATGCCCGGGTATGCTGGCGCTTGGACCTGTTAAGGCATTGCAGCTTCTCCAGAAGCGCAAGTCGCAGTTGATTGATAAAGCCACCAATCCGCCGATGGTTGCTCCGACTTCCCTCAAGAATCAGCGCGCCTCCCTTCTTCCTGGCGACATCACGTATATCGATCAGATTACTGGTCAGGATGGTTTCAGGCCTGCTTATCTGGTTAACCCCAGTACAGCAGATCTGGTAGCAGACATTCAGGACACTCGTCAAATCATTAACAGCGCCTACTTTGTCGATCTGTTCATGATGTTGCAGAACATCAATACCCGCTCGATGCCTGTTGAAGCGGTGATCGAAATGAAAGAAGAAAAACTTCTGATGTTGGGGCCGGTTCTGGAGCGTCTGAACGACGAATGTCTTAACCCTCTCATTGACCGCGCTTTCTCGATGATGGTGCGTAAAAACATGCTGCCGCCACCGCCTGACGCGATGGAAGGTATGCCCCTGAAGGTCGAATACATTTCCGTCATGGCTCAGGCGCAGAAGTCTATCGGCCTGTCCAGTCTGGCGTCCACGGTTAACTTCATTGGTCAACTTGCGCAAGCGAAACCAGAAGCTCTCGACAAACTCAACGTTGATCAGGCGATCGATGCATTCGCTGATATGTCCGGAGTGTCTCCAACCGTCATTGTTCCGCAGGAACAGGTTGAGCAGGCTCGCCAGCAACGGGCACAGCAGCAACAGCAGCAACAAATGATGGCGATGGGGATGGCGGCGGCACAGGGTGCCAAGACGCTAAGCGAAGCTAAAACTTCGGATCCGAGTGTTTTGTCAGCTATGGCGAATGCAGTTAGTGGTCAGGGTGGGCAATCACAATGACAGATTACGAAGACGATCAACTGAAAGAAGAAAACGCCCGTAAGCAACGTGACATGGCGCAGCGTGAAATTGATGACATTCGCTTTGTCATGAGCAGTGAACAGGGGCGTCGCGTTGTCTGGTCGGTGCTGGAGAAAGGCCGTGTGTTTTCCGCTATCTCACCGATGGACGCTATGGCAATGGCATTTAATGAGGGGCAACGCAATCTGGCGCTGGAACTGTTTCAGCGCGTTATGGCGCATTGCCCTGAACAGTATTTGAAGATGGCCAAAGAGGCCAGTGAACAGGAGTGATCATGAATTTATTTGAGCGTTTGCTGTATCGCCGTCTTTGCAATGAGCAACCAGTCGATGGTGGAGCAGCTCCGGCTGCGTCAGAACCATCAGTGCCTGCAGGTGATAACCATGCTCCAGTTGGTGATCCATCACAACAGGAAGGTGATAAGCCACAACCTGTTGCTGATGGCGATAAACCTGCTGATGACAAAAAGCCTGAAAACGATAAGCAGGATGAAAAAAAGGACGGCAATAAACCAGAGGGTGCGCCTGAGAAGTACGAGTTTCAGGCTGCCGAAGGCGTAGAGCTGGATACAGAAGCGTTGAAGGAATTCGAG
The DNA here is from genome assembly GCF_046487065.1 of Escherichia sp. WS2035. Lineage (NCBI taxonomy): Bacteria > Pseudomonadati > Pseudomonadota > Gammaproteobacteria > Enterobacterales > Enterobacteriaceae > Escherichia > Escherichia sp. WS2035. The sequence continues at coordinate 117,921 of NZ_JBJQKD010000014.1, forward strand.
CCTGTGGCGCGAGGACTTAACCTGACCAACGAGCAAGCGCAAAAGCTGGTTGATGCTTATCCGAAGATTCTGGCAGGTGTTCAGCAGCGCCAGGCAGAAGCCTGGCAGAAAACAACCGAGCAGTGGGCTGCGGATGTAAAAGCTGACAAAGAAATCGGTGGCGACAAGTTGATTTCTAACCTTAGCGCCGCACAGCGTGCGCTTGACCAGTTCGGGACACCTGAGCTCAAAGAATATCTGAACACCACCGGGCTGGGTAATCACCCTGATCTGGTCAAAACGTTCGTGAAAATCGGAAAGGCGATGTCTGAAGATGGCATGGTCACCGGTGGTAATGAAGGCCAGCGTAGTGCGGCCGAAGTGCTCTATGGCAAATAAGAGAGGAAATGACAATGGCTGTTAAAGGCTTAACTGCGCTAACGCTGGCTGACTGGGGTAAGCGCGTCGATCCAAACGGGAAAGTCGATAAGATTATCGAGCTTCTCGGTCAAACTAACCCGATCCTTCAGGATATGCCTTTTGTCGAAGGGAACCTTCCTACCGGACACCGAACCACCATTCGTTCTGGTTTACCTTCGGCCACCTGGCGTTTGCTGAACTATGGCGTACAGCCAAGCAAATCAACCACAGTGCAGGTCACCGATTCCGTTGGAATGCTGGAAACCTATGCTGAAGTCGATAAGTCACTGGCTGATCTGAACGGTAATACCGCCGAATTCCGCCTGTCTGAAGACCGCGCATTTATTGAAGCGATGAATCAGCAGATGGCGCAGACGTTGTTTTATGGTGATTCCAGCGTTAACCCTCAGCAGTTTATGGGACTGTCCTCCCGCTATTCCAGCCTGTCTGCGGGTAATGCTCAGAACATCATTGATGCTGGTGGCACGGGTACAGATAACACCTCAATCTGGTTAGTGGTGTGGGGCGAAAACACCGTGCATGGCATCTTCCCGAAAGGGCAGAAGGCTGGCATCCAGATGGAAGATAAAGGCCAGGTGACACTGGAAGATGCGAATGGCGGCAAGTACGAAGGCTACCGTACCCATTACAAATGGGACAACGGACTTGCTCTGCGTGACTGGCGTTATGTTGTTCGCATTGCAAACATCGATGTCAGCAATCTTTCAGAACCTTCCTCTGCCGCAAATATTGCGAAGTTGATGGTTAAAGCACTGCATCGCATTCCAAATCGTGGCATGGGTCGCCCGGTGTTCTACATGAACCGCACTGTAGGCCAGGCTCTTGATCTGCAATCTCTGGAGAAAACATCTCTGGCGATCAGCGTAAAAGAGACAGAAGGCGAGTGGTGGACTTCATTCCGTGGTGTACCAATCCGTGAAACTGATGCGCTTCTGGAAACAGAAGCCCGCGTGGTGTAACGCCTGTTATTAACCTGTGGATCGTAACAGACCCACTAATGGAGAAAGAAGATGATCACCGACAAACTGTTGATGTTCTCCGAAGCTCAGGCGGTTACGAATACCGCGGCTTCTACTGACGTAATCGATCTCGGTCCAATTGACGGAAAACGTCGTGATATCGGCGTGGGTTACCCGCTTGAGTTTTGGGCGCTGGTTAACACAGCCGCCGCGGCAAGCGGTGATGCAACTGTAAACATCCAGTTGCAGACGAGTGAGAATAACAGCTCATGGACCACTATTTATGATAGTGGCGCACTGGCAAAGACCGCCATGACAGCAGGTAAACGAGTTGTTTCTGCAAAGGTGCCTGCCGGTGTTCAGCGATATCTGCGTGTTAACTACTCCGTCGCAACTGGCCCACTAACGGCTGGCGAATTCACTGCTGGTATCAGTCTTGATGTTGATGCCAATACGCCGTATCCGATCCGCTCAAAAGTAACTGGTTAAGGTGATATCGATGTCAGGTGAGAAACCAAGATACCGCGTTCTGCGCCTCTCTCATATCCATAACACACTGTGGCCGGAGGGGGCAGAAATCGAATACGAAGGTGAGCCTGGTAGCGCACTGGAACCTGTTAACGATGCAGCCAGACAGGCAAAAGCAAAGGTAGCAGGAAAGGTGTCTATGGCAGCAACCAGCACCAAAATCATCAACGATGTGTCAGATGATGGTGAACTGGATAAGCTCCGTGAAGAGTACGAATTGCTCTTTAACGAGAAGCCACACCATAACGCCAAAGCCGAAACGCTCCGCGAGAAGATCGCAGATAAGCGTAAAGAACTGGGCGTGTAAGCCTCGCGAATCCGACAAGGGGCTTCGGCCCCTTTATTGCAGGAGTGTATATGGAACTCGTAAACCTCAAAACCGGCACTGACAGCTACCAGGATGAGAGCGGAGAAACCAGAACTCGCGATGAATACCCGTGGGGGCTGTGCATCACTCTTAATAACGACACATTGAATAAGCTGAAGGCGCAACCTCAGGGCGTCGGAACAGAAGTGATGATAACTGCAAAGGCTGTTATTCGAGGCCTGTCTGCCAGAGAAACTGACGATGGTGTTAATCGCAGCGCCGATCTGCAGATCACTGATATGGCGATCGCTCCTGTTTCCGGGGATGTAGAAAAATCAGCGGCTGAAACTCTGTACGGCAATGGGGGTGAGTAATGGCCTCTGTAGTAGAGATCTGTAATCGTGCGCTGTCCAATATTGGCAACAGCCGCAGCATTAACAGCCTGACGGAAGCCAGCAAGGAAGCGGGGGAATGTTCGCTGCACTTTGAGGCCTGCCGTGATGCTGTGCTTTCTGATTTTGACTGGAACTTTGCTACCAAACGCGTGGCGCTTGCAGATACGAGCAATCCACCGCCTGACTGGGAATATGCGTATCAGTACCCGTCCGATTGTCTGCGCATTACTGAAATTATGCTTCCTGGTGTACGCAATCCAACAGCAGCAATGCGTGTTCAGTACGAAGTTGGTGCAGACACCAACGGAACAGGAAAATTGATCTACACAGACCAGCCGCAGGCATGGCTCAAGTATGTCTCTCGCGTTACAGATGTGAACATGTTTGATGCCATTTTTATGGAGGCGTTGGCTTGGCGTCTTGCGGCAGCTATTAACATGGCGCTGACTGGGAATGCAGACCTCGGTACGTTTGCCCTCAATATGTACAATCGCGTGATTCTTAGTGCTGGCTCGCATAGCCAGAATGAATCACAGGAACCACAGCCACCGGTTGACGAGTTTACCATTGCGAGGTTGTCCTGATGGCTATCAGTTGGATCCAGCCCAGCTTTGCCGGTGGTGAGATTGGACCGTCGTTGTACGGTCGTATCGACATGGCGAAGTACCAGGTGGCATTGCGCAAGTGCGATAACTTTATCGTGCGGCAGTATGGCGGCGTTGAGAATCGACCTGGTACGCGTTTTGTTGGTGCCGCCAAATACCCAAATCGGAAATGCCGCCTGATCCCGTTCCAGTTCTCGACGGTTCAGACCTATGCTCTGGAGTTCGGGCACCAGTACATGCGCGTTATCAAAGATGGTGCGTTGGTGCTGAACAGCAGCAATGTTATTTATGAAATTGCCACGCCATATACTGAAGCCGATCTGTTCCGAATTAAATTCACGCAAAGCGCCGACGTGCTTACGCTGGTTCACCCGGCATACCCGCCGAAAGAGTTGCGCCGCTACGCGCATGACAACTGGCAACTGGTTGATGTGGTAACGAAGAACGGGCCATTTGAAGATATCAATATTGACGAGTCAGTGACGGTTTATGCCAGCGCCAGCACCGGGACAATTACGTTAACGGCAAGCGCCTCTATTTTTGGCGCGGAGCAGGTAGGCAAATTGTTCTATCTGGAACAGCCTGCAGTGGATTCAGTGCCGGTATGGGAAACCAGTAAGAGTACGTCGATTGGCGATATTCGCCGTGCAGACAGTAACTACTATCGCGCCGTTACAGCAGGCAAAACAGGCACTTTGCGCCCTTCGCATACAGAAGGCACATCATGGGATGGCTGGGGCGGATCCGGTGATGATGATACTGGCATTGAGTGGGAATATCTGCACAGTGGTTTTGGCATTGCCCGTATCACTGCTGCAAATGGAACTACTGCAACTGCCGAGGTGATTTCCTATATCCCTTCGCAGGTCGTTGGCGAGGATAATGCCAGCTATAAATGGGCTAAATATGCCTGGAACAGTGTTAATGGTTATCCTGGCACTGTTGTTTATTATCAACAACGTCTTTACTTCGCCGCATCGACTGCGTTCCCTCAGACTATCTGGGCCAGCCGTACCGGGGATTATAAGGATTTTGGCAAAAGCAATCCTACGCAGGATGACGACAGAATTATCTACACCTATGCCGGGCGTCAGGTTAATGAGATCCGTCACCTGATTGATGTTGGCTCTCTGGTGGCGCTGACTTCCGGAGGTGAGTACGTCATCACCGGCGACCAGAACAAAGTGTTAACCCCATCATCATTTGCATTCAGCTCTCAGGGATCAAATGGCTCAAGCAACGTCCCACCAATTGCTGTGGCGAATATTGCTCTGTTCGTCCAGGAGAAAGGCAGTGTTGTCCGTGATCTGGCCTACTCATTCGATGTTGACGGCTATCAGGGGAACGACCTGACCATCCTTGCTAATCATCTTTTTCAGAAGCACAGCATCGTTGACTGGTGCTTCTCTATTGTCCCTTACTCCAGCGCCTTCTGCATTCGTGATGACGGTAAATTACTGGTGATGACCTATTTGCGTGATCAACAGGTTTTTGCATGGGCACCACAGTCCAGTACCGGAAAATATGAAAGCACATGCAGTATCAGCGAAGGAAATGAAGATGCGGTGTATTTCGTCGTTAACCGAACCGTTAACGGGCAAACAGTGAGATACATCGAGCGGCTGTCCAGCCGTTTATTTATCAGCGATGAAGATGCTTTCTTTGTTGATTCTGGCCTTAGCTATGATGGAAGAAATACGTCTGACAGAACGATGACCATCACTGGTGGTTCTGGTGAATGGGATTACCGTGCGGAATATACAATCAGTGTTTCTGGTGGTGCGTACTTCACCAGTAGTGATGTCGGCGCGCAACTACAGTTCCCTTATACCGGAACTGATCCTGATACTGGCGATGAAGTGTCAAAAGAATTACGTTGCGACATTATTTCTGTAACCAGCAATACCGCTGTAGTGGTTCGTGCTAACAGGAACGTCCCGCCATCCCTCAGGAGTGTGGCCACCACGAACTGGCAGATGGCGCGCCGGACATTTGGAGGCCTGTCTCATCTTGAAGGCCAGGCCGTAAACATTCTCTCTGATGCGAACGTGGAACCACAGAAAGTGGTTTCCGGAGGTGCCGTCACGCTGGAATCTCCGGGGGCTGTAGTGCACATCGGCCTGCCAATAACTGCTGAATTCGAAACACTGGATATCAACATTAACGGACAGGAAACGCTGCTGGACAAAAAACTGGTGATCCCGTCCGTTACTCTGGTTGTGAATGCCAGTCGCGGCATCTGGGCGACTACGCCCGGCGGTAAATGGTACGAATATCCACAGCGTGAATTCGAGTTCTACGATGATCCTGTTGATGACGCTACCGGAAAAGTAGAAGTGAAACTGGACAGTAACTGGGGCAAAAACGGACGTGTAAGAATCCGTCAGCTTGACCCGTTGCCGCTGTCTGTTCTTGCCGTTATTCCTCGCCTTACTGTTGGGGGATTCTGATGATCGATGTTCAAATTATTCCCGCTACCGAAGAGCATCTTCAGATGATTTTGCCGGATGTTCGTCAGGCTGATATTGACGAACTGTATGCGGTATCGCTGATGACTACCGAAGATGCGCTGCGCGTTGGTCTTCGCACTGCGACTATGGCCTGGTCAGGGTTCGCGAACGGAGAACTGGTAACCATGTTTGGTGTATCTCCGGCGTCAATGATCGGTGGCAATGGTACGCCATGGCTGGTAGGAACCAGCCGTATTGAAAAATATCAGAAGACATTTCTGCGCCACTGCCGCCCTGTATTGCAGCAGATGCTGGCAGTTTATCCGCGCCTGGAAAACTACGTCGACGAGCGAAACCATGTTGCCAAAGCATGGCTGCACTGGCTTGGATTCAGGCTTGAAGAAGCCGCGCCTTATGGTGCTCTTGGTCTTAATTTCCACAGATTTCACATGGAGAGAAAATAATGTGCGATCCGGTTATTGCTGGTGGCGCAATGCTCGCCATGAGTGGCATTCAGGCATACACCCAGTACCAACAGGGAAAGTATGCCTCGAAGGTTGCAGAAGCGAACGCAGATATAGCCACAGCTCAGGCAAATGATGCAATAAACAGAGGTAACGCTGAAGCTGAGCAACGACGCAGAGAGACCCGACAGCGGCTTGGTACACAGGCGGCGACAATGGGGGCTACCGGCGCTGATTTATCTACAGGTAACGCGCTGGATATATTTGGCGACACTGCCCAGTTTGGCGCTCTTGATTCGCTGACGACGGTGAATAACGCGCAACGCGAGGCTTACGGTTATCAGGTTCAGGCTGCCAACTATAAAGCAGAAGCCAGTTCAGCCCGTAAACAGGGGAATGTGGGAGCAGCAACAACATTGCTCACTGCGCCTCTGAAGGCATACGGTGCGTACCAGATGTTTGGTGGGACGTGGAGTCCGTTCTCTAAAGGAAGTACATCTAGTGGTGGGACGCCAATGTTATCTAACTCAGGTTTTATGAATTCTGACTCCCGATTCAAAATAGGAGGTTACTGATGCCTGTTGTTCCTACTACATCCGGACGCCAGGTGCAAAGTCGTGGTGTGCAAACCGGTGGTTTTCAGATCTTCGATGTTCCTCAAGCAGGTCAGGTGCTGGCGAATGTCGCAGATCAGTATGCGGTGGCATATGGTGAAGCCAGGCAGAAAGCGAATGTTGCTATGGCCCAGGAGGCGTTACTGCAATTTAACCAATTTGCAGATGACCAGATTAACAACCCTGAAAGTGGGCTGATTTCTAAACAGGGTAAAAACGCTCTTGGTCAGAGTGACGCTGTTATGAAAAATATGCAGGAAAGGGCTCAGGCATTATTAGGCTCAATTCCTGAAAGTGAGGAAAGGAATAAATTATCCTTTCAACTCCAGCAGTCTATGCAGTCTTATTACAATCAGGCACGTCGATATGAAGTTGGGCAGTTTCAGCAATTCCAAGATCAAACGTATTTGTCAGGAAATGCATTGGCTGTCACTCAGTCTGCGGGGCTATATAGCGATAACCAAGCATTTGTCGATTTAGCCAAGCAGCGATTTGAATCTATTGATCAATACGCTGATGCGCATGGGCTTCCTGATGAGTGGCGTGTTCAGCAGAAAACTCAGCTCAAGGAACAAATGGGGCAGCAAGCATGGATAGGAAATATCGCTCAAAAATACAACGAGTTTCTTCAGGTTAATGGAGAGCCAGGGGATCTTGATGGTGTGAGTCGTGCAATATCACATGGTAATTCATTGGATGCTCGTGGTTTACGTAATAATAACCCTGGTAATATTGAAGCGAGCAAATCTAACCCGTGGGAAGGTCAGATCGGTAGCGATGGACGTTTTGCAACGTTTGCTACCCCTGAGCATGGAATCCGCGCGTTGGGTAAAAATATGTTGTCTTACCAGCGTCAAGGCTATGACACCGTTAGCGAGATTGTTAATCGCTATGCTCCGGCTAGTGATGGTAATAATACTGATGCTTATATTAGGGAATTGTGTGGTGAGCTTGGTGTTGGGGAGAATGATCAGCTTGATATCTCTAACCCAAAGACACTAGCTGCTTTATGTGCTGGGATTATTAAACACGAAAATGGCAGTATGCCTTATAGCACCGAACAGCTTGAAACTGGTATCTCGGCAGCCCTTGGTCTAACTAACCTTGATTCACCTAAGCGTTATACGGGCAATGCGGCATTTGATGCTATGAGCCCTCAAATGCAAATACAGGCATTGAGGCAGGCTAATGAGCTGAGAAATCAGTACCGCCAGCAGTATGCGGACCAGCTTAGCACCGTAGTTAAAGATGCATATTCAGCCCTTGATGAAGGATTGAAACCTGAGAAGTTACCTTCTGAGGACGATTTTATCCGGGCCAATGGTCCGCGCATTGGCGCTATGAAGTGGAAGGATATGCAGGCGCAGATACAATATGGAGGTGTCATTGGTGCCGCTAAAGACCTCACTCCAGAAGGACGACAAGACATTCTTGAACGTTTACGTCCACAGGATCCAAACGCTCCTGGATTTGCAGCTAACCAGCAACGCTGGGAGAAAATGCAGGCCAAATTTAAAGAGATGGATAGGGAGTGGGAGATTCAGCAGGGAAGAAACAGGTTCGTGTCTTCAATGCAAAATAACTTCCCGCTGGACCCGAACGACAAAAACAATCAGGCAGCGGTAGACCGTTATTTCGCGCAGGATATCGCGCCTTCGTTTTCCATATCTGATCCGCAGAGCATCAATACACTGGTCACCGTCACAACTAAAAGCGGCATGATACCAACTCAGGTTAAAACAATGCTTAACAGTGGAGCAACATCAAGAGATCCTGCGCTGGTTGTCCCGATGGCAAAATTCTACGGTCAGTTATTCGATAATAATCCGGCGGCAGCGGCAACACTTGATAAAAGTACGATGGCATTTTACGGCAAGGTTTACGATTATTCCCGCGCTGGCGTGCCGGAGGATAAGGCTGTTGATATGGCTTACAGCCAGGTGTTCCAACAGGATGACCGAATGAAACAGATGCTTTCCACTGCCATGCGAGACAAAAAATATGTCGCGGCGAGGGCAACTGCTGCACAAAATAACGCCAGCAGTCTGACTTCCTTTGGTTCGTGGTCTCCGGATATTACCGATCCAGGAAAATCAAATGCGGCCTATCAGCGAGATTACCAGACAATTTACGATGCTAACTTTGTACAGACAGGTGGCGATGCAGAACAGGCTGAGAAAATGACCAATGCCATGATCAGAACCACCTGGGGAGTTTCTACGGTTAATGGCAAAGCAGAGGTTATGAAGTATGCACCTGAGGCATTGTACGGAGTAAATAATGGTGCTGGTAACTGGATACAGGGGCAGTGGGAGCAGGAAAAACGCGAGCTTAAATCAAAATCCTTTGGCGGTCCTCGCAGTGATACGGACTTAATACTTGTTTCTGATGGCCTTACGGCAAGGGATAGGAGTTATGCTGTTATGGTTTTACAGCCTGACGCAAACGGAGCGATAGAACCGAGAAATTATATTGGAGAAAATGGTCTCCCTGTTCGTTTCAAGCCGGATCAGCTGACATCTCCAATGTACAGGCAAACCATTCAGTTCCAGCAACAACGTGTTGATGAGGCTAGAGTGCGGAGAGAAGGCAATCCGCTGCCGCAGTTCAGCAATAAAGATGGATATACTCCTCCAGATCTGACCAAACCATTCGGTTATGGTTCAGCCAATTACCTTCCGAGCAATATATACGCAGGGGGCAAATAATGCCGATATATGAACAGGATCCTAAAGAGTTGCTTGGCGAGGATATTCAGCAAATAGCAGCACCTGATGACAGTAATTTCTATATGGAAACACCTTCTTTGCTTTCTGCTGTGAACCCATTTACCAGTGATCAACGCGTTCAAAGGTCTAGACAAGCAGCATTTCGTATAGATAACACGCTGGGTAGCTTTATTGCCAGTGCTCCTTTCAGTCAGTTTGACAGGGTTGAAGGATATAACCCATTTGATAACGATGCAGCAGATATTAAAGGCTATGAAGATTTTGCAGATTCGTTTATCAACTCCGGTTCGCATGAAGAAACAATGGCAATTAAACATCGAATCGATAAGCAAAGAACAGATAGAGAATATCTATCTGAAATGGGTGGTGCTGGTACTATTTCAAGCTTAGCAATGGGAATGATAGACCCGGTTAATGTGGCTGCAATGTTTATCCCTGTAGGGGCGGTAGCGCGTGGAGGAAGTATTGCTGAGACGGCAGGGCGTTTTGCCCTGGCGAATGCTGCTGGTGGGGGAGTATCAGAAGCCGCATTACAGGCCACTCAGGAAGCTCGCTCACCGATGGAGAGCGTATCGAACGTTGTTGTTGATGCTCTCGTTGGTGGGATCCTTGGTGCTGGTGCACAGCTACTTGCTGGACCTAGCGCGCGCGAGGCAGTGGTTAACTCAGTAGGTAATCATTTGCGAGGTATGGATTCTCCTCAAAGCATTGGTGCAGCTCAGGTTTTCAATACCACACTCGATCAGGAACAGCTCGCTGGACTTGGACTTGCTAACAAAACGTTGAGTGTCACTCCTGCTGGCCGCTTGGCTCAATCACCATCTCTTGTCTCCCGTCAGATTAACCAGCAGCTTGCCGAAAATAACTATTTCTTCGCCAAAAATGATGAGGGGTTGGCTACGTTTACGGCAGTCGAGACTAAGATTAAGCAATACGACGCCATGCTTTATAAGCAGATGGAAGCCACTCGTGATGCTTACCAGCAGTACAGCAAATCTGTTAGCGCCCGCGGCGTGAAGAGGATGAACTTTATTGATTTCAATGAAGCTGTTGGCATGGCTATGCGCCGTGGTGATCAGAGTGATATTCCTGAGGTTTCACAAGCAGCCGCCAGAATCCGCCCCATTTTCGAGACCACAAAAGCCCGTATGCAGGAACTGGGGATCCTTCCTGAGGATATCGATGTCGTGACGGCGAAAAGTTATCTTCCCCGCATTTATAAGTTCGATAAGATACTTTCCGACCGCACTGAATTCAGAGGGCGAATTGCCAACTGGATACAAGGGATTAGTGCCAAAGGTGCTGACAAAGCAGGTCAGCGAATTGAAAGGATAAATTCATTGCTAAAAACTGCAGAGGAATCGGCACCGCGCGCTGATGCTCTCGCTAGTGAAATCGCTGAAGCGGAGAAATGGTCTGGTAAAAAAATTCTACTCATGGAAGAACTGGATAAACGAAATAAGCTTATATCTCAGGAGACTGACACACAGGCGCGTCTTACAAGAATAGAAAAAGAGTTGGCCGAGACTTCATCAGAAAAACTTCAGGCAAGAATGATGAAAGAAAGCTCTGACCTTAAAACACGCCTTGATGATATAGCGCAGGCAAAGAGTGAGCTTCCTGTCTATCAGCGCCATATGGAGTTGCTGGATAATCCACGGAAATATCGTTCTGAGCTTCGCCGACTGCAAAAACGGGCAAATTCAACCACAAGGCTGAATGCAAGCCGCGAACGAGCACTGAAGCAGATGGAGCCTCTATCCCGAGAGGAAGCAGAGGACGCTGCTGACGAGATCGTGAATAAAATAATAGGCGCACCTTCCGGGCTTGTACCAGCCGATATTATCCCAGAGAGACTCGTTGGTCGGGCTGGTTTCACTAAAAGCAGAACGCTGCTTATTCCTGATGAGCGTATAGAAGATTTTCTTGAATCAGATGTTAACTACATCATGGAAAGTTATCTCCGGCAGGTGGCACCAGAAATTGAGCTGACTGCGCAGTTTGGCCGTAAAGATATGGGGGAGCAAATCCGTCAGGTTAGTGAGGAATATACCCGGCTAATAAAAGAGGCTAAAACACCTAAACGACGTGCAGTTCTTGAGAAGCAACGGGAGGCTGATATTAGGGATATTACGGCTATGCGTGATCGACTGCTTGGTACTTACGGTGCACCTCAAGATCCACGCAGTTTCTTTGTTCGTGCCGGGCGAGTTGCTAGGAATATTAACTTCCTCCGTTTGCTTGGTGGAATGACTGTCTCCGCTGCAACTGATCTGATGCGACCGATGATGCAGCATGGCCTGAGAAAATCTCTCGGACCAATGGTAAGCATGCTTAAAAATATGGACTCAGTGAAAATTGCAACCAGGGATTTGCGAGAAATGGCCGTTGGGCTTGATTATGTCCTGTCTACGCGTACAAAGGCTATAGCGGATCTTACTGACCCCTATAGCCGGAGAAGCGCCGCTGAGCGAGGTCTGAACTGGATGACGCAGAAATTCGGTAACTGGACGCTGATGAATCAGTGGAACAGCGCACTTAAATCATGGTCCGGGATGATAGTGCAGTCGAGGATACTTGACGCGGCTCGCCAAGTTTCTGCTGGTGGCACGCTCTCCAAAAGTGAAATGCGGAAGATGGCACAGGTCGGCATCAATGAAGATGTTCTGCGCCGAATCGGGGAGCAATTCGGGAAGCACGGAGAGGATATGGACGGGCTGTTAACCGGGCATAGTCATCTGTGGGATGACCGTTTCGCTAGAGAGATTTTCCAGTCTGCAGTGCTGAAAGATGTAGACTCAGTGATTGTAACGCCTGGCGTAGGTGATACACCGCTGTTTTTTAGTAAAGAAGGCTGGAAGATGATCACGCAGTTCAAAACGTTTATCTTCGCACAGCATAACAGGGTGCTAGTATCTGGTATCCAGCAGGGCGATGCTGCATTCTATCTTGGTGCGCTTGGCACGATTGCGCTTGGCTCAATGGTCTATATGATGAAACAGAAGTTAAGCGGTCGCGATATCGACTACAGCTGGAATAACCTTGTGAAAGAGGGGATCGACCGGGGCGGAATGCTTGGCTGGCTCTCTGAGCCGCTGAATACCGTTGAGAACATAAGCGGCGGTAGGTTTGGTCTTGGCGCGATGTTTGGTGCGCCTCCGGTATCAAGGTTTCAGAGTCGTAATGCTATTGGTGCTTTACTTGGTCCTACCTTTGATCTTGGCGGTGATGCCGCGACGGTTGCGAATGGTGTACTTAACGGAGAATTTGACAGCCAGCAAACCCACGCGGTCCGTAAAATGCTACCTTTTCAGAACCTGTGGGCGATATCACCGTTACTAAATAAAGTTGAAGAGCAGATGAAATAGCTATTCACAATTAGTGATGGCGTATGTATCAAATATATTGCCATCACTAAATACATACCTATATTCAATCTCTCCGCCAAGGTGAATAAATGCTTTCATTTGCCTGTTGGAGCAAATGCTCGATTTTGAATAATTTCGCATTACACTCTTTAATTTATTTTCTAAGGTTACATCACCGTTATAAACTTTTGATAAATAGCTGTTGTTGTAATTAAGATGCGCTACAACTAAAAGTTTGTTTAGTATTGCATTTATTGAAACAATAGACATATTATCATTCAATTTTATGGGAAGTGACTTTCCTGCTTCTGATGCAATTTTGTTTGCATGTGCACACATATCCTCATTTATTAAATTCTTAAAACATATGTCGTTTGCAAACGAAAAAATTGGTAGGATAAACAAAACGGTAGCTGTAATAGCGTGCATCGGCTTAATCATTAGGTGACCTTTATGTTCAAGAAGATGATCAACAGATTAATCGGTGGTAAGGAGGTTAGCAATAAAATTCAACCTCTTATCTTTAAGGATAACTTTTCAGCTTTTGAGTATGCGTGTAAGTATCTTGACACAAGCCTTTCAGCCAATAAACCAATGCCAGCCATCATCATACCTGGTCCAAGTGGGGAACAGCCAGTTTTGCTAGATTCTGGAAGACAAAGGGCAATGCTGAAGGTGTGCTCAGCTGATGGTGGATTTTTTGTTATTGCCGATTCATCTTACAGCAAAGGACCAAAGCTGAGGATTGGTGATCTTGTTGCTTGGTTGCCTGTGAGTTATGCCGAAGAATTAACGGATAAAATAGAAGATCCTCGCTCCGCTATGGTTGGCTTTATATTGGGAACCATTCATCCTGAACTAACATCTACTGGCTGGAAGGGTAAAGAAAGATTTCGCAAGTAGCGTGACATGTCACAGGCCGCTTTCGCGGCCTTGTTTTTAACGAATGCCACCGCCGCCCGGGCGGGAATCCGCAGACACAAAAAAGCCCGCAGCGCGGGCTATTCTTTTTTGCTATTTCTTTGATATATATTTCTTCCATTTTTGGTAACACGAATAACGTGCCCCCTGGATTCTACTTTGTTATTTGTTGCTTTATATACTTCAAAATCAAACCATGATATATAACTTATTTCGTCAATAGACACCATGATCTCAAGTCCTGGCACTTTCTTTCTGCTAATTCCTCTTATTGCTGCAGTCCGCTTGACCTGTATTTCTCCTGGATAAGCATTAGTGAATGTGACAGATAAGTTTTCTTTGTTCCTGTATCCTGACATTAAAGGAACAAAAGATATGTGCTGATGCGGACCCTGATTTTCCGTTGGTTCACCAGAACCATTTATTATTCCAACATACACTTTGTTTGATGATAAAGTAATCAGCATTGGTCGTTTAGGATCCGATTCAATAGCATCAAGCAATAGTAAGTCTAAAGAACCTTGCGAGTAAGTTTTTCGCAGTACTCTGGCCTTCATTGCCTCTGTTTTTTGCTCGTAAATATCACGTTTATAAAAACAACCAAGAAGAAAATCTTTCACCCACACAACAGACACATAACACAAAGAGAAGCAAATGGATGTGGCTGAGAGAAGAAGCAGCCACATGTAAATTCTATCTGTTTCTGGTTTTGATGTTACATTAAAAGTTTCCACCATATCGTGAACTAGGTGAAAATCAGGCCATTTATATTTTATAGCGGCTGCAATTATTACTGATGCAACAAGGCAATATGTACCTAGTGCCGCTACTTTCATATAAAGAAGCTGGCCTTCGTGTCGGTATAAACGGAAATAATGATACTGGTTAGCGGTTATCATAATATAACCGCTAACCAGGATTGGGATAATTAGAAGAGCTAGCAACACTACTTCCTTACAGTGGCAAGATCCTGTTTAACAATTGCAGCAGCGAGACGACGCATCTCCTTAACCTCAGGAAGCTCAGAAATTTGCTGTGATGAGATATATACTCCACCACGCTTGTTAACCTGCGCTGACGCCGGAACTTCTGCATTTTTTGCCTGAGGGCTGGGTGCATTATCCCTCGTTTTTGTACGAGCGAACCAAAATCCCATATCTCCTCCTCATGTAAACACATGGTTTACCTTTAAGGTAATATTACGCGAATCTACATCACATCGCCAATGATTATTTTAAAGGCACATCCATGTGCCGCCGCCCGTCAGAAGAACCCAGCCTTGTCGTTGATGTACTCCGCGTGCGTCTGGATATCACGCAGGCATTTACTCACACCGACGATGTAGGAGAACATGGTGGTCAGCTCCGCCGCCGCGCCCGATACGTCGTGCCCGTCTTCCTGTAACTGGTTCAGCAGATTCATCAGCAGTGAGTTCTCCGTCAGGCAGAGAACACCAGACGGCGAGTGAATCAGGCTGCGGTAGCCGGGCTTCAGCGGGGCACTGTAGGTTTTGTTCTCTATCTTCATCGCCTGCATTACTGCTGACGCCGTGGCGTTGGCTACCTGGTCGGCAACCATCTTTATGCGTTCTTCCTGCGGGAGCGAGTTTTTAATGTAACTTCCGGTGCGGCGGATCTGAGGAAGAACCTCACCTGTAACCC
This sequence comes from Escherichia sp. WS2035, assembly GCF_046487065.1. NCBI lineage: Bacteria > Pseudomonadati > Pseudomonadota > Gammaproteobacteria > Enterobacterales > Enterobacteriaceae > Escherichia > Escherichia sp. WS2035. The sequence goes on from NZ_JBJQKD010000014.1 coordinate 133,342, forward strand.
ATTCAAGAAATCTGAATGCTCTCGTTCCCTCTGTCATTGCCTCTTTGCAACGCAGAATAAGGATGTAGAGACCTGATTCTGAAACGATGGATAGTTCTTGTATTCCACCAGGGGTCTGTATTGAATACAGCCCCTTTTTGTTCCAGCCTTTTTTATCAAGTTTTCTCGCTTGTGTAACATCAATATTCAAAGCATTGCACACATCTTTGGTGACAAACCAAGGTTCTCCGTCAATCATGAACATACGGATCTGGCAGGATGACTCAAAGGAAAAGATGGAAGGTTTGGTATTCATGGCGATCACCTTTGTAGTTAGGTTAATCACCACCGCTGAGACCAATCAGATGGTGGTGAACTGTGCAGAGTTGGTCTTACCGGCTACAAAGGAACCCGGCGCACCTTTCGGTGCCCCCACACAGCCCACCATAGAATAGGTGCGCTTTACACATAAAAAAACCGCTTATGCGGCATATGTGCCTCTGTAGTAATCCGGGAGACCAATCCCGGCACTGGATTTTGCCAGTGCCCGATTACTATGGCACAAGAGGAGTGCGATGTAAATTTACCGCAAAGGTAAATATAAGCACTCCACTTGGTAATTGCAAACCTTATCTGGTTTGCTTTCGTAATTGTTCGGCACAATAGTCGAGATGTGTTTGCAGATCCTGCATAGACATCTGTGAGCTGGTGACGTAGTTAATCAGTGCAGTCAGTTCGGCAAGTGGGCCATCGACATTAAATCCATCCTTATCGAGATCCCGGAGTAATTTCATCAAGTGCGATCCCTCCACCAGTGACCTGACGCCTCCCGGCGTGTGAATCCTTTCGGTAAATCCGTCTTCCAGTGGATAGTGATACTGCTGCATCTTATCTTCTCCATGCAATAACTGTATATTTATACAGTAGCAAATAATTTGTTTGCTATCCAGCACGTTTTGCAAATTACCTGAAAGGTAATATCTATTCGTATTTACAGTCTTTCTATCCATATGTGGTTTTTCAGGTAATAGAATAACCAGATATGCGGCGCAACGGGTGCTGCGACTATCTGGAGATTTAACATGACGGTCTCAACCGAAGTTGACCACAACGAATACACAGGTAACGGAGCTACGACATCATTTCCGTATACCTTCCGTATTTTCAAAAAATCCGACCTGGTTGTTCAGGTGTCTGACCTGAACGGGAACGTAACAGAATTGGTTCTGGATACCGGTTATACGGTAACAGGGGCGGGCACTTATAGTGGCGGTTCTGTTGTTCTTCCGTCGCCGCTTGCTGCTGGATGGCGAATTACGATAGATCGTGTGCTTGATGTGGTGCAGGAGACTGATCTTCGTAATCAGGGAAAATTTTTCCCCGAGGTGCATGAAGATGCCTTTGACTATCTGACGATGCTGATCCAGCAATGTTTTGGATGGTTCAGACGTGCATTGATGAAACCATCTTTGCTTGCAAAATATTACGATGCAAAGCAAAACAAAATTTCTAACCTTGCAGATCCATCACTTGAGCAGGATGCTGTAAATAATCGATCAATGCGCAATTATGTTGATGCTGCAATCGCCGGAGTTGTTGGTGGTTTTGGTTGGTTTATTCAGTATGGTTCTGGAGCAGTATACCGAACGTTCCAGGATAAGATGCGGGATAACGTTAACGCTCTTGATTTTGTTCCGTTTGAGCAAAGATATGCTGCATTAAATTTTGAAGTTGATGCGTCTGAATGGTTAATTAATGCGATAAATTCTGGTGCAAGTGTCGTTAGAATACCTGCAGGTAAATGGATGATTTCTAAGAACATAGATGTGCCTCCTGGAGTGTCTTTAATTGGTGATGGCATTGATTATTGGGATACATATAGACCAGCGCCTGAAAGATTATTAAAAAGTTGGAGTAAAGGAACCCATCTTGTATTTACTGGTGATGGAGAAAAAAACAAATATTT